>NZ_NKTX01000066.1 GCF_003207815.1 Komagataeibacter oboediens | reverse complement strand
TGTTGCCGACCCGTCCCCTTCCTGATTTTTCCGGGGTGGCCACCCCGGAAAAATCAGTCCTTTGTCGCACGCAGCGACACGGAATGCATAAGACAAGCCCTTTTGGAAATTCGCTATGATAGGTTTTCAAGAGGTTTTGAGCGTGATTCAAAGGCAGGATGTGGACGCCAGCACAACGAGGCCGCATGGCCGGAATTACACGCAAGACGAAACGCTATCCGTCTGATCTGACAGATGAGGAATGAGAGCCTGAATCAGAAAGCGGTTTGATTGATTTTTCGCAGAACTCTGCGGATATGGGCAATCATCAACCATGCGCAGGATGACGAGATTGTTGTCTCGACATCCTTCGTGAGGCGACGGCAACGTCCGAGCCATGCAAAGCTACGCTCCACGACCCAGCGTTTGGGCAAGACGACGAAGCCTTCGGCCCGATCGCTACGTTTGACGATCTCGATCGTCCATCGGCCGAGTTCAGCCAGCGTACCACGCAACTTCTCGCCAGCATATCCCCCGTCACCGATCAGATGGCGAAGCCAGGGAAACAATGAGCGTATTCTGGTCGCTACCAGCGGCGCACCATCACGATCCTGAATGTCGGCGGGATGTACAACAGCCGCCACGACATGACCCAGCGTGTCGGTCGCGATATGTCGCTTGCGTCCCTTGATCTTCTTGCCCGCGTCATAACCGCGGGGGCCGCCATTTTCAGCGGTTTTAACCGACTGGCTGTCAATAATGCCCACTGAAGGCGTGGCGTCTCGCCCGTCCTGCTCACGCGACAGGATCACGAGAATATGGTTCATGGCTTCCCATCTTCCCTCGCGGATCCAACGGTAGAAATAGCCCTGTACGGTCGTGAAGGCCGGAAAGTGCCGAGGTAACTGCCGCCATTGACAGCCGGTCGTGACGATATAGAGGATCGCCTCCATGACCCGGCGCAAATCCGTACGTCGTGGTCTGCCCAGCCGTTTCTTCTCGGGCATCAGCGGCGCAATCAGCGCCCACTCCGCATCGCGCAGGTCGCTTGCATATTCCAGGTCGTCCCTTTGATACTGCGCTCGGGTGATTTCAGTCCAGGCCATCTTGATCTCATCAGGTTATCGCAAACCCATGAATCATAACCCGCTGAAATCACTCAACTCATTTTCGGTCAGACACTTAGCGAAGCGGGACGCCTCTCGTCCCGACACCATCAGGGGGCCATGACCCGCAGCGCAGCGCAAGCGGCGGCCCGTAGGGCCGGGACCGCAGCCACGCGCACCCACGCGCAACGCCTGGCCAACGGACAGGCGCGAGCATGGGGAGCATGGCGAGGACCAGCCCGCTTGCGCGGAGTGAGGATTATGGCACCAGCGACGGCCCCCAAGCTGGGGGCCTAGCATCGGGGGTTGTCGCGCGGATCGTTACCCGAATGGGCGGAGACAGACCAGGAGCGCAGCGTATGGGCTGGCTCCGGTGAGTTGGTCGGGAGACTGGCTCCGCCAGGCTCGCGGCCTTACGAACTAGAGCCAGTGCTAATCGCGCCCAACGGGCGCGATTACCCAAAAACCCTTGGAAAACCAACAATCACAACAGGCAGGAGAAAGGGAAAGGAAACTTTACGGCTTGCCTGCTTTACGTAAACCAATATCTATGACGCCGGGCATGGAAAGCATGATGCCAGCGACGGCCCCCAAGCTGGGGGCCTAGCATTGGGGGTTGCTGTGCGGCCTATGGCCGCAACCTAATGCTTGTGCCAGCGCATCGCGCTGGCACGCTGTTTGCCCTTAATCGTCCAGAAATAGGCGTTGGGGAGTGCCCGAAAAAAGAGAGGCCACAGCATCCCCCGGCAACGTGGTGGCGTAGTCTGTGGCGTCGTCTTTCGTCTCAAAATAGCGGCTTGTGCCGCCATTCGTGACGCCATGCAGGCGCGTTTCCAGCAGATCGGAAAGCACATCCCCCGGAATGTGATTCCACGGTTCCCCCATTCCACGATTAAGGGCGGCCACAAGTTCGCCCATCGTGCGGATATAGGGGGCGTGGGCCATGTCCTCGAAGCGATGGGGGGATATGTGGCGGTCGCCACATTTCGGGCAATCATCGTCCACCTGACAGGGGTATTCGTCGGTCCAGTCCGTACCGCAGCAATCACAATGATAATGGTTCAGGAACATCGGGGCACCTTTGGGCAATAGATTTCGGAATGGTGGGTGGCGGGGCCATACGGCCCCGCCTGGGGGGATCAGGCGGCCCCCTTTAATTCCGCCATCCGCTGTGACAGGTGCCAGATGGCCCGATTTACCTTCACATCGGTCTCAACCGATTTGACTTCGCGCGTCGTCACGCGGCGGTGACGCCGGGCCTTTTCGTCCCACCGAAAGCCATGCAGCCCGCCTTTCATCGTGTTTTCCTGTAGGCGATTGGCTACGTGCCACAGATCGTCGCCACGGTCTTCCTTCCGCCACGGTGCAAGAAACTGCTTCGGCTGGATGGCCTGTCCCGTGGTGTTATCCTCGTCAAAGCGGAGCATATGGGTAGCCTCGGCCAGCACCATTTGCTCGTCACGGGACAGCGATACGCCTGACCAGTGATCTGCAACCCGCAAGGCTTCCTGACTGGCATCCATGACCCGGTATGACCCTTCAATCACCTTTTCAGTCACGTTGCCCTTATGGGGTACCCTGACTTCCTCAAGGTTCTTGTCCAGCACGATCATTCCGTTAAAGCACCGCAGGCGCATCATGCCCGCCATGATCTTGTACGCGCTGGTCCCGTCATGGCTATTCATCAGGATCAGTTCGGGGAACAGTTCGCCCAGGTGCGTATATGTCGGGCCTTGGCCCTGTCGGCGGAAACGGATCAGGTGCTTGGTAAAGTTGGCTTTGCCCGGAATACGAGAGCGGCCTTGCGAAACATGCACGGGCATAAAGCCCTCGGCCCGCAGGCCATTCACCACGTCAATCGTGGGAATGTAGGTGTAACGCTCCGAGCGGCTTTCGTGCTTGTCGTGCGCAAACACGCTGGGAGCGGCTTTCATCAGCACCGCATCAGTCAGCGGGGTGCAGTTCCGGCGGGAAATGTAGGTGAGAGATTGTGACATAGGGTGAGCCTCCTATATGTGGGTTTCATGGGGTCGGTGTGGTGTCCCGCCCCCATGTCGTTAATGTATCATGATACATTATTATTGCAAGAAAAAAGCACGGTTTACCGCCAAAAAACCCAGCCGCGCCCAGCACCAGCCAGCCTCTTGTTCGACCGCGCCGCGCGGGCGAACACTTAGCGAAGCGGGACGCCTCTCGTCCCGACACCATCAGGAGGCCATGACCCGCAGCGCAGCGCAAGCGGCGGCCCGAAGGGCCGGGACCGCAGCCACGCGCACCCACGCGCAACGCCTGGCCAACGGACAGGCGCGAGCATGGGGAGCATGGCGAGGACCAGCCCGCTTGCGCGGAGTGAGGATTATGGCACCAGCGACGGCCCCCAAGCTGGGGGCCTAGCATCGGGGGTTGTCGCGCGGATCGTTACCCGGATGGGCGGAGACAGACCAGGAGCGCAGCGTATGGGCTGGCTCCGGTGAGTTGGTCGGGAGGCTGGCTCCGCCAGGCTCCCGGCCTTACGAACTAGAGCCAGTGCTAATCGCGCCCAACGGGCGCGATTACCCAAAAACCCTTGGAAAACCAACAATCACAACAGGCAGGAGAAAGGGAAAGAAACTTTACGGCTTGCCTGCTTTACGTAACGCATATCAATGACTTATTAGACGGCCTTTTTCTTCCTGCCGCGTTTGGCAGGTTGCTGCGGCTGCTCATTTTGACGTGCCGAGAGTGAGGTAATATCGCGCCCTAGTCCAAGTTCTTTGGCCAGTTCCGACCGGCGGGCCGCGTAGTTGGGTGCAACCATCGGGTAATGCTCCGGTAGCCCCCATTTTATCCGATATTCGGTTGGCGTCATGCCATAGGTCGCCTGCAAATGGCGTTTCAGCATTTTCAGCTTCCTGCCGTCCTCAAGACAGATAATGTAATCTGGAAATACCGACCGCTTAATGGGGACGGCAGGTGTTGGCTGGTCTGGTGCGTGTTCCTGCTTCGGAGAAATGGCCTCGTAAACCTTGCCGATCAGGCTTGGTAGTTCATGAGCCTCAATTTCGTTTTGTGAAACATACGCGGCCACCATCTGCGTTGTCATGGTCAACCGTTTGGATAGTTCTTCGCCCATCATCTATTCCTTAAAGACTGTCATTATCCTATAAATATATGACCCGGTTATGGGTAACAATCGCATGTTTTCATGAGACTTATTCCGGCGACGGCCCCTCGGGGGGCCTAGCATTGGGGGGCGGTTATACTTCCTGGTCCTGTCCCCGTAATCCACCCGGCGTCAGCCGGGCGCAGCGTAGCGGAGCAGACTATAAACAGGCGGAAAGGCGGCTATAGGGTCCAGCCAAGGGAGCCTGTTTATAGTCTGTGGTTTACGGCGGGCAGGATCAGGCCCGCTTTTGAAGCGTCCTACGGCGTCAGAAATATAGTCAAAAGTGATCGACTTTTGACCCTATTTTTTGATACATCTTTAATGACGGTTCTCCTAGCTATCTCCTAGTGTGTCAAAACCGACCGTTTTTGATGTAGGGAAAATCAATGACTGCCAACCAGACAGACACCGAGACATATGCCGCAATAATCGCCGGATTAGATTCCGAAAATGAAAATGACCTACAATGCGCCTTCGAGAAAAAACACAGCGTAAGTATGGAAACACATAAGCGCCTGTTGACTGGATACGGACTTCCTGCCGAGAGCGCAAAAAAACAAGTTCTCCAAATGGCAGAGGTCGCCCTAGAAGAACAGATTAAAGATAAACATCAACACGCATTATTACATATAGATAATATCAGAGAAGGTCAGGAGGCCGCAGCGAAGCAAGAGGCCGCAAATGCTAGACTAAAAAATAATTCTCATGAGTAGATATAATTTATCGCCCAACAAAGAATATGCTGATTTGATCGTCACCGTGGGATGGGATGCACCTATGCAGACCTATTTCGGTCAGGTAGCCGATCCAGATGCAGACGGCGAAGACGACGATCTTGTACTATGGGTAGGCACTGCATCACACGAAATTCCGACCATAGACCGACTTGCAGAACTGGTGAGCGATTACGCTGTAATTGCCACGGATGTTCGTGAAAAACTCCATGCTGATTATGTGGCTTCTCTTGATAGAGGACCGACGCCCTTACAGCGGTTCGGGCGGACATTCTTCAAATGAAATTTGGCTATGCCCGCATTTCTCGCTCTGAAAGCCAGGATGTAGATATGCAGTTGAGGGCGCTAGAGAAAGAAGGCTGCGAGCGGATCTTTCAGGACACGGGAAGCGGTAAGAATATGAGCCGGTCCGAACTAAAGCGCCTGCTAGACTGCGTGCGTCCACACGATGAAATTATTGTCTGGCGTCTGGATAGACTGACGCGAAGCCTGATTGACCTAGTAACACTTACTGACACGCTGGGACAGAAAGGCGTTGCTTTACGCTCAATTACGGAACCGATTTATAATACCAACGGTCCCACGGGAAAGGCGGTATTGCAGATTATGGCCGTCATGGCCGAATTTGAGCGCAACGTGATCGTAGAGCGAACGCAGGCAGGGCTTAGGGCCGCGCGGGAACGCGGGCAACGGCTTGGCCGCCCTTCGGCCCTGACCAGGGATCAGGTCGCATACATGAATCAGGAAGTCGACGCAGGCCGCCTATCACTGGTCCAAGCTGCTACGCTATTCGGCGTCAGCCGTTCCACCGTTCAACGGGCACGCAGGGACAGCCAACGCAAGACCGACCATTAACGGGATTTTAACTGATCGTTCCAGTCGGCATGACGTAGGGGCCGCAAGCGGCGAACAGGCACGTTCAACATATCCCCTATCATAGCTGCATAGCGGTCTCCGGCTGCATTGGCGTCGGTCGCCGCTACAACGTCCCGCAGGGTCTCTCCTAGCTGACAGATCACACGGGCGGTAAGAGGCCCCATTCCACCGCCAGTAGATACATACAGCGTGTCGGATCTCTTACCTTCCAAAGTGGCCAGGCTCATGCTGTCTATCGCTGCCTCTGTGATAGCAAGGCGCGTGTACCCACTGTCTGCCCAGGCGAAGCGGAACAATGCCTTTTCCCCACCCTTACAGAAAGCGGATTTCATGTTGGGACCACGCATTTCCCATCCGGTCATGGTTCGCTCAACATCACAATGAGCCGCCCACATTGTTCCGTATGGCCCTTCCGCGAGTACAGCCGCATCGACGGCCCGCCGCACGGTTGCTACCGGCAGGCGTCGTTCTTTGGTGAGATAGCGCCAAGCAGCAGATTGCGGATCTGGCATTTGCCGAGACTTCCACCGATCCACTAGGTTCAAACCATTCTGCGCTGGGGCCGATGGACGGACGGTGGCGGGAAGTGCGGGCGCAATTCCGGCCAGCTTGCGTAAACGCACCCGTGCCCGACCGAAATTCTCCCCTCGGTAAAGATACTGCACCAGGCCGAACACATCACCCTTGACCTGATTTTCCAGCGGCGCAAACCAGCCTCGTCCGTGATTGTTCACGATGATGATTTGATGCCCGTCTGCCCCTGACTTACGCACGTATTTCCAAACGTGGTTGCTGCTTTCGCCCGGATAGAGCGTAAAGCCCTCACGTTCCAAGAGCGTGCGGCAATCCACATTGTCACGCAGGTATGTAATCTCTTGATCGGACATGGCTCTATATTACCCGCTTTACGTAAAGCGTGCAAGCGTGCGTTACGTAAAGCAATAAGGTGGAATTACCGGCTGGGCCGCGTCCACTGACGCAACCAATCCCGTAAAGCCTCTTTCATTTCCCCAATATCTTCGGAAACTACCCCATCCGGGGTGTAGGGAGAATGTTCAGGCTTCGGCAAGGGAAACACCTGCTTTTTTGATGCTGCGGCCACCTGGGGAAAAGGGTCAATCCCGACTTGCACGGTTAAGGCGGCCAGGCTTTCTACAAAGCAGGCTGGTCGTTCATTCACGTTGGCGCATACATAGGCCCCGCCACCTTTCTTGGTCGGCAGATATACGGCCTTCCACGTAAACGCAGGCACGAAAACATGGTCAGGACCAATCGTGTCAATCTCGGCGTCATAGCCAGGTCCGGTTACGATCAGCAGCTCCCCGACCTGCAAGGCCAGGTCTCGTACGGCCATTTCCACCCCGGCCCATATCCCCCGGTTGAGCGCCGGGGTTTGTGGCACGATATTGCTAAGATAGAACGTCTGCGCTTGTGTTTGCCTGTCTGGTTCGTCTCCCGATGGTGTCATGTGGCCTCTATCGAAACCAGACCGGCGATAATCCTCTAGGGTCGCATCTTGGTCGTAGGGTAAACGCGGATCTGGCTGAAACTGCCCTTGCCGCTGGATGCCTGCCGCCAGTCGGACGTTCTCACTGGTCAGCCTCTCGGCTGACCACAATGGGCCGTGGGTAATGGATGAATACAAGACGCTATAATGGCCGTTGCATAGAAACGTCGTACCCGCCTGCATTTTGGCATTGACGATCTGCGGCGTAGGATCTGAATAGCAACCGGCTTGCGCCGGTCCAGTTAGGAATATGATGGTGCTGGCTATCGCCAGCACAGGCATACCCTTCCACATTGGATTTCCCCTAAAAAAAAGCCGCCCTGGGGGCG
This sequence comes from Komagataeibacter oboediens, assembly GCF_003207815.1. Taxonomy (GTDB): domain Bacteria; phylum Pseudomonadota; class Alphaproteobacteria; order Acetobacterales; family Acetobacteraceae; genus Komagataeibacter; species Komagataeibacter oboediens. Next base: position 4,185 of record NZ_NKTX01000066.1, on the reverse strand, counting down.
GCTTCATCTGTCATGCAGCGCCCGTGCCTTAGCTTTTGCACTCTTGGGGCGAAAGAGAAGGTGAGGGCTGGGTTACGCCCGTGGCCGGAATGGTTGGACTGGTTACAACGGGCGTTACCGGCGGCGTCGTCCCGTAAAGGTTTGCCGCTCGGATACGACCCGGGTTGAGGTCCAAGTGAACCTCGTTGGCCGGTTCCAGGTGCAGGCGTGGATCTGTCTGTTCTCCACACCCAGCCAATGCCAACAGCACCGGCAGGCCGATTAGAACTCGCTTCTTCATCGTGCGGCTCCTGCCCAACGGTAGGTGTCTGCCGACCCTGCCCATGTGTATGTAATAGCGTGGTGGTCGGCATCCACCACGATAGCGGTACGCGATCCGCCAATAAGGATCAGCGCCCGCGCGATGGTTGTAATTTCTGGCCGCAAAGACAAAGGCGAGGGCGGCTTTTCAGCTATTTCTCGTGCCTCTGGTCCACAGTTTGGGCAATCCACTACCAGATGATACCCGGTCGGTCGCAGGATGTATTCTGCGGCCTCCTGTACGGTCTTTGCGCTTTTGGGATACTCAAGCCGGGTAACAGTGGTCATGCTGCTGACAGTGGGCAGCGGCTCCGGCTTCTGGTGAGCGCAGGCCGCCAGGGCAAATATGGAAAGAAGGGCGATGCGTTTCATTTTGTCGCCCCCTTGTACGAGACATTGGTAAGCTGAAAATTGTCCGTTGCCCGCCACTCTGGCGCGAACTGCTCACGGTTGAAAAAAATATGGATGGGGACATGGCCCGCACGCACGGTCGTAGTGGGTCGCAGGTTCATGTACTGCTGCAAGGTATTCTGTCCGCCTTGCTGGATTTCTTCGGCCCCTTCCTGACCGACCGTATTAAACGTGTTCGATTTCTGTGTGATGTTGGATAGGATCGACGGAATGGATTGCAATCCGGCCAGACCGATAGCGGCCCCCAGCATGGGGGCAATATGATAGTTCGTCTTGTCTCCCACCCCGTTGATACCGAAGCGGTCAAGCACGTTCTGCCCGCGTATGCGCATTGATCCGCCATCAGGACGGGTGATGTAGAGCGGCACGAATGTTATCCGGTTGCTGATAACCGAATTTGTGCCACCCCCGATCCCCATAATCTGCCCGGTGACGATGGAACCTGCCGGGAAAAGCACATGCTGCCTGTCAATAGAAAGGATCGGCTGGGTGAGTTCTCCCTTGAAAGGACCAGGATGATCGCTGTTCGCAGTCATTTCGAGCGTGCCGGTAGCCATATATCCCACAGGGATTTTATAGCGGTCTCCGATTTTGCCGGGTGTGAAATCGTCCGTATCTTGTGATGCTTTCTCAAGCCGCTGTTTAAGGCGAACCTTCCTCTTTCCTGCTTTGGTGTCGGGCTGGTCGTCGTCGTCGTCGTCGTCCTGCTGGGCCTGTTCATCCTGGCTGTTGGTCTGCCCGCCTGCTGCAAGATCACTTGCGGTTACAAGCGGCTCGCCTGTCTGCTCCTGCCATTGAGCATTAAGACGGGCGATGCCTTCCTTGAGCCGGGCACCGTTGGCCAGCATGGCGGCAGGGACCGGCTTGGATGCAATCGCGCCGCTGGGAAAGGCCATCTGTGCCATAGCCGGAATAGGCAGAGGCATTAGCATGAGGGCAGCAAAAATGCTCTTTATCGGTTTCATTGTGCTGCTGCCTCCCGCTCCCGGCGTGCAAGCATGTCCTGCTGGCGCTGCCGGATTTCCTCTAATCTCTGCTGTAGCTGTGCCTGTCGGATGCGGCTTGCTTCCCGCTGCTGTGCCGCATAGCTGTCGTCAAAAGCGGCTGGCCGGTTGCGGGGAACGGCCCCATTACCATTGCCGCCGCTGGCGTTGTTGGCCTGCTGACCTGGGGGCAGAGTGTTGATTCCCTGGTCCCAGGTTTGCGTCTGCTTCCAGCCCTGCTTCACATAGCTAATGTCCGACTGATCTTCATTGGGTCCGACCTGGACCACGCCGGTTCCTTGGCCTTGGCCTTGTGGCCTCCCCTGTGGATTGGCAATGGCTTCTTGTGCCGCGTGCGCCGCTCGTTCCCTTTCTTCTTCCTGCACCTGCTGCTGGTAGGCTTTCAGGTCGAACGCGGAATTGTTCTGTTCAATGGGTTTGGGCTGCGCCTGCTGGTCGTGATGGCGCTTATTGGGGCCATGAATCACGATGATAAGCATGAGCAACGCCATAGCGGACAGGCCAACAACTATGATCTTCTTAGTATGATCTGTAGCTTTCAGCTTATCCTTTAGCTTCACCAAAGATGCTGGACGATGAATCCGCGCGGTGTTGGGCTGCTGCTCGTTGTTCGGTTCCGTGGTCATGGTCAGCCACCCCGCACGATACGGATACGGTTGGTCCCTAGCCTGACGTTAATACGGTCATACAGGCCCGGAATCACATAGATACCCGTCATATCGTCGTAATCGGACTGTACCGCCACGTCCTGACCATCATGAGAACCAGTGATAACCGGCACGCCGTATCCGCTCTGATAGACGCGGACATAGGTGGTTTCCCCATCGTCATAGACAGACGGAATGAGCCGGTGGTTTTTCCATGTGTAGGCAGTATGGAGGGAATGCTGAAACTGCTTAATGCGGTCTTCGGCCTGCTGAATAACCTGCGACCGCATGGCGTCAAACTGCTTCTGATATGCAGCCTGTTCGTCAGCGTGCCGCTTTGCCTCGGACGCACGCCACGCGGCAGCGGCAGCGGCTTTCTGCTTGCGTGCTTCCTCGGCGGCCTGCTGCGCCTGGGCAAGCTGTTCGGGCGTTAGCGAACTCGCATTGGGAGAGAGGAAAGGATACGGCACGACCAGGTAGCAGGGCGTGGAATTGGGAACGCTCTGCACCGTGAAGTCGTATCTGCGTCCATCGACCATCGACACCGATAGGCCAACCTTGTCGGCCATATGGGTATCCTGATTAGGACGGACCCACAGATCATTGCCGTGGTGTTCTTCTGTCCACAGTTTCGTGGAAATCATCGCATGGGCAAGAGGCAGCGGGAAAATCAGGTGAGCCGATACATTCACCGATGCGTTAAATTCCCGCGTGATGCCCTGCGGCATCAGGAGCGGCGTACAGGCTTTCACCGTATTGATCGGGGCATCTGCTGCCCCGGTCTGCTGCGGGGCACCCACAGGGGCAGGAGCGGGGGCAGGGGCAGGGGCAGGGGCAGGAGCCGCATACGGATTAGGGACCGTGCCGGACATGGCCGCTTTCTGCTGGTCTGTCAGGCGGGGAGACTGCGCATGGCTATAAGCCGTGGATGCCATGAGCAATCCGATAGCAATAACAAACTTTTTCATGGCATTAATGTTCCTGTGAAAGCGCAGTAACGATGTGGCTGGAAAGGATCTCGACGCCAGGGCCGTTTTCCTTCAACTGCTGCCAGTCGTGTTGTAATTGTGCGAGCGGTACCAGTCGCCATGTCAGTTTGACAATCTTCTGTTCGTCGGGTCGTGTGCCGTCCAAATAATGCTGTGTTACATACACAGTAGAATCTACGATAATCGAACTACGGTTCGCGGCATCGGGATTTACCATTGTGCTGTGATCTATGGCCTTAATGACGATGGAATACTCTCCACCATTGCCATTTGCTTCAAAGTCGGTTGCTTCCTTCGCGGCTGCGCCGTCTGCCAGCCATTCCCGACGCAACGTGGGCGACATGAACAATGCCGCCAGCCCGTAATCGGAAACAATGGTGCTGCGAATATGCCGATAGCGATGCTCCACAAAATTGATAAGCGCCGTGTTAATGAACGGCTCAAAAAACCTGTTTGGATTTCCGCCATCACTCCAAAGCTGTGCATCGCTGCGGCCATCTGGCTGCACCTTTACCCACGCGATCCGTACGTCATTGGCATAGCGATCGTCCGCACGCCGCCACCCTAAGAGCCTGATCCGAAAGTTTTTGAACAATACCAGCCTGTTGTGATTCATCCGTCTTTACGAAGAGATGGAGTGAATGGTGACATGGACTGGTATTGCCCGACGTGAACATAGCCGGGAAGGACTGCGATATCCATCGGATATGATGGACGGGGAATGGGCTTTGATCATGCCATTTGTGCCCCCTGCGAAACGGGGCGGTCGCCCTCGCACGACGGATATGCGCGAGGTGGTCAATGCGATGCTCTACATAGCCTCGGCCGGGTGCG
>NZ_NKTX01000065.1 GCF_003207815.1 Komagataeibacter oboediens | reverse complement strand
CTTCGCCATTGACGCGGGCCTGAACCTGAAGGCCCCGTTCCGGGGACGTGACAACGACACGATCGGGCTGGGCTGGGGCATTGGCCGCGCCAGTTCGGGCCAGCGCCAGTTCGACCGTAACGTGGCCCAAACTGGCACCTACAGCCCGGTGCAGGGCAACGAGAACCACCTTGAACTGACCTATCAGGCGCAGGTTACGCCGTGGCTGGTGATGCAGCCGGACTTTCAGTACGTCTGGCATCCCTCGGGCGGGGTGGCAGACTGGACCGGTTACCGCCGCGTGGGCAACGAGGCCATTTTCGGCCTGCACAGCAGCATTACATTCTGAAAAACCGGCTGATGCCAGCCGCAGCCCGGCACCTGAACACCCACACGCCAGCCGGTCGCGTGCCTGCCGCCCCGGCATGGGCTACGTCGCCCCCACGGACACAACCGGGGATTTCATAAATATTACTTATTAAAATATCATAACAAACGATTGGACCGGCCCGCCCCTTCCACCCCATGGTCCGCCAAGACATGACCCACGGGTTACGCACATCCTGACCATGATGTAGGGGCTGAAGAATAATGGGGGCACGGACCGCAACTTTACCCCTGACCGAACGCATTACCTCCGTGCTGCTTCATCCTGTAAGGCGCGTGTCCTGGATTTATGCGCCGACCCTGCCGGACCTGGCATTCGCGGTCCGCACGTCGTTTGCGGCCATCATCTCGCTATTGATCGCGATGTGGATGGAACTGGACAGCCCGCAATGGGCACCTCTGACGGTGTGGGTGGTGGCGCAATCCTCTCGCGGGGAAAGCCTGTCCAAGGCGCGGTGGCGGATTTTCGGCACGCTGGTGGGCGGTGTTGCGGCCATTACGCTCATGGCGGCGTTTCCGCAGGCGCCGGCGCTGTTTTTTACCTGCCTGTCCCTGTGGATCGGGCTGTGCTGCGCACTGGCAACGCTGCTGGATCAGTACCGGGCCTACGGGCTGGTGCTGACGGGGTTTACATCCGCCATCATTGCCACGGGGGCCATCACGCAGCCCGATGATGTCTTTGCCATAAGCGTCGCCCGCACCAGCTACATCATACTGGGCGTATTGTGCGAAGCGGTTCTGGCGGTCGTGTTCATGCCGCGCATGGTGGAACATGCGCGCCAGCAACTGCTCGACCGGCTGGCAGAGACATTCCGCGCCACATGCGCCAACATTATCCAGCAGATCTGCGCACCCGCTGGCCCGGAACAGCAGGCCATTACCGGTTCCCTGCTGAAACAGATCGTCACCTTCAGCGGACAGATCGAATTCAGCGCGCTGGAACTGGGGCCACGCAACCATGTGGGCGACCACGCCCGCCGCGCGCTGGCGGGCATGCTGGTGATGCTGGCGCAGGCACGCGCACTGCAGATCCTGCATCCCCGCATGACCGCGCCGCCACGCATGGATGATACGCCGCCCGAGCGCGCACTTGCGGCATGGCTGCAGCAGAATACGCCCGATACCGCCACCGATATGGTGGACAGCCCGGAATGGCAGCCAGTGACCACGGCGCTTGTATCCGAAGCTGCGCGGGTCCGCAGCGAAATGACCGCGTGCGCCACCGCCCCGCGTGGGGACCGCTTCCGTTTCAGCCTGACATCGCGTCGCCATATGCATGAAGCCGTAAACAATGGCATCCGCGCGGCAGCAGCCATCATGGGGGCATGCATGGTGTGGGAAGTCACCGCATGGCACCATGGGCCTGCGTTCATTTCCTTTGTCGCCCTGATCTATGGCCTGATGGCGACACGGGAGAACCCGCTGGTCGCCACCACCCCCTTCCTGAAGGGGGGATTGTGGTGCGCGGCGGTGGCGTCGGTTCTGGCGCTGTGGATCATTCCCGCCATTACCGCGCCGGAAATCCTGCTGGCCGCCCTGCTGGTGCCCATGACAATTGGCGGGCTTGCAGCCCGCAGGCCCCACCTGGCTGGATATGCCTTTTCCTTCAATATGTTCCTGCCTGTGCTGATTGGCCCGATCAACCAGGGACGGTTTGATGAAGTCTCCTTTTTCAACAATACCATGGCGTTTCTGGCCAGTATCATTTTCGTGCTGCTGACCTACCGTCTGGTCGTGCCCTTCCGCATGGATGTCCATATCCGCCGGACGGAAGCCTGGGTCAGCCAGCGCCTGCGGCACCTTGGCCGGATCGGGACCCGTACTGACGCCACAACCTGGCTGGCCGCCTGCGCCGCCAGCCTTGTGCGCATCCTGTTTCAGGCCAGTGCCCTGCCGCCACCTGTGCTGGGCGCATGCATGGCGCGGCAGATCATGTCCATGACTGTCGGCATCTATGTCATCCGCCTGCGTGAACTGGTCCGCGGGGGCCACCTGTCCCCACGTGCCGGGCGGATCGTCGGCCTGTTTCTGGCCCGCTGGGACCGTGGACAGGCAGCCGCCATGACACCATATGTACTTGCATGGACCCGGCATGAGCAGGCCCGCGTTACGACACCGCAGGCAAGGCAGCAGATGGCGGAAGTTCTGGCCTGCCTGCGGATCATTACCACGGGCCTGCGCGAAAATCCGGACATCATGACCCAGAAGGTGACAAAGTATGTCGTATCGGATATGTCGTGAATATCAGACCTATTTATCAGCAAAAAGGATGATGTTAATGCGTAAGATCGCTCTTCTGGGCGCAGTTGCCGTCATGGCATGCGCCACTGCCGCCCATGCCGAACCCGGTGGCTGCCTGAAATACGGCGCCGTGGGGGCCGTAGGTGGCCATGTTGCCAACCACCACACCGTACTGGGCGCCGCCGCCGGTTGCGTAACGGGCATGTACAAGCGCCACGAATACCGCAAGGAAGCCAAGGCGAAGGCCGCCCTGTATGATCAGGAACACCCCGGCGCCAAGGGCAATTATGAAGCAAAGGCCACGGCGTACGACGTTGAACATTCGACCACGCCCGGCAAGATGACGCCCGATGCGGCATCCGGCACGGCCCCGGCTGCAGCCCCCGCCGCACAGTAATCACAACCCCGCAGGCAGGCGGTCATGCCGGTTGCCTGTGGTTGCCCATCGGGATGGAAACGGGCATTCTGGCCCTATGGTCACGGTTACGTGATGTTTCCTTTCCGATAACCAGGTTCAGGGCAGAGATGCGTGCACTTTCCTTCCTGCTTCGTGCGACGGCGGCAGTCGTCCTGACCGGGGCCCTTGCATGGTGGCTGGCCGGGTCCTTTTTCCATATTCCGGTCATAGGCGTCGGCCTTGCGGTGGAAGCCGTGATATTCTGGGTCTGCGGTCTTTTATATACCGAGGATTACCCCCATCACATGGCAACCTTTGCCGGAATGACCGTCATATTCGGGTTGCTGAGCATTGCGGTCATGCTGCCTTTTGCCCGGCAGTTTGTCATGCTGCACGGCACATGATGCGACGAAATGGAACATATCGTAAACAATATTTTTTCTTCGTTTATGTGTTTTTGGGAAAACTATTATCCACAAGTGAAGTTAATGAACTGTGGATCTCGTGACACCACAACGTCTCCCAATCCCTAAACTCGGCGTCCCGCTTCGGCGGGGCGTCCTTTTTTTGTACGGTCATGGCATCCCGGCAGGGGGTATGTCTGCGGACAGCGGTGCGATAGGATCAACCCTGCAGGTTCCCCCGGGAACAGGATACATCAGGACATCGCCCATGAAAAAAAGACTTCTTGCCGCAATGCTCTGCCTTTCCATCCCTGCGGGATCAGCAATCGCCGCTGATGGCACGGCCCTGTTCCAGTCAAACTGCAGCATGTGCCATCAGCCCAATGGACAGGGCGTGCCGGGGCAGTTCCCGGCACTGGCCGGACGCGTGGGAAAGATCGCCAGCACACCCGAAGGTCGGCAGTATGTTGTTGCCGTCGCACTGAACGGCATCATGGGGGCCATCACGATACAGGGCAACAGTTATGCCGGGTTCATGCCCCCCTTCAAGATGCTGGCGGATGATCAGGTCGCCGCCATCCTAAATCATGTCGCGGGCCTGCCGGACGGTCCGGATGCAACCATCTTTACCGTGCAGGACGTCGCCGCCGCACGGGGGAAATCCATCGCGCCCTCCGCCATGGTGGAAAAACGACAGGCGCTTGACGCACTGCATCCGCTGCCCTGATGACATGATGAAAGGCGGATCGTGACCTGACCCGCCTTTCATGGAATCCCGTGTGATGCTTCTCAGGCAACTGGCCGGGATCGAATATTTCTATTATTCGTTTACTTTGAATTCGGCCTGTACCAAAGCGGAACAGAGGAAGTACAGCCGGTAGATCAGGCGACAGCGTCAGGGCAGGAAACCGGTTATGCTCCGTCCTGCCCCGTCAACACCCATCTGGCCCTCCGGCACTGAAGCATGCATCCGGTCATTATCCTTCCTGCATGATCTCTGAACAGACATAAGAAAACGTAAGTAAAAATTAAGTATTACAGGGGCCCAATACCTCATTCATATCATAGATAGGACAGTTGCCATTTTGATGGCACAACACATATGTGCGCGCTTGTTTAATAACTGCCTCCAAAAAATATATTTCATTATTTGTTATGAAATAAATATTACTTAAATTATTGGAAAATTTCGTATTCTGTGTCCGGCAATATGCAATATGGACAGAGGAATGTCCCTCATTTCATATCTTTATCCCCTTTGCGGGAACCCCACCGGCAATCACGCATTGGCGTGATGTCGTGTGCGGCAAGGGTAAGGCATATTTTAATATCCCGACCCGCATGACGGTGACATGGTTTGTCATATTCATCCGGTGTGGAATGGAAAACCAGCATGATACACAACAACACAGACGCCAATCCCGCCCCGCTGGGGCTCATGGGGTTTGGCATGAGTACCGTCCTGCTTAACCTGCACAATGCCCAGATCGTGCCGATGGGTTCCGCCATCATGGCGACAGGGCTGGTTTTTGGCGGGCTGACGCAGTTCATCGCGGGGGTGATGGAATATGGCAACCGCAATACTTTTGGCATGACGGCCTTCATGGCCTACGGGGCGTTCTGGATATCGCTGGCCATGCTGCTGTTCCTGCCGCAATGGGGACTGATGCCCGCGTCGTCCCCTGCCCTGATGGGTGGTTACCTGTGGCTGTGGGCATTGTTTACGGCCATCATGGCAGTGGGATCACTGGTGGCATCGCGCATGCATCAGGTCGTGTTCTTCAGCCTGACGCTGCTGTTTGTCCTGCTTGGCAGTGCTGCAGTATTAAATCGGCCCATGCTGGATGTCATCGCTGGATATGAAGGACTTCTATGCGGTTTCAGCGCCATCTATCTGGCCGCCAGCGAGATCCTTGCAGCCCAGTTCGGTCACGCGGTCCTGCCGGTAGGCTGGCCCCGCACCACAGGTGACGCCCCACACAAGGATGATCTGGTCCTGCATATTTCCTGATCAGGACGGACCGGATGTTTCCCGTGCCAATGGCGCGCGCCTATTGCCCGCGCGCCATCCCGGTCCGTTCCCGGTCCAGCAGCCACTGCTTGCGGCTGACACCCCAGCGATAGCCAGACAGGCTGCCATCCCGCCGTATGACGCGGTGACAGGGAATGACAACCGCCAGCGGGTTCGCGCCGCATGCACCCGCCACGGCACGCACGGCTTCTGGCCTGCCAATATGCGCCGCCAGTTCCGTGTATGTTGCCGTTCCGCCACACGGGATGGCGCGCAGGGCCTGCCAGACCTGACACTGGAATGGGGTACCCCGCATATCCAGCGGCAGGCCAAACGTTGCCCATGGCGTTTCAATGCATGTCCGCACGGCAGCCAGCACGCGATCCGCCTCCGCCTTTCCTGCGGGAACGGCATCCGGAAAACGCTTCAGGGCTGCATCATGAAGCGCGACCGGATCATCACCCAGTATGATGGCCGCGACACCACCATCCCCGGTCACCACCTGTACCGCCCCAAGCACGGATTGTCCCGTGACAAGGCGGGCACCGGAAACAGCAGACGATACGGATGTCATGGTCGGGACATTCCCTGTGGCTACACGTTTCTATCCCATGCGCCTGCGGGAATACAACAGGGTTCAACATTCCGGACGGCGGATCGTCATTTAAGCGTATAGACGCTGTCTAAGTGACGTGCCCCCTTTTTGTATCCACTTAATAAGGAGAGTTCCCGTTTTTTATGGCTTGGGCCTGATGGAATGACAAGGGTCTCGGAGGCATGGATCAGAGACCTTCAGCCCAGTTTCCTGTTCCTTCGGTATCCCTATGATCCGCTCTTCCGTAAAACCACTGCGTTTCATCCGTCCGTATCCATCCCGATCGGACCCTATCTTAAAATGGGCACATTTTCGGGGAGCATGTCAGAATCCTTATCCAAATTTTCTGCCAAGGTAATGCTAGATACCCAGTGCTGTTTTGAGATCAACGGCATTGGTCAGCAATGCTACATATGTTCTGGCAAGGTTTGCTTCACTTTCACTTTCAGAAAGAGCGGCAGTCAATAGTTCCTCCCGCGACATGTCACCATGCTGATAGCGTTTCTGAAGTGCTGCAGTGCGCGCTTTTTCAGCATTAAGGAGAGAGATCTGCCTTTGATATTGTGACCTTAAAAATTGTTCGTGTGACAAGAGGTTTTCGATCTCAACCCATGCATTCAAAACGACGCTTTGATAAAATATGCCCGCGCTCCTCTGTTCAGAATGGCGCAGCGCAAGCTGACTGGACAGACGGCCACCATTAAAGATCGGGAGGGTAAGTGTCGGGCCAAAGGACGTGTTGCGTGCATTCCACCCCAGTTCGGCCACTGTCAGCGCATCGAGACTGATCTGCCCTGTCAGGGTAACCTGCGGATAGAAGTCGGCCTGTGCCATGCCAATCGTCGCTGTGGCCGCGTGAAGCCGCGCCTCCGCCGCCCGGATATCCGGACGTTTCCGGGCCATATCGGAAGGAATGTCAACAGCAACCTTTGGCATTGTCACATCCAGAGGGTCTGCGGGTTTTGCCAGTTCGGGTATGTCCGCATCCGGTCGCCCTGCCGCAAGCACGGCCAGTGCCCGATGTAACGAAGCCTGTTGCAGGGCAAGTTCATCTTTTTCACCAAGTGCGGCCTGAGTGACGTTTTGCTGTTTCTCCAGATCAACACCCGCAAGGAGGCCGCGTGCACGGACAGCCCTGGCTATGGCCAGAAGCTGCGTTGCCCGTTCCAGCGTTTTTTCGGCGCATTTCAGGCGGTCCGAAACCCACAGCCACTGAAAATAGGTTCTTGCAATTTCTGCCTGTGTCGAAAGATGCATGGCATCCACATCGGCCTGTACGGCAGACAACTCCGCCTTTGCCGCCTCCCTTAGCCGACGCTGGCGTCCCCATATATCCAGTTCCCATGAGGCCACCGCGCCAATACTGTAATTTGTATAGGAAACACCCTCAGGCTCCTGCCTTACCGCATCTGGAGAAAGACCCAGCAGGGGCTGCAGGACCTCCCCTACCCCTGATGTGGCAAGGCGTTCATGCGTATAGGAAGCCTGCCCGTTCAGTGACGGGAGACTTTCAGCCGATGCGGCGCGACGCTGTATGCGGGCGGCTTTGACCCGTTCACGCGCCAGCGCCATATCCAGATTTCCGGTTTCGGCACGGAGCATAAGCTGATCGAGCACAGGATCATTAAACATATGCCACCATGGCAGGGATGACGGCCGGGCATGTTCCACAGCCCCCGCATTCTGCCACTGCTCCGGCAGCACCGGCTTCGGCCGTACGAAATCCGGCCCCATACTGCAACCGGCGACCGCAAGCAGCATGGGAAACAGGAGCATGCGCACCCTGCATTGGAAAAAACGCGTCTCAGACATGGGCGGATGCTTCCGCGGTGGTAGCCGTACGGTCGAACAGGACAGCGTAAAATGCGGGCACGGCAATCAGGGTCAGTGCTGTTCCACCAACAAGCCCGCCAATCATGACAATGGCCATTGGCCCCCAGAACACATTGAAGCTCAGGGGAATAAAAGCCAGAATTGCCGCCACCGCCGTCAGGCAGACAGGGCGCGCGCGGGTCAGGGTCGCATCAATGATGGCCGCATGCAACGATGTGCCATTCTGATGACTGGACTGGATCTGATCGACCAGCAGGATCGTATTGCGCATGATCATGCCCGCCAGGGCAATAAGCCCCAGCAGGGCCACAAAGCCAAACGGCGCCCCTGTCACCAGCAGGCCGGACACCATCCCGATCAGGCCAAGCGGTGCCGAAAACAGCACGAGCAGGGAGCGGCTGAAGCTTTGCAACTGAATCATCAGCGCCAGAAGCATCAGCCCCCCGGTCAGCGGGAGGAAAGCGAAGATCGCACTATCCGCTGTCGAGGAAAGCTCCACATCTCCCCCCGTTTCAATCCTGTATCCCGCGGGAAGGCCCATGCGCAGGGCTTCCATTGCTGGCGTTGCGCGCTGCACCACAGTCGCGGGCTGGATATCCGTTGCAACACCCGACTGAACGGTCATGCAGAGTTCGCCATTTCTCTGCCACAGGATCGGGAAGTCGGTTGTCACCTGTATGGTGCCAAGCTGACCAAGCGGCACGACCCCGTTTCCTGTTACAATGGGAAGGTTCGTCCACAGGCCGGGATCAGAGCGCACGGGGCGGGCGGCCCGCACCATGACCGGGATATGATGGTGCCCATCGGGCATATCGCCTGCGACCTCTCCGGAAATGGCTGCCTGGAGCTGTGCGGCGACACTGGAGCGATCTGTCTGGAAATACGCAAGTTTATCCGGATCCGCTTCAAGGGTCAGGCTGGGTGTCCGGTTCCCCCAATCCGCCTGCACCGAGACCGCGCCTTCAGTGCCGCGCAGGATGTCATCCACCCTACGTGCAATCGCCCGCAGGGTGTCCGGGTCTGGCCCTATGATGCGGTACTGCACGGGGAAGTCAGCAGTAGGCCCCAGGGACAGACGCTGCACATGCAGGTGCACGCCTGCGGGAAGGGACATGGCCTCAACCTGCTGGATCAGCTTTTCCCGCGCATCAAGGTCCTGTGCAACCAGCAGGAGTGTCGCGTGGGCGGCACTGGGTGTGGCCGGGGCATAGGGAAGGTAAAAGCGCGGCGCGCCATCGCCAATATGAGCCTCCATGTGACGCAGCGATGGGCTTCCCCCCAGGTGCTTTTCCAGGATGCCGACGGCCGCATCGGTTTCCCCAATGGCTGTTCCCGGTGGCATGGCGACATCCACAATCACTTCCGGGCGATCGGACTGCGGAAAAAACTGCTGGTCAACAAACATAAAACCGCCGCACGCCACGATCAGCAGCATGACCGTGCCACCCGCTACGGCTTTTTTATATCGCAGGCTGGTGCCAAGCATGTGGCGCAGTATACCCGTCAGCCGGGACTCACGTGATGCCTGTGAGGGCTGTCTGGCCTCAGGCAGGAGATGAACCCCCAGAAACGGGATAAAAACGACCGCCACAACCCAACTGAACAGCAGTGCCGCGGCACTGACCCAGAAAATTTCACCGGCGTATTCACCCGTTGTCGACTGCGCCAGACCAACCGGCAGGAAGCTCACAACCGTCAGCACCGTGCCCGTCAGCATCGGGAATGCGGTGTGGCTCCACGCGAAAGAGGCTGCCTCTTCGCGGCTGCGCCCCTGTTCAAGCTGCACGACCATCGCTTCGATACTGATGATGGCATCATCCACCAGCAGCCCGAGGGACAGGATGAGGGCACCAAGCGAAATACGGTCAAGCCCGATATGCTCCGTGCCCATGTACAGGCTGACCCCGGCAAGCGTCAGCGGCACGGAGCAGGCCACAATAATCCCGGCTTTCAGGCCCAGGCTGACAAAAGCAACCAGAAGCACAACACTCAGCGCCACGACGAACTTGATCAGGAATGTATTCACGGCCTCCCGGATGACCCGGCTCTGGTCTTCCACCTGCGTCAGCTTCATGCCCGCGGGCAGCACGGCTGTAGCCGCCGCCTTCTCAAGCGCCCTGCCCAGCGCAAGTCCGTCCGCGCCATCAGCCATTGCGACAGCAATGACGACGGCCGGCCTGCCCCCGTAACGGATCAGCGAAGGTGCCGGATCTGCATACTCACGGTTCACCTGGGCAATATCCCTGACACGGATGGTGCCGGCATGGCCTGCCAGTGGCGTCTCTTCAACGGACTGCACACCGTCGAGGGCTCCGGACACATTCAGGGGAACAACGGTTGTAAAATCTACCGAACCACCAGATGCCAGAGTTGATCGCCCCTGAAGCGACCTTGCAACCTGATCGGGACTGATTCCCCTTGCGGCAGCCTGTTGCGGATCAAGATCAACGGTAACCTGCTGCGGGATCTCACCGCTGATCTGGACCTTCCCCACACCGTGAACAGCCTGAAAAATCTTTTTCAGGTATTCGGATGTCTTGATAAGGTCTGCATTTTCTCCCCCGGTCAGGGCAAACACATACCCATAGACATCGGCATAATCATCATTGGCGGCAAGTGCCACGCCAGACGGCAGTCCAGGAGCAAGGTCGGATAACCTGTTGCGGACCTTCTGCCAGATAACCGGAACACGTTCCTTTCGTTCATCATCGCGCAGGAAAATCTGCGTCACGCAGGCTGCCGGAATGCAATATGTACTGAGAACATCTATGGCTTCGATATCACGCAGGCCCTGCTCAAGCGGTTCGGCCACCTGCCTTTGCATCTGCTGGGCACCTGCGCCCGGCCATTGTGCGGAAACAACCATGTTCTTGAGCGTGAAAGCGGGGTCTTCAGCCCGGCCAAGGTGAAGAAAACCATATCCACCAGCAAGGAAAAGACAGGCCATCATGAAGCTGACAAGTGCCGGATGGCCGACAGCCCAGCGTGAGACGTTGAAACGATCCATCATCAGCGTTCACCTGCCTGCCCGGCAACAAGAACAGCCTGTCCCTGCTGGAACGAACCGTCAGTATTGGTGACAATCCATTCACCGTCCGTCAGGCCTTCAACTAACGCATCTGCTCCTCTCAGCCCGACAATACGGACGCGCCGCAGTACAAGATGCGGCGCCTGCCCATCCATCAGCCCCCACAGATGGGCATGCGTCTGGTCTGCTGAATCCACGGCAGTAAGCGGCACGCGCACGGCATGGGACACGTCATGCGCGGCAAGAACAACCATGACGAGGCTGTTGACGGCTACGGGAAGCGGATGGTCCAGTTCCAGTTTGACATCCCGCATCTGACTTGTGCCGTCAACCGCGCCAATTTCCCTGATGGCAGCCTGAACGGGCTGGCCATCCTGACCAGGCAGGTCAACTTCCGCCCTGTCACCAGCACTCCAGGATGAGGATGATGGAACCTTGAAGTGGACTTCAGACGCCCCTGCGGACAATCGTATGATTTCGCTTCCGGCGCCAACCAGACTACCCGGAACACCCGTGACGCTCATGATCCAGCCATCTTCAGGCGCCCGGATCCTGCTTTCAGCCACCTGAATCTGGGCCTGCGTCAGGGCTGCAAGGGCTGATCTGTATTTTGCCTGAGCGAGGTGCCATGAATAGGCACGTTCTTCGACCGTCCCAGAGGACAGTCCCCCTATGGTGTCCAGTCCCCGGCTTCTTTTATATGTTGCGGCAGCCTGATTCATTTCGGCGCGGGCGGCATCAACCTCGCCCTGTGCCTGGGCTTCCATCTCCAGCAGCAGTCTGTCTTCAAATGTGGCCAGAACATCGCCCTGATGAACATATTGACCGCTGGTAACCGATACCGATGTCAGACGCCCGGCCTGTGTCGGTGCGAGGGGAATAGTTCTTTCGGCCCCGTATGATCCAATGAAGACAGCCTTCCGTGGTGAGGCGTCATGCACCCTGATGGCCTGTACGGCAGGTAGGGGCGCGTGCTTTACCGGGGAAGATGTCGGCTTATACCAAGGGCTACTGTCTCTGACTCATCTGTGAAGTGACGCGAAGGGCCTGTTCTGATTCTGTCGTGAGAGGGAGGATCGGGAATGGCTGGTGCGATT
>NZ_NKTX01000064.1 GCF_003207815.1 Komagataeibacter oboediens | reverse complement strand
GCACCAGCCATTCCCGATCCTCCCTCTCACGACAGAATCAGAACAGGCCCTTCGCGTCACTTCACAGATGAGTCAGAGACAGTAGCCCTTGGTATTACGCCTACGGCTTCAGGAGACAGGCCGGGCCTTCAACAGGGGGTTAATATTGCATGCCGATCAGGGGTTATTTTTGAGTGCCGATTGACAGCCACGAGCGATGCACTGAAGGGAATAGCAACAGCGCTCGCCGAAATCAGGTCGCCTATCGCCGCCCCACCGATCGTACTTTCCTGCGAACGTTCGCTGGCGATGTGCTGGCTGATTCCACGCCTCTCGGATTTTCAGGATCGTCACCCCGACATCGACGTGCATCTCTCGACCGGTGGTGGCCCACTGGATTTCGAGAAAGAACGCATCACGCTGGCAATTCGACGGCTCGACTTCCCGCTGGATCCGGACTGGGCGGTAACGACACTCACTGCAGAGGCGGTCGGCCCGATCATGCGACCTGATATGGTGGTGCGGTTCGAGGGCGGAGATTACCTGGCGCTCGGATCTCGGACCCGCCCCGAGGCATGGCGGAAATGGCTGGCCACCCGGCCCGACGTCCAAGCGCCACGCGACATCCGTCTCTACGACCATCATTTCATGATGCTGGAGGCTGCCGCCAATGGTTTGGGCGTAGCCCTTTCGCCTCAAATCATCGCCGCAGACGATACGGCTAAAGGGAGATTGTTGGCCCCTGTTGGGTTCGATGCTGACGGAACATTCTACGGGCTCATCCGACCCAAGGGAAATGACACGACAGAGCATGCCAGGTCTTTGGAAAGATGGATCATAAAACAGGCATAACAGTCAGAATCGGGGGGCAAACGGACTGTCCGGTTTCGGATGGAAACTTGAAAAATCGGACATTCAAGACCGCGAAATAATCTCGACTACAATCCCCACTCTATTATAAATTATTCAACATTTCATTTTAAATACAATGGCTTATGGTGTAGTCTGATATTGGATACCATTAATGATACCATGTTAAGCGCTACCTCATACTCATCTGATGGCCCCAAATAGCTTTTTCAGATAGGTGCTTCCACCCTCTTCCATGAATAACACATGGCGCCGTTCCAACTCGTTCTTCTTGGTAGGATCGCCCACGTTGAGCAGATCGGCGAACTTCGTCGGCGACAGGACGAAGGCATTCAAGATCAGCGGCGGTTCGCCCACCTTGGCCTGCCTAGCCAGCGTCGTCTCCAAGGTTTTCACTTCCTTATACAGCCCAAGCTTGGGGTTCGACAGGTCAAGATTGCGCAGCCCCTTCGGATCGACGAAGGTCAACCACTGCTTTCCGTTGGCATCGTCCACTAGCCACAGAAGGAAGTCGGGATAGAAATTGCCCGCTAGCGCGAAACCCAAGCCTTTCTCTTCCCGATCAGCGTTGCGCAGTAGGTAAAGGCTGCGTGCGCCTACGGCGGTCTTGCCTTCCACTGAGTTGTAGAACGCTTCCAAATCGCGAACAAACTCCCATTCGCTCGGCGCGTCAAACGCCAGCGGACGCAGCTTCAGAGGCACTGCATCCTTGTCCTCCAATGCCAGCAGCGGGTAGTACAAATGCCGAGCGAAGCTGATGGCTACCATGTGCGGCGCGTTCCATTGGTTGGCCTCGCCGATCTTGCCGTCCGCCACCAGCTTCTTCAGCACTTCCAGCTTCGCCTGATATTCCAGACCGTCGTCGCTGTTCTCAATCTCGAATTGGTACAGCTTGAGCATCGACCCGTGATCTTCATCGATGTGGATAATATCGTAGAACTGGCCTTCGTAGCCTGTCTTCAGGGCCTTATAAAATCGGTCGGTGTAGTCCGTCAGCAGTCGAAGCAGAATGTCTTCTTGCTTGCGGATGTCAGCGAAGGTCGTCACGTTCAGTTCCGCCGCCGGGATGAACAGCGTGTACCAATCCTGCGTGCCCGCACAGAAGTCGATCAGCTTCTGCCGTTCCAACCGCAGGTTGCTCCAACTACGCTGCAACTTGTAATCCAGCAACGCCAGATAGATGCGATCCCAATTGAAAGCCGGGAACAGCGTCTGATTCAGCTTGCCCTTGTTGCGAACTTCTATCGTGAAGGTTCTACCCTTGTCCTTGCTGGATAGCGCTTCGACACGCGGGTACAGGTCGAGTACCACATGGGGGGGCTTGATCTTGCCTTGGAACTGCGTGGGTATTTCGTATAGCCACGGAAAGTGCGTGCGCTTGAACCCAAGTTTCTGGTTGTCCTTGTAGCCATCCTTCAGCGCTAAGGTCTTGAGTTTGCCTTTGGGCAGATTGGCCCTCGTTGGGAAGTCCAGCTCCAGCACTTCGTCACTGGGCATGATGCCTTCCTCGCGCAGGTAGTCTTTGAACGCGGCCATGTAGCTGGCGCGCACGCCGAAGATGTTCAGCGCCTCCAGCTTGTCCAGATGCACGCCCTTGGGCCGGTCCTGCGGCAAAGTGCGCTTGAGCGAGAAACCCTTGCCTTTGAGGCGTACCCCGCGCCCAAACAATTGGATGATCTGGGAACCCTCGCCCTTGCCCATATTCAACAAGCCCATCGTGGACACGCGCCAACTGCTCCAGCCTTCCGTGAACTTGCGTGAGCCGATCAGCACGTTGAGGCGGCTGTCCTTGTTGTTCAGCGTGCCGAATAGCGCGCCACCGAAGTCGTCGCGTTCGCTATCGAAGGCCACCACGTCCTCCGCCATTCCGAAGAAGCCTGCATCATCGCCGATGTTGATGAGGCCGAATGGCTCGGCATCACCCACGCGCAACGCCAGCTCACCCTTGCTGCTCTTGATGTTGACCAGTTTCAAGCGCTGACGGGCCGAGGCATTGAACACTCGCAGCAGGATGTCGGCGTACAGATCATCCACGCGACCGCCGAAGCCCATCAGGGGCGTGAAACGCCCGCTGAAGATGTTGTTGCCCTTGACGTCCAAAATCTGCGCCCTGTCTGCAATCAGATCGGTCAGCCAGCTCTTGATCTGCTCTTCGCTGTTCAGGAAGTCGGCGAGGAAGTTCACCACTTCCAAGATGTCCGACTCCTCGCCCGACACGGTGTTGCCTACAAACACCCACAGCGGCTTTTCGATGTTGAAGTCGGCAAGCGCCGAGCGGTGAGTGCTCCACAGCCAAAGCTGCTGGTAGTAGGCCAGCAGGCAGGCAGTGAAATACTTGCGCGCGTTGTCCGCCTGCTCGTAGGCCTCGCCATTCATGTTGAGGATCAGCGACTCCTTGCCGTAGCCGTCCTCATAGAAGAACTTGTAGGAGTAATCGAAGAGGATGCACTTGGCGTAAATCTCGCGCGTAGAGGTGATGCGCGCGCGGCGCTTGTCCTCGGCGGTCAGCGCGAGTTGCGCCTTCTGTCCGTCATCCAGGCTGCGCAGACTGATGGTGTTGAACAGCATCTTGGCGCGCTTTTTCTGGATGTCTTCTTCTGCCGCCGCCACAGTCATGCCGTTAGCCACTGCTTGCCCGAAGGTGGCCGAGTACTCGAAGGCAAAACCGCCTCGCACCAGCGCATCGCGCCGCGCCATCCACGCGCCAGCCGCCGTGCCCGTACCACGGTGGCCTTCGTCCACCAGTACCAGGTTGTTGCCTTCGAAGGCCTCTACGGCGACAGTCTTGTCGCCCATTTGGTCGCCGAGCTTGTTGATGTCGATGACCTCAATGGCACTACGATAGCTCATAGAAAGCGACTTATTGAACAGCTGCCCGGTAAAGCCTGAAAGCTGCAACTCGTCCAAGTGCTGCAGACTCAAACCCTCGTTGGGCGTGAGCAAAATAATCTTGTCGGGAAAGTGATCGCTGCACCCCGCATTGAAGTAGTGCAGATACTGGCGGATGTTGACGTGCAGAAGCAGGGTCTTTCCGCTGCCGGTAGCATTCCAGAAAGCGATCTTGTTCAGGTCGTCCGCCTCGAAATCGCGAAATGGTTCCGCGCCCGTCTCAGTGCGGTAGCGTGCCATTTCCTCGTTCAGGCCATCAAGCAGATCCTGACGGTGGTTGAAGTACCAGTCCAGATACAGCTCGGTGAACAGCAGCGAGAGGTACTGGAAGTACTTCATCTGCAGTTCGTGGCCTTCCAGCTTGTTGCGCTGGGCGGTGATGGCCTGCCAGTGGGCGACGACGTTCAAGTCGTAGCGCCTAAGCTCAGCCTCCGGCACCTTGTTGGGATCGAACAATCCTCGAATCAGCTCGTGGAAGAACTTGGTCTGGCCGTCCTCGTCGATGCCCTCAAAGCGGTCATCGCCCAAACGCATTTTGAGTGCCGCTAGCGCGCCGCCCTGAAAGAAACCCAGCACCCAACGGTTGAGCACCAATTCCTGATGAAAGCTGCGCTTCCTGCCGCCGCGACTGGAACCGGCAGCAGGGGTCTTGCGTGGCCGTGCCATCAGATGCCCTCCACGGAGAACATGCGCTCCAGAAACTCCGGCTCGATCTGGCGAAGCTTGATTACGCGGGTGGCACCGCCTTCCTCGGCTGTCTGCGTCAGCACGGTGGGAATGTTGTGGTCGCCGTTGATGTAGACCACGTCAAACTCGTTATCCGCCGGGTTGATGGCCAGCTTGTCGCAAAGCTTGCTGATGCCTTCGTAGTCCAGCACATCGCAGTCGCGCCACAGCACGAGGCAGCTTTCACAGCTGGGCAGCGTTCCGGTGACCGTGACGAAGCCGCGCTGCGGCTGGGCATCGATGTGCTTGACGCGCAGGCCGATCAGAAAATTGAAGGTCTCGACCAGATCGATCTTGCGCGGCTCAAACGCACCCGCCGAATCCACGGCCACGTTGAGAGTGTAGTCGAAGGGCTTCCTGAAATCCTCTACCGACAACAGCGAGCCACGGCTTTCTACGTCAAGCAGGTAGTTGAGCAGGTAGTCATCCTTGGCCTGCTGCGGCAGGGTATTCAGGAGATCGCCCTGTGCGGACATTCGGCGCAGTTGCAGGTTGTTCAGGGTGTCTTCGTAGCTTTCTAGCTTTAGGACTTTGAAGCAGAGAGAGATGCCGGTTTCAGGCGTCGAGGGTTTGCCATCTTTCCAGTCGGCGGAGTACGCAACCTTCTGGATGCGCGGCGTAACAACCGTATCGAAGTAACTACCTTGCTCAATTAAGATAAATTGATGAGCCGCTTTTGTTTCTCGTCCAATCCGGAGGACGGCTTCCCCCGTCGTGCCCGAACCAGCAAAGAAATCCAAAGTGATGCTTCCTGGCTCTGCCGCACCGCATGAACGAAGGGCATCCTCGACGAGCTTTTTCGCTTTTGGGAAATCGAACGTTTTTTCGCGAAAAAAATCCTTCAGCTCAGATGCTCCATAGTTCGCAGAAGCATATTCACCCTTGTCCCACCAAGTTACTGGTGGCGCTTCATCATCCATGCGGGTTTTGAAATCAATGGTTATTTCGCCATCGCCAGATCGACGAACACGGTATTCGTCATATTCGGTTGCGACCCTCTTATAACCTCGTTGCCAACGTTTCTCGATACGCTGGCCATTTTCAAACTTGACCGGATAGACAAGCACCTCGTCCTCCGCAGGTCGCTCCAAGAGTTTGTAGTCCTGCGTTTCCTCATCCCACTCCATCGTAAGAATGCGAATCTTATTCTGTGAGTTGACTGCAATCGGGTACCACGATTTGGGGCGATCTTCCCGTCGATCACCGTTGCCAGCCCGAATGAAATTCATCCATGAATATCGCCCTTGCTCATCTTCCAATGGATATCGAGCGGCTTTGCTTGCGCTGTATCCAATGGTGTTAGGAAAAGCCTTATCACCTTTTCCATAAAAGAATGCGTACTCGTGGACAGGGGAAAACTTGCCTTTCGTCTTGCGGCTTTGAGGATTTGACTTGACCACAGCAACGCCGACCTGCTTCTCGAATGTTGAGTTAAGCACTTGAACTAGCGGTGATGCTTCTTGATCATCAATAGCTACGCTAATGAGAGAGTCTTCCCGCATGAGGCGCTTTGCTAAATCGAGCCTTGTCTGAATCAAGGACAGCCAGGAAGAGTCTTTGTATCCGTTCTTATAAATGATAGCAGAGGCATCCGTGTTATACGGCGGATCGATGTAAATGCAATTCACGCGCTCGCAGTATTTCGCTTGCAACAACGATAACCCCTGAAAATTATCGCTGTTAATGAGCAGGCCGCTCACACTTGCATCAATTTCCCCCATGCTGGCCACCAGCTTGTGCACAACCTCACAATCAAACAAACTCGTATCCACCATCCGATACGGCGCAGCCTCAAAATCCTCCACCGTCCCCGGCGCATCGCCATCCCAAACCCCCAGCTCTTTCCACCGCGTCCATTGCTGCTCGTTCGCTGCCAATTCTGGCCAAAGCGTTTTCGGCACCCGATCCAGCGTGATGTAGTAGTGGCTGGACACCACGAACTTCTTTTTCAGCCACAGCTTCTTCTGGAAGTCTTCCAGCTGGGCCAAGAAAGTGATCAACTCCAGCGCGATGCTGCGCAGGCACTGGATCATCCGAAGGTTCTTCTCAATGTCGCCAAACGCACTCGCGTTCTGCACGTCGTCGAGATGCATGACTTCGTTCTTGACGTAGAAGTCCAGCTCGCGCCGGAGGAAACCACCCAGATCCTTATGGATGAAGTAGTCCGCCGTGTTCTTGGTGGTGTAGTCACTCAGGTGTTTTTCCAGCAAGGTACGCTGAGGTTTATTCTCAGTAGGTGCACGGTTGCCCAACGCCAACCAGCGCGCCTTAACGGAGGCATTCGCCAGCACGGCCTCTACCGCCTTGGTGACCAGCACCTCCTGCTTGGTGCCTTTGGGTTGGGCGGCGTACTCGAAGCGGATGATCAGCTCCTTATTGCCGTCACTGCCCGAAGCTTCCTCCACAGGCGCCAGTTGTTCTTCGTATTCGTCGCCGTTTTCATCCACGCGGGTAACGGTCTTGGCCGCTACCAGAGCAAATCGACGCTCCTTGTCGTTGTCCTTACGGTTGTCTTTGGCGGTGTCGGCGGCGGCGAGGCGGAAATGCACCGTGCGGCCGTCTTCAAGTTTAAAGCTGTAATTACTGAAGTTCTCGCCACTCTTGGTATAGTACTGATCCTTGTTGGCCCAATACAACATGACCTCTTCGCCCGCGTAGGGGATGGCGTAAGTGTCGCCCTTGTAGCGGCGCTGGCTGATAAAGTCGCCCTGCTCGTAGTAGCGGGAGAAGAAGGTCAGCAAGTGGGAAAACACGGCGTTTTCGTGGTCGCTGCTGCCTACGGTGGCATCCTTCAGCTTGACGCGTAGTTCCTTCACCTTGGGAACCGCATCGGGACTGACCCCCAAGGCTTGAGCGTTCTTTTCGGCCTCCTGCAGTTCAGCCTGCAATTGCTGCGTGCTGGCGGCGCTCCCTGCTGTGAGGGCTGTCTGCACCTTCTCGGCCAGCCGGTTTTGCAGGTAGTCGTTGATCTCGTCCGCGCGAGCGTTGAGGATGCGATAGATACCGAAGTCCAGTTCCGGGCGGTCGATCTGGAATATCTCGCGCAGCTTGGCGACAAGTTCCTGGAATTTGGGATTCTGTTTGTTGGTTATGGCTGGCATAGGTCTCGGGATTTCTGCTTCATTGAAGGATTTGCGTTTCAAGTGACCTGCCAGCGCACGCTGAACAGTGTCTCGTTGCTTGTTTTTTCTTGCAGGCGCTGATGCAGCGAGGCAATCAGTTCGTCGCGCTTGGCGATGATCTCGTCTTCGACGGCGAAAATTTCCTGCCGCAGACGGCGTTGCTTGCGCTCCACATCAGACAGCTCGCGCTGGATGCCATCCTGCTCCTGTAAGGTGGCGGCCTTGCGGGCGTCGCGCTTCAACTGGGCGATACGTGCCTTGGTGTTCTTCAGGGCTTCCTCTGCGGCCAGCATCTTGTCGTCAGCCCAGCGTTCCAGTTTGTCACGTTCTTCATTGAAAAGGCACTGGTTGGCTTCCAACACTTGGGCGATGGTGGAGGCAACTGCGCGCTGGCTGTTGGCCAGCAGGGCCTCGGGCACGGTGATGCTCAAAGGAGTGGGTTTACCAGCTGCTGGAATGGCCATTAACTTTTCACAGGTTCCCTGATCCAGAACCTGACCATCGTCTGTAAGACCGGAGAACAGAAGCGCCTCTGTAGTCTCGAAGGCGATGACTTCCAGCCGGGCCAGCGTCAGCCAGCCGGACATGCCGCGTAGTCTCTCGATGACGTAAACGCGGGCGCCGTGTTTGTCGTAGTCGAGTTTCAAGGTGGCGACCGGCGTAGCCGCATTCAGGCTGGAATCAATGCTCCATTCCCCCAGCGGGTTGCTGAGGCGGTAGGCGTGCGCAAGCATGTCCGGCTGCGCCGCACCACGAATGAGCTGATAGCGGCCCATCGGTATGGGAGGGGCGATTCCGGTTGGCGGCGTGCTCAGAGAGAACGCGTAGGACTGCTCGTCAAAGCGCGCACGGCCATCCAATGCAAAGCAGGTGACACCCCAGAACCAGCGCCCCAGTTTGTCCAGCCGCGTTTCGGCATCTTGAAGACGGAGTTTGAGGCGGTCGTGAACGTCTTCGTCGAAGTTCTCCAGCAGTTGGGACTGGGTGTCCTTGATACGGTCGGCTATTGACTCTTCCAGCTCCGCTTGCAGGGCATTGAAGGCGGCTTCAATCTGCTCGGGCTGGCGACAAGTGTCGTAGATCTGAAGAATGCGTTTCTCGAAGTCGAAGCCGCCTTCAATGCGACCCAGCACTTCATCGCTCGCACCAAATACACCGGAGAATAGGTTGAATTTCTCGGTGAGCAGTTCCAGCACGCGCTGGTCGGCCTGGTTGCGGGTGTTGAGGAAGTTGATGACCACCACGTCGAAACGCTGGCCATAGCGGTGGCAGCGGCCAATGCGCTGCTCGACGCGCTGCGGGTTCCACGGCAGGTCGTAATTGATGATCAGCGCGCAGAACTGCAGGTTGACACCTTCAGCAGCCGCCTCGGTAGCGATCATGATTTCCGCTCCGGTGCCGTCGTCCTTGCGGAAGTGGTCGATCAGAGCGGTACGGCGATCTACTTGCGGTGATCCGGTGACGCGATCCGTGCCTTTGTACTTTTCCATCCAGTGCTGGTAGATGGCAGTAGAGTCTTCATGGTTGTTAGTGCCGCTGAACAACACCAACTTGCTCGCGTAGCCATTAGCTGAGAGAAAGCGGTGTAGGTAATCCTGCGTACGCTTGGACTCTGTGAAGATGATGGCCTTGCGTGGCGCACGTAGCTCGGCCATCTTGCCGAAACCTAGGTTGAGCGCCTTGAGTAAAGCCTGCGCCTTGGTGTCGGTTTGCAGCGCTTGCGCGGCATCAACGAACGCGGTCAACTCCTCGATCTCGGCGGCGATGGCAGCACAGATGGTTTGGGTATCTTGTGCAGCGTCAGGCTTGTCGTCTTCGGCTGGCTTGGTCGTGAATGTTTCTGCGGCTTCGTTAGCCTCGCGGGCTTCTTCTAGATAGTCCTGCTCCAGATCGTCCTCAGCAATCAGTGTTTCGACCAGCTGGCTACCATCGTCTTCCGCTTTTTCAGCTATGAGCAAGCCCTGCAGGCGCTCGCGGATAGTGGCCAACGTGGCAACAACAGCGTGCGAACTGGACGCCAGCAGCTTGCGCAATATTAGGCCCGTGAGATGACGCTGTTGTTTTGGCAGAGCGTAAGAGTCTTCCTTTTGCAGAAAGGCCGAAATGCGCTCGTAGAGTGCGTGTTCGGCGTCGGTGGGGTTAAAAGGCTGGGTGAACGCCCTGCGTTCGGTGTAACTGATGTACTCCACCACATCACGACGCAGTGTGCGCTTGGCAAAGCTGCCAAGTCGCTCGCGAAGTTCGTCTAAACCCGTTCTGCTGTTCATGAACTGCTTACGGAAGGCAGTTTCGTCGCCGAACAGGTGCTCGTCGATTAACGTGGACAGTCCGTACAGCTCCATCAGAGAGTTCTGCAACGGTGTGGCAGTAAGCAGTACCTTCTTGCGGCCTTGCAGTGCGCGCTTGAGTGTCTGCCCGGTACGGTTGCTGGCGCGGTGCGCATTACGCAGTTTGTGCGCTTCGTCGATCACCACCACATCCCAAGGCACGGCACGCAGCTCGGCTTCCAGTTTGACTGCAAACTGGTAGGACATGATCAAGACCGCCTTGCCGACAAGCTGTTGCATGGTCGACAGCATGTCGCCAGCGCACTGAGTGCGCAGCGAAACGGCATCCACCACGGTAGTGGGTACCGCGAACTTGTCGTGCAGCTCCTGCGCCCATTGCTTACGCAGGCTGGCTGGACAAATAACCAACAGCCGACGGCGGCGCTCAGCCCAGTACTGGCAGACGACCAGCGAGGCCTCGATGGTTTTGCCAAGACCCACCTCGTCAGCTAGCAGTACACCTTCCTGCAAAGGGTTCCGTAGGGCGAACAGCGCCGCCTCGATCTGATGCGGATTGAGGTCGACGCTGGCATCGAACAACGATTGGGAGAGACGATCTACGCCATCTGCAGTGTGTCGCCGCGTCAGCTCGTGGGCGTAATACTTAGCGTGATAGGCGGAATACAAGATCAATCGCCCCGACCGCGAGGAGCAATCACGCCTACATGCTTGTAAAGCGTGGTGCGCGACACGCCGTAACGTCTTGCCACATCAGCAACCTGAATGTCCGGATCGCGCAGAAGCGCCTTGATCTCGCGCACCTGCTTCTCCCCCAACTTCGGTTTACGGCCGCCTAGGCGGCCTCTGACGCGTGCTGCGGCAAGCCCGGCGTGGGTACGCTCACGGATCAGGCTGCGCTCAAACTCTGCAAGGGCCGCGAAGACATGGAAGACCAACTTGCCCGCCGCGCTATTCGTTTCGATTTTCTCGGTTAAGCTCTCAAAACCAATCCCCAAACGTTCCAGCTCGGCCACGATCTGCACAAGGTCAGGCAAGCTACGCCCAAGGCGATCCAACCGCCACACCACCAACGTATCGCCACTGCGCAGCGCCTTCCGGCATTGCTCCAGCTCCAGGCGCGCAGCGCTCTTGCCACTCGCTGCCTCCTCATAGATGACACGGCAACCAGCCTGCTGAAGCGCATCACGCTGCAGGTCTAAATGCTGATCCTCCGTAGAAACCCGTGCGTAACCGATCCGCTGATTCATTGACACAACCGCGACATTGAAAAATTTACGGGAATATTAACGGGATGATTATGGTTGCGATAGCCCTGCTTGCGATTTTTTAGCGTGTCTAGAAAACTACCGTTTTCTGGACAAGGCGAAAAACTTATAAAGCAATTAACCGCACAGTTATGAGCAAGAGATCCTCTCGATTGGGTAATGGTCTATCTGGCTATCTCCAGACAGAAATGACGCCTGTTCACTCAGTGCCTGCGCCATAAGCAGGTGATCAAAGGGATCACGGTGATGGATAGGCAGCCCCATCAGGATCTTCAGGTGCTCGGGGGAAATCGGCAGAAGCGTAAAACCCTCTGCCGGAATAGTATCCGTAATCTCGTTGAGATCTGCATCCAGCTTCCCGATCCGGATTTTGATCGCGATCTCCCAGAGCGAGACAATACTAACCAGAATGTCGTGGGCCGGATCCGCAACGATCTCACGTGCTGCAGGTCCCAGTTTGTCAGAGTCGGACAACCACCATAGCAGCGCATGTGTATCGAGCAGAACCTTCACAGGGCCCCGTCCATGCTGTCGAGCATGTCCTGCGGCGTCTCATCAAAATCATCACTTAGCTTGATGCGCCCGCGTAGCCCACCCGGCTGCCGACGGGGGCGATAGGACGGGGATGGCGGGCGCAGTTCGGCCACGATCTCATCATGGGATGTGACCAGGATCGTACTGCCTTGCCGCGCCTGGCGAAGGTAAGCGGTCAGGTTGCCACGGAACTCCCGCACCCCGATTTTCAGTGGCGCGCTCTGGCTGCCAGAAAGCTGTTCACTCATGTGATCCTCCCTATGTGTCATCATATCATGTACACATAGGGAGAGAGCAAGTGACAAACGCAGGAGACGTCACAGGTCTGTCGCCTCTGATAAGGCGAGGGCATCCTCAACATCGACACCCAGATATCGAACCGTGCTGTCCAGCTTGGTGTGACCCAGCAAGATTTGCACTGCACGCAGATTACCGGTGCGTTTATAGATCATCGCGACTTTCGTCCGGCGCATGGAATGCGTCCCATATTCGCCGGGGATCAGGCCAACCGCTTCGACCCACTCGTCCAGCAAACGGGCATATTGCCGGGTGCCCAGATGTGCCTTCGCACTCATACCAACGGTTATGGGAACTGACCTGTGTGAGCCCACTTTCTAAGACCGATGGATCGAATGGTGTCAGGCAAGGCAGCAAGATTATTCCAAGCGGAAC
>NZ_NKTX01000063.1 GCF_003207815.1 Komagataeibacter oboediens | reverse complement strand
TGACCACCTCGCGCATATCCGTCGTGCGAGGGCGACCGCCCCGTTTCGCAGGGGGCACAAATGGCACGATCAAAGCCCATTCCCCGTCCATCATATCCGATGGATATCGCAGTCCTTCCCGGCTATGTTCACGTCGGGCAATACCAGTCCATGTCATCATTCACTCCATCTCTTCGTAAAGACGGATGAATCACAACAGACTGGTATTGTTCAAAAACTTTCGGATCGGGCTCTTAGGTTTTCTTCCCCCAGCGTTCCCTGCAAGGTGATTGCAAAACCAATGAATAGCGTGACTTCCGCAGCCATCGAGGCCAGCGCGATACGCCGAAAAACAAGCATAATCATGCCGTGTGAGGTGAGATCCTTGTGCGGGTGTAAGGGGGTCAGCCCCACCATGCCCAGGAACATCAAAGACAGACACATGCCCCAAAATAGATAGGGGTCCATGCAGTTCTGAAACGCAAACACAGCCTGCGTGTGGTTCGACAGCATCACACATCCTTTCCGGTGAGCCTCGGTTGGAGCGGGGGATGAAAAAGGGCCGGGGATGAACAATTAAGTTCATCCCCGGTAGTCACCAGCCAGTCAGACAGCCCCAAGAGGGTGCCTGAAAGGTCTGCCAGCAGTTGGCATCAAGGGAAAGGAGCGTGGTTTCTCCTTCTCTCTAGCCCGGCTCTACTGACACCGTAATGGTGCGACCTTCGCTTACTAGCGGGCTTCGATCCGATTGGCGGTCGGATCACCCAATGCACATTGGGGTTTCCGCCGATCAATCGGCTCCTACGTCCTCGCATGGCGAGGACTTTCCCGAAGTCAGGTTTTCGTCCCCATCTGACGATGGGCACTCTATCCCGCATCCGGGTGGTGCATCCTGTTCCGGCCTGGTCAGGTGAGGGCTGTAGGGCGGTAACAGACATAGGGAATATCCCATATGTGCAATCACCGTCTTCCATACCTGTCACCGCCAGTCGGGCCAGGTTGCGCGATGCAGACAGCATCGACGCAACCAGCACAAAAAGCAGCGTGAGAAACATCACAATTACTCCCGTTTCACATTGGCCGGTTTCTTGTCCTGCTGACTGGCGACACGCCACGTCAGGGACGGGCCTGTTTCCTATCAGTGGTCGCAAAAGACCGGTTTTATGCGTTGGGGGTTCCCCAACATCCGGGCATCGTGCCCGTCTTGAGACAGGCACTTGTCCTTTCAGCCGGGGCCTGCATCCCGGTCCATGTTTGTCAGATCGAGGGCATGAAGGGTGCAACCGCACCCGATCCATGCCGGGTGTCAGTCTTGCCATTTCATATCCTTTCCCTGATGCCACACGGCACAGGCTGTAGGTTGTGGGTTTCGACGCAGCATGAAGCCTGTAGAGGCTTCTCCCTGCCGCCGAGCGCCTTGGCCGCCAGATGGCGGGTAGGCGCACAAGTCGGCAGGGCATGTGCCCTGCGCCTGATCGGCCAGCCATAGGGGGATGCCCCATTGCTGGCACTACACGACGCGCGGCGTCGTCTGATGCTGCAAGCATCATCGCAGATTCTCCATTGCTGTTGAACGCCGGTCAGTCGGAATGACTGCCGGTAATAAGGAGGAAAAGAGCCACCTTTCCCCTCGCCAGGTCTGCATCGGTGCCACCCGATGCACACCTGGAAACACTTGCCACGGCGCTGCCAAGCGCCAGTGTCGAATTACCCTGTTGCCTAGTTCTTTCGAGACTTTAGCGACGTGAGGAACCACCCCCACTGTATGCCGCCTCTCCCAATCGCTTCGGATAAACCGCGAAAGGGATTTTCACTCTACTCAAACCGCTCCCAGGCATAGGTCATTGACAGGAACCACCCTGCCGACCCTTAGCCCTTCCCGTGTTATCCAGACGGATCTTAACGAGCAGTACGCAAGCGTCTCACTATGCAGGCTAGGCTCTTAGAGCCTTTCGACCAGTCCCAAAGGACGGGCCAATTTGGGGGGCGCGAAGTTCCAAAGCCGCTCCCTTACTCACCGCATCGCTTCCAACTTTATCCACCGGGACACTACAGGCCCCGGCACTTGCACTTTCTCTCCGCACAGCGTCCTACTGAACGCCGTTACAGGCTTGAGCTATCCGACGATCTAGGCGGCTTGCGCCCCCTAGTACCGTCCTATCCAGGTTTCCCCTCTAGGACTCACGACAGTTTCCCATCGTGCGTGTCGCCCACCTGTGCGGCACACGTTCGACCATCCCTGGCCGCCCGTGGAACGGACTGGATACCGTCTTTCCCATCTGGCAGGCAGCACGCCCCTGTCCCCCGGTTGCCACCGGGGGCGGGGCGTGCGCCGTGTCCACGTCGCCCAACTTCTCTTGTCGGTATGTTCCGTATTCGATTGTCAAAGACCGGACAGCTAGGCAGTCGGTACGCGGTGATTGGGTCGAACGGGGGAGTTACACCCCCGAGCGCCCGTTGCAGCCGGACGAGCCCGATTAAAGGCATCCGGCTACAGCAACAGGTCGGACCATGCTGGTTAGGCAATGGTCCTGCATGACGCTGGTAAGGCGTCATGCGTGCCCCTTTCGGGGCATCGACTAATGGCAAGTGAGACAAGGTGAACTTTGGGGTACCGCGATCCTCTCCTTTCATGGGGGCGGTCCTGGTGATGGATAAGCCGTTGGCGCGGCGTCCGTTGGATTGGGGGGAATGGTCGGATCAGGTGCTTGGCGGCCACCAGATCCGACCGCGAGGCGATCTTACTGGTGGCCCTATGGGCACATGGTCCGGGTTCCTACCCCGGCAGAAAATGAGATTCCGACTGGCGCACATCGCCAGCCGCAGAGGGATGGCGAGACGGGTCAGATTCACTTTCATGCTCCTGTGGCTTTCAGGTCGGTGGTCCAGTGCTTGGCGGGCACTTGGACCGACTGAAACAGTCGGGGCCAAATGCCCGGTGGACAATGGACCGGGTTCCTACCCGGCTGGGACTGACTGACCGGCTGATGCCAGCGTCAGCCGCTATGCGGTGACGGATGGCGGGCCGGGGTCAATCCCAACACCACGCGGACGAGAGGCGGGGGGGTGCTTGGCAGGCACCACCCGTAGGATGGTGGCCCTTGGCATGGCCCCCTTTCTCTCTTTCGCCCGGCGTCTGGTGTTTGCGGCTGGTGCTGGCGGGCACCGAGCCTATGGCTCTTTGCCCTTTCGCACGGTCGCCGCGCCCACCGGCTGATAGCCGGGCTGCGCTGGCTCCCCATCACGCAGGATGGTCGCCCCTATCGGGAGAGGGTGTAGCGGCCTTGCGGCTCCCTACGCCTCATTGTCGATCCATCAGCGTGCAGATGGAGGTCTGCACGCCTTTTTTCGCATAATGCGCTTCGGTTGTCACGCACGCGCATAGGAACTTCATTATATGAAATCAAAAATCCGGCTTGCCGGATTTTTTCGCTATAACTTATGAAATCAAAAAAAACTTAAACCCACCGCCCTTTAGGGTGGTGGGTTTTCATTTGTTCGCGTATATTTAAGCGTGAAACGAAAATCCGATCTCTTTCGGGTATGTTTCAGGTAACTTTCTGGTGCTTTTCCGTGTTTTTTCGGGTATGTTTCAGGTTGAAAGACGGCTCCCTTGATCCGGGGCTGTTTTTTATGGTCGTTTTTGATACTTTTTTTCTTGGATGATATGCTGATCTATCCTCACAAAACGACAACGATGCAGTCCTTGAGTACGGCTGTGTCGCGTGGATATGTCTGGCATATAAGCGGGGTGGTGAGGGCTGATCGCTTCCTGAATCTGGAAGCTAAGTTTGCCAATCTCTACAGCACGGAAATCTCCCCAGCCCTTCGCTACGAGCGCAAAAAGGTCGGGATTGCCGGGGCAAGGTTTTTTGCTCACCCGGCCCACAGATCCCCGCATCTGTTCTGGTGGCTGCTGCTGACCGAGGGGGTTCACCCAGCCCGAGAGTGCGAGCAGGGATTGGCGAGAGTAACGGACCCTAAGAACCGGCTTCTGTATGCGAGCGAGTTTGAGTTGGTTCAGACTCCCCATGAAGGATCAGCGCCCCGGTGGACTTGGCGCCTTCAGCCGCAGAAGGTCGAAGCCTGGCACGACGAGATCCGGCTTGCCGTCCGTCATAGAAAGGACGAGCGGGCCGTGCAGAGGGTGATAATGCGGTACTATCGCTTGCCGGGGTTTCGCGGGGTCCGAGAGCAGATTGCAGGGTTGAGACGATTTACTGTTGGTGAGTGGATCAGGGCCAAACGTGCCCGTGAATGTCCCTATCTGCCGAAACGTATGCCCCCTTATGTCCGTTTTGGCGGAGCGCCAGGGGTCCAAGCAGAAATCATCGTCAATCGTTTGCTGGAAGGGTTGCCCCCTTTTACCGACGAAATGAAGTTTCAGACGGCTACCAAGGCACAAGCGCCGTATATTGAGGCAGAAAGTGAGTGGGGAGAGGTCGATGCTTAGAACTGACAGTGAAGTGCATGAACTGATCGGTCACTATGGCGACCCGATCAAAGAATTGCTTTCTGATCCCTCAATTACAGAGATATGTGTGGATCATTATGATTACGTTTATTTTGAGCGTAATGGGATATTGATTGATGCGCCAGAAGTAAAATGGCCGAACGAAAATTCTTTGGTGCAGTATATCAAGCAGATTGCCAATTCTGTAGATCAGAAGGTGGACAAAAATAATCCGCTGTTAGACGCGCGATTGAAGAACAAGACACGGATTAGCGCCACGTTGCCGCCTGTGGCGGTCAATGGCGCGATCATGTCTATCCGACCTTTCCCTACAACACACCGTTCCCTAGACGATCTGCTGGCTGGTGGATCAATCACTTCGGAAATCTCGAAGATGGTCCGGGCGGCCTTGAATAACCGGCTTAATTTTATCGTGACCGGCGGGACTGGAACTGGAAAAACCAGCTTCCTGCGGGCCATGACATTTGAACTGGACCCACAGGAGCGGCTAGGGCTGGTGGAAGATACCACCGAAAACATTGCTCCCCGGCATAGGAGAAAATTTGAACTGGAAGCCCCCAGGCGGGCAAGGCTTAAAGCCGACGATCAGGTTATTGATCTTCCTTCCCTGATCGTCGAGGCCCTGCGGAAACGTCCTGACCGGCTGGGGGTCGGGGAGTTTCGGACACCTGGCGCATGTGCCGCCTTTATGGATGCGATGAACACGGGGCACGGCGGCTGCTTCGGAACGGTACACGCCACGTCCGCACGGGATGCCATTGCGAGGATGGAAACACTTTATGCCCGCCAGGCCATGAATGTCCCGCGTGAGGCAATCAGCGAACTGGTCCGTCACAACCTAGAATTTGTTATTCATCTATCCCGCGACGTAGAACGAGACCGCGACGGCACAACGCGGGTTGTTCGCCGTGTGAAAGAAATTGTGTGGATAGACACAGACGGAACGGAGCGTGTTCTAGTCACGCATAAGATAAAAAAAGGGTATGATTTTGATACGTCTTTCATAGACGCTTTTTATAACGCTCTTGATACCAGACATTAGCTTGCATCCCTGATTCTCTTTCTGGTACTCTCCTAATCGTGGAACGGCATCTGTCGTTCCACTCGGAACGATACGCCGCGTCTGTTTAGAACGGAAAGGATCGTTTCGATGGAAGTCAGAGAATACGACGATTATGTTGACGGAACCCGCTGCTGGGCAGACATCGACATTACAAGGTGGGAGGAGTTTCTATCTCCTTTTGGAGAGGGCTACGCAGACTGGGGCCTACTGGTCGAGAAAGAGCGTGTTCGCGCTTTGATACATGGTTTGCAGCATGATCTTGCCAGGATGAAGAAGGTTTCTACCCCTTCGGATCGGTACGCTTATGTGAACCTTGCTACCGAGCGGCAGAATGTAGCAGCGATGCTGCATGATGCACAGAAATACGCAAAACTGCTCGATGCGTTTGACCGCAATCTTACGCAGCTTATTTCTACCTGGTCCGAACTCAAAAAAGCCGGTGCTTTCCATACACTGGCTTTGGGAATGGATCTTGCCATCTGCAAAATCGTCCATTCCTGGCTTGCGAGACGTTTGCAGTCTTTGCAACACGTCTGAAATTGGAGAGTGTGAGCCTTCAACCTATTCAGGGTGCCCGTTGGGTAATTCTGTCTCGGTGGCCGCAATCTAGTCATGCTACGCATGACACCAATACCTCAAGGGGAGAAAACATTATGTTTTCTCCCCTTTCCTTTTAAGCATCCTCGGCGGCGTTTTCGATCTTCATTGCGTCCCGTAGCAGTTCTTCTACGTCAGCCTGCGTGTACACCCGCTTTTCAGGTGGAGCGTGCAGGATCGGCAGCAGGATTCTGATAACCTGCGATACCGAGATCCGTAGCAGATCCGCCTGCGTCATGGTGACGCCGTACACTTCCTTGATGAGTTTTAACGTCAGGTCGAGGTCTGCTTGAAGGTTCCCCGATACCTGAAACGTAATTCGTTTACTCATGGCTCTCCGTTTTGCGCCTGACGCACTTGCTCGCCGTGTTTGACGCTTTCTTAACGCCTTAACGGGCAACAAAGCTACGTCATCAGGGGTTTTCTTGGAAGAAATAAAAGGTGTCATTTTGATGCTATTTTCCTCTAAAACCGCATAGGTGCATTTTAAGCACAAAATCGCTGCACATTTATGTTTTTATCGTCATATTTTTTTGCTAAAAAATATGCGGAAGGGGGGTAGCAGTGGAAATCAGCTTTGAAGAACGGGTCAAAGACGTAGCAACGCTACACACTTCCAAGAGGGTCATTGGCATACCCATGACCGTTTTCGTCTTCTGCTCTGCATTGGGATTAGCCCTCGCAAGTGTGGTGAAAATATGGATCGGATTGGTCGTTGGGGCCGTTTTGATCTTTGTTTTTTACGAAATGTACAAGGGTGATCCGAACGCTATGTTCGTGATTATCCGGCGAATTTCGATGCAGTTCAGGCGCGGCGCGAGCGGGAAAAAACCACGCCGAAAAATCAAATTTACCACGAGGTAGTAATGAAATCTGACAACGCAAATGGGCCGGATCGTCGTGTCATGATGATGGCAAAAAAGAGTCCTGCTGTGGCAGGTGCAGCCGTGGCCTTGGCCCCGGCTTCCCAGGCGTTCGCCTCGCCGGGCTACAGCGTCCAGACACAGGGGTCCGGCATCCTGTCCAACATCGCCAGCACGATGCAGGACATTGGTAACTTCATGTCAACCACGATGGGCGAACTGGCTGTTGTGGGTGGTTTTGTTGTGGCCGCGCTTTTGTGGGCGTTCGCCCCCAAGTCTGGCGCAGTTGGCTACGCGGTTCGCGCAGCCATTGCAGCAATCATCATCTTCAACATTACGGCTGTTATCGCTTACTTCACATATTGATAGGTCGCTCATGGCAATCGGTACAGTCCCAACGGGAAATCTAAGCCCACTTATTTGCCCGGTCGGAAATAATGCAATCCTTGATGCTTCGGGAAGTCTGATCGCAGCGGTGGAATTGCCGGGTATTGATCCCGACGCCCTGATGCCGGAAGACCAAAAGAGGCTCGCAGCTATTTCGGCCAGCATCTACGCGACTGTGCCGAATTGCATTGCGGTTCAACAATACCTGGTTCATGCGGAAAACTGTGGGGTGCTTCTTCGGGAGCGCCCCAACAGTCCCGTAAACAACCGGCTTTCAGCCGCCCGACAGGAAAGCCTTAACTCACGCAAGTTGGCACAGACCCGGCTTGTGCATGTGTTGGTTTACGAAGACCCTCAAAAGGGTAAGGGCGGACTTATTGCATCGCTTTTGCGCCTTGGTCCGATGGCGCTGGTCGATAAAGAGGCACGCGAGGATCTGTTTTCCAAATTCTCGGATGCTAGGTCACTGGTAATTCGTGAACGTGAAATCAGTGCCCGGCTGCGGGAATTGAGCCGTGCCCTGGAAGACGTGCGGGCAAAATGGGAAATGGCTATGGGGTCGGCATACATTATGCCGATTGACCAGTTTTGGACATTCGCCAAATTCCTTGGAACGATGAATACCCGATACCTGCGGTTCGGGAATTATCTGGAAGCGCCAAACGACGATATGGATGCTGTCGTGGCTGATGGAGACATATCTACAGTCTCCTATCATGGCGTGGATATGCTCAAACTAGATGGCCTGATCCCGCATTACTTCATTTCTATGGGGCTGGTTAAAACACCCACCAATCCTATTGGTATGTGGAGCAAGGGCAGAAAGCACGCGCCAGCAACACAACGCGGGAATTACATTATCAACGTGAATTTCTCCCCGTTGAGTGAGTTGAGCAGACAGCTAATATTTCAGAACGCCCGAAATAGCCTTGATCGTCAGAAGATCGACATACGGGCCATCTTGAAAGGTGCGCCTACGTCCGAAACAGAGGCCAAGGCCAATGAATCGTACGAAATCAAGATGAAGCAGAAGGAACTTGAAAAAGCTGCCACGTATGAGGACCGCTATGGCCGCCTTAGCGGCCAGGTCGTGATTTTTGGTGAAGACCCGGAGCAGGTTATCAAGGATGCCGAGGTCATGACCACGGCCATAGAAGGAACGCAAGGGCGGATGGTATGGGAAAGCATCGGCTTACCTAATGCCCTGAAAACCCTACAGGTCGGGGGATATAATAGTTCTGACCGTACATCCATCGGAACGGAAAGCCGATTTGGGGCCATGTCCCTGTACGCAGCCCCAGCTATCGGGATGCCTGTAGTAGAGGATCTTGGCAACGAAGAAGCGCAGTATGTTTTTGAAACGAGGGACGGCAACCCGTTTTATTACAGTTCTTTTTCGGGCGGGAAGGCTTTTACATTCGGAGTTGGGCCTACAGGATCAGGAAAGACCTTTTTCAAGAATACTCTTACGAGCCACTTCCTGAAATACGGCGGTTATGTCCGGTCATTGGATATTGATGCAGGATCGGAACCGATAGCCCATGTGTTCGGGGACGATGGGGGCATTATTCGCCTTGGCACTTCGGATCATGGCGAGATCCGGGGGATTGATCCATTTGTCTCTTATACCGGGCCACACGACACCGCGTTTACCAGCCATATCATTGACCTGTGCCGCCTTTTGCTGGAAGCGAACGATACCCCCGAAAATAGGGTCATGACTTCACGGGAGCAGCGGGATCTTGACGATGCAATCATGGCAACGCTCGAAATCGGGAACCCTTCGCTTCGATCATTCCGCTATATGCTGGCTCACCTACCAAATGATCTGAAAGAGAAGTTTCAGCGGTGGATGGGCGGTGGTGTCTATGATGGCATTTTCAATGCCAAGCATGACGGATTGGGAGATTCACGCAAGCGCATTGGCATTATCAACCTGCATAAATTCAAAGAGACACAGCGGGTTATCAAGCCAGTCCTGATGGATCTGTTCTACCGTGTCACAACCCTTTTTGAAGATCCGGCCCTGCGGCATGTTCCAAAGCAACTAGACGTGGATGAAAGCCATCTTCCTCTCTCGGTACCGGGCTTTAGCGAGAGGCTTATCAGCAAGGCCCGCACATGGCGTAAACATCTGTCCGGTATAACCATGTGGACCCAAGGGGCGCAGGACTACAAGAGTATTCCAGATTGGGACGTGCTGCGCGGCGCTGCCACGCAATTCGTATTTCTGGCCGATCCCAAGATGGACGAAGACCTATACA
Organism: Komagataeibacter oboediens; assembly: GCF_003207815.1. Lineage (GTDB taxonomy): Bacteria > Pseudomonadota > Alphaproteobacteria > Acetobacterales > Acetobacteraceae > Komagataeibacter > Komagataeibacter oboediens. The sequence goes on along the minus strand of NZ_NKTX01000063.1, from coordinate 2,899 downwards.
TGGACACGTTCAAGATTTCGCCGGGCGTCGTGAATATGATCCGGCATCTGCAAGCACGGAAAGAAGCCGTGATCGTCCAGCCGGATCTTGATGTAGCAAAAGTGGTGCGGCTGATTACTGAACCAGAGCAATACATCATCAATACGTCCCACCCGCGCGAAGCCGCCGAGCGTGACGCGCTGATGAAGGAATACGGGCCAGAGGAAGGGCTACGCCGTGCGACCGCGCTGCACCTGGCACGGATAAGGGCAAAAGAGAAGGAGGAAGTGTGATGAAGCACGTTCGCACGGTGCTTATGGCCGGTGCGGCCATGAGTATCATGGCTGTTTCCGGCAACGCCCATGCCCAGGTGCTTACGTCCGACATAAAGACCCAGCTTAATACGGACCTTAGCTACCTTGAAGCGGCCAAGCAGTACCTTATGCAAGGTGAGCAGTATTATCAGCAGGGCGAGCAGTATTACATGCAGGGCGAGCAATTCGCACAAGAATTGCAGAACGCGCAGGGTCTTGAAAATATGCTGGGGCTTTCGGGGTTTAATCTCGATAATTACCAGTCATTCAATAACGGCGTCATGGAATTAAACCCGCTCTATTCCATAGATCCGTTTGAAAACTTTGTTTCGCGTGCCCGCAGCCTCCTATCGGACAGCTACTATCTGCCTGGCACTGGCAACAGTGCCCAATACCAGATTGGCAGCATCTTTGGCATGTCTTCCGCTTCGCCGTCTGACGGCGGGTATGATCGCATGAACCGGGATACCAACCAGGTCATGCAGTATTCCAATGCCCTCACGGCTGTAGATCGGGAGCGCCAGGACACCGCTGCGTTGATGCAGGATCAGGACGAGCGGGCCAATGACCTGACAGACAATGATCTTGGGGCGGCCACCCAGCAGCTTGTGGTGCAGAGCAGCACGCAGATGCACCAGAACGATATGGCCTTACGGCTGCAACAGGTCACGGCAGACAATGAACTGCAAACGAAGATTGAACGGCTCGAAATCGAAAACACCATAGCCGAAAAAAATCTGCAATCCCTGCAACGGGTGCAGGCTTTCACGGAGAGCAGCCAATGAAAAATACCCTGAAAGCCGTTTCTCTTGTTGTGCTGGGAGCCGTTGCCATCGGGGGCGCGGGCCGGAGTGCCCATGCTCAAGGCGTGCCGTATATCGACCCGGCGTGGAAAGCCACGGAAACGGAGATGAAGGCAGAGCAAAGGAGCCGATGCCGTGAACATCACCTGACGATTATTCGTGAAATGAACTGCCGAAAGGAAGTGTTCGCGGAATATCGGAATGGCGGCAACATGCCGGGCACAATGGCCTACGTGCAGAAGCACTATGGCAGCATGTCAGTCAGTGACTTGAACGCACAGATCAAGCGCCTGAATGGCCTGTATGGGCGGGTGCGCATGGTAGGCTCATACCCTGCCGAAACGGGCGAAATCACGTATGAAATGGTCCAGTTGGACGTTAATTTCATTCGACAGCTTATCAATGCAAAAGGTGGCCTGCCGCCCTTGCTGGATCTTAGCAAGGGAGGGCAGTAGTTCGATGCGCCGGAATCTTGTAATCCTATCGGCTCTAATCGGGGTCGGCATTTGCTATGCAGGGCAGGCACACGCTGCAATTACCCAGACTGATTTGAGTACGCCGGGCTTTATGACCTCGCATATCCAGGCAGCCCTACTCAACATTCAGACGCGAGTTACGGAAACGCTGGGATCAAGTTACGATATATCAAGTTCAAGTACTTATACATCATGGTGTAGGGCAATACTATTAGGCGCGTGGGTCTGCAAGCTGGTAGAAACTACCGGGAGAATGGCAGTATTCAACGATCCATATGTTGGCATCGTTAATGTTCTGATTACCGGAATTATTGTGACGGCACTTTACTCCACTTATGGAGGGTGGACATATGGTATCGTTAATGGCGGCCAATATCTAGGACTGCTAGTGCAGAAACAAGCTATGGGCGACAGTGGCATCATGCAGCCTGCCCAATATATTCTTGCAGTATGGGCGAAGTTTCAGTTTGTGGATGGGAACTTGTTTAGCATGGGATTGGCCGCCTTTGCTTGTAACTGCATGTTCATGTTGTTTGAGATCATTCTATTTGCTGCGGCTTTGTTCTGCTGTATCTGGCCTGCACTGGTTGCGGCGGTTGCCGTTATCGTCGGTCCATTGGCTTTTGTATTTGTTTTTCATGAGTCAGTCAGTTTTGTATTCAACGGATGGCTTAAAATGCTCTTTTGGGCGTCGCTATTTGCGTTCGTTTCGAGGGTATGTATCGTTATTATCTGCCTGTTATTCGCGGCAGTATTTGACTATCAGGCAGATTTTGGTGGTCTTGGAAAAGGTCTGGTTACGTTGGACTCCAACGATACCCTTAGCTTTCTTATTCTGTCTGCTATGGCCCTTTGTTCTTTGGCTCTACTGTTTTTTGCGGGCGTCCTCACCTCGATGTTGACTGGTTCACAGAACATCGACGCTTCGCAAATGGTTGCCAAAGGCGGCAAGGCAGCGGGTGCGGCAATTATGAGTGCCATCGCCCTGTAACACATGAGGCTCACCATGTTTCAATCAGTTATCAGATCAGTGACGCGGGCAAGAATGACCGCGAAACCCGTCGAAATGCCGCCTGATGGCGGCGTAATCGACACGGAAACGCACGAACAGATCCAGATATTGCGAGGCAAGCGCAGCCAGCGGGAATTGGCCACGGCTAAGGCCGAACTCAATTTCTGGCGGCTTTCAACCTTCGGTCTGATCGGTGCGCTGATTATTTCCGGCTTAGAGCCCGATCCGAAAGTTTTTCAAGCTTGACAATGCCTTGCTGTCCGTCGTGTGAGCATGCGGATCGAGGCGATCAATGTCCATGCGGTTGAGGACGCA
>NZ_NKTX01000062.1 GCF_003207815.1 Komagataeibacter oboediens | reverse complement strand
GCCATTGGCCGGAGCTGCATCCGCACAGGTCGGCGTGGCCGGTTCTTCAACGTGGTGGACCTGGTCAACCGGCTTGAGGCTGACAGTCGGGCGGCAAGGGCGGGTCGGCTGGCCGAACAACTCGGCCGACTGGACTTTGTCATCCTCGACGAACTGGGATACCTGCCCTTTGCCCAGTCTGGCGGACAGTTGCTGTTCCATATGATCAGCCGCCTTTATGAACAGACCTCGGTCATTGTCACCACGAACCTGTCCTTCGGTGAATGGGCCAGTGTATTCGCCGACGCCAAGATGACCACGGCACTGCTCGACCGTCTGACCCATCACTGCGACATCATCGAGACAGGGAACGAAAGCTGGCGGTTCAGGAACCGTAACTGAACCTCTCTCCAGATCCATACCTGCCCCGGCCTGTCTCCTTACGCCTACGGCTTCAGGAGACAGGCCGGCCCTTCAACAGGGGGTTAATATTGCATGCCGATCAGGGGTTATTTTTGAGTGCCGATTGACAGTTCTCAGTGAAAATCAACAAGTGGATCCAGGTCACAGAGCCCGTCATCATTCACGAACCGCTCCAGATCCGACATATGCCCGATAATCTCCCGCCCGTCCTGCGGCGGCACAAAGACCACTTCCCTCGTGCGCTCGTTCTTCAGGGCTGTTCCAGGGGTATTTCGAAACCCATCCTCCCGCTTCTTGAGCATCTGGAAAATCGCGATCAGCCCCTTGTTCAGGACTAGGCCATCGGTTTCCTTCAGCTGCCGAAATCCCAGATGTAAGGCATCACGATAGAGGGCGACTTCCTTGGCCGCCACTGAGTCCGGCCCCTCGGGAAACAGATCCGCCTGAAAGAGCTCATCCTGGGTGGTGACGATATTCTCGATTTCCGAGGACGCCTTGGCTTCCTGCAAAGCCAGCGTATCAATCAGTATCCCCTGATTGGGAATGGTTGCCGCCCGCCCCTTCAACTCCGCCAAAGCCCGGTTGGCCTCGACCAGCGCCCTGAGAACCGGAACCGTTTCTATCTCCGTCTGAGGCGGTAAAGGCCGAATAGGGTAGGTTGACGTTAACATGACATCCTGACGTGGTAGCAATATGCGTTTTTTCTAACACGTCAGAATGATCCGTCAAAGAAATCCGGTTTCTTTGACATGTCACTTTCTATTTCGGCTTCATATCTCTCCACAGACTATTCCTGCTCTGACGGAACAATGATGACACAAGATTTCTGAGTTTTTTCCTGACCTGAGGCCACTTTCTGGCAAGCTGCAATCCTGTCTCTGTTGACCTCAACCAGCTGGCTGTCCTCACGTACACGTTGCCAGCCTTCAGGATTGCTGACCGCCATCATCATGGCCCCAGAGTTCCAGCGATCTTTCTCCCCAACAATAAAAGATGCCACTCGCGTCCCGACAGAAGATGGCAAGAGATACGCCAGAACAGGAGACAACCCGATCCCTGCAACCAGACAGGCCAGCCCTACCTTCAACACCCACCAGCTTTGCCGGTCCTGGATGCGCGCCTGCCCGACAATATCGGTCAGTTGCTGCCGCTCCACCTGAACCGCACGGATCGCGGTATGAAAGGCGGCCTGCATGTCCTGACAGACGGAAAGCCCTGCCTGTCGTACCCCTTGCCCATAGGCCTGCGGCGTCATCTTCAGCGTCGGACTGGCCTCGATCGCCTTCATGCGCGCGCCCACGTCGTTCAGGGCCTTGACCAGTCTGGCCAGGTCCGGCGTGTAGTCAGGCGGCCGGTTGTCCCGCCATGCCTGGGGCAGCGCTTCCACGCTGCGCCGGAGCACCGTCATTTCGGCGCACAGATCCTCAAAGGCACGGGCTGCCGGATCCATCTCGCTCATGATGGAACCATCCCCTTATCCAGATTCAATTTTCCGGCACGTCCAGACGATCATCATCCTGACCAGCCTCTTGCGTTCCGGCCCTTTCCTGCTTTCCGAAAAGCAGCCGCCTTCGCCCTTCTTCCATTGCCAGGAGCGTAAGCCTGTTTGGCCGACTGTCTGAAGCCGCGTTCTGAATAGTCCGTCGCAATCTTTCCGCATTGCGCGGACTATTCAGAAGATGCGCTGTCTCCTGACAAACGGCCTGTTCTTTTTCCTGCACAACATACCTCCCCCGGTAGCCTGCCCCCGATCAGGCAGCCCGTTCCAGCCCCAGACAGTCCACGAACGGATCAAAGTCCCGGTCACTGTAGAGCAGGCGATGACCGCTCACGATGCACCGGGTCGCAATCAGGGTATCAATGGTTTTCCGGATCGTAATGCCCCGACCGCGTAGATGACGGAAATACCGCGCCGCCTCGACCATCACATCGCGACCACCGATTTCAACCAGGTCCAGGGCACCCAGCATCCTCTGTGCCTGATTGAAATCCCGTTCGTTTGAGAAACCCTGCAGGACCTCGGTCATCATCAGATCGCCAATGCTGACCAGATCTTCCCCCAGCATCTGGTCAAGAAGATCAACCTGTGGGGTCGTATTCCCCCGAAAAAAATCGATCCAGACCGAGGAATCGACCAAAATCATGCGTCGGAGCGCATGGCATCAAGATCACCCTGCCAGTCGAGCTTTCCCCGCAAGGTACGGAGTTCCCGCTGCTGCTTCAGCCTGATCAGCATACGCAGTCCCAGTTCCACGGCTTCCCGTTTGGTCTTCACACCGGCCGCTTTCAGCGCATCGGTCATGAGGGCATCGTCAATGATGATGTTTGTTCGCATGATGTGTATCTCCAATAGAAATCATACACATTAAATCATCCGCTCTCAAGCATGCCGCAGGACATCAGGTCTCCTCCCACGGATTGAGAACCCGCACACCGGCCGCCTCGAAAGGAGACACGTCGCGGCTGGCCACGACATAACCCCGGGATGCAGCGGTTGCTGCAATATAGCCATCTGCCTTGCCAATCGCCCGACCTTCTGACCTGGCCCGCACCATCAGTTCGGCATAGGCCTGGGACGCCGCCAGATCGAACGACAGGACACGCCCCGCGAACAAGGGCAATACCTCCTGTTCCAGCCGCTCATGCAGTACAGAACGCCGCCGACCAGACGGCATCGCCCCGATCCCGAAACGCAGTTCCGCCACCGTGACGGCAGACAGAAAAAGCGTCTCGATCGCCTGTCCATCGATCCAGGCCAGAACACGCGGCTCCGGGACGGGCTTCCACGGCTCCGAGATCACATTGGTATCGAGCAGGATCATTCGAAGGACATCGGCTCGGCCGGGGTCTGATCGCGGGTCTGCAAGGCCGCAATATCCTGATCACACACACCGGCCTCCCGACCGATGGACGCCAGAAGCGATCCCAGCCGGACCCGCTGCGGCGGCCGGACGGCCGCTTCCAGAATGGTCCGGATCTCTGCTTCCGTACTGCGCCCATGCAGCATGGCCTGCGCCTTCAGCGCCCGATGCGTCTCTTCCGGAAGATTACGAATAACCACAGAAGACATGACAGGACTCCTCATTTCCTGGAATGATATCATAAATATAATTTCGATATCTTTCCAGAAAAACCCGACATCCCCTCATCCAGATTCAGTTTTCCGGCACGTCCAGACGATCATCGTCCCTGATCTGCCCCTTTGTTCCGATCCGCTCCAGAAGAGCTTTGGCACGAGCAGGCGTGGTCCGTGTCGCCCGTGCGGAAAAATACCGTTCCGCTTCTGCCTGCCCACCCAGACGGGCCGCGACAGCCGTCGCAACAAAAAGGTTCATGCTGACACCTGAAAGCGCCGCCTGACGCGTTGCGGCTTCCCGCATATCTTCCGGAAGCCGAAGCTGGATTTTACTGCTACTCATCCTCTCATCCTTCGCAAAAGAACACCTGGCCGCACTGCTGGAATACCGAACCGTGATACGGCCCGCTGCATGTCTTTCAGATTGAACGTGGCGATCGCATCCGCATTTCCGTTGATCGCTGTCTCAACCACAAGTTCATCATCACCGTGCGCACCTGTCGGTCGCCACCTGTAATCAAAAGAAACCGGGACGCAGCACCCTGCAAGTCCATCAAGAACCTCCAGAACTTCATCCCCCTGAACGCCCATTCGAAAAAGGTTTTCAGAACGACGCAACACCGCCTCGTATTCGACCAGGAGGGTCGTGGAGAGCAGCGGACTGAAATTCCTATCCAAGGCCCCCAGCAAGAGCTGCCGGGACGCTCCGTCCGGTGACATGAATCCCGAAAGAACAACATCCGTATCAAGAACAACGCGCATAGTGACATCATATATGACGTCACTGCTTAACGTAAATCAAAATCTCCTACATCCCCATATCCATATCCCGCCCCCTGGAGCGCGACAGAGAACGCGTACGCTGCGGCTGCAATCCGTGATCGAGCGTCGATCCCTTCCGGACGCCCAGTTCGTGCCCCTTCTGCCGCAGGAGGGACTCAAGCTGCGCGTCCCGCTTCAATTCCTTGAGCGCCACACCCTGCTGCTCGCGGCTCAGCCCGTCCCACGCCTTCACGAACCGCGCCGCCCGCAACTCGGGGGAATGCCGCACCTTGTCCTCGTGTTCCAGCCCCTCGACCAGCCTGCGCGCCCGTGCCAGCCCTTCCAGCCCGTACAGGGCCTGCCGGATCTCCGGCTCATGCTTCACGGCGGTTTCCAGAGCAATCACCGCCCCGGGCCGTAGCCGTTCCAAGACCGTGCTGGCGTCAAGCCATGCCTTCTTCTGGTGCTCCAGCACCGGCAGGTCCTGCTCCACCATGCGCCCGATGTCCCGCACCGCCCGCGCATACTGCTCCACCGCCTGGTGGAGCGGATCACCACCCGGCACAAACCCGCCCAGCCCGGCCGGCACAAACCCGCCCAGCCCGGCCGGCACCTGCGCGCGCTGCACACGCGGCAGCCGCAACCCGGCAAAGGGCGAGGCGGGAGCCTCACGCTCAACCCCACTTTTTCCCTTCCCGGCCCCGGCATCCATCCCGGCCGACACGTCTTTTTCCGCCGTCCGGCCACGCCCCCGCACGGACAGGTCCAGCCCGTCGAACATCCCGCGTTTCCGCTGCGCCGATGCCGGATCCGGCGTACGGACAGCTTCGGCCTGCCTGTCCTTCTGGGGGCCAGGAGCAGCCTTGCCGCGCCCCACCACGATCTCGCTCTCGGGGACATGCAGCCCGCGTCGTCGCGCAAACCCGGCATCCCGATCCCGGACATGCGGGTAATCTAGCGTGGTATCCTTCAGCCGCTCGCGCGACAACCGCTTCACCAGCCCGTCAAGGTCGCCCACATCATCCCGGCCCCAATGGACGGACACGCTCTCCCGGTGGCGCGACAGCGCCACATAGGCCCCGTGCCGATCCATGCTCCCCGTCGCCAGCACATGCGCCCGATCCACCGTCACACCCTGCGATTTGTGGATGGTGGCCGCATAGCCATGATCCAGCGCGTCATAATCCGCCACCGACACAGACACGACCCGGCCACGCCCGGTCCCACCCGGCCCGTCGAGCTGCACCGACAGCACGAGATCCCCGGCCTCGACCGACCCCGTGATGCCCCGCACCATCCCCAGCGTACCGTTCTTTACCCCCAGCTCCCGGTCATTGCGCAGGAAGTAGACACGCTCCCCGTCCGCGAACACCCGCTCGCCCTGGGCGGTCGGCACCAGCACGTCGTCACCCAGCTCACCCGCGTCCCGCCGGATCTCCCGCGCCGCCTCGTTCAGCGCCCGCACATCGACACGCCGGTGCGCCAGCATGATCTGGCTGTCCTCTGGCGCGGCCTGACGGGCTTCATCCCACCCGGCCACCACCCCGGCCCGCGCCTCTTCCAGCGTGTCATGCCCGCGCACCAGGCCGGCCGCCTCATAGCGCCCCAGCGCCTCATCCGTCCGCCCGGTCGCCAGCTCCTTCGTGGCCACCTGCTGCCAGCCTTCACGCTGCCGGCGCACGGTCGTGATTTCCACCGACCCGACCCGCTCGGCCACCGCCCGGAACGCACCGCCGGCCTCGATCGCCTGCAACTGCTCGGGATCACCTACCAGCACCACCTTGGCCCCGACACCGCGCGCGACCGACAGCACCCGCTCCATCTGCCGTGACCCCACCATGCCGGCCTCGTCCACCACCAGCACGTCCCCGCGCTCCAGCAGGTCGAACCCACGCGCCCACGCCCGCTCCAGGGACGCCAGCGTCCGGCTCTCGATCCCGGACCCCGCTTCCAGCCCTTCCGCCGCGATCCCCGACAGCGCCGCCCCGCGCACCCGGTACCCGGCCTCTTCCCATGCCACGCGGGCGACACCCAGCATGGTGCTCTTCCCCGTCCCGGCATACCCGACCACCACGGACAGGTCGCGGGACTTCGTGACCTCGCCCACCGCCAGCGCCTGCTCGTCCCCAAGCCCGTCCCGCGCCATCGCCGCCCGACGCACCGCCAACGGCACCGCATGCCCCTGGGACTGCCCCATCGCGAGCGATGCCTCTTCCAGACGCTGCTCGACCCCGATCATCTCCCGTGTGGAGAACCGTTCCCGCCCATGACCGTCCTTCCCGAGGGCGACCAGCTCCGGACACGCCTCCACCCGAACCATGACAGCACTGAACTGCGCGGCATCCGCCGTATGCCGATCCACGAACCGCGCCAGGTCCTGACGGGTGAATGTGCTCTGCTGCCGGGTCAGCGCCTCCAGCGCCACATGCGGCTCGGCCAGCAACCTTTCCCCATTGCGCCGTGCGATCTCCAGATGGTCGGCAACCCGCTCACACGGTTCACCGCGCTCCGGCCGGCGTGACCCTGCGGGTCCGATCTTGTTCTGTGGCTCAAGGTCGATCCCCTGTGCGGCAAACGACCGATGGTCGATCCGCACATCCAGGTCCAGTTCAGCCAACCGTTCATTGGCGAGCGACGCCCACCGCTCCCGCCACGTCAGCAGCAGATCCCTGTCATTCCACGAACGCTCTTTCGCACCGAACCCGATGAAAGGCTGATTCTGCGCCAGCCCCAGACCTTCATGCCGCAGCCGTGCCGCAGCAATCAGTCGTGCCGTTCTTCCAGCCGCTGCAAGCGCTTCTCCAGCGTCGAGAGCTTCAGCAGGATGCCGCGCTGCGTCTCCCGGATCTCTGTCAGGAGACGGATCATGAGCTTGAGCGGATCGTCCTCCCCTTTCTGCTCCATCAGGTCCAGGATCCGGCGCGAAGTCGTATGCGCCCCTGCCGCTTCGTTCAGGATGCGGGATTCCGTCTCGTCTTCCATGCACAGCCTCTCCGGTTCTGACTTCGATCCGCCGCGTGGACAGCATCACATGCGCATGGGGCTTCGCCTGTCCGTCTTCGCCAATATCCCAATGCACATTGAGATCGGCCACCATGCCGCGTTCCACGAACTGCTCCCGCACAAAATCCCGTGCCAGCGCGATCCCCTGCGCCTGGGTCATTTCGCGCGGGATTGAAAACTCCACCTCGCGGGCAAGCTGGGCATCCTTGCGCTTCTCGATCGCCTCGACCTCGTTCCATAGGGTCGCACGATCAAGAAACCGTTCCGGTGCGCCATCGGGCAGAAGGATCTCGGAATGCACCACGCCGCTCTTGTTGGAAAAGTCATGGTCGCGATCCAGCCGCAAATCATGCAGGCGGGATGCCGCGCGATAGGCCGCCGCCGCCACGGCGCTCCGGCCGGTGGCGCGGCTGATGACCTTTGCATGCAGGTGATAGATCGCCATGAGAACAATCCTATCACACCCCTTAAGCGCACGTCACGAAGTAACGTATAAGCGCGCACTCACATTTTACTGCGCCACAAGGGTTGATTGCTCTGGATGAGTGACGCGGCTCTCGCCTGCGTGGTAGAGTATGGCACAGACCAGCAGGACAGGGGACCGGAAATGCGCAAGCCACGGGACATTGATGCGGAACTGAAGGCGCTTCAGGAAAAGGCAAAACAGCTTAAGGCGCAACGGACCCTCCAGCTCGGCGAACTGGTCGAGGCGACGGGAGCCGATACCCTGTCCATCGAGGCGCTGGCCGGGGTTCTGCTTGCGGCTGTCGAACAGGCGGACGGCAAACCCGAAGCCGTCGCGAGGTGGACCGAACGGGGGACGGCGTTCTTTCAGGCCGGCGCAAAAAAGGGCGGCCGGAAAGGAACCGGAAACGATCAGAACGGAGCTTCTGGCGCTTGAAAGACGGATCAGGAAGCAGGCGGCCCTGATCCATCGCCATCAGGCACGAAAGGCACGCACCGACATGCGCGACTGGGCGAAGGCGCGACGGGAACGCACCCATCATCTGATCGAACTGGGCGGCCTGGTCCAGAAGGCGGGACTGGTCGATCTGACCGATGATGACCGCGCCACCCTGCTCGGGGCTTTTCTGGATATTGCAGGACAGCTCCAGGGCAGTAATGATACTGCTCCGGTTGACCTGAAAACACGCTGGAGGCGCGCGGGGCTTCATGCCTTCGACAGGGACCGGGAACAGGACTGACGACGAAACACGATCATCTGATCTGTCCGCTATCGAATGCAAACGAAACCCTGAACCAGAACGGGAGAACCGAGGCCCATGTATTACGGCAAGAACGCCTTTTCTCTGCTCCTACGTTACACCCTTGCCCATGAGATCGAAGAGTGGGGCTGGGACATCGGCGACCATACATATGGTGCCAAGGGTTCTCCCATCATCATAGAAGCCGAATATGCCGGCCTGAAGATCGGTAAATACTGCTCCATTGCCCGCGAGGTGCTGATGATCCTGGGCAATCACCGACCGGATACGATCACCACCTACCCGTTCAAGAACCAGTGCAATTTCTGGCCCGAAGCGGCTGATGCAACCGATGACCATTCCACCAAGGGAGATATCGTCATTGGCAACGACGTCTGGATCGGCGCACGGGCCAATATCATGTCGGGTGTCACCATAGGATCAGGCGCGATCATCGCCACGGCGGCCGTGGTGACCAAGGACGTGCCGCCATATGCCATCGTGGGCGGCAACCCGGCCCGTGTCATCAAATACCGCTTCCCCGAAAAGACCATCGAGCGTCTGCTTGCAGTAGCCTGGTGGGACTGGCCTGAAACATTGATACGAGAACGGCTGCTCCTCCTGATGAGCGACGATATCGACGCTTTCCTGCGCGCTTTTGAAAAAGGACCCGCACAGGAAAAATCATGATGCAAAAACTGTTTTTGCTCCTTGTTGTCCTGCCGATCCTCTTCCGGCCTGCTTCAGGCTTTCATGCCTTCGACAGGCACCGGGAACAGGACAGGACAGGACAGGACAGGACAACAGGCAGACGTGACCATGACCAACCACAAGACACGATCATCCGGAGCTGACACAGTGCGCGAGCTTACGACCCGGATTGTCACAGCCTATGTCAGCAGTCACACGGTTCCGTCGGATACCCTGCCCGGCCTCATCGCCACGGTGTTTCAGGCGCTCGGAAGTCTGGGACAGGTGACGACCAGAACACCGGATCTGGTGCCGGCCGTGCCCGTGAAAAAATCCGTGTTCCCGGATTACATCGTCTGCCTGGAGGACGGAAAAAAAATGAAGATGCTCAAGCGTCACCTTCACACCGTCTATGGCCTGACGCCCCAGCAATATCGGGCAAAATGGGGCCTGCCGGAAAGCTACCCGATGACTGCCCCATCCTATTCAGCACAACGGGCTACCCTGGCACAGGAAATCGGACTGGGGCGGACCATCAAGGCGACACCGGAACCTGAAGTTCCGGTCACGCGCCTGCCAGAGAAGAAACGCGGACGCAGGCCGAAACTGGCCTGAAGGTCCAGACCGGGAGAAACGGGACATGAAGACGGATCATACCGATCACGATGACAGGGAAGCCTGGAAGGACGAAGCCATACGCTGGCCCCTCGCCCAGGTCGAGGCTCAGTACGGAAACCATGAAGGCATGGGCCGCCAGTCTCGGCACGGATAACCCGCTCCCCCTGCCACAACCCGGGCAATAAGGGGGACGCTCTCGCACACCGCAGGAAGGTGACGCAGAGCGCAATGGTCACGACTATCCCTGACGCATTGATGGAACGACCGTTTCACGACCCTACGGCTACCCTTGTGACGACCCATCGACATACCCGAGGCCGACATTGCACCTACCCATAAATAGCGGGTCCTCATACACCATTGCACCGTTGGTGCGGGCATGCCCAAAAGGCTTGGAAAACCCGATCCCCTTCAGCCAAAGGGTAGACCGATACGGTCCACCCTTTTGGCAAGAATGGTCGTTGCAGCGAGCAGACGTGGCACGACAGTTCCCTACCGCCTGAAAGGCGGTGACTATCTTACGCGACGTTCCTTGGCCGACCGCCTTTAGCACCATTCCTGCGTGCCGCCGCCGCCTTTGCCTGGCTGGCGGACGATCCGCCCACGCGTCCCATCTGTGCAGCCATCCAGCTTCGGGAACCGTAGATACCGTGGATCAGACCTTCGACCAGAACATCGGCGTCGAGACGGGGCCAGTGAAGGCCATTACCCAGCGGGGTGATCTCGATCTCGGCCAGATCATTCAGAGAAGCGTCCTGCAGATCTTGTAGCAGATCCACAGGCACGCTTATCTCAACACCGTTGGAGAGCGTGACGTGAAGAGCGCGGCGAGCACGGATAAACCGTGCGGAGACCGCATGAGGAATTGTCGCTCTATGAAGCGTGTCTGCTTCACGAGCGGCCTGATAGTTCATGTCATTCGCCATGTATCTTCTCCCATGCTTCAGCCAGCATCTCAGCGTGGTCCTGCACGATGACAAGGGCTTCCTGTATGACCTTATCTTTCATGCCACCTGCCCGTATCAGTCGGGCTTTCCTGCCAATCTCAATCACCGCTTCCCCATCCGCGCTTATGACGTGAACGTGCATTGGCACATGATCTGCCGTGTAAATCACGACACGAAATCCATTGATGCGTAGAAGCGTCGGCATAATGCACCATATCCCTAACGCTTGGGTTTTTCAATCAGAACCATCCCACTGAAAGTCAGGAAGAGGATATCTGGACGGTCAGACAGAAATGGACAGCCCATCAATTCCTGATAAAGCCAGCAGAGCGCCCTGAGAGGCCGCACAAAGCGCAATTCCCGTTACCGCCCACAAACTAGCCACCACACGCGGTAATGCCTGTACGGCCACCCTGTGGCGTCTGATGGGCATGCTGCGACACGTGATCTGCTGAATGATCGCCTGAACACCGGTGCGTCTTGAGCAGATTACGGTCTTGCTCGGTTTTTCTGGTGTTGCAGGCGTCGGGCGAGCGCGGAGCGGGAGCCCCGTAGGGCGTCGAAGGCGCCGACGCAGGAGAGGAAGGTGCTGGTGGAGAGACGATGCGGTAACGCATCGTCAGATTATGATTTCGCGCCGTAGGCGTGTCTGTTTAGCGCAGCCCTGAAAGGGCGAGCAGGGGGATGCCGGGTGGGAGATCGCGCTATGCGCGATCGGGGCGGCCGTAGGCCGCGAGCCGGCGGGGGCGGAGCCCCCAAGAGGCGGTGATTTAGATCGAAATTTTAAGTCTTATATTTATCCACAATTTCGTTAGAAATTATCGGACAACTACCGGAAAAACCTATCGGTTTAGATAACGGGAATCATATCGGTTTTAGGGGGGTGGTGATTGCACCGTGCCTATGGGTGGTGATTGCACCGTGTCTACGGGTGGTGATTGCACCGTATTAGGGTGGTGATTGCACCGGGATAACTTTTCTATTCACAGAGAGAGGCCTTCTCCTAGAAACAGTGGCAATCGCACTATTTTTTGGTGGCTTTGAGCAGAACAAGAGGGGTGGTGATTGCACCGTGCTTTCAGTGCCACCGCAAATGCCAAAAGGGTGGTGATTACACCGCCTTCCTCTGAGTGTCTGACCGAAAATGAGTTGAGTGATTTCAGCGGGTTATGATTCATGGGTTTGCGATAACCTGATGAGATCAAGATGGCCTGGACTGAAATCACCCGAGCGCAGTATCGCCGGGACGACCTGGAATATGCAAGCGACCTGCGCGATGCGGAGTGGGCGCTGATTGCGCCGCTGATGCCCGAGAAGAAACGGCTGGGCAGACCACGACGTACGGATTTGCGCCGGGTCATGGAGGCGATCCTCTATATCGTCACGACCGGCTGCCAATGGCGGCAGTTGCCTCGGCACTTTCCGGCCTTCACGACCGTACAGGGCTATTTCTACCGTTGGATCCGCGAGGGAAGATGGGAAGCCATGAACCATATTCTCGTGATCCTGTCGCGTGAGCAGGACGGGCGAGACGCCACGCCTTCAGTGGGCATTATCGACAGCCAGTCGGTTAAAACCGCTGAAAATGGCGGCCCACGCGGTTATGACGAGAAGTGGTCCCCATTTTTCGGACAGGGCGATAAGCTATCATCTGGCCTGAACGAGGACGGGTTTTATGGGCAAGGTTACGCGGAAACGGTATGCGGCGGAGTTCAAATCACGGGTTGCCCTGGAGGCGATCCGTGGCGAACTGACGCTGGCGGAGTTGGCGTCGAAACATGGCGTGCATCAGACGATGATCGCCCAATGGAAGCGCCAGGCGATCGAAGGCATGGCAAGCCTTTTT
>NZ_NKTX01000061.1 GCF_003207815.1 Komagataeibacter oboediens | reverse complement strand
GGGCAATACCAGTCCATGCCACCATTCACTCCATCTCTTCGCAAAGACGGATGAATCACAACATGCTGGTATTGTTCAAAAACTTTCGGATCAGGCTCTTAAACCTATCTGGAGATGACATATGCCGTGCTTATGACGGACTGACGCCATCAGGGGAGAGGTCGCCTGAAAAAGGGGAACTGCCAGCAAGGATGCCCGCATTCGGGATAATAGGCATCTCAGGTCGGGACGGCTTCGAAGGTGTATTGGACTTGTGACGGATTTGTGCCGGTTAGCAAGCTTCGACCACACCATCTCGAACGGGTTTGGCTTTGGCGGCATTAACGCATCCCTCATCCTGCGGCGCTGGAAGCCCTGAGTTGCCCCCCCGCCGGCGGCCCTGCATGCTGTCAACCCGTCGGCGCTGGTGTGCGCGTCATTCAGTGAGGCGGCGGCACAATGGCCAGTTGCGTCCGCACACTCGGGCGTTCCTGCATTCTGGCATACCAGGCGAGAAGGGCCTCGCATTCCTGCGGAACAGGCATTTTTACGGCTGTAGCGAATATGAAACCCCCGATGACGGCGATATCCGCCATCGAGAAAGCATCACCTGCAATGAATGGCTGCTTTCTTAAAACCCCATCAAGATAATGCATCCCGCGTAGCGCCCGGTCCCGCTGGCGCAATCCCCATTCCCGGTTCTGGTCGCGTTCCACATCGGGGCCGAGACCGGGTGTCGCATTATGAAAATAGACGCTGATCGCATCCAGCATCTCGATTTCGGCGCGTTTTGTCATCATGTGGATTACGCCTTTCTCAAGCGGCGTTCGTCCGGTCAGCGTGGGTTCTCCCACAAGTGCATCGAGATAGACCGTGATGGCCGTGCATTCCGCAAGACAGGTGCCATCCCCAAGTTCGAGGACCGGCAGGGTTCCCGAATAATTTTTGGCCAGAAAGTCGGCTTTCCTATGTTCGCCTTTCCACAGATTGACCGGCACGAATTCGACATCAGACAGGAGGTTTTTTTCAGCCAGGGCAATCCGTACGCGGGCCGGATAGGGGCCGGTGGGCCAGTCATAGATTTTCATGGGCGTAACCTCGTTGCCATCGGACGTGAGGGTATCGGGCGTCGTGTCATTTATCTACCTGCCAAATGGTAGGTAGGCGAAGGGTATGACTTCAAATCCCAGCCGTCAACGTCTATCTATCACTTGGTAGGTAAGTCACAGGCAGATGATGAGCATGACGATAAGTTCCAGTTCAAGGGAGGCCATCCTGACAGCCGCAAGGCGGGCCGCACAGATGCATGGCTATAACGGCCTGAATTTCCGTGACCTGGCAAAGGAAGTCGGCATCAAGGCGGCCAGTATCTATTATCATTTCCCCAGCAAGGCCGATCTGGGTGCTGCGGTTGCGCGGCGGTATTGGGAGGATATCAGGGCCGCACTTAATGCCATGCAGGCAGAAACCACCGATCCCCGCCTATGCCTGCGCCGTTATCCTGAGATGTTCCGCCGATCGCTCGAAAACGGCAACCGCCTGTGCCTGTGCAGTTTCATGAGCGCGGAATATGCGGATCTGCCTGATGCCGTCAGGCATGAGGTTCAGACTTTTGCCGATATCAATGTCGCATGGCTGGATACGGTTATATCCGCGATCGATCAGGCATCTCCACACAACACGGGTCGGGCCTCTGCCATCTTTGCCGCAGTGTCCGGTGCGCAGCTTATGGCCAGAAGCCGCGCTGATATTGCACTGTTCGACGAGATTATTGACAGTTATTGCAGGAGTGGACTTCTGGGATAATCTCAGCGTGGATTGCGCGCGTGGCATGGCGTTGCGTCGCCGGGCACAGGCAACTTCCTCCACGATAGGTCACTTTCGGCATAACTGCCTGCAAACCACGAAAACTGTCCGGATCGACCTGCTTCAGCACAGGTATTGCAACCGACACACCATGGTATGACCTGATGGTTCCCCCAACAGGTCTGTGCGCGACAGATGAAATCCTGACCAATGGAGTGACCTGATGCCTTACTCGTCAATCCACGATCTGCCAGACCGGGTCCGTCTGCACCTGCCTACTCATGCCCAGGAAATTTTCCGGGCCGCATTCAACAATGCCTGGACCGAATATGGCGCGAAAGGTGAAGACCCCGAGGAAGCGGCCAATCGCGTGGCGTGGGCGGCTGTGAAGCGTAAATACGTCAAGGACGGTAACGTCTGGGTCGCACGGAACGATGCCTGACGGGTATCATCCGTTGTCATGCCCGCTAGATCTGTAGTGTTTCAGAAGCATCTGCCTGTACTCTGGAGGAACGTATTACTCACGCGAACTAGTCAAACAGATCAACTACACTGCCGGGTGCATCCGGTCCAAAAAACAGCTCCAGATTCTGCGCGGACCGGCGCGCCACTTCATGGCTTCGTGGAAAAAGTGCCGCCTCATAGGCCGCTGCGGCCGCGTTCATGTCATCTGGGCGGGTGATGAGCGACCGACCGAGTTCCGCGCCGTCATACAGGGCAAGATTGGCCCCTTCTCCCGCGAACGGGGACATGAGATGTGCGGCATCGCCAATCAGGGTCACGCCGGGTCGATGCGGCCACCGCAGTCCGGGCGGCAGGGCATGGATCAGGCGGATCGCTGGATCGGCAATACTGTCGGTAATGAAGCGTGTCAGGTGCGATGCCCAGCCCGTAAACTGCCGTGCAATAATACTTAATCCCTTGCTGACATTGCTAAAATCAACCGATCTTACCCATGTTTTCGGCCGGTTCAGCGCCACATATCCCGTCACACTTCCATCGGCATTGCGATGCACGATGATGCCCTTGCCCGGTGCCACTGCCATTAGGGTGCCTGTGCCGATCACCGCGCGGTGTCTATCGGCAACAGGGCAGGCAATCTCGATAAAGCAGGTGCCTGAATAGACGGGCCGGGCAGGGGTGAGAAGCGGACGGACTTTCGACCAGGCACCATCTGCACCGACAAGCAGATCCGCTGTGGTTCTGGCACCATTGGCAAAAACAATCTCATGCTGGCCGTTGGCAACTGGCGATACAGACATGACCTTATGGCCCCACCGGATCGCAGCAGGGGGCAGGGACGCGATCAGCATGCGGCGCAGTTCGCCCCGGTCAACTTCCGGGCGCGGGGACAGGGTCTGCCCCGACCGGTCGAACAGGATGGTCCCGTTCCTGTCCACAATGCGCTTTGCATCCTCACCCGGACGGACAAGGTGGCGGAAATCATCATGCAGGCCCGCCGCCTTCAGCGCGCGCTGGCCGTTATGTTCATGTATATCAAGCAGACTGCCCTGTTTTCTGGCGGCAGGCGACGTCTCGGCCTCGTAGACCGTGGCTTCGATCCCGTGCAGGTGCAGGATACGGGCTAGGGTCAGGCCACCAGGGCCAGCCCCGATTATCGCAATGGTCCGTTGCATGATCGCGCTCCATGTAACGCATCAGCATCTGCCAATGCGGGCTGTGTTTTTCGGAGACGCTGGCCAATCATGCCACGGCATGAAGGGCGTATGTGCGACAGCCTTGGAGCCTGAAAGTGGGCCACGGACAGTCGTTTTTCGCGAGGTCTGAGCGTTACAGCAGACGGGACGTTCCCGCAAGGAATGGCGGCAGGATGTACCCGTCACGCAGGGCGACGGTCATTCCGCCCGCCAGAACGCTTCCGCCTGATTATGATGCCGATGTCCGTGATCCGGCGATGAGAATATCGACCAGACGCTTCGCACTGGTCTCCCAGCCGGGACCAGCGGCGTAGTTCGAGACCCCTGCCAGGGCGCGGAGCAGGTCAACCGGCTCGATATCCGTGCTGATGTCGCCACTGGCAACGGCAGCAGCCACAAGCCCGTCGATCGCACCCTGCAGGACCGTGCCGGACTGGGCATAAAGTGCGCCCGTGCCGCCTGCCAGGCCGTTGAGGGCAGGGGCAATCACCAGCTTGGCGGCAATATAGTCAACAAACAGCCGCATCCACGCCCGCAGAGCCTCCACTGGCGGATGCTGCGCGGCAAGGACCGGTGCGGCATCGGCAAGGCGGTCGAGTTCAGCGCGATAGACCGCCTCGATCAGCGCATCGCGATTGGGAAAATGGCGGTAAAGCGTGCCGATTCCCACCCCTGCACGCCGGGCGATCTCATCCAGCGGGATATCGACTTCCCCCGCCGTGAACGCAGCCTTGGCCACGTTCAGCAGGTTTTCCCTGTTGCGCTGTCCATCGCTGCGCGGTCGGCGGCGCGGCTTTTTTTCGTCGGTCACCGGTTTCCCTCTTGTTAAACGGAGCATACCTCCGAATATAACAAGCGGAGCTACACTCCATATAACATCCCGCAGGCCATTTCGGCAAAAAACGGATGCATCCTTTCAGGGAGTTCCCCCCATGACACAGTCTTTTGGCGCAAGCTCGACAACGGAAGATGTCCTATCCGGCGTATCGCTGAAGGGCAAACGCGTGCTTGTAACCGGCGTTTCTGCCGGTCTGGGCGTTGAAACCGCGCGTGCCCTTGCAGCCCATGGCGCCCATGTGGTGGGTGCCGCGCGCAATCTGGAAAAAGCAGAGCAGGCCACCACGCAGGTCCGCGCGGATGCGGCGCGTGGAGGCGGAAGCTTCGAACTGGTCGCCCTGGACCTCGCGGACCTGGGTAGTGTCCGCGCCTGCGCCGATCAACTGAACGCAACCGGCCTGCCTTTCGATCTGGTGATCGCCAATGCGGGCGTGATGGCGACGCCATTCGGCCATACGAAGGACGGGTTCGAGACGCAGTTCGGCACCAATCATCTGGGACACTTTGTCCTCGTTAACCGCATTGCATGGCTGATGCGCGCCGGTGCCCGGCTGGTCAACGTATCCTCGGCCGGACATCGCTTTGCGGACGTTGATCTGCAGGATCCGAATTTCGAGCATACGCCGTATGATCCGTTCATCGCTTATGGCCGTTCCAAGACAGCCAACATCCTGTTTGCCGTCGCCTTTGACGCACGGCACCGCGCGCGCGGCGTGCGCGCAACAGCGGTGCATCCGGGTGGAATTCTGACCGAGCTGACGCGTTACATGCCAGCAGGCGGCATTGAGGCGATGGTGGCGCGGATCAATGAACAGGCTGCGTCTGAGGGAAAACCACCATTCCAGTTCAAGACCATTCCGCAGGGGGCGGCCACGGCAGTCTGGGCAGGCGTAGTGGGGACGGCTGATGCCGTCGGCGGTCATTACTGCGAAGACTGCCACGTAAGCCCGGTCGTGCCCGATGACCAGCCGATCAGTCTGGTCAGTGCGGGCGTGCGGGCCTATGCATTAGATCCCGTGCATGCCGAGGCGCTGTGGGCCAAAAGCGAGGAAATGGTCGGGGAAAAATTCTCCTGAGTCACCCCTGTTCCTGTTTGTGGCATAATGGACGTTCCTGACGCCCCGACAGACATTTTACCGATATGAATGGCCTGGACGCAGGGGGATGGAAGATGTCTCCCTGCGCTTCCGTGCGAGGATATTGAATGCGCCTTGTTGTTTTCGGCCTGCCCCTTCTTGTCGTGATCCTGAACTGGCTCTGGCCGTTACCGCTTCCGCTGGGGTTGAAGGTGATTGCTGCTGCTCTGGTGGTCGTGGCTGCACTTTACCACTATTGGTCCCGGCTTTCCTCGGGTTCGGTCTTCGCGCCAGAATTTCCCCGGCCTGTTGTCATCCTGTTCAACTGGGCATTCGGGGCGATCGCATTTCTCATGCTGTTCCAGATCGCGCTTGATATTGGTGCGCTGCTGGTTGCGCTGGTAACGTGGCAGCCGGTGCGTATCTCGGTCGCGGCGCGGGCGGCCGTGGGTGGCCTTGCCGGGATGCTTTCCGCCATCGGCGTTGCCAATGCGCTGCGTGTGCCGCCAGTCAAGGATGTAAGCGTGACCATTCCCGGCCTGTCGCCAGCATTTGACGGCTATCGGCTGGTTCAGTTGACCGACATGCATATCAGCCGGCTGTTTCCCGCCCGATGGGCAAGGGCAGTCGTGGAGCGTACCAACGCGGCCGGGGCCGACATGATTGTCGTGACGGGCGATTTCATTGACGGCTCGGTGGCCATGCGCCGTGCCGACGTGGCACCGCTTGCGGGGCTGCATGCGCCGAACGGTGTTCTGGCGATCCCGGGAAACCATGAATATTTCTTCGATTATGGCGAGTGGATGCAGCACCTGTCAGAACTGGGTTTTCACATGCTGCTGAACCGCCATGCGGTCATCACAAGGGGAGGCGCCAGGCTGGTCATTGCAGGCGTCACCGACCGGTCGGCACCCGGGCATGGACAGGCTGGCCCCGATCTGGCTGCGGCCCTTGCGGGGATTCCTGTCGGTGTCCCGGTCGTGCTGCTCGATCACCAGCCCGGTGATGCGCGTGAAGCTGCCGCACAGGGCGTTGCCCTGCAACTGTCGGGCCATACGCATGGCGGGATGATTGTTGGCCTCGACCGTCTTGTTGCACGCGGCAATAACGGATTTGTTTCAGGCCGCTATGATCTGGGAAACATGATGCTTTACGTCAGTAACGGCACCGGGCTGTGGCCGGGATTCGCGCTCCGGCTGGGTAGGCCATCCGAGATCACCCGTTTCACTCTGCGTGCGGGATGAGAGAAGGAACCCTATCCTGTTCTGAAGAATGTCAATATTCCAATGCGCTTCGCCGACTTTCCTGTATCGTTCGGGTAATGGATCCTTTCCGTCACCAGCGCTTTGGGGAAATCAGGCGGGTTGCTTGCTGCCATGGCGCAGATGGCGGCCTCCCGCATGGCCAACAGACACATGCCAAGGGCCGCGAGAGCCGTCGCCCTGCCGGTCCTGCTCGCTCCGCGTCTCGGGCCCGCCGTGGCAGGCACAATCCTCTCGGTCGCGTCATGGCGATGGATTTTTCTGCTTAACCTGCCCTTCGGGCTGCGGACTTCCGCGCTGATCGCGTTCCTGTAACGGCACCGACCATGTGCGGCAGACCGCCGGACAGGCGGCGCTACCGCTGTTCATCCTGCATTTCCACTCCGCGCGGCAAAAGGGCGATCATGCGCTGATCGATCTGCGGCTATTCCGCGTGCCGCCAGATAAACCAGCGTGACGGGTTTTGCCCCATGATGTTGTGAAACGATCGACTGAAATGAAACCGGCTCATCCCACACAACCCGGCCAGAAAATCGAGATCGAAAGGTTCGGCGAGATGGACCTCCATATGATCAAGTGCCTTCCGAAGATTCCACGCTGGCAGCTGTGCAGTTTTGGGCGTGGAAGTAGAATGTGTATTTGCATAATGGCGTAGAAGGTAGACGGTCAGGCTTTCCAGAAGTCCGTTCACAAATAGAGAACTGGCCGAGTGAGGTGTCTGGATCCCAGCCGTCAGGCCTGTCAGCACACCAGATATGAATGCGTCCTGAACACCGGAAATGTCACGCATGAAGGGTCGGAAGGAATTAAGCCCTAACGATCAGGCAGCCCGGTTCACCAGAGTACGCCCCAGATAAAGATGCAGGACCTTAAACGGGCAATCCGGATCAGCCTTCCAGCGCATGAGGTAAGGCGCATCGGTCCGTGTCAGGAAAAACGATCCGGACCAGGACTTCTGCCCTGCTTCGATCCGCTCGCAATAAAGATTGGTACAGCCTACTTCTTTATGGCCGTTTCCCATTGTGGGCGAGACCGGGCACGCATCATTGTGCTCGGCCTCGCCTGTTTCGTCAGAACGCCGCGTCGATATCGACCACATTGATCAGTTTGTGGTTGATGAACTCCTTGATGCCAAGACCAATCAGTTCACGGCCATAGCCCGAGTTCTTGATACCACCGAACGGCAGGTCGGCCTTCGGCGACAGCGGATGATTGATGAACACCATGCCTGTGCGAATGGCGCGTGCCACACGTGCACCGCGTGCCTCGTCCCGGGTGAAAACCGAGCCACCCAGCCCGTAGGGGGAGTCATTGGCGATGCGGATGGCGTCCGCCTCGTCCTTTGCACGGTAGATCTGGGTCACGGGGCCAAAGAATTCCCAGTGGCGGGCCGCATTCTTCCCATCAAGGTTGGACATCAGCAGCGGCTGGAAAAACGCGCCCTGTTCGGGCACCGGCGCACCGATGATTTCAACCTTCGCCCCAAGGTCCATCGCCCGCGTAACCTGATCGCGCAGGTCGTCTGCCGCGGCCTGTGACGACAGGGGGGCAAGGGTTGTGGACGGGTCCATCGGGTCACCGGCCTTCAGGGCGGCAACACCTTCCTTGTAAAGGGCAAGGAACTGGTCATAAACCGCATCCGCCACGATCAGGCGCTTGGCCGAAACACAGACCTGACCGGCATTCCAGTGACGGCCGATTACCGCCCAGCGGGCTGCCTTTTCCACATCAGCGTCATCCAGAACGATGAAGGCATCCGCGCCGCCCAGTTCCATGGTCGCCTTTTTCAGCGCCTTGCCTGCAATGCCGGCAATCACGGTGCCAGCCCCTTCCGAACCCGTCAGGGCGACACCACACACGCGCGGGTCGTTCAGGATCATGGCGGTATGGGGGCGGGCTGCATACAGGTTGCGGAACAGACCCTTGGGCAGGCCCGCTTCGGCCATCAGCGTATCAAAGGCTGCAGCGCACTGCGGCAGGTTGGATGCGTGCTTGAGCAACACGGCATTACCGGCCGAAAGCTGCGGCGCGATGATGCGCACGACCTGATAGAAGGGGAAGTTCCACGGTTCGATCGCCAGCACGATGCCCAGCGGTTCGTGAACCAGAACGGGTTTGCCTTCCGCCGGGTTGGCGACGGGCAGGATTTCCGGCTTCAGCAGTTCTTCGGCGTGGTTGGCATAGTATTCGAAGATCTCGGCGGAAAGAATGACTTCCTTCTTTGACTCCTCGAACAGCTTGCCCATTTCCAGCGTGCCAAGGCGGGCATATTTGTCAATGTCGCGGCGCAGGATGGCAGCCGCCGCGTTCATGACCTTTGCCCGGTCGGCAAAGGACGTGTCACGCCAGCTTTCAAAAGCGGCATGCGCTTCGGCCAGTGCGGTCTGTACTTCCGCATCCGTAGCATCGGGGAAGGTGGCGACAACTTCGTTAGTATAGGGATTGGTTGATGCGTAAGCCATTTTGGATATCTGTCTCTTTATTCAGCCAGTTGGGGTCGGGATACGGTCTGGGGCCGTATCCCGGGTAAACTTTCGGTATGGATCAGGCGGCGGCCTCAAGGATGCGGCGGCTGACATCCAGCGTGACATCACCGTTTTCACCCAGATGGGTCATGCCGTGATCTTCAAGCTGCCTGACCAGATCGTTGATGCCTTCCGCCCCGATATCGTAAGCAGACAGGCGGGTCGGCACGCCAAGATTTTCGAAGAACTCTTCGGTCTTGCGGATAACGGCATCGATCCGTTCGTCTTCGGTGCCTTCGGTCAGGTTCCAAACCCGTGCGGCATACTGCAGCAGCTTGGCGCGCTTTTCGGCGCGGCGTACCTTCAGCAGGGCAGGGAATACCATGGCCAGCGTGCGGGCATGGTCGATGTGGTATTTCGCCGTGATCTCATGACCGATCATGTGCGTGGTCCAGTCATGCGGCACGCCCGCACCGATCAGGCCATTCAGCGCCAGGGTTGCAACCCACATGAGGTTGGAGCGCAGGTCATAATCGTCTGGCGTGGCAATGATACGTGGCCCGATTTCCACCAGGCTGGACAGCAGCCCTTCGGAAAAGCGGTCCTGCGCCATGCCATCGACCGGATAGGTCATGTACTGCTCCATCACATGCACGAAGGAGTCCACGACACCGTTGATGACCTGCTTCATCGGCAGGCTCATGGTGCGCATGGGGTCCAGCACTGAAAAGCGCGGATAGACCAGCGGGTTGGAAAACAGCAGCTTGTCGCCTGTGGACTGGCGCGAGATCACGCTCAGGCAGTTCATTTCGGACCCGGTGGCGGGCAGCGTGACAACGGTGCCCAGCGGCAGTGCCGTCTTTGCCGCTTCTCCCTTGCTGACCAGAATATCCCACGGCTCGCCTTCATACGGCACGGCGGCGGCAACGAACTTGGTGCCGTCCATGACCGAGCCGCCACCCACGGCCAGCAGAAAATCGAGATTTTCCGCCCGCACCATGGCCACGGCCTTCATCAGGGTTTCATAAGTCGGGTTGGCTTCAATGCCACCAAACTCACGGAAGGTCCGGTTGCCAAGGGCCGCACGGACCTCATTCAACGTGCCGCTGCGTTCGGCGCTGGAGCCACCATACAGAACGAGCACGCGGGCCTCGGGCGATAGCTGTTCATCAAGACGGGCAATCATGCCTTTGCCAAACAGAACCCGCGTGGGGTTGTAGAATTCGAAATTCTGCATTTTTGCACCTATTGGACCGGTCGTATCTATTGGACCGGTCATCTATTAAAATCGTAGGACAGGCCGTTGGCGGCATGTCCGGCACGCTAGATTTCCAGAAGCCGCCTGCTTGCCTCCCAGGCATGATCAAACGGCGGAGAACTGTGGGTGATCTTCACCATAAGCGTTGACCCCAGCCAGAGCTGGTAAAGGGACGCCGCCAGCATCAGCGCGGGCTGTGTGCTGGCAATCGATCCCTCTTCCTGTCCTGTAGCAATTACTTTACTGATCCGGTCAATGACAGTACGGGTGCCAACATCCAGAATGGCGCGCATCCGTTCGGACAGGTCCGATACTTCGGCCGCAAGCTTTACGATCAGGCATTTGTTGCCGATCTGGCCTTTGATATGGGTATCGCGCCAGAACTGGCAGTAGCGGGTGATCCGCTGTGCGGCGTTCTCATCGTCGTTGCCCAGGATGTCATCCATCTTTATCAGGTAATCGTCGATATAGGTCTGGAGCAGGGCCTCGCCAAAGGCTTCCTTTGATTCGAAGTAATGATAGAACGACCCCTTGGGAATGCCCGCGACATCAAGTATCTGCGCCAGACCAACGGCCGAGAAACCACGCTGGCCGATAAGCGGCCGGGCCGCTTCCAGAATGTGCTGCCGGGCAGCGCGATGTTTCTCTGCAATCTTCATGGAAGTCTATATACGGGTGACTGGTCGGCGTGTCCAGACAAAAATTAGACCGGTCGTCTCTTTTTTGTCTGCTGCCTGCTTCCTGACCGGACGAGGCGAGGGGGCGCGCGCCATAGGCCACCGCCGTTTCAATCTGGCCCGGCACCATTTTCAGCGCGCTTTCGCTACATAGATGGCCTGGCGTTGTCTTTTCCTCCATCGGATTGTCCGGCACCTTTTGCTGTCACCTCATCAAAGGCTACAAGGTCACACCCGAACATCGTTGAAATACGATACGGTCTCGTATATATACAACCCGTAACGGCTGCGTCATGCCGCCGGGTTCAGGAAATGACTGGGAGTGGTCGGTATCCATGCAAACCAGACATACTGGCAGTGAAGGCGTGGGCCATGTGCAACATCCCACCTTCCTCGCCACCATTTTTCATCCTGTAACGCAGAGGACAGGTAGCGCACCGCCAGCCCCGCAGGTCATGCCCGCCACTAAAAAACCGGGGAGTTATCCTGGCCTGATCCTGCTCTGCCTGCTACTTCTGCTCTCAGCCTGCCACAAGAAGGCGCCGGTGGAGGAAATCCGCCCCGTCCGCTCCGTCATTGCCGAACCCATATCCAACGCAAGTGGCGAGGTGGTGACAGGGCAGGTCGCCGCCCATCAGTCCATCAACCTCGCTTTCCGCCTGGCCGGCAAGGTGGTGGAGCGTTCCGTGTCCGCAGGCAGCGTCGTCCATGCGGGGGACGTGCTGGCGCGACTGGATGACACGGTGCCACAGCAGATGCTGCGCACGGCGCTGGCGGAAAACGCCACGGCAAAAGCGGCGCTGGAACAGGCTGCCCCCCTGAAGCAGCGGGCCGCAGCCCTGCTGCCGGTGGAGGCCATTTCACGCAACGATTATGACGACGCGGTGCGCCGCTACAAAACCGCGCAGGACCAGGTGCAGGCCACGCAGGCGCAGGTACGCGTGGCGCAGGAACAGCTTGGCTACACCCGCCTGATGGCGCCCGAGGACGGCATCGTGACCGACCGGCTGGTGGAAGCAGGCGAGGTGGTGTCAATCGGCACTCAAAAATAACCCCTGATCGGCATGCAATATTAACCCCCTGTTGAAGGCCCGGCCTGTCTCCTGAAGCCGTAGGCGTAAGGAGACAGGCCGGGGCAGGTATGGATCTGGAGAGAGGTTCAGTTACGGTTCCTGAACCGCCAGCTTTCGTTCCCTGTCTCGATGATGTCGCAGTGATGGGTCAGACGGTCGAGCAGTGCCGTGGTCATCTTGGCGTCGGCGAATACACTGGCCCATTCACCGAAGGACAGGTTCGTGGTGACAATGACCGAGGTCTGTTCATAAAGGCGGCTGATCATATGGAACAGCAACTGCCCGCCAGACTGGGCAAATGGCAGATATCCCAGTTCGTCGAGGATGACAAAGTCCAGTCGGCCGAGTTGTTCGGCCAGCCGACCCGCCCTTGCCGCCCGACTGTCAGCCTCAAGCCGGTTGACCAGGTCCACCACGTTGAAGAACCGGCCACGCCGACCTGTGCGGATGCAGCTCCGGCCAATGGC
>NZ_NKTX01000060.1 GCF_003207815.1 Komagataeibacter oboediens | reverse complement strand
GTTCCGCTTGGAATAATCTTGCCGCCTTGCCTGACACCATTCGATCCATCGGTCTTAGAAAGTGGGCTCACACAGGTCAGTGCCCATAACCGTTGGTATAAACAATGCACCGACCGGACAATATGCCAGACGGGCATCGTTTCTCTATGAATTCGTCACCGGACAAACGCTCCTGCCGCCAGTCGACCTCGGCGGCAACTACGTTTCCGCCCTGGATGCATCTTTTCAGGTAACAGCTTCTCCGGACAAGATGAGCAACGTCAGCAGATGGCGCGTCCGTGACAACATGCCTGGGAACCGCTCTTTTTGTCCCTTTATCCCGCTTTCCAGTCAACTCAAGACGGCTGCGGAGATGGACGTATCTGCCGGTTACGGTGAACTGGTGCAGGAATTCGGCGAGAGCATGCTTGCCCGGGCCGCAGTGTGGCTGACAAATCGTGAAAGCAAGGCAAGTTTCACCATTGAAGGCGAGGAGCACCAACTTGACCGGATCCAGCGCTTCAGCCACGTACTCGCCACGAGGACAGGGCATGGGGCAGTCCCCCTGACAGATACTGACCTTGCCGACTTGCAACGCAACATCCTCGGTGACGTCACAATAACCGAGCATTTTGGCTTGCGGCTGTCACCGGTATTCGTTGGAGAATACACGATGAGGTACGAGAATGTTGTTCATTACCTCGCGCCTCCCGCACAAGACGTAGCGGATATGCTTGGAGGATTAAAAATTTTCCTCGACAGGACGGAAGGACAGTCTCCTGTCATGCGTAGCGCCGTGGCAGCCTTCGGGTTCGTCTACATCCATCCTCTTTCTGACGGGAACGGCCGTGTACACCGGTTCCTGATAAACGACGTTCTCAGGCGGGACGGCGCCATCCCCGACCAGATCATCCTTCCCATCTCAGCTACCATCATTGGAGACCCGACGAGCAGGCGAAACTACGACCAGATTCTGGACAGGGTTTCAAAACCCCTAATGCGACAGATCACGGATCATGTCTCTTTCGATCGTGACATGAAGACCTATCCTGATGGGATAAAATCCAATCTCGACTTCTCGAATCCTGACCTGGCGAAACCGGCCTGGCGCTATATCAATTTCGCCCCCCACGTTATCTATCTCAGCACAGCACTAGAGATGACCATCAAGCACCACATGAAAGAGGAAGCCATATATCTCCGGTCGCACCATAACGCCCGGCAGGCACTCAAGGAACTTGTTGAAATGCCGGATATGGATGCCGACCGCATCATCAGGTCATTACGGGATACTCATTTCATACCAAGCGGCAAGATTCAAAAAGAATATCCCATGATCGAAAAATTCAGGCTTTGGAACGCCATCTCTGAGGCGCTGAGGCGTTCATTCTCTGAATGATTGCGCGTGGACCGACCGTGATAAGTAGAAAGTTGTCCGTCACCAGATATGGGATCTGAAAAAGGATTGTCAGAGCGGAAAAGGCAGGCTGCCCTCGTGAGAGCACAACTTTGTAGTCATCGCCTATGGATTTTCACTGAGAACTGAATTCTTCCACAAGGTGCATAACGCAAGGGCTTAGGATCGCAATCCGCAACCTGGATTGTATAAAAGGCATCTTTCGTCCGGATTTATCGACGTAACGCCCTGAACTGGATCATGGTCCGGTCAAACAGGAACAGCCGCAGTCGGCACCCTACGGCGTAGCGAAGAA
Organism: Komagataeibacter oboediens; assembly: GCF_003207815.1. GTDB lineage: Bacteria > Pseudomonadota > Alphaproteobacteria > Acetobacterales > Acetobacteraceae > Komagataeibacter > Komagataeibacter oboediens. The sequence continues at coordinate 11,413 of NZ_NKTX01000060.1, read as the reverse complement.
GCGCTGCCTTCGTATATTGCCGCGTTCCTGAGCTAGGAGATCGCCGCGCCGCCCGGTCCGGCGGCGCGTTCCCCTTTTAGTGGGCGGCCTTCTTTCTACCCCGGCGGCGTCCTTGCGGCCTGTCAGGCAATGCAGGCTCTGTCGTGCCCTCATCACCAGATTTGGTGGCAGTGGACGTTATATCCCGCCCCAGCCCAATCTCTCTTGCAAGTTCCGATCGGCGTGCTGTGTAATTGGGAGCGACCATAGGATAATGAGACGGAAGTCCCCATTTCCGCCGATATTCTTCAGGCGTCATGCCATAGGATGCCTGCAGATGCCGTTTGAGCATTTTCAGCTTTTTCCCATCTTCAAGGCATATGATATAATCCGGAAATACGGACCGCTTGATGGGAACGGCAGGTATCTGTTCTTTTACGTTCGAAGCAGTCGGGACGGACAATGAATTGTAAACAGCCCTAATCAGCCTGATAAGTTCATCCGGCGATATTTTATTTTCCGATACATAAGCAGTTATGATTTCCACGGTCAGCGCCAGCTGTCTTTGTTGTTCTTCGGGCATTGTCCATCACCTTAACAGACGAAAAAACTGTGGCCCCGTATATAACACCGCTATCGGAAATAGTCCTCGACGTTTTCGAGGATTTGGCAGATTGCAGAACAGGTATGCTCTTGAGCAGATATCCAATAGGATCCTGTGCCTGCTCATCTGTATTTTATCTGACCGTCAACACTTCTTGCTTTCTACAGCAATCCTGTTACCCGTTTCCCGCCCAGCATCAAGACGCCATATCTGCGATACGAAATCATCTGGAGCTGGTGTCAGCAGAACACTCAGACACAGCTTCCTCCTCGGCCCGGGAAGGTCTTAAGGCGTGAACATGCCCGGAAGCTTCAGTCGCGCCAATAATGCGCAGCAGACTTTCAGGGATCGGTTCACGCACAACATCATTGAACCGGGCACGCAATTCGTTTTTCAACCAACAGTCGAACGGATCAGGATCTCCCCGGAAAGACACATCGTCCATCATTGACCTGCTATCTGCTGCTCCCCGCCTACCTAACGATACCCAGCCGACTTCGTTGCGCAAATGACCAAAGCGTGCGTCAGATCTGAGATGTTGTCGCGGTATGGCGCACTGTCGGCAGGATCCAAATTCGGGTGAGAACAGCAGAAAGCCGGACGCTCTAGCTGGCGGCGCCTGGCGACGCATATGGCACATGGGAACGCCTGCCCAGCACCTGAGCAGCCCGTTGGCTCCGAAGCGTCTGTTCCGCACCCGTCATGACCGCTGGTGCGTTCCTGATCATGACCTGCAGCCTGGCGTCGATCTCGGCCAGACGCGCCTTATGCAAGCGCTCGGCCAGACGCGCCTGGGTCTCCAGAATAATCTCCCTGCCATATGGGCGACCTGACTTCATCAGTGTCTCCTGCGTGCGCCCAAGCGCGATCAGTTCCCGGATCCTCGCATCCCGGGCCTTGCGGGTTCGGGCAACCAGATCCGTGCCCAATGATTTATATGGTTTATGCGCCATTTTCTTTGCCACGTGATTCCACAGATCGTCACTGGTGATGGGCGTCGTATCCCCGAGCGCCCTCTGGTTCCGGACCGCCTCAAACGTCGCGCCATCGGAGATCATGGTCCATGTGGTTCCACGCGCCCGGCTTTCCGCGACGTATGAGGTAAATCCCGTCGCCAGTTCGACGCCTCGCGGCAGGGCGTTGACGTGCTCATCTGAAGTAAGCCCCTGTGCCGCATCAATCGTCATGGCATGTCCGAACCCCAGCAGTACCCGACCTGTCTTCACATCACGAAACCGCCGCCATTCGACATCGGCAACAAGCCCGTCCTTCGTGCGGACGCGAAGCCCCGCATCGCCATGAGCCAGAACCTCCACCACATCACCGTTATTTCCGACTGTGGCGCCCTTTCCGTCCACGCTGCCCCATGTCCGACGATACAGCCGAAGCCGGTCGCCCGTAGCAATCGCGAGATCATAGGTTTCGCCACGCTGATCAATAGCCTGCACGGTGATTTCATGCGTCGAGATCTCGCCGCGCTCCTGCAGAATCCTGCGGACTGCGCGACTCAGATCGGCAGCGTCCTGATTGGTCAGCGCCGACATGCTGATCGTCTTGGTCCGGCCTCGCCGCAGGCCGGCACCCTCGGCTATCAGGGCATCGCGACGCGTGACATACAGCCGGGCAATATCCTGCAGGACTTCCTCATGATCGCCACCGACCAGACGGATCGTTCCATCCGCCCGTTTCATATCGATCGCATCCCGGACTTCCTTCAGATGGAACCTGTTACGGACGTCGTCATCATTTTCCTCGTCCGTATGCGCATTTGCCGCAGCCCCCCTGAACTCGTGGGCTTCCAGATCGCTCTCTTCCGGCTCTGCGCCACGAAACAGATCAGCAATCTGGCGATTTCTTGCAGATACCTGCCGGACACTGGACAGAAGCTCAGGCATATCTTCCGGATCCAGGACCCGGCGCAGCATCTCGATGGAGTCTCCTGCCTCGATATTCTGCGCCTGCTCGTGGTCACCCAGCGCCTTGACCGTGCAACCAGTATCACGCTGCAACTGTAACAGGCGAAGCATCTGGCGCGGGCCGACCTGACCGACCTCGTCAATCACCAGCACCGTATTCTGGTCCACATCAACGTCACCCCGCTCCAGCCGCGCCAGAAAAGGCAGCATAGCGCTTGTGTCAAAGATGCCGGCCTCACGTAATGCGTCCGCCTGGCGCCAGGCATTGGCAATCCCGATAACCCTGCGACCATTCGTGTCATAACGCGTATCATGTTTCCACGCATCAACCAGCGGAGACAGCAGCGCCGTCTTTCCGGAGCCCGCGACACCGGTGAGCATGGAGAGCGCGCCGCCCCGGCCAAGAGCGTAGATAGCGGCCTTCTGGGTCTTTCCATGATCGCTTGCAAAGTCGAGGGATGATCGTCCGATCGCTTCCGTGATCTGGCGGTCCGACAGCGCCCAGCTTCGGTCTCCTGACGCACGAGCTGCCTGAATCGCGAGATCCTCCTCGATGGCGATCTGAGCGGAATTCGTCACCCTCAACCTGTCGCCGCGCATCTCCTGAATCAGCGAGACCCGTTCCCCGCCGAGTTCGAGACCACACTGTTCAATAAGGGCCACGACATGATCAATGTCCTTCACCCCACCCTCGATGCTGGTGCCGATCAGGCCCCGGGCCGCATACGTTCTGAGCTTGTCGTGATCGATCACGGCGGCTGTTGCAAACTCCCTCGCGAGATGGCGCGCAGCGAAACGGTAGGCAATATCGTATCGTTGTTCCCTGGTGCCCACGGGCGCTACTGGCGTGCCAAGCAGGCTTTTTTCCTCCCAGCCAAGACGCCTGGCCTGTTCTCGCCATATTTCATGGTCGCTCGTGCCTTTGTCCTTGTCGAGCCGGGCTGCCAGGCCGGCCATGGACAGGATGCGGCGCTTGCGTTCGATCGGCATATGCGCCCAGTCCGCTCCTTCCGCCGCGGCGTACTCCTTGGCCGCCCTGATGACGTTGCGTCGTCCCTTGCTGAAGAAATCCGATATATCCTGCGGTACGGCCGAGATGACCGTCGCCTGTTCATTCGCATCGTATTGCTGGGCGATGCCGATCCGGCGCAGTTCATCAGCGAGTTGTGCCTGGAAATATGCTCCAAATTCGTGAATGCGCGATCGCAGCCGCTTCGTGTCGAGTGAACCCACATGCCCCTCTTCCGTGACCACGACATTGAACAGGGCGTTATGGATATGGGCATGGGGATCGCCGCCTGCTGGCGTATCGATAAGATAGGTCTGGCCTGTCCCCGCGTCACGCGCCTCGACTGTCGGGCGCGCGGTATCATGCCGGAATGACACCCAGGCGACCTCGCCCGGGTCGGCACCATCTTCGCCCCCATGACCGCGCCGTGCGAAGCCGATTTCCCGCGCGACATAGAGCATTGTCGCGTCGTTTGCCCGATCAATGGCGTGCCAGATGGCTGCCCTCTCGGCCTCGGTCGGCGCGAACTCGGCCGCAAGGGTAACTGATTTGTGTGGCGCCAAAGTCAGATCATAGGCACTGATCTTGCGGGCGTTCCTTGACCAGTCCTCGCCATTATCGGCCCTCTTTGCTTCAAACAGGCGATTGAGTTGCGCGTTCTTCGGTGGTGTCTTCGGATCAATGCCAAGAGCCGCCGCGATCTTGGGCTGCATGTCCGGTCGCCACGAGGCCCGCCCGTCGCGACCGGTGTAATAGCTGGTCAGTCGGCCACCATCCGCGTCAGGCACTTTTCCGGGCTGGGCACGGAAGTCGTGCTCTGGATCTGGCAGTTCCTGCGTGAAATAGGCAGTGATCAGGCGACCGCTGCTCTCAGCCGAGATTTTCCGGAACGTCATCATCAGGCATCGGCTCCATCCTCATCGTCGGGCCGGGCGGAGCGGGGCGTCCCCCCCTCCTGAATGTCGAACAACCTGCCGGTTGTAAGATCAATACGTCTGAGCATCGGGTTCTGGGCTGCGATCAAGGTTACCAATCGGCCGAGAATCTCATCAAGCGTGGGCCCGTCGGAATCTTCCGGCGAGAGGAGTTCAATGATCAGTGACAATTTGTCCTCAATCGCCCGCAGCCGTTCCCACAGGTCGTCGCCCCGGATTGGGAATGTGCCTTGCCTCCCGGTTGTCTCGCTCATCTTCATCGCATCCCACGTCAGAACATGGGAAAGTGTGACGTAGCATCACGCGACTTTACTGATTTTCTTCTGCCCGAGGCATCTTTCATTGCCCGCGCCTGCGCAAAAGGTGACTTTTGCGCAGGCCGGAACAGCAAATCAACATGTGCTCCCGGGTTACGACCTGCACCTGCCGCATCCAGACGGATCCCGCACTTGTCGACGCTACCAAGGTGACACCACGGGTTTGTCTGACGAACTGATTCCCCGCGACGTTCACGCGGTAATGGCTCCGTCCGAACGTCGTGTTTAGGCAGTAGTCATAAGATGTCACTTGCTACATCGACAACCCAATGCTTCCCCTGCCAAAAAGATGGGGAAGCCATGCCCAACTTGGTCAACGATGATCACCATGTCTTATTACGTGAACAGAGCCTGTTGTCCGGATAAGATTCAGATTCTCGGCAGTCGGCGTGCTATTCTTCCAGCTCCACCAAAACCGCCGGGTTAATCTCCAGAGCACGGGCGAGACGAAGAGTTGCCAGAAACGTGGGATTGGACTTGTAAACGGGGTCGGCATCCCACCAGGCGTATAGGAAAGCATCATCCTGCTCGTCTGAATTCCGCGAGCATCGCTCTCATCGTCAGACGCATATTCCGTTTGGTAGGGCGACATTTTTTCGCTATAAAGTGACCAGTTTAATGGTTCGGAGCCCGAAATGCAGACCGTCAACCTAGTGGAAGCCAAAGCCCATCTCAGTCGTCTGGTTGATCTGGCGAAGGAAGGAGAGTCCGTTCGTATTCTTCGTCGCGGCAAGGTCGTCGCACAACTCGTCAAGGCGGAGCCAGTACGTAAACCCATTGCAGTGAGTGCTCTTCGTTCACTTACCAGCATTATGACGCCGCAAAGGGAACCTGCTGCAGAAACTGTTCGCGCGATGCGTGATGAGGCAAGGTATTGAGTCTTTATCTCGATACATCGGTTCTTGTGGCGGCTCTGACCAATGAGGAAGAGACAACCCGGATGCAGGACTGGCTTGGCGCCCAGGCACCTGAAGATCTTTCCATCAGTGACTGGGTTGTCACCGAGTTTTCTTCAGCCCTGTCGATCAAGCTTCGCATGGGCCAGATTACCGTCACAGATCGAGCAAACAGCCTGGCCATGTTCACCCGTCTTCGCACAGAAAGCTTTGGTGTCATGCCTGTGACCAGTCAGAACTTCCGGACGGCGGCAAGATTTTCCGATCAGTATGCTCTGGGTCTGCGTGCCGGAGACGCCCTCCATCTGGCAGTTTGTGCGGATCATGGCGCGACATTATGTACCCTGGATCGTCGTCTTGCCGAAGCGGGGCCCCAGGTCGGTCTGGCGACTACGCTCCTATGATCGATCCTTGATTGAGGACCATTGGAAAATATCGCGAATTTACGATTGCGGTTCCAGGACGCATTACGATCGCATGCAGTCACACATTTGCTTTATCCCCGGACTGACACGCAGGCTGCATCGATTACGGGTCAGCGCCCTGACATGATACAGGTAGGTCATATTGGACTGAGGACACCGCTTAGTGGGACCGGACGTAACGGCCGAAGCCGTTCATCAGATAGCCCACCATCCTGCCCTCAAAATGAAATCCTCAGGATGATCTCTGCAGGAGATGCTCCAATTGAGCGATCAGGGCAGGCAAAGCCTCTTCTACCGTACGCCAAACAATCCCATAATTGATCTCGAAATAGCCGTGCGCGATCCGGTTCCGCATTCCGCGCATTTGCCTCCACGGAATATGCGGATAACGCGCTACGTCATCCGGGTAGGCAGCCATAACTTTGGTCGTCGCTTCCCCAAGGATAAGCAGGCTCATGACAACGGCCTGCTGGGTCCTGCGATCCTTCAGAAAATCTTCGACCGCCATGCCTTGCACGAAGGAGCGGGCGTCGGTCGCTGCCTCGTGCATATGTCCCAGATAGTCAGTCAAACGAAAATGACGACTCACAAGGCACGCGCTTCAGACAGAACCTCATCCCGGAAGGCTAAGGGCAGATCTTCGGGCGTCCGGAGATCAACTGCTAGTCCCAGAAGATCTTCGAGATCGCTTTGCAGTCCGCCCAGGTCAAAAAGGGTGATTCCCTCGGGCGCATCAACCAGCAGGTCCAGATCACTTCCATCCCGATCCAGGCCATGCACAACGGAGCCAAAGACCCGGGGATTATCGAGTTTCCATTGCCGGGCCAGTCCAATGATGGAGTGACGATGCAGGGCAACGGCTTCAGACGGACGCATGAACACCTCTCCCTTTCCACAAAGCGGTTTATTCTATCAGATCGCTATACTCACCCCAAGGGCGCAAAGATTACTTTATATCTTTTTTTCGGCCTCAGATCGTCGCTACGGAACGTCCCGCACCAACGGTGCAATGGTGTATGAAGAGCCTCTATCAGGCCGGGTCCGACCCGGTTCCAAAGGTGGTACCGGTCCCACCCCGGGCAGGTGCCAAGACGTCGTTGAAATGGGTCCAGTGGGGGTTCATAAAGGGTTCGTACCGGGACCAAAAATGCGCCACCCGACGTCCACGCAGCGATTACCTCACACCGGTACAGCCACTGACACGGCCTGCAGGAGAAACGACGTGACGGAAATGGACTCACAGACAGGCGGAAACCGTTTCATCCGACGCGTGGCCGGAGAAAAAATTCGTGGTCGGCAAGGACAGAAAGTCTCGCCACTTTACCGCTGGATGATGGAGAATTTCGAGGACATCTCGGAAGCGCGTCAGACAATCCGCGCTTGGGATATCTTCATCGAGATCGCACACGAGGATGGGATAACCGGAACGGTCGAGAACAAGGAAATCACCCGCAAGACGGCCGCCAAGACATGGGCTCGAGTCCGGCGTGCCCATGCCGGGCGATCCCACGATATCGTCCGAAAAAACCAGAAGCAGCTCCTGCCCAGTCGACAGTCTAAAGACTGGAAACCCGATATCATTGACGGGAAACACGGAAGCCTATCTCTTGCCGAAGCAGCCGTGCCGGCAGAAATTGCTTCCCTCCAAAAAAAGCCATCCCAGGTCGCATCATTACCAACGACCATTCCCGAGGCGTCAGTAGCAGACCTGGACGAGGAAGAAATCCGTCGCCGGGGTCGCGCACGGGCCGAAGAGATCATTCGGGATCTGGAAAACCGGCGACGGTTGCAGGAACCCGGCTTTCATCAGGAATGAAACATGACGGCACGCGAACCGAAGACCGCAGCGAAAGAGACCGTAAAGGCGCAACCGACCCTCATGATGGCAATCGGACGCCAGAGGGTTGGAAAAACGACATTCCTCAAGGTCCTCACGGAACTGACCCAGCAGCAGGGAGGCCACCCGGAAATCTGGAATACGGATTCACTCAACAAGTCCAATACTATCGCCTCTCTGGGTGATTACGTCCTGGAACCTGCGACCATAACGGCCAAGGGACAGGCGGCCTGGCTGGAACAGAGGATCGAGCAGCTGGTGGAAACCCAGAACGACGCGATTCTTGACATCGGTGGCGGCTGGACGGCGGTTCATGAACTGGTAAAGGCCTCCCCGCTCGTTGCACAGCTTGAGGAACTCGGGATCAATCTTGTCACGGTTTTCATGATCGGCTCGGAACATGCCGATATCGACTATCTTGAAGACCTGCAGGCAAACCGGGGCTTTATTCCCAAGAACACCGTCATTGTCATTAACGAGGCCCTGCTTAGCGGGCGCGTCGATGCTTCAGAGGAAATCCGGCATATCCTCCAATATCCCGCAATCGAGGGCGCACTTGGCCGCGGGGCTGTCTACGGGGTGTTTCCTGCGCTTGACGGGATAAAGCGTGTCTCGGACCGAGGGCAGTCTTTCATGGACTTTGCGGCGAACAGGCCGGTCCACGGCTTTCCGACAAGTTCGTTTTTCGACCGGTGTCGCGTCAGCCGGTGGCTGAGGCGCGACGTGCCGAAGTTTCTTGCAGCACTTGGCCCCGATTATCTGCCGTGGATGCCCGCAGGCCTGCCAGAAGTTATGGGGGTTGGTGTGTGATGACAGCGCCGAACGAAATCGAAGACGCGGATCGTGCGTTTGCCGAGCACGTCGATAACCTGCGGCGGGTTGCCAATCAGTGGATTTCCCGCCCGATCGCACCCGAAGCGGAAGTGATCTCCGCGCTGATTGTCACGCTGGACCAGATTGGCATGCTGGCCATAGAGGCACGACGCGCGTCGATCCGTTCCGTCACGGAAGCCAGGCTGATCGCAGAGCAGCAGCGCAGGGCACTCGCCGACGATACCGTGGTCATCCGCGAGCAGTTGCGCGACGGGATTGAAGCCGTGCACACGCTGCGCACCATCAACGAAAAACTGGTCGAGAAGAAACTCCTCACGATCACGGCGGATATGACGAAAGGATTAAGGGGCGCCATCGAGAGCCAGGCCACGGCCATGACCAGACGGTACAACCTAGAGACGGCCTTTCGCATCCTGGGCTACAGCTCCATCGTCCTGATAGCGGGATTTGCGCTCGGACGGATGCCGTGAGCGTGTCCACAACGGGCACGCTCACGGCCGGAACCGAAACGCCGTACGAAGTACTGACACAGGTCGCATGATGCTGGCCGATCCTGTCCGCCTCGCAACAGGAGGCCAAGGTGATCCGGCTCCCCTTTCCATGCCGCCGCACGGCGCAAGCGACCGTGGTCCTTGTGACGTGCGGCTTCGTCATGCCCCCCATCGGGCACGCACAGACAGTAAACGTGCCCGGCGGCCTCCCGACACATGTCAACGCAACCTATCAGGAACCGGGGCTCGGTGGCTGGACCCCGGACACGACGGGGACAGCCCAGGCCACCAGCGGAAGCGGCGCCGTCACCGAGACAACGACAGCAGGCACGTCCGACAGCGATGCGCTCGAGTGTCAATCGGCACTCAAAAATAACCCCTGATCGGCATGCAATATTAACCCCCTGTTGAAGGCCCGGCCTGTCTCCTGAAGCCGTAGGCGTAAGGAGACAGGCCGGGGCAGGTATGGATCTGGAGAGAGGTTCAGTTACGGTTCCTGAACCGCCAGCTTTCGTTCCCTGTCTCGATGATGTCGCAGTGATGGGTCAGACGGTCGAGCAGTGCCGTGGTCATCTTGGCGTCGGCGAATACACTGGCCCATTCACCGAAGGACAGGTTCGTGGTGACAATGACCGAGGTCTGTTCATAAAGGCGGCTGATCATATGGAACAGCAACTGTCCGCCAGACTGGGCAAAGGGCAGGTATCCCAGTTCGTCGAGGATGTAAATGCTGTTTCAAAATTCCCCACATGTGCTGTCGGAAAATTCCCCAGCACGGATATGGTGATCAGCCATTGAGGTGATCGATAGCTCCATGCTTTGGGGGCCTACCGCGGCGCTTTGGCGCTGCCGGTGGCATCAGATTGGCGTGGGCCCGTGTATGCTCGGGGATCAGATCGGCATGCTGGCGCAGGCGATAGCTGGCACCTTCGATGTGGACGACGACAGCATGGTGAAGTAGCCGGTCGAGCAGCGCGGTGGCGACGACCGGGTCGCCGAAGACCTCGCCCCACTCGGCAAAACCGCGATTGGAGGTCAGGATCATCGCTCCCTTTTCGTAGCGGGCATTGACCAGCTGGAAGAAGAGGTTGGCACCACCTGGCGTGATTGGCAGGTAGCCAATTTCATCGACGATCAGCAGCGAAGCCCGCGTGTAGAAGCGAATTTTCTCGGCCAGACGCCCCTCGCGTTCGGCTCTGGTGAGCGCCTCGAGCAGTTCTGCCAGAGAGCAGCGATAGACGCTGCGTCCGGCCCTGACGGCGGCCACGCCGATGGCTGTGGCCAGATGGGATTTTCCGGTGCCTGGCGGGCCCAGAAAATGCAACACCTCGGCCCGATTGATGAACTCGAGCTGGGCCAGCGCGGTGATGCGATGCCTGTCGAGTGAAGGCTGGAACGAGAAGTCGAAGCTCTCGATAGTTTTGATCGGCATGAGGCGGGCGGTGCGCAGTGCTACGCTGATGCGCCGTCCCTCGCGCAGGTTCAGTTCTTCGGCCAGCAGATCGTCGATGGCCTCGATGGCGCTGATCTCGCCCTTTTCCAGCCTGCCCAGCGTGTGATCAAGCGTTTCGAGGGCGCGTGCCATATGGAGAGCCAGCAGGCTTTGTCGGATGCGTTCGGTGACAGACATCATGCGGTCCCTTTGGCATTGATGTTGGCCAGGCGTTCACCCACCGCGCCGTAGAAAGCCAGAGGACGCTGGAGGATCGGCACCGCCGGTGTCGTCGGCAACATCTCGGCGTGTTGAACCGGTGGGGCCTTGCGGTGGCCTGGCTCGATCCGCTTACGGTTTTTGCCTTCCAGCACGGGATGCCGGGCGATGAGTTTCCCTTCCTCGAAGATCAGGACTTCATGTGTATGGTGCTGGATCTCGACCACGCGACGGCGGGCAGTGTCAGGCACACTGTAATAATTGCCGGCCACCGCCACCATCCCCTCGCGGCTGATCCGCCGCTCGACGCTCAGGACAGCATCGTAGCGCAGGGCAGGCAATGGATGCAGATGGGGCTGCTCCTGTGCAAAATGCTCCTGCACGATCCGCCCGGTGGTGGCATGTGCCCGCGCGTTGGCGATATCCGCGCGCCAGACGTCGAACTGGGCGTTGAGGTCATCGAGATCATGGAAACTGCGGCCAAGGAAGAAGTCCTGACGGATGTAGCGGAAGGGTCGC
>NZ_NKTX01000005.1 GCF_003207815.1 Komagataeibacter oboediens | reverse complement strand
GCTGCCGAGGCCGATGTCACGCCGCTTGCCGTTTTTCTGGACCCGGCAGACCCAGGATTTGCCACCCCGTGGGCTGATGACGAGATAGAGCCCGTCGCCGTCGCCATAGCGACCCGGCTCCCTGATGGCCTTCACGGTTGTTGCGGAAAGACGTCCCATTTTTATCCCACACTTCTTACCACGCGAGATGTGGGATAGGATGCAATTCCATGCATCAGCATGCAACACGAAATGGCGTGAATTCCGCAGAATTCCGCCATTTTTGGCAGGCTATGACATTGAATAAAAAGGGGAATTGGCGGAGGGGAAGGGATTCGAACCCTCGATACGACTTGACATCGTATAACGGTTTAGCAAACCGCCGCCTTCAGCCACTCGGCCACCCCTCCGCCGAAGAGCGCGCATTATAAGTAACACGGCGTTTGCAGGGCTGCTTTTAGCGTGTTGCTGCAACCCTGCAAAGCCCCAAAATGCGCTAAAGCCCGTTTTTACAGAACTTTTTTCAGGGCCTCATTCACAATGGCCGGATTGGCCTTGCCAGCCATGGCTTTCATCACCTGGCCCACGAAAAATCCGAACAGCCGATCCTTGCCGCCACGGTATTCTTCCACCTTGTCCGCATTGCGCGCCAGAACGTCGGCCACGGCCGCGTCAATCGCACCGGTGTCGGTGACCTGTTTCAGGCCCTTGCGCTCCACGATATCGGCTGCACTGTCGCCGGTTTCCAGCATGTCCTCAAAGACTTCCTTGGCAATCTTGCCATTGATTGTCCCGTCAGCCATGAGATCCAGCATCCCCCCCAGCGCCTGCGCCGAAATCGGGGTGTCCTGAATGCTGCGGCCCGTGCGGTTCAGCGCACCAAACAGGTCACCCGTGACCCAGTTGGCGGCAAGGCGGGCATCGCGGCCCTTCGCCACTTCCTCGTAGTAGTCGGCAATAGCCTGCTCGGCCACCAGCACGCTGGCGTCGTAACGGGGAATGCCATACTGCCTGATAAAACGGTCACGCTTGTCGTCGGGCAGTTCGGGCAGCTCACGCTCGAGTTCATCCACCCATGCCTGCTCCACCACCAGCGGCAGCAGGTCGGGGTCGGGGAAGTAGCGGTAGTCGTGCGCGTCTTCCTTGCTGCGCAGCGAACGGGTTTCGTTGCGTGACGGATCAAAGAGGCGGGTTTCCTGATCGACCTCGCCACCATCTTCCCACACCTCGATCTGGCGCGTGGCCTCGACCTCGATCGCATGCATGACATAGCGAATGGAGTTGACGTTCTTGATCTCGCAGCGCGTACGGAACGGCTCGCCCGCCTTGCGCACCGACACGTTCACGTCAGCACGCATGGACCCTTCCTCCATATTCCCATCGCACGTGCCAAGATAACGCAGGATCTGGCGCAGCTTGCGCAGGTAGGCGCCAGCTTCCTCCGGACTGCGGATATCGGGTTCGCTGACGATTTCCATCAGGGCAACGCCAGCACGGTTCAGGTCAATGAAGGACCGCGTCGGGTCCTGATCATGCATGGACTTGCCTGCATCCTGTTCCATATGCAGGCGCGTGATGCCGATATGGCGCACCGTCCCGTCGCTCAGCTCGATCTCGACCGTGCCTTCGCCCACGATGGGATGGGTGAACTGGCTGATCTGGTAACCGGTCGGCAGATCGGCATAAAAATAGTTCTTGCGATCAAACCGGCTTTCCAGATTGATGCGCGCGCGCAGCCCAAGGCCAGTGCGGATGGCCTGCGCCACGCATTCATGGTTCAGGACCGGCAGCATGCCGGGAAAACCTGCATCAACAAGGCTGACATGGGTATTGGGTTCCCCGCCATAGGAAGCGGAGGCACCAGAAAACAGCTTGGAGTGGCTGATGACCTGCGCGTGGACTTCAAGGCCCACCACGATTTCCCACGTGCCGGTCCGGCCTTCGAGTGTGTAGCTCATTTCGCGCCCTCCGCACGGATGGCAGGCCGGTGGGTGAAGCCCGCCGCATTTTCCAGCGCGCTGCCTGCGGCAAGCAGGGTTTCCTCATCAAACGGACGACCGATCAGCTGCAGGCCGAGCGGCAGACCGGTAGCACCAAGCCCAACGGGCACGGACATGGCGGGCATGCCAGCCATGGATGCCGGCACGGTGAAAATATCGTTCAGGTACATCTGGACCGGATCATCCGTCTTTTCCCCCTGCGCGAACGCGGGCGTCGGCGCCGTGGGGGTCAGCAATACGTCAACCTTCTGGAAACTTTCGGTAAAGTCGCGACGGATCAGGCTACGGACCTTCTGCGCCTTCAGGTAGTAGGCATCGTAGTAACCTGCTGAAAGCACATATGTTCCCATCATGATACGGCGGCGCACCTCGGGGCCAAAGCCCGCGCGACGAGTGGCTTCATACATGGCATCCAGCGTATCGCCAGGTACGCGTTCGCCAAAGCGCAGGCCATCATAACGGGCCAGGTTGGACGAACATTCGGCAGGGGCGACAATATAATAGGTGGCCAGGCCGTATTTTGTGTGGGGCAGGGAGACATCGACAATCTCGCACCCTGCGGCCTTCAGCCATTCGATACCCTGCTGCCATGCCGCCTCGATCTCGGCGGACAGGCCCTCGGCACGGTATTCAGCGGGGATACCGACCTTCAGCCCCTTCAGGCTGCGGCCAACAGCTGCAGAATAATCCGGCACGTCGCAGTTCACGCTGGTGCTGTCACGAGGGTCGAACCCCGCCATGGACTGCAGCATGATCGCGCAGTCGCGCACGCTGCGCGCCATGGGACCTGCCTGATCCAGTGACGAGGCATAGGCAATGGTGCCAAACCGGCTGCACCGACCATAGGTCGGCTTCAGTCCGACAATGCCGCAATAGGCGGCAGGCTGCCGGATTGACCCGCCGGTATCGGTGCCGGTCGCACCCATGGCAAGGCCCGCAGCCACCGCGGCAGCCGAACCACCCGACGACCCGCCGGGTACCAGTTTGGTTTCGGCGTCACCATTGCGCTTCCACGGATTTTCCACCGGGCCGAAAGCGGAGGTGATGTTGGCCGACCCCATCGCGAATTCGTCCAGATTGGTCTTGCCGACAAACACCGCGCCATCACGCAGCAGGTTGGCCGTCACCGTGCTTTCATAGGGGGGCACGAAGTTCTTCAGGATATTGCTGGCCGCCGTGGTCCGCACGCCATGGGTGCAGAACAGGTCCTTGATCCCCAGCGGGATCCCGGTCAGGGGCCTGGCCTCATTTTTCGCCAGCGCCTCATCCGCATGGGATGCGGCCTGCAGCGCCGCATCGGCCGTGGGGGTGATGTAGGCGTTCAGCCGCGGGTTCAGCGCCGTAATGGCGTCCGTATGCGCGCGCACCAGTTCCACGGCGCTGAATTTGCGCGCGCGCAGTCCTGCTGCCGCATCGGCAATTGTCAGTTCGGTCAGGCTCATCTTATTCAACAACCTTGGGCACGGTATAGAAGGGGCCAACGGCATCGGGCGCATTGGACAGCACGGCATCGCGGCAGTTGCCGTCGGTCACCACGTCAGGCCGCGTGCGCAGGGCCGCGTGCCCCGTGCCGACCATGGGGGTGACCCCTTCGACATCGACCTCGTTCAGCTGCTCGACCCAGCCGAGGATCCCGTTAAGCTCCCCTTGCAGGGCAGGAAGATCAGACTCGTCAATACCAATCCGTGCCAGTCTGGCAATGCGGCGGACGGTCGCGGGATCAAGCGACATGAAGCAATAACTTTCCATCGTAACAGGGGAAGAATATCCTGCGGCGCAGGACCGAGAAGGAACATACCCCCGACCATGCCCCTGTTCAACATATGCGATCTGCGCGCGGCCCTGCGCCCCCATCAGCGCCTGCTTGGCCTTGACCCCGGAAAGAAGACGATCGGCATCGCCCTGTCGGATGTGGGGCTGATGCTGGCATCCCCCCATATGGGGCTGAAACGCGGAAAACTGTCGGTCGTGGCGGCCGAAATCAGCCGGATCGCGCGTGCGCAGGACGTGGGGGGACTGGTGGTCGGGCTGCCGCTGTCGCTGGATGGCAGCTTTGGCCCGGCGGCACAGGCGGCGCGGGACTGGACGCTGAACCTGTCGGACATGACGGGACTGCCGGCCGCGATGTGGGATGAACGGCTGTCGTCATCTGCCGTGAACCGGTTCCTGATTTCGGAAGCCGACATGACCCGGCAGCGCCGGGGCGAAGTGGTGGACCAGATGGCGGCGGCCTACATATTACAGGCCGCCCTTGATGCTTCGATCCCACAGGAACAGGTGTAGCCCGATTTCGAATTCGTGATGGCATGACTGGATTGTGCCAAAACCGGACCCGTCAGGTGCGGGGGCTGCTATGGTCGCCCCCATCACCGGCGCGCACCGGAAGCTGACCCTTCCCCCATGCCCATTTACGCCGGCCCCATGTTGCATAAACAAGGACACCGGCCATGCGCCTGCCGCACCTGCATCTGCCTTATCTGCATATTCATGTGCATGACCGACCGCTGGCAGGCGACCCGCACCCGCATAACCCGTTTCACTGGAAACTGTATTTCTGCGAGGCGATCGCCACCGCCATCCTCATGATGCTCGGCCTGAGCGCCGTCATCCTGCTGACCGCACCCGGCAGCCCGTTTTCATGGCCGCTCATGCATCACCCCTACATACAGACCGCACTATGCGGACTGTGCTTCGGCCTGTCGGGCACAGCGGCGGCCATGACACCATTTGGCAAGGTCAGCGGGGCGCATATCAACCCGTCCGTCACGCTGGCATTTTCGCTAGCCAGACGGATCGGGGGGGTCGATGCGCTAAACTACATGATCGCGCAGGTCATTGGCGCCTTCCTTGGCACGGCTGCAGTATATGAGGCAGGCCGGATGATCACATGGTGGGGTCATATGGCCGTGGCTGTACGTTACGGGGCGACCGTGCCATATGGTCACATTTCGATCTGGTGGGCGATGTGGTCGGAAATGTTCGTGACCGCGGCCCTGATCGCCATGCTGTACTGGCTGGCGGCCCACCCGAAATGGAAGTTCATCACACCATGGTCGGGCGGCCTGTTTTTCCTGATCATGAACCCGATTACCGCATGGCTGTCGGGCAACAGCGTCAATTTCGCGCGCACATTGGCGCCCGCTCTGTTCGCGGGGCAGTGGACGGGGCTGTGGATCTATGTGGTTGGCCCCTTCGCGGGGGCATCGCTTGCGGTCATGGCCATTCGCATGAATCTTCTGGGCAAGCTGCACCTGCTGGAGGCACGACTGGTCAATTTCGGCCATCATGGCCGCGTGCCAGGGCTGGATGATCCGCACCGCAAGCTCAATCACCCCGATGATCCCGACCACATTCCCCCCGGCGCAGGCCCGGCCTGACGGGTGGCCCGCATCTGGCGCAACCCACGAATGACATATTCCGTTGTTTTGCTTGGGTGGCATTAACGGCCATAGTCGCCTGCCGCCATGCCCGGCATGGCCCGCCGAGGGAGAAAGCAAACTGATGAAGCGGTTTTTCAACACGCGCGAAACCATTGTCACCGAAGCCCTGGACGGGTTCCTGCGCTCGGCCGCGGGTAGCCACCTGTGCCGGCTGGATGGCTATCCCGATACCTGCGTCGTCATGCAGCGCGAACCCGACCGCACCCAGGTTGCGGTCATTTCGGGCGGTGGGTCCGGGCATGAACCCGCCCATGCCGGGTTTGTTGGCCGTGGCATGCTGACGGCTGCGGTCTGCGGCGCGCTGTTTGCCTCGCCATGTGTTGACGCAATCGTGGCAGCCATCCTTGCCACAACGGGGGATGCAGGCTGCCTGCTGGTGGTCAAGAACTATACGGGAGACCGACTGAATTTCGGCCTGGCCGCAGAACGTGCGCGTGCGCTGGGCAAACAGGTGGAAATGGTGATTGTGGGTGACGACATCGCCCTGCCGGACTCTGCCACACCGCGCGGGGTCGCGGGCACGGTGCTGGCGCACAAGCTGGCGGGATATGGCGCGATGCAGGGCTGGCCGCTGACCCGGGTTGCGGAATTCGTACGCGACGGCGCCAGGCGGATGCGCACAATCGGCCTGGCGCTGGAGGACTGCAATCCCTACGAACCCGATCGCGCCAGCCGCCTGTCCGCCGATCAGGCCGAACTGGGGCTTGGCATTCATGGCGAACCCGGTGCCCAGCGCATTACCCTGGCCCGCGCGGATGACCTGATGCGCACGGCCGCCGACACACTGGAGGCCAGCCTGCCCACGACCGTGCGCAACACCCGCTTCGCACTGGTGCTGAACAATCTGGGCGCGGTTCCGGAAGTGGAGATGGCGCTGCTGCTGGAAGCCTTCAGCCACACGCCACTGGCACGCCGGGTTTCCCACGTCATTGGCCCGGCACCGCTTATGACCGCGCTGGACATGAACGGCTTTTCAATCACGCTGATCGAACTGGACGAAGCCATCACCACGGCGCTGCAGGCCGCGGCACAGCCGCGCGCATGGCCGGGCATCGCCCCGCTGGGCAGCCCCGCGATAGCGCCCATGCCGCCCATGCCCGATGCCTTCCCGTATCCCGCCACGCCCAATCCCGCGCTGCGTGGTGTTCTGGAACGCGGGGCGCAGGTGCTGGTCGCCAATGAAAAGGCGCTGAACGAACTGGATGGCCGGATCGGGGATGGGGATGCAGGCTCCACCTTCGCCGGTGCGGCGCGGGAGATTACGGCGGCACTCGACCGCCTGCCGCTGGCCGACCCGCATCACCTCATGACCACCATCGGCAATATCCTGACCCAGCATGCGGGTGGATCAAGTGGCGTGCTGTTCGCCATCATGTTTTCCGCCGCCGGGCGCAGCCCGGAACCATGGCGGCAGGCATTGCGCGACGGACTGGAACATATGATGGCATGCGGCGGCGCAAAACCGGGCGACCGCACCATGATCGACGCGCTGTATCCCGCGCTGGAAGTCCTTGCCACCGGCGGCGGCCTGCCCGACGTGGCACAGGCCGCGCGCGAAGGCGCAAACTCCACCACCACCATGGCCAGCGCCCGCGCCGGACGTGCCGCCTATGTGCCCAGCGCACAGGTACGCGACGTGCCCGATCCGGGCGCCGAGGCCGTGGCCCGCCTGCTGGAAGGGCTGGCCGCAGGCTGACCGGACAGGGCAGGGGACAGGCCACAGCCGGACCCTGCCCATACCGCAGGGAAGGCCGTTCAGGCCTTCTTCACGAATTCCGATTTCAGGTTGATCGCCCCCACACCGCTGATCTTGCAGGCAATGTTGTGCCCATCCGTTGCATCGACCAGACGAATGCCGCGCACTTTCGTCCCGCCCTTGATGACCGAGGACGCCCCCTTGATCTTCAGGTCCTTGATCACGGTAACACTGTCGCCATCGGCCAGCACATTGCCGTTGGCGTCACGCACTTCAGCCTTACCATCCGTGGACATCCCGGCATCCTCGGGGTTCCATTCATATCCACATTCGGGACAGTTCCACAGGCTTCCGTCGGGATAGACGTGTTCGCACCCGCACTGGGGGCATGTCATGTCAGCTTCCATTATTGTCCTCACTTTCCGGGACCGTGCTGATACAGCACGGATCCCCCCGGAGCAAAGACATGGATCATGCGACAGCACGCTTTCGCGCCCGATCGGCCATAATCAAGCACTTACGAATGGTTCTGGCAGCGTCTTTCCAAAAAGGTGACACCCGCGGATCCGGTAATTTCATCAGTGGGCTGCCTGTTCAACGCCCACAGGCAGGCCATGCGGGGACAGATACATCCACATTGCCTGACATGCGGGTTTACTGCTGCGGCGCGGTGCCGCCGTGCGTACTGACACCGGGACCACCCCCGCCATCCGACCCGCCACCGGCGGGCTTCGGCTTGTCACACCCGGCAAGACAGCCGAGGACGGCCACCATCATCATCATCCGCGCAAGGTTTCGCATTGGTTTTCTCCCCTCCAGCCATTCTGACCTTCAAGCGGGGATAACCGCCGGACCGCCCCACGGTTGCGTGTGAAAACAGGACAGCGCCTGACGAGCAGAGCAACACACGTCATGTCATGCATACGCACGCAGCAACGGTAGCGGTACTGGAAGGAAGGATATTCCATCCGCTGCATCCCGTAATGTCTGGGCAGCCCTTAACGAACCGCCTGTTTTCGGAAAAAACGCTCAACTGCCAGCATGCACAGCAACAACGCGACACCAAATCCTTCGCGGGCATGGTCCATGAGGTAACGCATGACGACCTCCTCCTCTGGCGTATAAGGAGAATAGTGACGCATTTCCTTGCCTGCCGGAAGTAAAAACGCATTATTTTCCCTTCACAATCCTATCGTTCATCCCCTCTGGCCGACATGAATGGAATACCCCCGTCAGCGCCACTGAAGGCGCATGCCCTGTTCCGGCACGATGAAATTCACACCGAGATCCCTGTTCCCCTCCCGCAGTTCAGCAGGGATGACCGAAAGCGGATCCGCGTCCCTGCGCAGGGACGGCTTGATATGTGCCACCAGCACCGGCATCCCGCGCAGCGGCGTATGTGCGGTATCCTGCAACGCCGTCAGTTCCCGCAAAAGCCACCGCGGGGACAGATGCCCCCATAGCTGGCTGTCGGGACGGGTATCATCATATGAACATTCAATCACGATACCCCGCAACCGGTGCGCGCGGACCAGCGGGGCCACTGCCTGCCATATGGCCTGCAGTCGCGTGCCATGTTCAACCGCGTCCGCCCCCGTATCCCCGAAATAAAGCATGGCATCGGTGCCGGACTGAAGCAGGAAGGCTGTTGATTCCACACTGCCGTGACTGAGCGGGAAGGCCGTCACCCGCAATCCCGTATGGGCCAGCGTAACCGGCTGGCCCGCCGCAAGATCCTGATAATGGTAAAGTCCCAGCCGAGGAGGGGGCCCGATATCCCCGTTATTGGGCCATACCGCGCCGTTGAACAGGTCGCGCGAAAGGACCGTGGTGACGGAGGGCAGGGCATAGATGGACTTGGCGCTGTCATCTGGCGAGACCAGCACCAGCCCGGCCACATGGTCCAGATGCGCGTGGCTGATCAGGTAGGCCGCAATGCCATGGTGCAGCACGAACCCCGGCCGGGTTTCCGTCGCATCCGCAGGCAGGCGGGTATCATCCAGCGCCCCACGCTGATCGGCCACCTGCAATCCGTGCAGCACGGTGCCCGCATCACACAGGATCGCCCGCGGGTCGCCTATGGGATGAATCATGTAGGCGCTCAGATTGCCATCCTCCAGACCGCCACGCGCGCCAAGCACCGTAATATCAAAACCCGCCGCCAGCGCCTGTCGTGAACTGGCCCCGGATACAAGACCCGCCACAAGCATCAGACAGGACAGCAGCCTACGGCATGGCGACATCGGACACTCCTTCCTCCGGCACAACCGGATCGGTTTCGTTATGGAAAAGGAACATAGACCGTCTGCCGCGAACTTGCCATCACGGTCGTCCGGGGCATAGGAAAGAGGCATGTCAGCGTATCCCCATCCCGGCCACAACGCCACGTACTGGCCCATGTCCCGCACAGCCCGGCACGACGGAGCAATCCATTGACCCGGATTTTCATTGATGCCGATGCCTGTCCCGTGCGGGACGAGACCTATCGCGTGGCGCTGCGCTACGGGCTGCATACCTATGTCGTGTCAAACCGCATGATTGCGGTACCCGACACGCCACTGATTGAACGGGTGGTGGTGACACAGGGCATGGATGTGGCGGATGACTGGATCGCCGAACATGCCACCACCCATGACATTGTCATTTCCGCCGATATTCCGCTGGCCGCGCGCTGCGTGGCAAACGGGGCCTGCGTGCTGGAACCACGTGGGCGGATACTGGATCAGGATGCGATTGGCATGGCGCTGGCCATGCGCAACCTGATGACGGACCTGCGTGATACCGGCGCGATCATGCAGGGCAGCCGTGGCTTTACCCGCGCCGACCGCTCCACCTTCCTGTCCGCGTTGGACACGGCTGTGGTCAGGGCACGCAGGCAGGCGGCTGGGCACAACCGCAGGCCGCCGGTCATTCCCCCTTCGGCATCAGGGAATGTTCCAGATCAACCATCTGATAAAAAATAAAAGTTTTGGGTATCCCATTTCCAGAAATGGCGGCACCCAAAACTTTTCCATGGCGTGCGGGATAGCCTGCACCCAGACTTTTGCGGCGAGGTTAAAAAAAATGCCGCCTGCCCGTAATGGGCGGCGGCACCAGCTCATGCACCGATCGCGGCGCATGGGCTGCGTATCATAAAATCAGCCAGCCTTTTTCTGGGCTGCCTTGGCGAACAGCGCGGAAATCGCGTCCTGTGCCTCGGTCTGGATGGCCTTGAGGTGCGCCTCGCTCTTGAAGCTTTCAGCGTAGATCTTATAGACGTTTTCCGTGCCCGAGGGGCGGGCGGCAAACCAGCCATTTTCTGCCGAAACCTTCAGCCCGCCAATGGCCGCCCCGTTGCCCGGTGCATTGGTCAGGGTGCTGACGATCGGCTCACCCGCCAGTTCGGTCATGCCGATCTGCTCGGGGGAAAGGGTTTTCAGGATGGCCTTTTGTTCCGGATCGGCCGGGGCGTCGATACGCGCATAGTACGGCGTGCCAAGGCGCTTGGTCATGTCCTCATACGCAGCACCGGGTGTGCGCTTGGTACGGGCCGTGATCTCGGCGGCCAGCAGGCCAAGAATGATACCGTCCTTGTCCGTGCTCCACACCGTGCCTGCACGGCGCAGGAAGGACGCACCAGCACTTTCTTCCCCGCCAAAGCCCAGCGTGCCGTGGTAGAGGCCATCAACAAACCATTTGAACCCGACCGGCACTTCCACCAGCTTGCGGCCGATTTCCTTTGCCACGCGGTCGATCATGCTGCTGCTGACCACCGTCTTGCCCACGCCCGCGCTGGCATTCCAGTTTTCGCGGTTGTTGAACAGGTATTCAATCGCGACGGCAAGATAGTGATTGGGGTTCATGAGCCCGTACTTACCCGACACGATCCCGTGGCGGTCGGCATCGGTATCATTGGCGAAGGCGATGTCGAATTTGTCCTTCATGCCCACCAGACGTGCCATGGCGTAGGGGGAGGAACAGTCCATGCGGATCTGTCCATCCCAGTCAGCGGTCATGAAGCGGAAGGTCGGGTCAACTTCCTTGCTGACGATCGTGGCGTTGATGCCGTATTTGTCAATGATCGGCTGCCAGTAATCCACCGCCGCCCCACCCAGCGGGTCAATGCCGATGGACACGCCGGATTCACGGATGATGTCCATGTCCACCACGGCCGCCAGGTCATTCACATACGGCGTGATGTAATCATGGCGCTTTGTGGTGGGGGCCTTCAGCGCGTCCTCGAACGCAACGCGCTTCACGCCTTCCATGTTCTTGGCCATGTAGTCGTTGGCCGCACTTTCCACCACCTTGGTGATATCGGTATCCGCCGGGCCGCCATGGGTGGGGTTGTACTTATAGCCGCCATCTTCCGGCGGGTTGTGCGACGGCGTAATCACCACGCCATCGGCAAGGCCGCTGCTGCGGTCACGGTTATAGGTCAGGATCGCGTGCGAGATGACCGGCGTGGGGGTATAGCCGTCATGGACGTCGATACGGACCTCCACGCCGTTTGCGGCAAACACTTCCAGCGCGGATTTCAACGCCGGGCGGGACAGCGCATGGGTGTCAATGCCAATGAACAGCGGCCCGGTAATGCCCGCGCCCTTGCGGTAATCGGCAATCGCCTGACTGATCGACAGGATATGGTTTTCATTGAAACTGGTGGTCAGCGACGACCCGCGATGCCCCGACGTACCAAATGCCACGCGCTGTGTCGCAATGGCGGGGTCGGGCTTGCGGGTATAATAGGCGTCAAGCAGGGCATCGATATTGACAAGACGGTCCGGATCGACCGGCTTGCCGGCAAATGGGCTTATGCTGGGCATTGACTGCTCCCGAAATACGATATGAAAAAGCGCATATTCTACAAATTCCCTTACAGGCCGGTACGGGCATCGTCCAGCCGCAAACCGCCGCTCCACCCCACGGGGCGGGGGCGTCGGGCGGCCGGGGGACGGCACACGGGATGGGAAAGGGACTGCATCATGCCGAACACTGGCGCGCGGATTGTTCTGGTGGCATTGAACTATATCAAAATCCGGACCTTTTCCGTTTCCTTACCCGCCATCACGTTCCCGCGCACGGGTTGCGGGACAGGGGCCGCCACGCCATCATATTGTCATGAATACGACCAGCCCGCCCGGCAGCCCCGCGCCGCCAGAAATGGACCCTGAACAGCTGCGCCGGCAACGGCTGGAACGGCTGCTGCGCCGCCTGCCCACGCGGGGGGAACAGGCCATGCGCTGGCTGCTGCAACCGGGCCGGACATGGCTGCGGGCCATTCTGGGATGCCTGCTGATCGCGGGCGGAGTGCTGAGCTTCCTACCGGTTCTGGGGTTGTGGATGCTGCCGCTGGGCCTGATCCTGCTGGCGGAAGACGTGCCCGCCCTGCGCAGGCTGACCGCGCGCATGCTGGAATGGATCGAACGCCGCCATCCACAATGGATGGCCCCGAAATCCACGCCCTGACCACAACATGTCAGGGCGTGGAAAAATTACCCGCGTGAGCGCGGCTTCGCCTTCCTGCGCCCGACAACCGACAGGCGGGTCGTCACCAGGTCATACCCCATCTGCCGCACGATTCCATCGAGCAGGGCATCGAGCTCGGCGTTTTCGAATTCGATGACCTTGCCGGTATCGGCATCGATCAGGTGATAATGGTCGCCATGGTCGCCATCCGCCACCTCGTACCGCGCGCGGCCTCCGCCAAAGTCACGGCGCTGCAGGATGCCGTTTTCTTCAAACAGACGCACGGTGCGGTACACCGTCGCAATTGAAATGCGCGGATCGACTTCTACCGCGCGGCGGTACAGTTCCTCCACATCCGGATGGTCATCACTGTCAGACAGGACGAAGGCAATCGTCCGACGTTGGCCTGTCAGTTTCAGGCCGCGCTGACGACATAGATCCGCCAGAGGAGAATCGGGGGAATTCGGCTCTTTCATCGTTATGTAACGTAATCCAGACAGACCGCTGCGGTCCAGTAGGGATAAGGCGGCACGCACGTCGATTTTAATTGCAAATGATAATCTTTCTCATTATCAGACTCTCACCGACACATTAGGGAGCGGGCTTTGCCAAGGCCCGAGCGGATGATGACCGACACGACAGTTTTCATGAATGATCTTTCGTGCAGCGAACGCCTGCTGGTCTGGTGCGTGCGCCGCCTCAGTGGTGGCGGCGAGGGCGCAGGCTCCATGCCCGGCCTTGCGCTGCCGTGCTTCCGGGCCGATTTTGCCGCCGTGGCCGATGCCTTCCGCATGGCGCTGGGACGGCTGCGCACCTACCAGCTTGCCCCGGTGGATGTGGCGATCTGCAGCGCCACGCATCTGACGGGCACGGAAGGCCGCTTTCTTCTTGCCGCCGCCGCAGCGCAGGAAGGGCGCGAGGCGGAGGTACGCCGTACGCTACGCCCCGTTTTCGCGCACCATCATGTGCTGTCCCCGTTTGCCGCCGCCATCACGCAGCTTGGCGCATGCATGGCGGGCGCCGGCTACTGGCTGCCACGCCGGGGCAGCGGGGGTGGCAGTCCGCAGGCGCAGCGCCTGCGCTGGACATCGCAGGCCGAAACCGAATGGAACGGCGCGTCCTCCGCCACCGCCGTTCCCGGCGTGCCGCAACCCGTGGGGGCGGGCAGCCTTGCCACCATGCGCTGGCATGATGCGGATATGGGAACCGCCCATGTCATGTGGCCAAGGGCCGTAACCGCTGCCGTGCAGACAAGCGGAATGTAGGAAATATATGCAAGGGGAGGGGCGCGACCCGAGCGGTCGCGCATCGCCGCATGATGACAGGATAACCCGCCATGCCATCAACCCGGCTGTCCATGCGCCAGGCCTGCGCATTCATGGAAAACGCGTTCCTTGAACTGCTCGACATCCTTGCATGGCAGGAAGGGGCGGCGCCACCGCCAGCCGCCCGCGCCCATGGGACGACGGGGGCCTGTGGCGCCCACCGGAGCGGGATCAGTCCTGATCGGGGGCAGGGGCCGAGTTCAGCTTGATATACTGCTGGATGCCGACCTGACGGATCAGGTCGAACTGGCGGTCGAGGAAGTCCTCGTGTTCTTCCTCGTTGACCAGGATCTTGAGCAACAGGTCGCGGGAGACGAAGTCGCGCACGCTTTCGCAGTAGGCAATGCCTTCGCGCAGGTCGCCAATGGCCTTTTCCTCAAGCTTCAGGTCGCATTTGAGGATTTCCTCCACATCCTGTCCTACCAGGATCTGGTTGTAGCGCTGCACGTTGGGCAGGCCACCCAGATACAGGATGCGCTCGATCAGCCAGTCGGCGTGGCGCATTTCCTCGATCGATTCCTCGTATTCCTTCTTGCCCAGCAGGGTCACGCCCCAGTGGCGCAGCGTGCGGGCATGCAGGTAATACTGGTTGATGGCCGTCAGCTCGTTCGTCAGCTGCGTGTTCAGGTGTTCGATAACCTTGGGATCCTTGATCGGCATACCGGCGTTCCTCTTCTGTTATGCTTATGGGTTACTGCGCGGTATCCGCGCGTGCAATTATAAAAAAGCATTGCATAACCGCAGCCTGCGCGCGACCCTGCCGCGCCCCGCAGCACGCGGCGCATGGCATGAGGAGAGCCGCATGACCCAGACCACCCCCTACCACACGCTGGACGCACAGGGCATACGCAGCCTGATCGCGGGCCTGCCGGACGTGGCCACGCGCCTTGGCGGCGCGCCCGCGCAGTGGCAGGTGCGCGAGGTCAGTGATGGCAACCTCAACAATGTCTTTCTTGTCAACGGTCCGGTGGGGGAAGTCTGCCTGAAGCAGTCGCTGCCGCATGTGCGCGTGGACCCGTCATGGAAAATGCCGCTGGACCGCACGTTTTTCGAAGCCGCATGGCTGCACGCGGTCCTGCCGCTGGTGGGGGAACTGACGACGGAATGCCTGTATTTCGACCGTGACCTGTATGTTCTGATTGTCGAAAGCCTGTCAGGCCATACCGTTCTGCGCACGGCCCTGATGCAGGGGGCGGACTGGCCCGGTGTCGCGCCACGCATCGGCACCTTCATCGCCCGCGCCGCGTTTGGCACATCGCTTCTGGCCCGCCCGTTCGAAGAGGTGTTCACCACGCGCCGCACCTTTGTCGCCAATCTCGCCCTGACACGCATCACGCTGGATCTTGTGCTGGATGACCCGTACCGTGATCATCCGCGCAACCACTGGCATGACCCCGTGCTGACGCCCATCGTGCTGGACATCCGCTCCAGCGCCGCGACGCTGCTGGCGGTTGAAAACCTGCGGCGGCGTTTCCTGTCGCAACCGCAGGCACTGCTGCATGGCGACCTGCATACCGGTTCGATCATGAGCACGGCGGACGATACCCGCGTCATTGACGGGGAATTCGCGATCTACGGTCCCATCGGGTTCGACTGCGGCATGTTCGTGGGCAATCTGGTGCTGCATTATTTCGCGACACCGGACAGGGCGGCACGAAAGGCCACCGTGCGCGATATCGCGGCATTCTGGAACAGTTTCCATGAACAGTTCATGGGACTGTGGAACGGAAATGAGTCCCCCCCACCGGGCACGCTGCGCCCGCTGGCCTATGGACCGGCGGCGCACGTGGCGCAGCAGGCATTCATGGATGAGATCCTGGGCGACACCATCGGCTTTGCCGGGATCGAGATCATCCGCCGCATCATTGGCTACGCCCACACGGCGGATTTCGACACCATAGCCGACCCGCAGCAGCGCGCGACGTGCCGGGCAGGGGCGCTGTCCTTCGCCTATCACGTGCTGGATCACCTGAGCGAGTTCCACGCCATCAACGATTTCCTGTATTATCTGGATGAGCAGGAATTCGTGGGGCTGTAAAAACGCCGCCTTTTAAAACCAGGGCGACATCCGAAAACTTTTATCCATCTTCATCAATGCGCCATTATGGGTCTTCGGGCGGTTCTCCACCGGGCATAAGCGCCACAAGCTGCGCCATTGATCGACGCAGGTCGGCCTCGATGTCGTGTAACGGCCGGGGTGGGACGGGATGGCGGAAATATCGCGCGAAGGAAATGGCGCAGCCGGTAGCAGTCCGGGTGGTATCCAGCCGGGCATCCGGGTCGTATGGCCGGATCATCTGGCTGAACCAGGCCTGTGGGTCATGTTCCATTCCCACCCGGAATGCGGTCCGTACCGGCGCGCCATCACGGCCGGGACGCGTCACCGTCAGGCTGCGGTACAGGAATTCCCGCCCAGGCAGGAGACATGAAAACGGGGTCCGGCGCATATCCGCCGCCCCGTCCGGCGTGGGGACGTCATGCGCCAGCACCTGCCATGAGACGGGTGCGCCCTCCGCCCCATCGCGCAACAGCATATCCATTGCCGTATCGAGTGTGCAGGCCCGTAGCACGGCGTCGATATGGCGCGGCGTCATCTCGCGCCGTTTTTCTCCCGCGCCAGACAGGGCGCGATGCCACAGCCCTGTCGCATCAACCAGCCGGACCATGCCCCTGTGTGCCGCCGGCCTGTTGTTGTCCAGTATCCATATATAGGTCGCGATACCGGTATTGACGAACATGTCCGTGGGCAGGGCAATGATCGCATCAATCAGGTCGTGTTCCACCAAATACCGTCGAATGGCGGATTCACCGGAATCTGCGCCACCGCCGGTCAATGCCGCACCGTGCGTCACCACTCCAATTCGTGCACCACCTGTACGCGGGCTGCGCATATGGGCCACAAGATGCAGCATGAACAGCATGGACCCGTCCGCCACGCGGGGCAGGCCGGGGGCAAAACGCCCGGCATGCCCCTGCGCATGTTCAGCCTGTATGGCCGCGCGGATATGACGCCAGTCCAGCCCGAAGGGCGGATTGGACAGCATGCGGACAAAACGGCGGCCTGCATGGCCGTCATGGGCCAGGGTGTCACCACAGGCGATCTGCCCCGGGGCGCGTCCGCGCAGCAGCATGTCCGCACGACACAGGGCACAGGCGCGGGGGCTGATTTCCTGACCGAACAGATCCACCGTAATGCCGCGCTGCTGTAACCGGTCCGCAGCCCGTCCCAGCAGTGCGCCCGTTCCGGCAGCGGGGTCATACAGGTTGTGCTGCGCACCCGGACCATCGGGGGCGAAAACCAGATCCACCATCAGGTCCGTGACCTCCGGCGGGGTGAAATGCGCCCCTGTCCGCCGGGGATCGGCGAAATTGTGGACCAGTTCCTCAAACAGCCGCGCCATTGCCTCGGTGCCATGCCGGGCGGGCGACAGGTCAAGCGCGGTAAAATGCGCCGCCAGCGTTCCCAGCAGGCCCGTGCGCGCCAGACGATGGGCAAGAGGCATGACCTCCAGCTGCAATATGATATCGCGCACGGCCGCGGGCAGGCGGCCCGTCAGGCGGTCAAGGCACGCCAGCGGGTCAGGCGCGCGCGCCACGGCATCCAGCCAGCGCGCGGGACGCGCACGCGACAGTTCCAGCCGCCGCAGCATGGTAAACACCAGGATGACCGGCCCGTATTCCGCCGGTTCCATGCCACCACGCAGCAGGTCGGCCACACGCCAGATGGCGGCAGCCGACAGCAGCGGAGGGGGTGGGCCCTCAGCCATCCGTCAGCCCTAACGCGCCTGTTCTTCCGCCGCCGCCGTGCGCCATAGCGACAGGGCGACCGCAATGACCGTCGGCCCCATGAACAGCCCCAGCAGGCCAAACATGTGCAGCCCCCCCAGAATGGCCGTCAGCACCGCAAGGAACGGGATGCTGGTGCTGCCACTGATCAGCTTGGGGCGGACGAAATGGTCCCCCGCGCCATAGGCGATGGTCCCCAACGCCGCCACGATCACGGCCTGCGTCACGCCATTGGCGGCAAAGGTCATGAGCGTGGTGGCGCAGAGCAGGATCGGCCCGCAGAAAGGAATGATGCTGACCACCGCCGTCAGCAGCGTCAGCAGGGCGGGGTGAGGGGTGCCCGCAATGAAATAGCCGATCCCCACCAGCACGCCCTGGCCCAGCCCGACCAGCACCAGCCCCGCGACCGTGCCACGCACGGCGCCTACGGTGTTGCGCATGACGTCACCTGTCCGCTCCCCCAGGAAACGGCGGCCCACGGCACGGATATCGCTTACCAGCGCATGCGATGCGGCAAGGTAGAAATAGACCGACAGGGTAGCGATGACGAAGGTTTCCGTCATGTCCATCACCCGGTGCGGCAGTGCGCGGCCGTCGCCCGTTGCGAACATGCGCGATGCCACGCCGGTCCAGTGCCGCAGTTCCTCCGGGTCGGACAGGTAGCGGCTCCACAACACCGACAGACGCGGGCCGATACGCGGGATGTCCGCCACCTGTGGCGAGACAGGGATACCATCATGCAACGCCCCTCGCCCCCATGCCAGAAGGGATGGCAGGTCCATGCCCGCCCGCACCACCATGGCAATCATGGGCACGGCCAGCAGCGCGAAGATCCCCGCCGCGATCAGACCCGCGGCCATACGGTTGCCCATGCCCCGCCCGACCAGCCGGCGGTACAGCGGATAGGTCGTGATGCTCAGGATACCGCCCCAGACAAAGGCAAACAGGAAGGACTGTTCGATCCACGAGGAAAACAGCACGACCGCGCATACAAATATAAAGGTCCCGATATACTGGGTCCGGCTCCGGTTTTCATCCATATGGTATGATCTATTCCTGATGTGATGATGATGCATCGTATATGTCAGACACTGTAACATAACCCGCGCGGCACGGGACCGCGCGTTTTCCTGCGCCCGTGCATATTCATGATCGATGCCGCGCCAGGCATGCGCATGGACGGCGCGCCACACGCTATCGCGCCCGGTTTAACAACTGCTGAACATATATCAGCGCGCCTGCGCGCCCGACAGCAGCCTGCGCATGAAATAACGTGGAAAGAAAGGCGCCGGGCCATCAAGCTGACCGAACACCTCAAACCCCACCTTTTCATAAAAAACCCGCGCCTGAAACGCATAGGTATCAAGCCACATATGGGTGCAGCCCCGCTGGCGGGCTTCGTGTTCGGCCATCGACACCAGCCTGCGTCCCATCCCGCGCCCGCGCAGGCGGGGGGCCACGGCCAGCATGTTGATATGCATTTCCCCCCAGCGGGACTGCGCCACCAGACCGCCCCGGATGTCCCCCGTCACGCGATCGCGGATCACGATGACAAGGTCATGGCAGTCAATGTATCCCACCACGCCGCATGTGAAATCACGCAGTATGGACAGCACCGCGTCCTCATCCGCCCGTGTCGGACGCGGCAGGACGGCAATTTCCACATCCATTCCCGAACCGGGGGATCCGGGCGCGCGGGCGCGACATTCGTCCGTTGTACTCATTCCCACCCCATTCCACTGCCTTTACGTCGCCTGTCCGTTGACATGGGCCTGCCGCAGGGCAGGACGATATTCACACAGCACGGCGCGCAACCGTTCGCGGGCATACGCCCGGCGGGCCTGCCGGTCCAGCATCTCCCACACTTCCTGCGCGACCGCGCGCTGGCGGGGCAGAGGGGGCAGGCATAGTTCAAGCGAAGCAAGGGTCCGGGTATCCACTTCGGGAAAGACGCTTCCGCCCGCACGGCGCCGCAGTTCCGGAGCCGCCACATGCAGCAGCAGGGCAAGAAAACGCAGGTCCACATCCGCCGCGCGCGGCACAAGCGCCTTGCACCCCTGGCTTACGGATACAGGTGACGCTGTCATGCCCACCCGCCCCACCGGGGCACGGGTGGAGACAACCAGCGCGCCCGCTTCCGCCACCGCGGCACGGCAGGCAGCCAACCCCATGGCAGACAGGCTCCGCGCGCCATGATCCACCCATGCAGGCGGCCCGGCAGGCAGGTCGGCAGGCGTCAGCCATGCCACGTCATGTCCCCAGCAGGCCGCGTTGCCCGTAGCGGGCGTGCCCCCGCCCACGATGTCAAACACGCTGCCCAAGGGCCGGATGGTCCCGCCGGCCGGCACGGGGCCGGGCCATGCCGCGCCAGAGGGCAGGAGCGCATGATGGGTGGCCGCCTGCGTGTATTCACTGGCCGTCATCGCCTGCACATCCAGTTCACGCAACTGTCGGTCGATCCGGTCCAGATGATGGTCCAGCGCCTGGGCAATGGCACGCTGGTGCTGCAATGGCGGACAGGGTACCGGCAGGCTGTTCATCCGTGCGCGGGTCAGCTTGGGGCGGGTTGTGCCGTCCACATACGCGGCATAGGACAGGGTATTGAGCGCATGCGCCAGGAAACGCCCATCCACCCCTATCCGCGGACGTAGCACATGCACATGATTGCCCGCCCATAACGGGCCATCATGGAAAAACGCGACATCACGCACGGAATCGAAAAAGGGAGCGCTATCCTCGCCCAGCAGCACAAGCGGCCCATCAAACAGCGCCCGGTCCACATATCCCGCAACACCACTGGCGCCATGATAGGGCACGGGGCCCGGACAACGTGCCCGCTGCGCGCGATTGAGCGGTACGCGGCCTGCATCCAGACAGTCCACCAGTGCCCCAAGGGGAGCTGTGGGCCAGCACGATGCATGCATATGCCCCGCAAATCCGCCACCACGCGCCTGCCGCATGCCGTCTGCCGATCCGTCCATGCGGTACGGGTGACGTGGAAAGCATGATGTGTCAATCATGATCCCCATATGCTGGCGGCATGCGATGGAATGATATAAACCCCCCACAGATACCGTACGGCAGACATAACCATGCCGCATGGCTGACAGTAGGATTGCATGACGCGTTCACCACACGCATTCGGGACGGAATTCCGCTCCATTCTTGCCATCGCGGGACCGATGGGCCTGTCACAGTTTGTCCAGATGCTGATGGGCGCGACCGATGACGTACTGCTGGGGGGGCTGGGCGCATCGGCGCTGGCGATCGGGGGACTGGCGACAAGCACGTTCTTCACGCTCAATGCCATCCTTGCCGCCATGATCGAGGCGGGCGGCATCCTGCTTTCACAGGCGCGTGGGCGGCAGGACCACGCCAGCCTGGGCACCATCATGACATCCATGCTGGCGGTGGCGCTGGCCCTGTGCCTGCCCGAACTGTTCTGCCTGTGGCATGTTGACCGGCTACTGGCATGGATGAACGAGCCCGAGGCCATCCGCGCGCCCGTCGTCCATTTCGTCCATATCCTGATGTGGGCCGTGCCGCCCGCCCTGCTGGGGCAGGGGATCGTGACCACGGCGCTGCCGGTCATGGGGGCGCAGGGCATCCTCATGCGCGTCATGCCGTGCATCACGGTGGTCAACGGGGTGCTGAACGCAACCCTGATCCATGGCTGGTTCGGGCTGCCTGCGCTGGGGCTATATGGATCGGCCATCGCTACGGTCACGACATTATGGTGCATGCCGTTCATCATGCTGGCCTTCGTGGCGCGCAGGCCGGACCTGCGCACCATGCTGCGTCCCCGCGCGCATGAATGGGGACATACGCTTGCGCTGCTGCGCACCGGGCTGCCGATGCTGGCAGCCGCCATGGCGGAGGTCTCACTGTTCCAGGCCAACAGCCTTGAGGCCGCACGCCTTGGCAACAGCGCGCTGGCAGCATTCCAGATCATGCTGGGAATAGGGGTCCAGTGCTTCGTGGTGTACATGGCGCTGGGGCAGGCATGTAACATCCGTGTCGGCTACTGGACCGGGCGGGGCGACCCGGCCATGATGCGGCGTGCGGCATGGGCAGCCATGCTGCTGGGCATTGCGGTGGCGGCCGTCATGACACTGGGAATGGCGCTGGGGCGACATGCCATCATTAGCCTCTACCTGAACATGTCGCTGCCCGAAAACACACAGGCGGTCAGCATGGCGCTGGGCCTTCTGCTGGTCGGGGCGGCATTCCAGATTCCAGATGCGGTGCAGGTCATCACCACCGGCATCCTGCGCGGGCAGGGTGATACCGCAGTGCCGATGGTACTGGCTGTTATCGGGTACTGGGGCATTGGTTTCCCCAGCGGGGTCTACCTTGCCTTCCGCCATGGCATGGGGCCATCGGGGCTGTGGTGCGGCAACGGGATCGGCCTGGTGGCGGTATTCATGATGCAGGGCACGCGTATCGTGTGGCGCATGCGCCCGCGCGCCGCGCGGGGATAGGCTACAGGCGCTTGTGCATTTCCTCACGGATGGAATTGCACTTCTTGGTAAACACGCCCGCCTGCGACGCGGTCATGAAGTTTATCAGGAAGGCACCCAGCAGCGAGCAGAAGGACAGGATGATCAGTACCCGTCCCATCAGCGATATGATTCCGCCGTAATGCTCGGCCGAGTACCATAACAGCCCGAGGCTGAGCACCGCACCGAACACGCCCAGCACGCCGGTGGACCGGATGAGGGATTCCTCCTCCCGGATGAAGGTGGAGGATTCCTGCCATAACAGGAACAGCTTGCGATCCATTTCCTGCACGGCGGCAGCATATTCCTCCGCGTCATCGGGGTGCTGGTGGTCTGTGCCGCTGCGGTGCAGTTCCAGTTCCTGCCGGGCCTTGGCAAAGACGCGCCTGCGCTCCTTTATGGCGGGCAGGCTGATATCGACGAAACTGAGGATGGCGACATTCAATCCGGCTGACAGCTGGATCACCGCCTGGAAATCACCCCAGATCACAGGTTGTCCCCAT
Organism: Komagataeibacter oboediens; assembly: GCF_003207815.1. Lineage (GTDB taxonomy): Bacteria > Pseudomonadota > Alphaproteobacteria > Acetobacterales > Acetobacteraceae > Komagataeibacter > Komagataeibacter oboediens. The sequence continues at coordinate 130,641 of NZ_NKTX01000005.1, read as the reverse complement.
CGGGGCACACATGACTGCGCACTGTAAAAAAAACCCTGACAAGTTGGATCCGACCGACATGTTCATGCTGCACGCCGGTGCCCAGCGCGCGATATGATGTGGCGGCACGCCTGTATTTAGGGTTAGCATGAAGTGCTATGAATATCCATGTTCCCTCCACTTACGAGGTCTACCGTGGCTGGCAGTCCATACAGGGCACGGGGCTGGAAATCGGCACGGCTGTCCTTCTGGTACTGGCCTTCGGACTGGCGGGAAGCATGGTGCTGTTCCTGCTGCCAACGTTCATTGCATGTCGCCGCGGTGTGCATAACGCGGCGGTGGTGGCAGTGGTGAACTGCGCTACGGGCATGACCGGGATCGGCTGGGTAATTGCGCTGCTCATGGCCTGCGTGATGGAAACCGACATACAGCGCCACACCCGCCTGAAGCGGCACGACCAGACCTTCCTTGGCGCCCCCTAGCCGCCTGTCGGTTCCGGGTCCGCCGTCAGTCGGTCGGGGGAAATAGGGGTCATGCGCCGCGCCTGTATGGATGCGCTTTCGAACGTACCCTGCATTTTCAGCACGAATGGTCCCGCCGCGTCACCATAGGCGCGGGTGCTCAGGCCGATCCCGCTGGATGCGAAGATTTCGATAACCGATGCATCAACCAGAATATCAAGGGTGCTGTGATCAGCCAGGGGCAGGGGAGCCGCATCCCCATTGGCGATCAGTTCACGCCCGGGCCGGTAGGGATCGTAATCCAGATCAAGGAAGGCATCCCGACCACCAAAAATGATCCGTCCCGGCGCCTGCCCGGAAAAAGATACGCGGATACGGGCATTCGGTCCGTCCGTATGCCCCGGTTCATGCCCGGCACCCTGCATGAAGACCGGCCCTTCCAGCATTGCAATTGCCGGATGGGGGGCCACCCGCGCAAGACCGTCCTCACCGATGGTCATGACGCGGGGCAGGGACGTCACCCCGTTCCAGCCTGCCTGCATGGCCGTCTTGGCCCGTCCCGGTTTTTCGGGGATCCAGCCCCACACCACGCGGCGGCCGTCCGCATCCAGCATGGTCCGCGCGGCATAGAACAACCCGTAGCCCAGCGGCGCAACATGGCGGACGTGAAACCTGTCCTGCCCGAACGTGCCAACGGCTGCGTAAACGGTATCACCCAGCGAATAGACAAGAACCTGAGAAGCCTCCAGCGCGAAAAAGTCCGGACACTCCATCGCATCATCATATCCGCCAGCAATGTGGGTCGGCCCATACAGGATCCTGCGATAGGTCCATGTCAGCAGGTCGGGGCTGTCATACAGCAGCACGACACCACCTGGCCCCATGGGGGAAGCATGGACATTCGCCCCCAGCACCATGCACCACCGCGTCCCGTCTTTCCACACCATCGGATCGCGGAAGCCTTCCACCTGCAGTCCTTCGGGCGGGGTCGCGATCACGGGTTCGGGGTGGCGCGTCCAGTGCATCATGTCCAGATCGGACGTAGCCATGCACTGCACGGATGGCTCGATCCCGGTATAGAACGCCACCGCCCGTGCACCATCGATCACCACGCAGCCACTGAACACGCCCTGCGCATCGGGGCCGCCGGGCTGAGGCGAGAGTGCGGCAGGCAGGTTGCGCCAGTGCACAAGGTCCGTACTGACCGCATGCCCCCAGTGAATATCGCCAAACGCGGCCTTGTCCGGCCCCCACTGATAAAACATGTGATAACGCCCCCGTACCCAGACGGGCCCACAGGGATCATTCATCCAGCCATAGGGAGCAATAAGGTGATATTGCGGTCGCAATGGATCGGCGGCAAGCACCGATGCCAGAGGCAGACGAACCGGCCGCGCCGTTGCCACGCGCCCGCCTGCCCATGGCAGCATGGCGACACCACCCAGAACGGACCGTCGGGAAATGACAGGCATTGCACCCCCAATATATAACGATACCGTTATTATTGAGGCAGCGGGCGGATGTGACAAGACCACTGGTGACATCAGCCGCCAGACACTTTGTCCATAAAATAAAGGGGCGCGCCCAATGGCATGCCCCCTTATCGGTCGTTCAGGGTGATGCCGCTTTAAATAAAGGCGGCACCCAAAAACTTTTACAATTTTATCAATATTTTATTTTACTGCTGCTTGTACAGCAGCCGGGCGCGCAGGGTGCCCTTCAGTTCACGCAGGCGGTCAAGGATACGGTTGTCCTTTTCCACGTCGCGGCCGGTGTCGGCCTCGACAACAACATAACCCAGTTCACCCGCCGTCTGCAGGTACTGCGCGGTGATGTTGCAGGCTTCGGAGGAGAATATCTCGTTGATCTGCAGCATGATGCCCGGCACGTTTTTATGCACATGCATGAAGCGTGTCCCGTGCGGGTTTTCCGGCAGCTGCACGGTGGGGAAGTTGACCGCCCCCAGCGTGGAACCAACATCGGAATATTCCACCAGCTTGCGCGCCACTTCCACGCCAATACGTTCCTGCGCTTCCGCCGTGGAACCGCCGATATGCGGGGTCAGGATCACGTTGTCCAGACCACGCAGCGGGGTCTGGAATTCCTCGCCCGCCGCCTTCGGTTCCTTGGGGAACACGTCAATCGCGGCACCCAGCAGGTGGCCGTCCTTCAGCGCAGCGGCCAGCGCATCCAGATCCACCACGTTGCCGCGCGCGTTGTTGATCAGGAACGACCCTTTCTTCATCGCGCGGATCTGGGCTTCACCGATCATGCCGGCCGTTTCCGGCGTCTGGGGCACATGCAGGCTGACCACGTCGCTCTGCGCCAGCAGGGTTTCCAGCGTATCGACCGGCGTTGCATTGCCATGCACCAGCTTGTCGATCACGTCGTAATAGAACACGCGCATGCCGAAGGCTTCGGCCAGGACGGACAGCTGCGAACCGATGGAGCCATACCCCACGATCCCCAGCGTCTTGCCACGCACTTCCCAGCTGTTGGTGGCGGACTTTTTCCAGATCCCGGCGTTGCATTCCTCCGACTTGGGGAAGATGCGGCGCATCAGCATCACGATTTCGCCCATGACCAGTTCGGCGACCGAACGCGTGTTGCTGTACGGCGCGTTAAAGACCGGAATACCGGCCTCACGCGCAGCGTTCAGGTCCACCTGATTGGTACCGATGCAGAAACAGCCAATCGCGATCAGGCGGTCGGCCTTTTCGATCACCTCACGCGTCAGCTGCGTGCGTGAACGGATCCCGACAATATGCACGCCTTCCAGCGCCTTCTGCAGGGCATCGCCCTCCAGCGCCGTTTTCAGGCGGGTTACGTTTTCGTATCCATTTTCCTTCAGCAGCCTGACGGCACTGTCATGGATGCCTTCAAGCAGCAGGATGCGTATCTTGTCCTTGGGCAGGGAAAGATGTCCGTTGGATTGGCTGGTCATGTCGCGTGCTCCCGCTTCTGTACGGTCAAGGTGGGTCGTCCCTATCCGATTGCCCGTGCCCCCGCTAGGGGGAAAGATCATTTAGCGCCGTTACTTTATGGCAATGCCACGCGACAGCAGCCCCGTCACACGGGGCAGCAGGGCGCCGTCCCCTACCGCCAGAACCGTGCCATCGCCATCCGCGCGAAGCGGCTGACCCGACCAGTCTGTCATGCGGCCGCCGGCCCCTTCCACCACCGGCACCAGCGCTGCCCAGTCCCATATCTTCATGGTACATTCGGCAATAATGTCGATCTGCCCCAGCGCCAGCAGGCCATAGGCATAACAGTCACCCCCCCAGCTTGTCCGCCTGACGGCGGCGGCCAGTACGTCAAAGCCGGGCCGGTGGGGCGCATCAAGGATCTCGGGCGCGGTGCATGACAGTTCTGCATGTCCCACATCGGCGCATGCGCGCGTGGCAGGCGTGCCGGGCAGGGCAGACATGTACCGCGTGGTTTCACCACGCAGTCCGATCCACCGTTCCCCCGTCACGGGCTGGTCAATCACGCCAAGCACCGGAACATTGTCGTGCAGCAGGGCAATCAGCGTGCCAAAGGTCGGACGCCCGGTCAGGAAGGCCCGCGTGCCGTCCACCGGATCCACCACCCAGCGATACGGGCTTTCGCCGCGTTCCAGCCCGAATTCCTCCCCCATCACGCCAAAACCGGGCAGGCGTTCGGACAGTACGGCCCGAATCGCGCGTTCCGCCGTGCGGTCGGCTATGGTGACGGGGCTGGCATCGCTTTTTTCATCCGCGCGGACACCCCGGCGGAAAAAGGGCAGCACCACGGCGCGCGCCACGTCGGCGGCGGCCATCGCCGCCTCCAGCACCGCATCGCGCGGGAAGGCAGCGGGCAGGGCGGTCATTACCGCGGCTCCGGCTTGAGGGAGTTGAGGTAGGCGATCAGGTCCGCACGCTCGGTTTCCGATTCAATGCCCGGGAACGACATCTTGGTGCCCGGCGCATAATCAGCGGGGGATTTCAGCCAGGTGGACAGGGTGGTGTTGTTCCATGTCTCGTCCTTGTGGGTCTTCAGCGCATCCGAGAACTCATACCCCGGAATATCACCCACATGCGTGCCAACCACACCAAACAGGGCCGGGCCGATAATGGAAGGCCCCTGTGGCGCAAGGCTGTGGCACATCGCGCACTGCCGGTCGGCAATGGCATGCCCCTTTTCCACGCTGGCCCTGGCGACCAGATCATCGATCGACGCACCCGCCGGGGCTGCGGGATGCGGGATGGCCACGCCGGGCTTCGCAGGCACCGGTTCGGGCACGGCGGTATGGGCAACACCCCAGCTGGCACCCACCGCCAGCGCTGCGAAGAGGCAGGCTGCCCCGATCTGGTTTAGGCGTACACTGTCCATGAAATCGGGCGTCCTTCCCATACGGTTGCATGAAAACCGCTCCTTACCTAGACTGCTGCGCGCCCTGTGTGAAGCACGCACGGCAGCGGACGGCCCCCGCCGCCGCCACAGATTACGGATGGCCCAGACCCAGATCCCATGAACCCCATTGTCCTGATTCCGGCCCGGATGGCCTCGACCCGGCTGCCGGGCAAACCGCTTGCCGACATTGCCGGCCGTCCCATGATCGTCCATGTGCTTGACCGCGCGCGTGCAGCCGATATCGGCCCCGTGGCCGTGGCCACGGCAGACCGTGACATCGCCGATGTGGTGGAACGCGCTGGCGGCACGGCGGTCCTGACCGACCCGGCGCTTCCCTCGGGGTCCGACCGCATATGGCAGGCCCTGCAGCAACTGGACCCGCAGGGACTGCATGACACGGTCATAAACCTGCAGGGCGACCTGCCGGGGGTAGACCCACAGAACCTGCGTGACGTGCTGCGCCCGCTGGCGGATGCGCAAACCGACATCGCAACCCTTGTCGCCCCCGTGCGCGATGGGGCGGAAGCCGCCGCGCAATCCGTGGTCAAGGTCGCCTGCACTTTCGCACCAGATGCACAGGTGGCGCGCGCGCTGTATTTTTCCCGCCTGCCCATTCCATGGGGGGACGGGCCGCTATGGCACCATATCGGCATATACGCCTACCGCCGCGCGGCACTGGCCTGCTTTGTCAGTCTGCCGGAAAGCGGTCTGGAAAAACGTGAAAAGCTTGAACAGCTCCGCGCGCTGGAAGCGGGCCTGACCATGGGGTGTGCGCGGATCACTACCGCACCTTTTGGCGTTGATACACCCGCAGACCTTGAACGCGCGCGGGCGACACTGGAGAACATGGCATGAGCGGCGAACGCATCATCGCCTTTCAGGGACGGCCGGGCGCCTATTCGGATCTGGCCTGCCGGCAGGCGCGGCCTGGCTGGACCACGCTGCCATGCCAGACCTTTGCCCAGACCATTGCCGCCGTACATGACGGGCAGGCCGAACTGGCCATGCTGGCATGTGAAAACAGCCTGGCGGGACGTGTGCCCGACATTCATGCGCTGCTGCCCGAAGCGGGACTGTTTATCGTCGGAGAACATTTCCAGCGCGTGGAACACTGCCTGCTGGGCATAGCCGGCAGCACGCTGGCGGATGCGCGGCGGGTGCATACCCATCCCGTGGCCATGGCGCAGGTTCGGGGCGTCATTGGTGAACTGGGGCTGGACCCGGTGGTGGAATTCGATACCGCGGGCGCTGCCGAAATGGTGCGCAAATGGGGCCGCAAGGAAGATGTGGCCGTGGCGTCGTCGCTTGCTGCAGAGCTCAATGGCCTTGAAATCCTGCGTCGCAATGTGGAGGACGCCGCCCATAATACCACGCGCTTCTACATCGCCTCGCGCAGGCCCGACACGCTGCCACCGGCCGGGCCGGGCTTCATGACGACGCTGCTGTTCCGCGTCAACAACCAGCCGGGCGCACTGTACAAGGCGCTGGGCGGCCTGGCCACGGCAGGCGTGAACATGACACGGCTGGAAAGCTACATGCTGGAAGGATCGTTTTCGGCCACGCAGTTCCTCATGGACGTGGAAGGCCACCCCGAGGCCCCCCCGCTGGCCCGCGCGCTGGATGAACTTTCGTTCTTTTCGGAACAGCAGGAGATCCTGGGCGTCTATCCCGCATCGCCCTTCCGGCATACACCCTGACGGGACTGGACATGGCGGGCATGTTTTGCCCGCCGTGCCATTGTCTATATAACGGTCCGGTCTGCCCCATGCCCGGGACAGGCCACAGGAAACAACGCGCCGGACCCACCGGCACACGCATAGCCACGACACAGGATCCAGGTGGAAACAACCATGTTCAAGGGTTCCATTACCGCCCTTATTACCCCCATGAACGAGGACGGATCGCTGGATCTGCCCTCCATGGGCCGATTCATCGACTGGCAGGTCCAGCAGGGCGCATCCGCCCTGGTTCCGGTCGGCACAACGGGCGAAAGCCCGACCCTGACGCATGATGAACATGCCAAGGTGGTGGAATTCACCATAAAATCCGTGGCGGGGCGCGTGCCCGTCATTGCAGGCGCAGGGTCCAACAGCACGGCGGAAGCCGTCGCCATGGCCCAGCAGGCCCAGCAGGCCGGGGCATCGGGCGTGCTGGTGGTAACGCCTTACTACAACAAACCGACGCAGGAAGGGGTATACCGCCACTTCATGGCCGTGGCGGATGCCATCAGCATTCCGCTTATCCTGTATAATATTCCCGGCCGCTCGGTCATCGACATTTCGGTGGAGACCATGGCGCGTCTGGCGCAACACCCCAATATCATTGGCGTGAAGGATTCCACTGCCAACCTGCTGCGTCCGCTGCTGGTGCGCCGGGCGGTGAAAAAGCCGTTCAACCAGATTTCGGGCGAGGACGGCACCGCCGTTTCCTTCCTGGCCGCCGGTGGCGACGGCTGCATCAGCGTGACCGCCAATGTGGCGCCCGCCCTATGCGCACAGGTGCAGCAGAGCTGGAACGACGGCCATGTGATGGACGCGATGGAACTGCAGGACCGGCTGCTGCCGCTGCATGACGCACTGTTCTGCGAAAGCAACCCTGTCCCGGTCAAGTTCGCCGCAAGCGTTCTGGGCCTGATGGGGGAGACATGCCGTCTGCCACTCGCCCCGTTGAGCGATGCCAGCAGGCAGAAGGTCAAGGATGCCCTCTCCGCCGTCGGGCTGCTGGATTAACCCCATGGCAGCCAGGAACAAGGGCAGCGGCATGATCTCGACCGGGATCGCAGCCCAGAACCGCAAGGGCCGTTTCAACTATACCATTGTGGAAACGGTGGAAGCGGGGATTGTGCTCAAGGGCCCCGAGGTCAAAAGCCTGCGCATGGGCCGCGCCACCATCAACGAAGCCTACGCCGGTGAACGAAATGGAGAGATATGGCTGATCAACAGCTATATTCCCGAATATCAGGGCGGTGTGCTGTCGCGGTTTGAACCACGTGCGCCACGCAAGCTGCTTCTGCACAAAAAACAGGTGGACAAGCTGCTGGGGGAAGTCGCCCGCAGTGGCGTGACCCTTGTGCCGCTGGACATCCATTTCAACAGCCGTGGCCTGGCCAAGCTGACGCTGGGCGTGGGCGAGGGACGCAAGAAAGCCGACAAGCGACAGGCCATAGCTGATCGCGACTGGCAGCGTGACAAGGCCCGCCTGATCCGTAACAAGGGCGGCGATTACTGATCCGTCCCCACGCGCTTCGGGCTTGCCTGTCGTTGGCCGGCACGCCCACCCAGACAGGACCACATAATAAAAAACAGGGCCGCCCCAGCCGGGATGGCCCTGTTTTCATTCTATCCGTTTACCATTCCCACACCCGCCATGTGGCGGGATGGGACAGGGCAGGGAGGATCAGTCCACCGACAGCGCTGCTGCTTCGGGGCCTTTCTGGCCTTCGACAACCTGCACGTTCGCCGTCTGGCCTTCCGTCAGGCCGGACAGGCCCGAGCGTTCCAGCGCGGAAGCATGGACGAAAATGTCCTTGCCACCGTTTTCCGGCGTAATGAAGCCGAAGCCCTTGGTCGCGTTGTACCACTTGACCGTGCCGCGCATATCCTGCGCATGCGACAGGTCAGGGGCAGGACGACCGGAGCGCGAGAAGCCACCGCGCGCGCCAGGCGCTGCGCCAAAGCCGCCGCTGCGGGGGCGTTCGGGCTGCGCCGTGCTTTCGTCGACGGACAGCACGCCTGCGACCTGGCGGCCCTTGGGACCCTGACCGATCTGCACCACCAGCGTGGTACCCGGCGCAACTGTCGCATGCCCGGTGGGGTTCAGGGCATTGGCGTGCAGGAACACGTCACCCGACCCGTCCGACAGCTCGACAAAGCCGAAGCCCTTTTCGCTGTTGAACCACTTTACAGTGGCGCTGATTTCCGGGCCGGATGCGACGATCTGGGGACCACCACCTCCACCACCAAAGGAACGGCGCGGCGGCGGAGCGCCGCGATCACCAAATGAAGGCGACGACATGAAATCATCGTCAAACCCGCCGCGGCGCGGGGAGCGGGAGCTGCGGTCGGTCCTGTTACTTCTCAACGGTCGTAATCCCGAGGTCTAGGTGGTGGCTGCCCTGTGGGGCATCACCGAATGAAAGCACGTTTGCAGAATAGAGACTGCCTGTATGTCGTTGACCGTTGTTTAGACGGCGCGGCTCAGGAAAACATCCTCTGTCCTACGGTGATCCTAGCATAAATCGCATCGGCATCAACAACACCAAAGCATATTCCCGCCGTTGGTTTCCACACGAATTTTCATCTGTGAACGGTTTGTGAGGGGCAGGGATGCAAAAAGTCGTGAAAAAGATGCGGATTAAATTCAGGAATTATTCTTGATTTCCATTCGCATTCGCACATTATCGGCACCAACACCCTGATTCATATGCCCCCATACAGGTAAGAAAACGATCCATGTCCAATACATCCCCCCCACGTCGAGGTCGTGGCCGCCCGCCCAAAATCGCCCGTGCGCCCGAAGGCACGCGGGCCATGCTGGTACGGGCGGGCGTCGGACTGCTGACGGAAAAAGGATTTTCTTCCACATGCGTGGATGACGTGCTGAACGCCACCGGAATCTCCAAGGGGTCGTTCTACTACTGCTTCAGCAGTAAGGAAGATTTCGGGCACGTGCTGATTGACAGCTATGCCACGTATTTCAACACCAAGCTGGACCTGTGGCTGAAGGACGCTGCAGCGCCGCCGCTGCAGCGCCTGCTCAACTTCATGCACGACGCCCGCGCGGGCATGATCCGCTACAATTTCCGCCGTGGCTGCCTGATTGGCAACCTGGGGCAGGAAATCGACACGCTGCCCGATTCGTTTCGCAACATGCTCCTGACGATTCTGGAGGGATGGGAACAGCGCGTGACCGACTGCCTGCTGGCGGCATGTGGCCCGCATCCCTCCACCACGCAGAAACAGGCCTGCACCCGGCTGTCGCGTTATTTCTGGATCGGGTGGGAAGGCGCGGTGCTGCGCGCCCGTATGGAACAGACGCCAGAGGCGCTGGACCTGTACGCCACCTTCTACCTTGCGCAGGCCGCAGTCGAACTGGGGATCAGGCCGCCCGCTATCCCGCGCGTATCGCCCGCACCGCCTGTGCCCGCGAAAACAGTTCAAGCAGCAACCTGATGGCGGGCAGCCGCGCACGCAGCGCGGGCGGGGCGTCTGCCGGCGGGGTATCGACAATCCGCCGTGCATCCTGCGCTGCCAGCCGCAGCAGCATGTCCACATGCAGCGGACTGGCCAGCCGCAGGTCCGGCAGTCCGGACTGACGCCGCCCCGTCAGATCCCCGCCGCCGCGCAGGCGGAAATCCTCATCGGCGATCAGGAACCCGTCCTCCGTCTCACGCAGCAGGGCCAGCCTGCGCCGCGCGGTCTGTCCCAGTGCGGTGTCATGCAGCAGAAGACAGTAGGATTCCGCCTGCCCACGCCCCACGCGCCCGCGCAACTGGTGCAGTTGCGCCAGGCCAAAACGTTCGGCGTGCTCGATGACCATGACCGTCGCATCGGGTATGTCCACGCCAACCTCGATCACGGTCGTCGCCACAAGGATACGGGTCTTTCCCGCCGCGAAATCGGCAATGGCCTGTTCGCGCACGGCAATGTCCTGCTGTCCGTGCGCCAGCCCCACGGCCCCCTCGCCAAAATGGGCGCACAGGGCGGCGTGGCGGGCCTCGGCGGCGGCGATGTCGCTCGTCTCGCTCTCGCTCACCAGCGGGCAGACCCAGAATATACGTGCCCCACGCGCCAGCGCGCGCTCCAGCCCCGCCAGCAGGTCCTCCATGGAAGACAGCGCATGCAGCGACGTGCGCACCGGCTTGCGCCCCGCGGGCTTCACATCCAGCCGGCTGACCAGCATGTCCCCCCACTGCGTCAGCAGCAGGCTGCGCGGGATGGGGGTGGCCGTCATGACCAGCACATCCGTGCGCGGGCCTTTTTCCCCCAGCATCGCGCGCTGCTCCACGCCAAAACGGTGCTGTTCATCAATGACCGCCAGCGCAAGGTCATGGAACACCACGCTGTCCTGAAACAGCGCATGGGTGCCGATCACCAGCCGCGCCGTGCCATCGGCGATCATGGCCAGCGCCTCACGCCGGGCCTTGCCCTTCACGCTGCCGCTAAGGAACGCGACCGGCACGGGGGACAGTCTGCGGAAAGTGGCCAGATGCTGGCGGGCCAGTATTTCGGTCGGCGCCATCAGGGCCGCCTGGTGGCCCGCTTCCACTGCCGCCAGCATGGCCAGCAGTGCAACCAGCGTCTTGCCCGCGCCCACATCCCCCTGCAGCAGACGCGTCATCTGCCGGGGGGCAGCAAGGTCGGCATCGATTTCCGCCAGCGTGCGGATCTGCGCCGTAGTGGGTTCATGGCCGAAGCGCGACAGGGCAATGCGACGCAGGCTGCCATCACCCACCACCGCGCGCCCCGGCCGCAGCCGGTTCAGCCTGCGCGCGTGCGCCATGGATACCTGCTGCGCCAGCAGGTCATCACAGGCAAGGCGGGCACGGGCACGTTCGGACGCGGCCACCAGCGCGTCACCTTCCAGCAGGTCGGGCATGTCACACGGGCGGTGCAGCGTGCGCAGCGCCGCCTCGAACCCCGGCCACCTGCGCTGTTTCAGCACACTGGCGTCCTGCCATTCGGGCAGGGGGGGAAAGACATCGAACGCCGCCCGCACGGCAGCACGCACCTGACTGGAGAACAGCCCCGCCGTCAGCGGCCATACCGGGTCCAGCAGCGGGATTTCAGCCATACGGGCGGCAGGCACCACGTAATCGGGGTGGGCCATGTTCAGCCGGTCGCCAAAGCGTTCCAGCGTGCCCGACACGCATATCTCCTGTCCCGCTTCCAGCCTGCGGACCTGATGGGGGGAAAAGAACACCAGGTCCGCATCCGCCGTGCCGTCGGTCACGACAACCCGCCACGGCCGCTTGCCCCGACCACCGCCGGGTGCGGGCGGCACAACGCGCGTAATCGTGACATGCAGGGTACACACGCGTCCCGGCCCGGCCTGCCGCAGGGTGGGGCGATACCGCCGGTCCACCGCCGATTCCGGCAGGTGGAACAGAAGGTCGATCACCCGGCCGCCACCCGCCACGCGCGCCAGAAGCCTGGCGGTGGCGGGCTTCACGCCCTTCAGCGTCTCCACGCCCGCAAGCAGCGGGGCAAGAAGGGAATTGACGGACGGGGAGGCGGTATCGGACACGCGGTGGTTCATCCTGCGGGGTGGCATGCTTGTCATGCGGGCTGACAGATGCCCGCGTGACGGCTATAGGACACCTGCGTTACGGAACAAAACACAACCATCATGGGTGGAACGCAATGGAAGCCAGAACGCCTGATCTCTCGCGCCTCGATACACGACGGCGCAAGATATATTACCGCGCCACACATCGCGGCACACACGAAACCGACGTGTTGATCGGGGGCTTTGTCGCCCCCCGGCTGGAAGGCATGACCGAAGCCCAGCTTGATGCGCTGGAAGCGGTGATGGACCTGCCGGATGCCGACCTTGCGGACTGGCTGAGCGGCCGTCGCCCGGTGCCGGACGAACTCAATACCCCCATGATGAAGGAAATCATGGCCGATGCCACCGATCCCGCGCGGCTTGCTGCGATCCGGGGCGGAAAATGAACGATACGGCAGGTTTCTCACTCGCACCCGGCGCACCGCTTCCCGTATGGGGCGTGCCGGATGGGTATGACGCTTTCCTGCTGGCGCGCAGGGTAGGGGAACATGACGGCCCCGTGCTGCATGTCTGCCGCGATGATGCCTCCATGGCGCGCATCGCGGACCTGCTGGCCTTCATTGCACCCAAGGCGGAAATCCTGCGTTTTCCGGGTTGGGACTGCCTGCCGTATGACCGTGTTTCCCCCAATCCCGCCATCGTGGCGGAACGGGTGGCAACGCTGACCCGTCTGCTGGAAAAGACCACGGCGCCCCGCATCGTGCTGACCACGGTGATGGGCATCGTGCAGCGTGTCGCACCACGCGCCGCCTTTGCCGGGCAGTCGATGACCATCAAGACGGGTGAAAGCCTTGATGCGCCGTTCCTGATGGAACTGCTGATCGCGCATGGCTACAACCGTACCGACACGGTGATGGACCAGGGCGAGTTCGCGACCCGTGGCGGCATTTTTGACATTTTCCCCGCAGGCGACAGCGAACCCGTGCGCCTTGACCTGTTTGGTGACGAGGTGGAGAACATCCGCCGCTTTGACCCCGGCACCCAGCGCTCGACCGCGAAGATCGACAGCCTGACCATGCGTCCGGTGGCGGATTTCAGCCTTGATCCCGCCAGCATCTCACGCTTCCGCACCGGCTGGCGCGACCTGTTTGGCCCGGCCGCGGCCAATGACCCGCTGTACCAGCACATATCGGACGGCAGGCGGCACGCGGGAATGGAGCACTGGCTACCCCTGTTCCACGAACAGATGGAAACGCTGGTGGACTACCTGCCCGGCGTGTCCATATCGCTGGCCAACCAGGCGGAAGAGGTGCTGGTCACCCGGCTGGAAATGATCGCGGACCATTATGACGCCCGCAGACAGCCGACGCGGGAAGGCGAAGTACCATACCGCCCGCTGCCGCCGCACCTCATGTATCTCGACCGCAAGGGCTGGGATGCAATGATTGCGGGCCACAAGGCCGTGGTGTTCATGCCCTTCGCCCAGCCCGATGGCGCGCCCGGCATGGACGCGGGCGGCAGGCCGGGACAGATGTTCGCCAAAACCGTGACCGACGGACGTGAAAACGTCTTTCCCATGCTGCATGCGAAGGTGGAGGAATGGTCCCAGACGGGCAGGCGCGCCTATGTCACGGCCTGGAGCCGGGGATCGTGCGAGCGGATTGGCGTGCTGCTGCGTGAATACCGCCTGCCGGTCCAGACATTCGCCACATGGAAAGACGCGCAGAAGCTGAAGCCCGACACCGTGGGCCTGCTGACACTGGGGCTGGAACGCGGTTTCGTGGCCGATAACGTGGCCTTCGTATCCGAGCAGGACCTGCTGGGTGAGCGGATTTCCCGCCCGCCGCGCCGGCGCAAGAAGGCGGACCAGTTCATCTCCGAAGCCTCCGAAATTGCCGAAGGCGACCTGATCGTCCATCAGGATTACGGCATCGGCCGTTATGACGGACTGGAGACGATCGGGGTGGGCACGGCCCCCCATGACTGCCTGCGCCTGATCTATGACGGCAATGAAAAGCTGTTCCTGCCGGTGGAGAATATCGAACTGCTCAGCCGCTTCGGCTCGGATCAGGCCCATGTGGCGCTGGACAGGCTGGGTGGCGTGTCGTGGCAGTCGCGCAAGGCAAAGATGAAACAGCGCATCCGCGACATGGCGGGTGAACTGATCCGCACGGCCGCCGCGCGCGCCCTGCGCGAGGCCCCGGCCATTACGCCCGAAGACGGGCTGTGGGACGAGTTCTGTGCCCGCTTCCCCTTTGTCGAGACCGAGGACCAGTCCCGCGCCATTGCCGACGTGCTGGATGACATGGCGTCGGGCAGGCCGATGGACCGGCTGGTCTGTGGCGACGTGGGTTTTGGCAAGACCGAAGTTGCGCTGCGGGCCGCCTTTGTTGCCGCCATGTCAGGTGCGCAGGTGGCGGTTGTGGTGCCGACCACGCTGCTGGCACGCCAGCATTACCGCACGTTCTCCGCCCGCTTCGCCGGGCTGCCGGTCAAGGTGGCGCAGCTTTCACGCATGGTCACGGGCAAGGAAGCCACCGCCGTGCGCAAGGGGCTGGCTGATGACACGGTCAATATCGTGATCGGCACGCACGCGCTACTGGCCAAGACAGTGAAATTCGCCGATCTCGGCCTGCTGATCGTCGATGAGGAACAGCATTTCGGCGTGGCGCATAAGGAAAAGCTAAAGGCGCTGCGTGAGGACGTGCATGTGCTGACACTCTCCGCAACGCCGCTGCCGCGCACACTGCAGCTGGCGCTTACCGGCGTGCGGGAAATGAGCCTGATCGCCACTCCGCCCACCGACCGGCTGGCGGTGCGCACCTTCATCATGCCGTTCGACAGCGTGGTGATCCGCGAGGCGATCCAGCGCGAACGCTTCCGTGGTGGGCAGGTCTTCTGCGTCGTGCCGCGTATCGAGGATCTGGACCGCATGGCCGCGCGCCTGCATGAAATCGTGCCCGATGCCCGGCTGGTACAGGCCCATGGCCGCCTGACACCAACCGAGCTGGAACGGGTGATGACCGAGTTCAGTGACGGGAAATATGACATCCTGCTGTCCACCAACATTGTGGAGAGCGGTCTGGACATGCCAGCAGTCAACACGCTGATCATTCACCGCGCCGATATGTTCGGTCTGGGTCAGCTGTACCAGCTGCGCGGGCGCGTGGGACGTGGCAAGCAGCGCGGCTATGCCTATCTTACGTGGCCCCAGACGCATGTGCTGTCGGCGGCAGCGCAGAAACGGCTGGAAGTCATGCAGACGCTGGATACGCTGGGGGCAGGTTTCACGCTGGCATCCCACGACCTTGACCTGCGCGGTGCGGGCAACCTGCTGGGCGATGAACAGTCGGGCCATATCCGCGAGGTGGGGATCGAGCTGTACCAGCAGATGCTGGAAGACGCGGTGGCCGACCTGCGCACGGAAAAAGGGCGGCGCAGGCTGCAGGACCGTGACTGGACGCCCAACATCATCCTTGGCCTGCCGGTGCTGATCCCCGATACCTATGTCACCGACCTGCCGGTCCGCCTTGGCCTGTACCGCCGCATCGCGGCGCTGGCCAATGATGCGGAAGTCGAGGCGATGGAAGCCGAACTGGTAGACCGCTTCGGCACGCTGCCAGATGAGGTGCGCAACCTGCTGGATGTCGTCACCCTGAAGCGCATGTGCCGCGAGGCCGGAGTGGAACGGCTGGAGGCCGGGCCGAAAGGTATGGTTATCCAGTTCCGTGGCAATACCTTCGCCAACCCGGCAGGGCTGGTGGCATGGATTGCGAAGCAGAAGGAAGCCAATGTCCGCCTGCGGCCCGACCACAAGCTGGCGACCATACGCGAAATGACCAACGTCCAGCGCATCACGCAGGCACGCAAGGTGCTGACGGCGCTGGTCCGGCTGGCGCAGGAGGAAACAACCATCCCGGCATAGGCCGGGATGCCGCCTGAACGCGCGGGGCAGGGCGGTCGCCATGTCATTCCCGTTCCGGTATGATTTTGGTGGGCGGCCTGCGTCCGATCCCCTATTTTCCTGACGGGTAAGGCCATGGCCACGGCACGTCCGTGGTGCAGGAAAAAGGATGGAATGATATGATCCCCAAAACGATCCGCTGCCTGACGGCAGCCCTTGCGCTGGCCTGCGGCACGATATGCACCGTGCCACACGCGCAGGCAGCTGATGTCATGCAGACCGTCCAGGTACATGGGCAGACGATCCGCTTTATCGAAGCGGGACACGGACCTGACCTGGTTCTGGTGCATGGTCTGGGCAGCAATGCCCGTTTCGACTGGGGCAAGGTCATTCCTGAACTGGCCCGGCATTACCATGTTCTGGCCATGGACCAGCTTGGCTTCGGGCAGTCGGCCAAGCCCATGATCGCCTACGGGGTGCAGACATGGGTGGATATGCTTGATGGCTTCCTGAAAGCCCGCCACGTCACGCATTTCATGCTCGCCGGTGAATCGCTGGGTGGCTGGATTGCGGGTCTGTATGCCGTCGAGGCGGAAAACAATCCCGCCATGCTCCGCCCCGAAAAGCTGGTGCTGACCGATGCGGCCGGCCACCGGAGTCTATTCAGCAAGGGCACACCGCCCTTCAGCCATGCCCTGTCCATCGAAGGCACGCGCACCGGACTGGGCACGCTGTTCCACAACCATGCCCTGATTACCGACGCGGTGGTGGAAAACGCTTTCGAAACCCGTCTTGCCGAAGGCACGCAGTACACACAGGACAGCCTGCTTCATAACATCAATGACCCGGCGACCTTCCTCGATGAACAGATGACACGCATCACCATCCCCACGCTTGTGGTCTGGGGACAGGACGACCAGATCGTACCGCTGGCTGATGGTCAGGATTTCGCAGCACGCATACCGGGCGCAAAGCTGGCTGTAATCCCTGCATGCGGGCATGGACCAGCGATTGAACAGCCCCAGCAGTACCTGCAGGCGGTCGGACCCTTCCTTGCGGCGCCACATGGGTGAAACAGTCTGTATGCAGGAGTCCCGGAAGGCGTTTTTTCAAAGAGATGGCGCGTCCGGAAGCTTTTTGAAAAAAGCTTTACCAAAAAGATCCCTCAGTCGCGCACCCGCCTGCCGCGTCCCGGCCACAGAACGGGAGCGACACGCTGTGCGGACAGGGATCTAGCGGATGGGAAGGGGAATATGATTGACGGTCATGACCCCGCCCTCCCAGCTGACATCCCACGACGTGCCGCCCGACGGCGCTTTATGCCCGAACAGCTTGGCCAGGATCAGCGCGGCGCTGGCCCGCGTCTGACCCGCATTGCGCAGGGTCTCGATCACGGCATCAAGGTTCTGCACCTGTATGTGTCCAGTGGCGGATGACGCGTCGGTATTGCCTGTCAGGTTGGCATCGCCATTGCCGGTAATCTGCATGGCGCCGCGCTGCGCGGTCAGGGACGCCACATGCAGGGGCACGCGCACGTTTTCGGGCGGATGGCCGGTAATGGCGGCAGCCAGCGGCACCAGTGACTCCCCGGGTACGGATGCATTGGCCGCTGCCTGCTGCGGCAGGGCACTGGCCAGCAGCGTGTTATGCGTGCCGGTAATGCCAATGCCCTGCGTATCCAGCGTCAGCGTGGCCGGGGCGCTACCGCTTGCGGCACCCGCCAGATGCAGGTGCGCGCGACGGAAGGACAGTTTTGTCTGACCACTGGTCAGCAGGCCGCCCTGCCATGTCAGGTCATAACTGTGGCCCGCACGCAGCCCTTCCATGATCGGGGTGGCGGCGGATACGAAATAATCCTGCGAACATCCCTGTGAATGATGACCCGTCAGCGTCGCCAGCATGACGAGAGAGGCCACATCCTCCATATCCCGCAGCGCCTGCGGGGGCAGCCCGGTGCCACTGGCCGCAATGTCGGTGGCATGGAATGTCTGGTCCGCATCCCCAGCCAGCGACAGGTCGTAGCCGTGCCCCGCAAGGGCACCATTGCCATGGGGCTGACTGCTGCCCACCTGCACATGGCCGCATGTGGCTGGCAGGGCCGTGGCCCCGGCCGGCCCGATGCAGGACAGGACGGCGAGGGCGGTAGTGATGAATAATGTCTTCATTTGCGGCACAAGTTGGCGTGATTACGCGCCGGATGCAATCGGGTATGATATGCCCACCGCCATGATGAAACAGCCATGCCCACGCCGCCATGCTGCGCCGGATTGATTCCTTCCTTGCCTGCCTGCTGACCACCGTAGCGCTGGCAAGCGTGCTGCCCTGTCGCGGGGATGGGGTCAGGGTCTTCAATATCCTTGCCATCATCATGATCGCGAACATGTTTTTCCTGCAGGGCGCGCGCCTGTCCCGTCGCGCGGTCATGGAGGGAATGCTGGGGTGGCGACTCCATCTTGCCATCCTGTCATGCACGTTTGTCATGTTTCCCCTGCTGGGCATGGCGCTGCATGCGGCACTGCCGGGCATGCTGGATGCGCCCATGTGGACGGGCGTGCTGTTCCTGTGCTGCCTGCCATCAACAGTGCAGTCCTCCATCGCCTTTACCTCGATTGCACGGGGCAATGTGGCCGCCGCCATCTGTTCGGCCACCCTGTCCAACATACTGGGCATTTTCCTGACGCCACTTCTGGTAGGGATCGTGTTTGGCCGGCATGGCACGGGTAGTGGCGGCGGGATCATGCCCATCGTGCTGCAGCTGCTGGTCCCCTTCATCGCGGGGCAGGTGGCCCAGCCATGGATCGGGGCATGGGCGCACAGGCACAAAAAGCTGCTGTCCTTTTCCGACAGGGGATCGATCCTCGTGGTGGTCTATACCGCCTTCAGCGAAGCCGTGACGCAAGGACTGTGGCACCGACTGCCGCCGCTGCAGCTTGGTCGGGTGGGAGTGGTGGATGCCGGACTGCTGGCAATCGTGCTGGGGCTGACCATGATGGCGGGGCGACTGTGCCGTTTTCCCCGCGCCGACCGGATTGCCATCATATTCTGCGGGTCCAAGAAATCGCTGGCATCGGGCGTGCCGATTGCCAGCGTGCTGTTTTCACCCCGCGATGTCGGGCTGATTGTCATGCCGCTCATGATCTACCATCAGGTCCAGCTTTTCGTATGCGCCACCCTGGCGCGACGCACGGGTGCGGAAGGGGATGGAGACTGATTGCATCCTTTCCCCCTCGCGCCCACACGCGCGGCCCGGTATGTAGGGCACGCCAGACAGGCCAGACGGGCCTTGCAACCGCAGGATATGGTGGAGAGAGATGACAGGACTGGATCCGGACAACTGGGATGGGCTGCGCGCCCTGGGCCATCAGATGGTGGATGATATGATCGACCGCCTGTCCACCCTGCGCGACCGCCCGGTCTGGCAGCCTATGCCCGACGCCCTGCGTGCGCGGCTTCGCACCGGTCTGCCGCATGATCCGACCCCGCCGGAAGAGCTGTACGCCCGTTTTCGCGAACTGGTCGAACCCTATTCCACCGGCAATGTGCATCCCGGTTTCATGGGCTGGGTGCATGGCGGCGGCACTGCGGTCGGCATGCTGTCGGAACTGCTGGTTGGCGGGCTGAACGCGAATTGCGGTGGCCGCGACCACGCCCCGATCGAGGTCGAGCGCGAAGTCATCCGCTGGGCTGCGGAAATGTGCGGCTTTCCCGACACCACCACGGGACTGCTGGTGACCGGGTCATCCATGGCGAACATGATTGCCGTCATTACCGCCAGCCGTGCCGTGCCCGACGGGCTGGACATGCGCGCCAAGGGCGTGGGCACGCGCAGGCTGGTGGGATATGCCGCCGCGACCGCACATGGCTGTATTTCACGGGCGTTCGACCTGACCGGCCTTGGCACCGATGCCCTGCGCGTCATTCCGGTGGATGCGGACAACTGCATGATCCTGCCCGAACTGGAGCGCGCCATTGCCCGCGACCGCGCGGCGGGGCTGGAACCGTTCATGGTGATCGGCACGGCAGGCACTGTGGATACCGGGGCGATCGACGACCTGAACACCCTGGCCGATATCGCGGCACGTGAAAACATCTGGTTCCATGTCGATGGCGCATTCGGCGCGCTGGCCATGCTGTCCGATACGCTGCGGCCCGGCCTGCGGGGACTGGAACGCGCGGACAGCGTGGCCTTCGATTTCCATAAATGGGCGCAGGTGCAGTACGACGCGGGCTGCATCCTTGTCCGTCGCCCCGGTGCGCAGGCCGCAGCCTTCGCGCAGTCGCGCGCCTACCTTGCGCGTGAGGACCGCGGACTTGCCACCAATGCGCCATGGTACTGCGACCTTGGCCCCGACCTGTCACGCGGGTTCCGCGCGCTGAAGGTGTGGATGACGCTGGGCACCTATGGTGCGGATGGCATGGGCCGGATGATCGCCAACTGCTGCGCCATCGCCCGGCACCTTGCCGCACGTGTCGAGGCCAATGCGCGCCTGGAACTGCTGGCCCCGGTTACGCTGAATATCGTGTGCTTCCGCATCATCGCCCCCGTGGAGGACCTTGACCATTTCAACGGGGAGGTGGTGAAGGACCTGCATGAAAGCGGGATCGCGGCCCCTTCGACCACCATCATCAACGGGCGCAAGGCCATCCGTGCGGCCATCGTCAACCACCGCACCACCAATGCTGATGTGGACCATATGCTGGATGCGCTGCTGGACCTTGCGGACCGCAGGCTGACGGCGGACTAAAACGCTGTTGAGAGAAAATTAAAGAAGTTTCTGGGGCCGCTTTTTTCAGGAAGGCGGTGTTTTTTGAAGCTTTTTGCAAAAAAGCTTCACCAAACACTTCTTATGCCGCAGTTAGGTTAAAAAAAGCCCCGCTCCATACGCCGGAGTGGGGCAGGGGCCTAACCGCCGCGCCTGCGACCGCGCGTGGCTTCTTCCTCAAACAGTTCAGACAGCTTCTTCATCATCGTGCCGCCCAGTTCCTCGGGGTCGGTAATGGTCACGGCGCGGCGGTAATACCGCGTCACGTCATGACCGATGCCAATGGCCAGCAGTTCGGTACTGGTGCGGTTTTCGATATGGGCAATGACCTCGCGCAGGTGATTTTCCAGATATGATCCCGGATTGGCCGACAGCGTACTGTCATCCACGGGCGCGCCATCGGAAATCACCATGAGGATACGCCTGCCTTCCGCACGTGTGGCAAGACGCCGCTGCGCCCACAGCAGGGCCTCCCCATCAATGTTTTCCTTCAGCAGCCCCTCGCGCAGCATCAGGCCAAGATTGCGCCGCGCGCGCCGCCACGGCATGTCGGCGGCCTTGTAGATGATATGGCGCAGGTCATTCAGCCGCCCGGGATTTTCGGGCTTGCCTTCCTGCGTCCACAGTTCGCGACTGCGGCCCCCTTTCCATGCACGGGTGGTAAAGCCCAGCACTTCCACTTTCACCGCGCAGCGTTCCAGCGTACGGGCAAGGATGTCACCACACATGGCGGCCACTGAAATCGGCCGCCCGCGCATGGACCCTGAATTGTCGATCAGCAGGGTGACGACCGTATCGCGGAAATCGGTATCGCGTTCGCGCTTGTACGACAGGGACAGCATGGGATTGACCACGATGCGCGACAGGCGACCCGCGTCGAGCATCCCTTCCTCAAGGTCGAATTCCCACGCCCGTGTCTGCTGCGCCATGAGCTTGCGCTGCAACCGGTTGGCCAGCTTGGACACCACACCCTGCATGCTGACAAGCTGCTGGTCCAGCGTCTGCCGCAGGCGGAACAGTTCTTCCGCATCGCACAGATCTTCGGCGGCGATTTCCTCGTCATACACAGTGGTGAATGCGTGATAGGACGGGAGAACATCTTCCTCTTCCGCCGCGTCCTCACCCGGGCCGCCTGCTTCTTCCGACCCGCTGGCCGATCCGCCCTGTTCCCCGTCATCGGGGTCCTCATCACCTGCACCTGTGCCCTGGGACATCTGCATGGGCAGGGAATTGTCATCTTCCTCCGGCCCTTCGTCCTGGGGCTCGGGCGTTGCGTCGTCCGTCTGCTCCTCGTCATCGCTGCTGGCGGCCTCGGCTTCGGCCGTGCCATCGTCGGCCGCCTCATCGGGCGTGGTTTCCTGCTGCATCAGGTCGCACGCCATAAGCAGCCTGCGCGCGGCCTGCGCGAAATCATGCTGGCTGTCCTGCCGCTCCACCATTTCATCCAGCGCGCGCAGGGCGGCTGGTGGCAGATCATCGGACCACGCCTTCATAAGGGTACGCATGGATGCAGGCAGGGGACGGCCGGACATCCGCTCACGCGCCAGCAGGCCAAGGGCAAGCGGCGTTGGCAGCTTTGTATGGCTGGACAGGCGATCCAGCCCCATATCCGCGCATTCCTGCGCCAGACGGGCATCAAGGTTGGCGGCAACACCCGCCATGTGCCGCGCCCCAAGGCTTTCGACACGCGCCTGTTCCAGCGCGTCATATACCTCGCGCGCTTCGCCTGCAGGGGGCATGGCGCTGGCATGCAGCGCCACGTCATGGTGACGCAGGCGCAGGGCAGCGGAATCGGCCGCGCCACGCATGCGGGTCATGTCCGCATCCGTCATCTGCCGCGAGGGCTGGGGCAGGCGGACATGCGTGCCGGTAACCGACGCCCCGGACGGCACCGGCCCGTTGAGGAACGAGACCTCGGCCTGCGCCTGACCGCCCAGCGCGCGTACTGCGCCTACCGTCGCACGCTTGAAGCCTTCGGCCCGACGGGCATCCTGCCCGTCCTGAGGGGTGGGAGGTTTTTTCCGGTTTTCACGCATGCCGTGCCTGCCCTGTCATCAGCCCCTGGGCGCCAGCGGACTGGCGTTGAAGCAGCGCTGGTAATATTCCGCCACCGTCGGGCGTTCCGCCTCGTCACATTTGTTGAGGAAAGTAACGCGGAACGCGAAGGCAAGATCGTTGAAGATACGATAGTTCTCGGCCCAGCTTATGACCGTGCGCGGTGACATGACGGTGGAAATATCCCCCGCGATAAAGCCCGAACGCGTCAGATCCGCCAGTGCGACCATGCTTTCCACCCGCCTGCGCCCGGCTTCGTCCTTTTTGGGATCAATGCCCATCTTGCCCATCACGATGGCCGTTTCCTGCGCATGGGGCAGGTAATTCAGCGTGGTGACGATGTTCCAGCGGTCCATCTGGCCCTGGTTGATCTGCTGCGTGCCATGGTACAGCCCCGTGGTATCGCCCAGACCGACCGTATTGGCAGTCGCGAACAGGCGGAAGAACGGATGGGGACGGATCACGCGGTTCTGGTCCAGAAGGGTCAGGTGCCCCTCGATTTCCAGAACGCGCTGGATCACGAACATCACGTCGGGACGGCCGGCATCGTATTCGTCAAACACCAGCGCGCAGGGGTGCTGCAGGCCCCACGGCAGCAGACCTTCGCGGAATTCGGTGATCTGCTGGCCATCCTTCAGCACGATCGCGTCCTTGCCGATCAGGTCGATACGCGAGATGTGGCTGTCGAGGTTGATGCGCACGCTGGGCCAGTTCAGCCGGGCCGCAACCTGCTCGATATGGGACGACTTGCCCGTGCCGTGATAACCCTGAACCATGACGCGGCGGTTAAAGGCAAACCCTGCGAGGATGGCCAGCGTGGTGTCATGGTCGAATTTGTAGGACGGGTCGATATCGGGCACATGATCGGTCCGGACCGAGAAGGCGGGAACCTTCATGTCGCTGTCGATACCGAACACGTCCCGCGCCGAAACCTGCAGGTCGGGTGCGGACACGGCCGAAATATCGGGAAGCGGCGTGCCATTGGCGTCCGCTGCGGCGGTTATCAGGTCTGCGGGTTCGTTCATCTGCTTTTTCTCGTCCGTCGCTTCATCTGTTCTGGCCCGCCATGACAGCGCAGGGCGCGGCATATCGGGTCATGGAGTTATAGGCTGACATGTAACGATCAGCCAGTGCACGGTTTCCGTGGGCAGCCCGTCAGGCGCTGCGGGCCATGCCATCGCGCCCGGCAGTGGCGACAAGATGGGCGCGCACCGTGGCATAGGCGATATTGATGCCCTTGAACCGTTCTTCCGCCTTGCGGTCCCCCCCATTGGTGTCGGGGTGATGTCGGCGCGCAAGGTCCTTGTACCGGGACTTGAGTTCATCCATGGATACCGGCCAGCCAAGGTCCAGCACGCCCAGCGGGTATTTCAGCGCCTGTGGTGCCTCCGCCCGGCTGTCTTCTTCGCGCCGCTGGCGCGCGCGGCTTCGTGCACGCGCCTTTGCAGCCCCCTTCAGCAGGTCGAGCGGGTCAAGCACCTCCTCCTCGCTGAAGGCATGGGCGGCGTTGCCCTGTCCCAGTTTCCATGACGGCCGGTTCCAGGACGCATCGGCACGGATATGCGCCTCGATCTGGCCGGGGGTCATGCCGCGGTAGAAGTCCCAGTTTGCGTTGTATTCCCGGACATGCTGAAGGCAGAACCAGAAATACTTGTTCAACGCATCGCGCGAACGCGGGGCGCGGTAACCCGCCGGCTGGTCGCAGCCATGCATGTCACAGCAGCGATCAGGCGCGTCGGGTTCGGGGTCAAAGGCGCGGTGCCGGGTGTTCCTTCTCTTCATCATTGTCGTTATGTGCGCCTGTTCATGCTTCGTGCAAGAGCGAAGCTGTGCAATGAATGATCCCGCTATCATGGAGCCGCCAATGGAACAGCAAGCAACCGGCCGGGCCGGACGGATCGAACGCATCATACGCGAACATCTCGCCCCCGTGGAACTGCGCATACATGACGACAGCGCCCGCCACGCCCATCACGTCCACGTGCGCGATAATGGCGTACAGGCAGGGGAAAGCCACTACAACGTGCTGATTGTCAGCCCTGCATTCGACCAGATGGGCCGGGTGCAGCGATCGCGCGTGGTGCATGACCTGCTGGCGGACGAGTTCGCGGGCGGCATGCATGCCCTGTCGCTCGTGCTGCGCACGCCACAGGAACAGGCGCGGATGGACGCGGCATGAAGCCCGCCTTTCCCTTCGCCACGCGGCGGTTGATGATGGGCGGCCTGCTGACCCTGCTGGCCGCATGCGCCGGAACGCCCGTCCAGCAGGCACCCGACCAGCAGGCGGACATCGCGCGGGTCGAGGCCTATCTCAATACATCAAACGGGCTGCAGGCCAATTTCGTGCAGACCTGGCCCGATGGCGGAAAGGGGCAGGGGGTCATGCATTACGATCCGGGCCGCCTGCGGCTGGATTACGAAACACCGGGATCAATGAAGCTGGTTGCGGCCAGTGGGCACCTTCTGTTCGTGGACCACCGCCGCGAATCGGTCACCCGCATGTCGCTAGGCCACCAGCCGCTTGGCCTGCTGCTGGAACAGCCCGTGCACCTGTCGGGACAGATCGCGGTAACAGCGGTGCAGCATGGGCAGAACAGCCTGCAGGTTTCGCTGGCGCGACGCGACAGCGAATCACAAGGGATTCTGACGCTTGGCTTTTCCGATATCGGCGGCAGGCTGTCGCTGCTGGTGATCGAGATGACGGATGTGGAACGCCAGCACATCCGCCTCGACCTGACGGACACCACCGTCAGCGGCCAGCCATGGCCTGACGCAATGTTTACCCTGTTGGCCAGCAACTAGACGTTACCCGGCGCGTGGGGCGCCCTCCTGCGTGCCGGGAATCGGGCCGAAGCATTCGGGCCACGTGGCCGCAAGGGCCGCGTCCACTTCGTCCATACTGACAGCCTTGCCCAGCTTCGCCAGGCTGGTGACACCGTATTCGCTAATGCCGCAGGGCACGATTCCACCAAAATCGCTGAGGTCTGGGGCGACGTTGATCGCGATTCCATGCCAGCTGACCCAGCGCGAGACACGTACGCCAATGGCCGCGATCTTTTCCTCGCGCCCCGTGGCGGGATCGACCACCCAGACCCCGATGCGGTCCGCGCGGCGTTCGCCCACCACGTCAAAATGGCGCAATGTGCGGATGATCCATTCCTCCAGCGTATGGACATAGGCCCGCAGGTCACGCGCTGGCGCCATGCCGTGCGCCCGGGTCAGGTCCAGCATGGCATAGGCCACCCGCTGCCCCGGCCCGTGATACGTCCACTGCCCGCCGCGCCCGGCAGGATAGGTAGGATAGCCGCGCGGATTGAACAGGTCCGAATCCTTTGCTGATGTCCCGGCGGTATAGGTGGGGGGATGTTCCAGCAGCCAGACGCGTTCAGGTGCGCTGCCGGCGCGTATGCCACGGGCCTGGGCCTCCATTTCCGCAAGCGCGGTGGGGTAGGGCACCAGATTTGCCGCCCTATGCCATAAAAACTCGTTTTCAGTCATTGCCCACGCGCCCTCCATCGGTTATACGCCCCTTCATCGTCATGACGGTATCGCCCAGTCGATCATCGTTGTCACGTTGCGGCCATGGCGGAATGGTAGACGCGCAAGCTTGAGGTGCTTGTGGGGGAAACCCCGTGGAAGTTCGAGTCTTCTTGGCCGCACCAACCTGATTTTCCTGAAAACTGACGAAACGCTCCACATCTCCCCATCGGGGTAGGGTGTCTGCACGCGCCTGCGTCCGTGGACGGCAGGTATCCCGCGGCCGAAATTGGCCTGTTTCGCACATGTGGCATGCAGGGGCGGCATGGAGCGGGATGCTTCATGTCATAAAAAAGTCACAATATTTCCGCACAAACGGCAGGTATTTATCTCAGATGGTATGAACATCCACAGGCAACCTGACGCGCCGCGCGAATGGTTACAAAAGGTGTCATATCGGCAGCGGGTGCTGGCGTGCTGGAGGAATCGTGATTTAAATCATGTTTGGTCCTGATAAAGCACGCTACATCATTGCCATCTGGTAACACCCTGTTACCTGTTTTCATTATGGAAACGGGGCATCAGTCGGTATTGCCTGTTTCTGTCATGCATCTTGAGGTAAATATTAGTGATTAAGCCCCTTAAAAAAGCCGTATTGCCGGTTGCCGGTCTTGGAACGCGCTTTCTGCCCGCAACCAAGTGCGTGCCCAAGGAAATGCTGACCGTCGTCGACCGTCCGCTGATCCAGTATGCAATCGATGAAGCACGCGAAGCAGGGATCGAGGAATTCTGCCTCGTTTCCAGCCGGGGCAAGGATTCCCTGATCGACTATTTCGATATCTCCTACGAGCTGGAAGACACGCTGAAGGCCCGCAAGAAGGCCTCCGCGCTGAAGGCGCTGGAAGCCACCCGCGTCACCCCGGGCTCCATGCTGTCCGTGCGCCAGCAGGAACCGCTGGGCCTGGGCCATGCCATCTGGTGCGCGCGCGAATTCATTGGCAACGACCCGTTCGCCATCCTGCTGCCTGATGACGTGGTGCAGAGCAAGAAGTCGTGCATCGGCCAGCTGGTTGAAGTCTACAACAAGACCGGCGGCAACGTTCTGGCCGTGACCGAAGTCCCGCGTGAACAGACCGGCAGCTACGGTATCCTTGACGTTGGCAAGGATGATGGCAAGACCGTCGAGGTCAAGGGCCTGGTTGAAAAGCCCGACCCGAAGGACGCACCGTCCACCCTGTCCGTCATTGGCCGTTACGTGCTGACCGCCGACGTGCTGAAGCACCTTGCCAAGCTGGAAAAGGGTGCCGGTGGCGAAGTGCAGCTGACCGATGCCATGGCCAAGACAATCGGCCACGTGCCGTTCCACGGCTATCGCTACGAAGGCAAGCGTTTCGACTGCGGCAGCAAGATCGGCTTCCTGGAAGCGCAGATCGCATTCGCGCTGGAGCGTGAAGAACTGGCGCCGGGCGTGCGTGAATTCCTTACGAAATACAAGTGATCTTCCGGCACCGTTTTGATCCGACCAGCCTGCGGGAATATGACATCCGCGGGACGGTCGGCAGGACGATCGGCCCGGAAGACGCCTATGCCATCGGCCGCACGTTCGGTAACGTCGTGGCCGGTGATGGCGGCAGCACTGTCGTCATCGGATATGACGGACGCCTCTCGTCCCCCTCTCTCGAACGTGCCCTGGTGGAGGGGGCCATGGCGTCCGGCATGGACGTGGTCCGCATTGGCTGCGGTCCCACACCCATGCTGTATTTTGCCTCTGCCCAGCTAAATGCGGACGGGGCGATCATGGTTACGGGCAGCCATAACCCGCCTGATCATAACGGTTTCAAGCTCGTCCTGGCCAACAGGCCATTCTTCGGCCCGCAGATCCAGATGCTGGGGCAGATGGCCGCCACGGGCAATATCGGGGCACATAAGCCCGGCACGACCCGCACGCTGGAAGTAAAAGGCGCGTATATCGACCGGCTGCTGCGCGACCGTAGGGGCGATACCCGCCCGCTAAATGTCATATGGGATTGTGGCAACGGGGCCGCGGGCGATGTGCTGTCGCTTCTGGTAAGGCGCCTGCCGGGACGCCACCGCGTGCTGAATGCCGCGATTGACGGCCATTTCCCTGCCCATCATCCTGACCCGACCATCCCCGCAAACCTGCAGCAGATGATTGCGGCCGTCCGTCAGGACAGGGCCGACCTTGGCATTGCCTTTGACGGGGATGCGGACCGTCTGGGCGTGGTGGACGATACGGGCGAAATCCTGTTGGCGGACCAGCTTCTGATGATCCTCGCACGCGACATGCTGCGTGACCACCCCGGTGCAACCATCATTGCCGACATCAAGACCAGTCAGGTGGTGTTTGATGAAATCACGCGTAGCGGCGGCCAGCCCTGCATGTGGAAATCCGGCCATTCGCAGATGAAGACAAGGATGGCCGAAACCGGCGCATTGCTGGCAGGCGAGATGTCGGGGCATATTTTCTTTGCCGACAGGTGGTACGGATTTGACGACGCGCTATATGCCGCGCTCCGGCTGCTGGATGTCGTCTCCCGGCTGGACGGTCCGCTATCGGCAGTACGGCGTGCATTACCCCATACCGTTTCCACCCCCGAACTGCGTTTTCCCTGTCCCGATATGCGCAAATTCGACGTGATTGCGGAAGTCGCCACCCGGCTGGAACAGGCTGGCGCCACTGTATGCGATATTGATGGCGTGCGTGTCAGCACGCCGGATGGCTGGTGGCTGCTACGCGCGTCCAATACGCAGGCATCCCTTGTCGCACGGGCGGAAGGAACGACACAGGCCGCGCTGGACCGGCTGACGGCAGCACTTTCGGCGCAACTGGCGCGATCTGGCGTGACGCTGCCCGATTTTTCCCACCACGCCACTCCCCATTGAAACTGCCCTGACCAGAAACGTCCGTCTTATACGCTTGATGCTCCGTGGCCGGGCTGGGTATGTCCAGCGCAGGCGGTTTTTTTGTTGAATGCCGGGCCATGGGGTTTAATAAGACCCGCACCGGTCCGATATGCCGGTCATGACCCCCATGCAGGAACCGCGCGATATAATGGCCACCCCTTCCTTCCGTTCATTTCTTGTGCCGGGGCAACTCGTAAGCCACCCCGATCACCCGGAATGGGGCGAAGGGCAGGTGCAGTCCGCCATCGGGCACCGGGTAACGGTCATGTTTCCCCATGCCGGCAAGATTTTGGTTGATGCCACGGTCGTGCAACTGACCGTGCTATCGTAAGGGAGGGCTGCATGAATCCCGCATTGCTGGCTGCCCCGTTACCTGATTCCTACGGTCGCCTGCTGACCTACCTGCGCGTATCGGTCACGGACCGGTGCGACATGCGCTGCATCTACTGCATGTCCGAAGACATGACATTCCTGCCAAAGGCCGAGATCCTGTCGCTGGATGAACTGGCCCGGCTGTGCGCATCCTTCATCCGGCACGGCGTGCGCAGGCTGCGCGTGACGGGGGGCGAGCCGCTGGTGCGGCGCGATGTCATGGGTTTTTTCCGTGAAATGGGTGGATGGCTGGGCCGGCCGGACGGGCAGGCGGGGCTGGATGAACTGACCCTGACCACAAATGCCAGCCGCCTGGCCGGATTTGCCGACGGGCTGCGCGCATGCGGCGTGCGGCGGGTCAATGTCAGCCTGGATTCCCTTGATCCCGACCGGTTCGCGCGCATTACCCGACGCGGCAACCTTGCCCGTACGCTGGACGGTATTCGCGCCGCACGGGAGGCGGGACTGGATATCCGCATCAATACCGTGGCCATGGCGGGGATAAACGCGGATGAATTTGACACCCTGATTGCATGGTGTGGCGAAATCGGCGCGGATCTGTGCCTGATCGAAACCATGCCCATGGGCGAGACGGGCGAGGACCGGACCGACCATTACCTGCCTTTGTCAGATGTGCGTCGCGACCTGCAGCAGCGCTGGACGCTGGAACCGCTGTCCTACCGCACCGGCGGCCCCGCACGGTATGCCCGCATTGCCGAAACGGGGCGCAGGATCGGCTTCATCACGCCCATGACCCACAATTTCTGCGAAAGCTGCAACCGTGTCCGCCTGTCCTGCACGGGGCGGCTGTATACCTGCCTCGGGCATGAGGGCTCGACCGACCTGCGCGCGCCGCTCCGCGCCGGGGCGGATGACGTGGACATGATGGATCACGTCCGCGCCGCCATCCTGCGCAAGCCGCGCGGGCATGATTTCCTGATCGGCCGCAATGCCGATGATCCCGCCCGGGTCACACGGCACATGAGTGTCACGGGCGGATAAGGGCACACGCCATGTCACGGCGTCCCGCGCAGCGCATCCTCCAGGCTTACGCTAAACTGCCCCGGGCGCAGGGGCTGTGGCTGCGTCGGGGCAGGGGACCAGCCCGTCATGACCGCCATATGCAGGTCCTGCTCCAGGTTCCCGTCCTCATCCACAGGCAGGTGCTCCAGCGCCCTGGCCAGCAGGGCCGGATGCGTCAGCCCGCGCGTGCGTTCGCGCAGGGCGTTCGTCTCCCCACCGTGGCGCAGGTCGTGCAGCAGACCCAGTGGCGTGCGATAGGACAGATGGATCACATCAGCGTCCACCACGGGCAGGGCAAACCCCGCGCGCTGCAGCAGCCCCGCGCAGTCACGTACCCCCGGAAAGGGGGAAACGCGCGGCGAAACCCCGCCACGCTGTGCCATTTCGGCGTCCATCAGCGTACGCCGCAGGCCAGCCAGCGTAGGCAGTACCGGCATGCAGGCCAGAAACAGTCCGTCCGGGGCCAGTATGCTGCGCACCTGCGCCAGCAGGCCCGGCAGGTCATTGACCCAGTGCAGCGACAGGCAGGCCACCACAAGGTCGAAGCTGTCAGGAGCGAAAGGCAGCCATTCCGCATCCATGCATACCGCGGGCCCACTGTCTTCCGCGCACATGGACCACGACAGGTCGGTGGTGACGGTGGGGATGTGACGTGCCCGCAGGGCGGGTGCGACAACGCCCCGCCCGCCAATGTCCAGCGCCGCGCCAAAATGACGTGTGACATCATCCAGCCGGTCCAGCAGCCGGTCCGCCGCTTCCGCCAGCACGGGCCGGACATGGCCGACAGTGGCGGCCGCGCGGTCGCGGTGCAGGCGCACGGCATGACGGTCAAATATCTGCGGCACATCCATCGTTCCGATGTGCCCTCATGCCCTGCCGCTGCCAAGCCCACGATCGTGTGAAGGCATGAACCACCGCGCATCCCCCTGGTGGCGACGGGCCGGCACGCGCATGCTGGACACGCTGTTTCCGCCCCGTTGCCTTGGCTGCGGGGCCGATGTCATGCAGGCAGGGCTGTTATGTGGGACATGCGTCAGCCAGCTGCACCTGATCACATCCCCGTATTGCCACCGCTGCGCGCTGCCGTTTCCCTCCCGCGCCGCAGGCGGACCGACGCTGACCTGCACCACATGCGCCGAAACCCCGCCGCCATGGCACGAAGGGCGCGCCGCAATGGTCTATGACGACGTGCCACGTCGCCTGATCCTGCCGCTGAAATATGCAGACCGGACGGAAAACGCAGTGCTGCTGGCGCGTTACATGGCGGCAGCAGCCACCGGTCTGGTGCACAAGGATAGCATTTTCATACCCGTGCCCCTGCACCGGCTGCGCCTGTTTGCCCGGCGGTACAACCAGGCGGCGCTACTGGCATGCGCGCTGGCGCGACGGACAGGGGCCATGGCCCTGCCCGACGGGCTGGAACGCCTGCGGGCCACGCCCACGCTGAAGGGGAAGGGCAGGGCGCGGCGGCAGGACATCATGCAGGGCGCGATTGGCGTGCGCGCCCACAGGGGTCGTGACATTGCGGGACGGCATGTCATCGTGGTGGATGATGTCATGACCACGGGCGCAACCCTTGCGGCATGCGCCCGCAGCCTGCGCGACGC
This sequence comes from Komagataeibacter oboediens, assembly GCF_003207815.1. Lineage (GTDB taxonomy): Bacteria > Pseudomonadota > Alphaproteobacteria > Acetobacterales > Acetobacteraceae > Komagataeibacter > Komagataeibacter oboediens. The sequence goes on along the minus strand of NZ_NKTX01000005.1, from coordinate 98,474 downwards.
AGGTGCGGCACGGGTTGATGTGCTGGCCGCCGCCCGTGCCTGTGGCCAGCATGAACAACAATAGGGTAAACTGCACACCCAGACCCACCCGCCACAATGGTGGCGGACACACACCAGACCAAGCGAAGGTTCAATGCCGTCTATTGACATCTATACCCAGCCCGGCTGCCCATACTGCATCCGCGCGGTCCGTCTGCTGGCGCACAAGGGCGTGCCCTTCAACGAGATCAATGCCCCGCACGGCACGCCGGAACGCGCGGATTCGATCCGCCGTTCGGGTGGGCGTACCACCGTGCCGCAGATATTCATCGACAATACGCCCCTTGGTGGCTGTGATGACCTGATGGCGCTGGACCGGTCGGGCAAACTCGATACCCTTCTGGGCAAGGGCTGACACAGGGCACACGGACGGAGAGGGCATGATCCGGTACCAGCTACGATGTCGTGCAGGCCATGAATTTGAAGGATGGTTTCCCGGCAGCAGCGCATTCGAACACCAGGCGGCGCACGGCCTTCTGTCGTGCCCGCAGTGTGGAACAGCGGATATCAGCCGCGCGCTCATGGCGCCAGCGGTCCATACCGCAGCCCCCCGGCAGGAGACGGAAGCGCCACAGCCTCCCGCTGTCACGCCACCCGGCCATGCGTCAGCGGGAGTGCCCGATGCCGTGATCGCTCTGTTACAGAAAATACGCCACACGGTAGAGGAACATTGTGACGACGTGGGGGACCGCTTTGCCAGCGAGGCCTTGGACATGCACCGGGGCAAGAGCGAGGCCCGTGGCATCTATGGCAGCATGACGCCACAGGAACAGGCCGAACTTGATGAGGAAGGGGTGGACGTCCATGCCATCCCATGGGTCCGCCGGGCCGACAGCTAGAGGGAACACGCAAGCGCGCGGCATGCACCGCCGTGCCACGCGCCATGTGGGGGAACGATTGGAAATGCACGACAGCAAAAGCCACACAGGTACGCGCCAGACCGGACACCGCATGGGGGGCGGCCTTGCGCGCTGGCTGGCCAGGGGCGCCATTGCCGCCTTATGCGCGGTGGCGGTCGGGGCCACCGACCTGCCCACGGCCCATGCCGAGGGGAGCGAGCCGAACATTATCGGCCGGTGGATGACGAAGGACCACGATGGCGTGTTTGAGATTTCCCATTGCGGGAATGAAATCTGCGGACGGCTGGCTGGCGTGCGCTACACGACCGAAATGCCGCGCGACAAGCGTGGTGAGCCGGAATGCAACCTGCCCATGCTGAACGGGTTTACGCCTGACCCGAAGGAAGCAGGACACTGGAACGGCCACGTGACCGATCCCGACACGGGGCATGTCTATCATGCCAAGCTATGGGTGTCCCAGTCGGGGGATCTCAAGCTGCGTGGTTTCGTCGCCGTGCCTTTATTTGGTGAAACCGAAACGTGGAGCCGCTATACTGGTACGATCGGCCCGGCGTGCAAACTGCCCTGAAGGCCCCAGAAAACAATTCTCAACCAATGGGGATGACCCTTATTCCATGAGCTGCAATATTTCCCGCCGTGCCTTTGCCACCGCACTGGCCGCCGCCGGCGTGCCCGCCCTGTCGCGCCGCGCCGTGGCACAGGTCGCGACCAAGCCGCGCACCATCTGCTATATCGGTGGCTATACCCAGCATGGACCGCCCGGCGGGGCAGGCAACGGGCAGGGCATTTCCGTGTTCGAGATGAACCCCGACACCAGCAGCCTGTCGCCGCTCATGACCTATGTGGACATCGCCAGCCCCTCGTTCATGGCCATATCCGCTGACTTCAAGCACCTCTATGCCCTCAGCGAAATCAATGACTTCAACGCCAATGGTGAAGGCTGCGTCACCGCGTTTTCCGTCAACCGTTCCAGCGGGGAACTGACCAAGCTCAACGTCGTGCGGTCAGGCGGCGCGGTGCCCGCGCATCTCAGCGTGCATGCATCGGGCAAATACGTCCTGGTGGCGAATTACATGGGTGGCACGGTGGGCGTTCTGCCCATTCACCCCGATGGCAGCCTGGGCGACCCGACGGACGTGGTGCACAATACCGGCCCGCGCATGCCCGACCGTGCTGCAGACAATCCACCGGGCAACTTCGCCATAAGCGACCATTCCAGCGCGCATGTCCACATGGTGGCATCCGACCCGTCAGGCCGGTATGTGCTGGCGTGCGATGCGGGGCTGGACCGGGTATATGTCTGGACGCTGGACCTGCATACCGGCAGGCTGGTCCCCGCCAAGACGCCATTCATCACCATGACGCCGGGTTCCGCGCCGCGCCACTTCTCCTTCAACGAGAAGGGGACGATGATCTACATCCTGGGCGAACAGGATTCGAAAGTGGTTGCCGCCACTTTCAATCCCCAGACCGGCGAAATCGTGCCCCAGCAGACCGTCAGCACCGTAACCCCGCATTTCCGGGGCAGCACGCTGGCGGCGGGCATCCTGCTCTCACCCAACGGCAAATACCTGTACGTATCGAACCGGCTGGGTGATTCGCTGGCCAGCTTCCATGTGAATGACGACGGTACGCTTAACCTGGTCGAAGAAATCTGGATGCATGCCGATTATGGCCGCGCGATGATGTTCGACCCTAGCGGCACATACCTGTTCTGCGCCAACCAGCGCAGCGATTCCGTCACGTCATTCAAGGTCAATGCCCAGACCGGCGTGCTGGACTTCACATGGAACTTCACCCCGGTGGGCAGCCCGACGACATTCGCGTTCATGAACACGATCTGACGCCGGACGGCGCCCTTCCGGGGCGCCATTGCTCAGTCGCGCACCATCGCCGCAATATAGTTCACCGCCATGTCGCGGCTTTCACGCCAGCCACCGGGAGCGGGTACCATACCCGCGATATCGGTTATGCGCAGGCCCGCGCGGGCTGCGTACTGCCCCATTTCGGCCGGGGTAATGAACTTGCGCCAGTCATGCGTGCCAACCGGCAGCAGGCGCAGGACGTATTCCGCCCCGATCTTGGCCATGGCCATGGACCGCCACGTGCGGTTCATGGTCGAAACCACCATGGCGCCGCCCGGCCGCAGCATGCCGCCAAGCATGCGCAGGAAGGCCGCGGGATCGGTTACGTGCTCGATCACTTCCAGCGCGGAAATCGCGTCAAAGCGCGCGCCTTCGGCCACCAGTTCCTCGGCGCTGCCACAACGGTAGGACAGCGGGCCAGCAGATGCGGGCAGGGGGTGCTGGCGCATGTGCAGCCGACCTGCCGTAATCGCCGCCTGCGACGCATCCAGGCCGGTCACGTCGAATCCGGCGCGGGCAAATGCCTCGCTGGCCAGTCCCGCGCCACAGCCAATGTCCAGCAGCGTGCGGCGCTCGTCATCATCCGCCACCGGGGCGGGCAGGTGACGCAGGCTCCAGCCCGTGCGCAGGTCATTCATGGCGTGCAGGGGGCGCATCGGGCCGACGGGATCCCACCACCGGGCAGCCAGATCGCTGAAATGGGCGATCTCCTCCGGGGCGACGGAATCTGCCGACAGAACGGGCGAATCGTGATGCTGCATGGGTGCACCGCCTTTCATTTGGCTTTCTCCCGCTGGACGCGGAAGCTGGGGAGATGTATGTGACGCGGCTTGCGCATAACCGCAATGCCCCGGATTGGCCAACAGGCCCACACTCCGGATATGCTGAAGCCCGAGCCATAATGGAGCCACTATTCCGATGTCCCCTACCGTACCGCGGATCGTGATGAAATTCGGCGGCACGTCCGTCGCCGATCTTGACCGGATTCGTGCCGTCGCGGAAAAAGTCCGGAAACAGGTCGAGGCCGGGTGCGAGGTTGCCGTTGTCGTCTCCGCCATGTCCGGCGTGACCAACCGCCTTGTCGGCTACTGCCGTGATCTCTCGCCCCAGCACGATGAACGCGAATACGACACCGTCGTTGCAACGGGGGAACAGGTCACCAGTGGCCTGCTGGCCATCGCGCTGCAGAACCTTGGCGTCAACGCCCGGTCATGGCTGGGCTGGCAGATCCCGCTGCGTACGGATGATGCGCATGGCAAGGCCCGCATCGCCTCGATTGATGGCGCGAATCTGATCAGCAGCATGCAGGCGGGGCAGGTGCCGGTCGTGGCGGGATTCCAGGGGATCGGCCCGGACGGGCGGATCACGACGCTGGGGCGCGGGGGGTCCGATACCTCGGCCGTGGCGCTGGCGGCGGCGCTGAAGGCGGACCGGTGCGATATCTACACGGATGTGGACGGAATCTATACAACCGACCCCCGTATTGTTACCAAGGCACGGAAGCTGGACAAGATTACCTATGAGGAAATGCTTGAGCTGGCATCCGTAGGGGCCAAGGTGCTGCAGACCCGTAGCGTGGAACTGGCAATGAAGGAGCGCGTGCGGGTGCAGGTGCTGTCCAGTTTCACCGACGGTCCCGCACCGTCAGAGGGGCATCTGCCCGGTTCATTAGTCGTGGATGAGGACGAAATCGTGGAACAGGAACAGGTCGCCGGAATTGCCTACTCCCGGGACGAGGCAAAGATTTCCGTCCGCCAGCTCCCTGACCGCCCGGGTATTGCGGCGGCGGTGTTCGGCCCGCTGGCCGATGCCAACGTGAATGTGGACATGATCGTCCAGAGCACGGGCGACGACGGGACGACCAACATGACGTTCACGGTCGGCAAGACCGACCTTACGCGTGCGATTTCGGTTCTGGAAGCCAACCATGGCGCCACCCGGTACACCGAACTGCAGACCGATGATGACGTGGTGAAGATCAGCGTCGTGGGTGTCGGCATGCGTTCGCATGCAGGCGTGGCCAGCACGATGTTCCGCACGCTGGCGGAGCGCAACATCAACGTGCAGGTCATTTCCACCAGCGAGATCAAGGTCTCGGTGCTGATCGCGTCCGAATATACCGAACTGGCAGTGCGCGCCCTGCACACCGCCTACGGTCTGGACGCGGCGTGAGCGGAAACCAGATGTCAGACGCCACCGACACCGCCTCCGCCCTGACGGACCCCACGCGCCGGGCGGAAGCCCGCGCCCGGCTTGACCGGCTGTGGGGGCGTGGCACGCGCTTCCTTGGCAGCGAATACGCGCTGCTGGCGGGGGCCATGTCATGGGTCAGCGAGCGGAACCTTGTATCCGCCATTTCCAATGCCGGTGGCTTTGGCGTGCTGGCCTGTGGCGCGATGGAACCCGCGCGTCTGGCCGAGGAAATCGCGGCGACGCAGGCGCTGACCACGCGCCCGTTCGGCGTCAACCTGATCACCATGCACCCGCAGCTTGATGAACTTGTGCGCGTCTGCATCGACGCGGGCATCACGCATGTGGTGCTGGCTGGCGGCATTCCCTCCGGCCCGGTCATCCGCGCCATCAAGGAAGGGGGCGCCAGGGTCATCGCCTTCGCGCCCGCGCTGGTCCTGGCCAAGCGGCTGGTGCGTCTTGGCGTCGATGCGCTGGTGATCGAGGGATCAGAAGCAGGCGGCCATGTCGGTCCGGTTTCGCTGACCGTGCTGGCACAGGAAATCCTGCCCCATATCCATGACGTGCCGGTATTCGTCGCCGGTGGTCTGGGCCGAGGCGACGCGATCCTGTCCTACCTGGAACAGGGGGCTTCGGGCGCACAGCTTGGCACGCGCTTTGCCGCATCGCGTGAGAGCATCGCACATGAAAACTTCAAGAAAGCCTTCATCCGCGCCAATGCGCGCGATGCGGTCACGTCCGTGCAGCTTGATGAACGCTTCCCCGTCATACCGGTCCGCGGGCTGAACAACGCGGGCACACGGCGTTTCGTGCAGCACCAGGCGGAAACGCTGCGTCGTTTCCAGGCCGGTGAACTGACCAAGGAAGCGGCCCAGCTGGATATCGAACACTTCTGGGCTGGTGCGCTGCGCCGTGCCGTGGTGGATGGCGACGTGGAAAACGGCTCCGTCATGGCGGGACAGTCGGTCGGCATGATCACGGGCGAACAGTCTGTCGGTGAGATCATCAAGGAACTGGTCGATCAGGCCATTGATGCCCTGATCCGTCAGGAGGAGAGGGCCCGCTACGGATGAGCGACGGCAAACGCATTTTCCGCCCAAAAACCGCGTCAGGCACGACAGCCCCGGCACCCGGTACGACACCCATCGCATCGGTAGGGGACATGTTGCGTGCGCGGCGCGAGGAATTGGGGTGGAAACTGCCCGATGTCGCGGCATGGCTGCGCATCCGCCTGCCGTATCTGGAGGCGCTGGAAGCCGGCCGCCCCGGCGAACTGCCCGGCAGCGCCTATGCCGTAGGTTTCCTGCGCACCTATGCCAAGGCGCTGGGACTGGAAGCCGAACAACTGGTCGAACGCTTCAAGGTTGAAAGCCGTGGCGCGTTCACCCGCCGGTCCGAACTGTCCTTTCCCGTACCGCTGCCCGACCGTGGACTGCCCATGGGGGTACTCCTGTTATGCGGTATCGTCATTCTGGTGGGGGCCTATATCGGCTGGTACAGACTGACCGGCACGGACGGGCTGGGCCATGACCTTCCGGGCAAGCTGACCCTGCCGGGAATTTCCTCATCTGCCACCACGGCATCGCCGCAGGTGGCGTCCGTCCTGCCCCCGGCTGATGAACGGCCCGAACCGCCGCCGCAGCCGCTTCCCCAGCAGGAGCGCGAAGCCCTGACCGGCAGCACGCCCGCACCCGTGCAGCAGGCAGCACCACCAATGCCCGAACCCGCCCCGGCTGCCCCCACGCAGCCGCTGGAGAAAATGGGCGAGGACCGTAATGTGCTGGCGCAGCAGGCCGCCGCGGCGGCACAGCCCACCGCATCCACCGATGGCGTAACCCTGAACGCCACCGCCGCAACATGGGTGCAGGTCCGCAAACCCGGCGGGTCCGTGCTATATGATCACGTCATGCAGCCCGGGGAGACATGGCAGACGCCACAGGACCAGTCCGGCCTTGTGCTGACGGTTGGCAATGCGGGCGGCCTGACACTGGTTGCGGGCGGCGTCACGACGCAGCCGCTGGGCCGGAATGGGGAGGTGCGGCGTAACATTCCGCTCAGCCCCGCAGCGGTGGCGGACGGGTCGGTCATGCATGCCAGCCCGGCGCCCGTCATCCATCCGTCCGCGCCGTCACCCACGGCCAGCACGCAGGTCCCCGGCGCATCATCCATAACGGGAAGTGGCAATAATCTTTCGCCGCCCCTCCCGCAGCACATCGATCCGGAGTAGAATGGTCTCCATACGGCATGGTCCCCTGAGGGTCACCATGCCGGAAACCGGCATGTAACAGATCCACGGGCCGTGCCACGCCCCGCCACGGCGGGCCGGAGCACAAACCGCCGCCTTATCTGGAGGGCACATAATGAGCAGCTATCGTCCTTATCAGCACATCGAGCGCCGCAAGTCGCGGCAGATCCATGTCGGCAACGTGCCGGTCGGTGGTGATGCCCCGGTTTCGGTCCAGACCATGACCAACACCCTGACCACGGACGCCGAGGCCACGATCGCACAGATCCGCCGTGCCGAACTGGCGGGCGTGGATATCGTGCGCGTTTCCTGCCCCGATGAGGAAAGCACGAAGGCGCTGGCCGAAATCGTGCGCGAAGTGAACGTCCCCATCGTGGCGGACATCCACTTCCACTACAAACGTGCCATCGAGGCCGCAAAGGCCGGTGCGGCCTGCCTACGCATCAACCCTGGCAACATCGGCAGCGCCGAGCGCGTGCGCGAGGTCGTGAACGCGGCGAAGGACCACAACTGTTCCATCCGCATCGGCGTCAATGCCGGTTCGCTGGAAAAGCACCTGCTGGAAAAATATGGCGAGCCGAACCCCGACGCGCTGGTGGAAAGCGCGCTGGAACACGCCAAGATCCTTGAAGATCATGATTTCCATGAATTCAAGATCAGCGTGAAGGCATCGGACGTATTCATGGCGGTCGCGGCCTACCAGCAGCTGGCCGATGTATGCGACCACCCGCTGCATATCGGCATTACCGAAGCGGGCAGCAAGCGCGCCGGCACGGTCAAGTCCTCCATCGGGCTGGGCAACCTGTTGTGGGCGGGCGTGGGTGACACCATGCGCGTTTCCCTGTCGGCAGAGCCGGAAGAGGAAGTGCTGGTCGGCTGGGATATCCTGAAGTCGCTTGGCCTGCGCCACCGTGGCGTGAAGATCATTTCCTGTCCGTCCTGCGCGCGTCAGGGCTTCAACGTGATCCAGACCGTGCAGACGCTGGAAGACCGGCTGGCGCACATCAAGACGCCCATGACGCTGTCGATCATCGGCTGCGTGGTCAACGGCCCTGGTGAGGCGCTGATGACCGATATCGGCGTGACCGGCGGCGGTTCGGGCCGTCACATGGTCTATTCCGCGGGCAAGCAGGACCACACCATGCCGGCTGGCGACATGATCGAGCACATTGTCGATCTGGTCGAAAAGAAGGTGGCCACGCTGGAAGCAGCCGACGCCAACAACACTCCGGCTGAAGAAATGGCCCGTGAGGCCAGCATGTCCACCACGGACTGAATGATACGCCGCGCGCCGTAAATGGCGCGCGGCCTGACCGGCGGCCCATATGCGGACAGGGCCGGATTGAATGCAGGAATATCGCGTAGTGAGCAGCTTACAACCCGTTCGTGGCACCCATGACCTGATTGGGGAGGACCGCAGGCGTTTCAACCATGTTGTGGAAACCGCGCGCCGAATTGTCAGCCTGTACGGGTTTGACGAATGGGCGACCCCGGTTTTTGAAGATACACGGGTCTTTTCACGCTCGCTGGGCGATACATCTGATGTCGTCTCCAAGGAAATGTACACCTTCGAGGACCGGGGCGGTGAATCCCTGACCCTGCGCCCCGAGGGCACGGCCGCCATCTGCCGCGCGCTGGTCACCAACGGGCTGACGCAGTCCCTGCCGCAGAAGGTGTTCTATGCCGGGCCGATGTTCCGCTATGAACGCCCGCAGAAGGGACGGTACCGCCAGTTCCACCAGATCGGGGCGGAACTGCTTGGCGCCGCCGAACCACTGGCCGATGCCGAAGTCATCGCCATGGGGCGTGACGTGCTGCAGGGACTTGGCATTGCGCATGACGTGGTGCTTGAACTCAATACATTGGGCGACATGGCCAGCCGCAATGCGTGGCGCACCGCCCTGATCGCCTATTTCAGCGACCATCGCGCCGACCTGTCACCCGACAGCCAGACCCGACTGGACCGCAATCCGCTGCGTATTCTGGACAGCAAGGCGGCGCAGGACCGCGCATTGCTGGCCGATGCCCCGATGATCGCCGATTTCCTGACGCCGGACGCGCTGGCATTCTGGGATGACCTGCGCCGGACGCTGGATGTGATGGGCGTGCGCTTCCGTGAAAACCCGCGCATCGTCCGCGGGCTGGATTATTACGGGCATACCGCCTTCGAATTCGTGACCGAGCGCCTTGGGGCGCAGGGTACCGTGCTGGCTGGCGGCCGGTATGACGGGCTGGTGGCCGAAATGGGTGGCCCGAAAACCCCCGCGATCGGCTGGGCTGGCGGGATCGAACGCCTGTCCATGCTGCTTGAAGACATTCCCGCCGACCCGCGCCCGGTTGCCATCATTCCCATGGGAACGGATGCACAGGCAGCGGCCATAACCGTCCTGCAGGCGGTGCGTGGGGCTGGCGTGCGGGCCGAAACATCCTATCGTGGCAACATGAAGCGCCGGATGGAGCGCGCCAACCGCATGAACGCCACCCATGCCATCGTGATCGGCAGCGAGGAGATTGCGCGCGGCGTGGTGCAGGTCAAGGATCTGGACAGCGGGCAGCAGACCGAAGTGCCGATGGATGGCGTGGCGGGCTTCCTTCTGTCCGGAACACCCAAAAAGGCCTGATCGTGGCAAAGTTTGACGACCGTCTGGACCGTATTGTCGCCCGCTGCGAGGAACTGCAGGCCCTTCTGGCGGAAGGGATGTCGGGGGCTGATTTCAGCCAGGCCTCACGCGAATACGCGGAACTGGAGCCGATCGTCGCCCGCGTCAGCGCGCTGCGCACGGCGGAACAGGCTGAACATGACGCAACCCAGATGCTGGCCGATCCCGAACTGAAGGAACTGGCAGAAGCCGAACTGGAGACACTGCGCAGGCAGATACCCGAACTGCGTCATGACATCCGCCTTGCCATGCTGCCCCGTGACGAGGCGGACGAACGCAGCGCCATTCTGGAAATTCGTCCCGCAGCGGGCGGGGATGAAGCAGGACTGTTCGCGGCAGAATTGTTCGGCGCGTACCAGCGATATGCCGACCAGCGCGGCTGGCGGTTCGAGGTGCTGGAATATGACCAGTCCGAACTTGGTGGCCTGCGCGAAGGGATCGCAAGCATTACCGGACGCGGCGTGTTCGCGCGGCTGAAATACGAATCCGGCGTACACCGTGTCCAGCGCGTCCCCGCGACCGAAAGCCAGGGCCGCATCCACACCTCCACCGTGACAGTCGCCGTCCTGCCCGAAGCGGAAGAAGTAGATGTGGAGGTGAATGAGACAGACCTGCGCATCGATGTCTACCGGGCATCCGGGGCAGGGGGGCAGCACGTCAATAAAACCGAAAGCGCGGTGCGCATCACCCATCTGCCCACCAACATCGTTGTGGCGATGCAGGAAGAAAAAAGCCAGCACAAGAACCGAGCCAAGGCGATGAAGATCCTGCGCGCGCGCCTGTATGAACGCAATCGCGCCGCAGCCCACGAAACCCGCGCCGCCGATCGCCGCGCGCAGGTTGGCACGGGCGACCGCTCGGAACGCATCCGTACCTACAATTTCCCGCAAGGGCGCGTCACCGATCACCGCATCGGGCTGACACTGTACAAGATTGACCGGGTCATGGCAGGGGAACTGGATGAATTCGTCGATGCACTGACGCAGGAAGAGCAGGCTGCACTTCTTGCGGCGGATGACAGCTGAACGCCCTTACGATGTTGGCGCGGCACATAGGCTGCTGCGGCCGGGATGGCGTTCGACCACATTCGGGTCATCCGGATCAGCCAGATAGAATTCTGTAAAATTCCGCGCGCCAAGGGCAACAAGATGGTGGCCATCGGGTTCATGCAGCACACCTTCGCCACTGACCTGATGGATTTCGATCCTGCCCCCGGGACGGCGGATCGTAATCTCGCCACACAGGGCGTAGCTGTGGTTTACACGGCTGACTGCTGTCTCCACATGGGCGGTCTGGCTGGTATGGTCATGATCAAGACGGAAAGTCGCGACGAGCTGTTCATCGACGTACAGACGCGAAATCTCGGAGACTTCTCCATCACCGTACCCGTCCTCGACATCGAACGACCCCGCGAGGGCAGGCGTGGTAAAGCTGGCGCACACCAAGGTGGCCATGAGGATGTGTGTCAGGCGCAATGGAAAGGCAGGCAGTTGCATGATGCCCCAGTATGACGGAAATCAGCCACGATGAAAGATGCCATGACGCAGGCGCCCGCAAATTTACGCCATCTTCTGTCTGAAGCCACTGCCTGCCTGCGCGCCGCCGGAGTTGACGCCCCCCAGCGCGAGGCCCGGCTTCTGGCAGCCCATGCGGCGGACACCGACCTTGCGGGCCTGCTGCGCATCGATACGCTGCCACCCGCTGCCCATGCGATCTTTGTGCAGACCCTGCACCGCCGCCTGAACCATGAACCGATGGCCTATATTACCGGGCATACGGGGTTCTGGTCGCTGGACATCGCGGTTTCACCCGCAACGCTGATCCCGCGCGCGGATACGGAAACACTGGTAGAGGCAGTTCTGGACCATCTGCCGGACCGTAACGCCCCATTGCGCGTGCTGGATATCGGGACAGGCACAGGCTGCCTGCTGCTGGCAGTACTGGCGGAATATCCGCAGGCCGTCGGAACGGGCACCGATCTCAACCCCAATGCCGCGCGCCTTGCGGCACGTAACGCCGCGCGCAACAGGCTTGCAGCGCGCGCGGCCATGCTGTGCGGCAACTGGGCCGATGGCATTGCCGGGCCGTTCGACCTGATCCTGAGCAATCCACCCTATATTCCACATGCCGACCTGAACGGGCTCATGCCTGAAGTCGTGCTCCACGAACCGGCGCGCGCACTGGATGGCGGGGCCGATGGACTGGTTGCCTATCGGGCGCTGGCCGCGATACTACCTGACCTGCTGGCGCCCGGCGGAATTGCGGTGCTGGAACTGGGCATTGGCCAGGATAAGAGCGTGCCCGCCATCATGCGCCTGTGCGGGCTGCATGTGCTGGAAATCCGCCCTGATCTGGGGGGAATAGGCCGGGCGCTGGTCGTGAAAAAATAATTTGGCAGACAGAAACAGGCGGGTTATATTGCCAAGGCGCAGGGAACACGAACACCATACCCATTTTGCTGTTCCGTTTCCGCGCGGGCGATCCCGATTGCAAAACAGAAAAGCTGGCGTCATGAACCGGAATGGTTCCGCCATGCGCAGGGATCCGTGTCCGGTATCATACCGGACAACCACTATGGCAACAGACGGGACGGCCAGATCGTCCCACGGTCCAGGGCAGCGCCGGCGACCGGCAACAGGAAAGTGCTGCGACAGCTTATGAACATGAAACGCATGCGAGGTCGTCACAATCGTTCGGGCGGCAGCAATGGCGGAAGCGTGCGCCATAACAATGGCCAGATCCCGTTAAACCGCAACCATGTATTCGACAGCAACGGGCCTGACCTGCGTGTGCGCGGCACGGCGCAGCAACTGTTTGAGAAATATCTGCAGCTGGGCCGCGATGCCAGCAGCACGGGCGACCGCGTGATGGCGGAAGCCTATTTCCAGCATGCCGAACATTACTTCCGCATTCTCAACGCGATGACGCAGGCGGCACAGCAGAGCCAGCAGGAACGTCAGGAACGCATGGCCGCCCGCCAGCAGCGACCCGCTGACAATCGCCAGCCCACTGACGCCACCAGTGACGACAGTGCCGAACAGGCCGCCCCCCAGCCACAGCAGGCAGCCGAACCTGCAGAAACCGCCCCGCAGCCGACCGTGGCCAGCGAACCGGCACCAGCGCCAGCACCGCGTGCGCCCCGCCGGAACAGCCGTGCCAAACCCCCGGTTGAAAAGAAGGAAGAACTGGAATCCACCCCGTCCTGAACGGGAACAGCCCCGTCCGCCCGGTCGGGCGGGGCATTATGGATCAGTCGCGGTTACGTGTGTCGACCAGACGCCAGACCTTGCGCTTGCGCCCATCGCTGGCGTCCGGGGCATCTTCCACCGTGACCAGTCCCTGATTACGCAGCGCCTGCAATGCCAGCCGGGCGTGATAGGTGCCCAGTTCAGGGAACAGATCACCAATTTCCCGCACTGAACGGGCTTTCCCGTCCGACAGGATCTTCAGCACGATCTGCCGTTTGCTGTCATGATTTGTCATGCGCCAGGATCGATGCTGAAAAAAAGTCATGTCTTTTCTATACCAGATCCGTCCCCAATGGCCTAGCGCGGATACGGGGCCCGCTTACACCGGATGCGCCAGCACGGTCCGGATGGCGGCCGTCAGTTTCCCCAGTTCGGACGCGGTTATGTTAAAAGCTGGCGTCAGATAGACGACATGGCGGAATGGACGTACCCAGACCCCCTGTCCGATCAGGGCGGTCTTCAGGGCATTCATGTCACGTATGCGGTCCAGTTCCACCACGCCGATCGCACCCATCACGCGCACGTCCACCACATGGGGCAGGCTACGACACGGTTCCAGCTCCGTACGCATCTGCCGTGCGATCCGTGCCACCCGCTCCTGCCAGTCCTCTCGTTCAAACAGGTCCAGCGAGGCATTGGCGCAGGCGCAGGCCATGGCGTTGGCCATGAAGGTCGGCCCATGCATGAGCGCATGCATCGGATTATCCGATAGGAACGCGTCGAACACATGCGTGCGCGCAACAGTCGCCGCCAGCGCCATCGTCCCCGCCGTCAGTGCCTTCGACAGGGTAATGATATCCGGCACGATTCCGGCCTGTTCACATGCAAACATGCTGCCCGTGCGACCAAAGCCGGTAAAGATTTCATCCAGTATCAGCAACACGCCATGCCTGTCGGCCAACATGCGCAGGGTGCGCAGCACATCAGGGGAATGAAACAGCATGCCGCCTGCGCCCTGTACCAGTGGCTCGACAATAATCGCGGCAATACTGTCGCCCGATTGCGCCAGTAATGCATCCAGCGCCCGGGTGCTGGATGCATCGACAGGCAGGTCGGCGATGAAGTGCTCCGGTAACGCACCCTGATACAGGGAATGCATGCCTTCCTCCGGATCGCACACGGCCATGGTGGCCATTGTGTCGCCATGGTAGCCGCCACGGAAAGCCACCAGCTTCGTCCGTCCCGTCCGACCACGGTTCAGCCAGTACTGGATGGCCATTTTCATCGCGACCTCGACCGCAACGGAACCGGAATCGGTAAAGAAAACCCGCTCCAGATCCCCCGGCAGCATGGCGGCCAGACGGCTGGCCAGTGTCAGTGCAGGCGCATTGGCCAGACCACCGAACATGACATGCGGCATACGTCCAAGCTGGTCACTGACCGCGGCGCGGATATGAGGATGGTTGTAACCATGGCAGGCCGTCCACCATGATGCGATGCCATCAATCAGTTCCGACCCGTCCGCCAGCGTAATGGTGCGCCCCTGCGTGCTGACGGCAGGCAGGGGGGGAAGGGCTGTCTGCATCTGGGCATAAGGCAGCCAGACATGCGTCATGCCGCGTTCCAGCCATTGGGGTCCATGCATGCGACCACTCCGTGATATTGCGTCGGCGGGATTGACCGGGGCAGCATGCTCCGGCAGGAGAATGCGCTTCATGGCCCGTTTTGATCCAATTTTCCAGACCGCGCTCGACCATATGGCAGATACGCATACCCGTCGTGTGCTGCGTCCCGTCCAGCATGTGGGGGCAGCCACCGTCATCCGCGACGGGCGGGAACTGGTCAATTTCTCATCCAATGACTATCTGGGCCTGTCCCACCATCCTGCACTGGTGGCGCGGGCTTCCGAATGGCTGCGACTTGATGGCACCGGGTCTGGCGCATCGCGCCTGGTCACCGGAACCAGCCCGCGCCATATGCACGTCGAGACACGGCTGGCGGCATTCAAGGGGTGCGAAGCTGCGGTTATCCTGGCCAGCGGATGGCAGGCCAATGCGTCGGTCCTGTCGGCGCTGCTGCGGCTGGCAGCAGAGCAGGGCGCGCCGCCGCAGGTTTTCACTGACCGGCTGAACCATGCCAGCCTGCATCAGGGCTGCATGGCCGCCGGGGTGCGGCAGATCCGTTTCCGCCATAACGACCTGGACCATCTGGACAGCCTGCTGGACCGCCATGCCGGCGACGATCACGCCATGCGGGTGATCGTGACCGAAAGCGTGTTCAGCATGGATGGCGACCGCACCGACATTGCACGGCTGGCGGCGATTGCCCGGCGGCATGGCGCGTTTACCTATGTTGATGAAGCCCATGCCACCGGCGTACTTGGCCCGCAGGGACGCGGGCTGTGCGCGGAACATGAAATTGATCTGGTGATGGGGACGTTCAGTAAGGCGCTGGGCAGCTTCGGGGCATATGTGGCCGGATCGCGGGCATTATGTGACTGGCTGGTCAATGCATGTTCGGGGTTCGTGTTCACGACTGCCCCGCCACCCGCGGTTCTGGGGGCAATGGACGCGGCGCTGGAACTTGTACCCACACTGGACGACGCGCGGGCACGGCTTGCGCGCAATGCCACCCATATCCGCAATGTCATTCAAAGGTGTGGCCTGACGTCCGGCCCGTCCACCACGCAGATCATACCGATCATGATGGGGGAGGCGACACGCGCGCTGGCGTTCGCGGCCCGGCTTGAATCCTGTGGCATTCTGGCTACCGCCATACGTCCCCCCACAGTACCCCCCAATGGCAGTCGCATACGGCTGGCGCTGAGTGCGGCCCATTCCGACAGCATGATTGACCAGCTGGCTACTGCCATCACCCATGCCGCGCGGGAGAGTGCGTGAGCATGCAGGCCCCATCGCTGCCCGTCGTACTCGTGCACGGCTGGGCCTTCGATCCGTCATTCTGGGATACGATCCGTGCCGCCCTTGGCCCGATACAAAGCCGGTGTCTGGATTTCGGCTTTTTCGGTCCACGTCCCGCCATGGACCTGCCACAGGTTCCCTATGTTGCCGTGGGGCATTCCCTTGGCGCGCTCTGGCTGCTGCGCCATCATGGCCCCCTGTGTCGTGGGCTGGTGCTAATAAACGGTTTCAGCCGGTTCGGGTCGGCAACGGACTTCCCCCGTGGTATTCCACGGCGCGTCATCGAACGCATGCGTGCCGGACTGCTGCGGGAGCCCGAAGGCCTGCTGCACAGCTTCCGCCTGCGGGCCGGCATTGATACCCCACTGCCACCCCACATTGAACGCGATCGGCTGGAGCAGGGACTACAGGCCCTGATGGACATGGATTGCAGGAATGACCTGAAACAGGCCACGTGCCCGGTTCACGTCATTGCCGGGACAGAAGACGCCATTGCGCCCCCGACCCTGACCCGTGCCTGCTTTACGCCGGGAAGCGGTGTGGACACTCCCCAATGGCTGGATGGGGGGCACCTGCTGCCCCTGACCCATGCCACCACCTGCGCCCGGGCCATTACGGGCATGACCCGACGGATAACCGCATGATGACCAGCAAGGACCGCATCGCCACCCGCTTTGGCGCGGCACGGGGATATGATCAGGCCGCCCGCATCCAGCGCATTGCCGCAACCGAACTGGCACGCCGCATTGCCTCCCGGCATGCCGATACGCCGCCCGCGCGCATTCTGGAAGTCGGCTGCGGAACAGGATTCCTGACCGGGGAGCTCCGCAGACTGTTCCCTGCCGCCCATATCACCGCCACCGATATAGCGCCCGCCATGCTGGACCGTGTGGCCGGGCATATGCCCGATGACGCGCGGCTGGTGCTGCACCACATGGATGCCGAAGCCCCGGATGTAAAGGGACCGTTTGACCTGATCTGTTCCAGCATGGCCATGCAGTGGTTCCCGGATCGCACGCGCACACTGCGCGGTCTGGCGGACCTGCTGGCGCCGGGAGGACTGATGGCGATGACCACGCTATGCGTGGGCAGCTTCAGGCAATGGCGGGAAGCATATGCACGGGCAGGGGTGATGTGCCCCATGCCAGAGTATCCGAGCGCAGACCAGCTACAGGCCGAATGGCCCGCATGTGGCGCAGGGCTGTGGCAGGATGCCGAAATTGTGGATACCCCGACCTCCCCACTGACGTTCGTGCGGGAACTGCGTGCCATCGGGGCCACGCATGTGGAGCATCCCCCCGCGACGGGCACACAGTTGCGCCATGTGCTGGAGGCGGCGGGAACAGGTGGCCCGTTCGCCGTTTCATACCATGTTGGCTACGGGCTGTTCCGCCGGGCGGCGTGGCCGGGCGTGTTCGTCACCGGAACGGATACGGATGTAGGCAAGACGGTGACATCCGCCGCACTGGTACGTGCCTGGAACGCCTCATACTGGAAACCATTGCAGAGCGGTACGGACGACGCCCCGTCCGACAGCACGGGCGTGCAGCATCTGGCAGGTCTGGAACCCGCGCGTATCCATCCGCCCGCCGCCACATTCGGGGCCTCCCTTTCGCCCGAGGACGCAGCATCCGTAGCCCATACCCGCATTGACCCCGCCATGATCACATTGCCACGCCATACGGCCAGTGACAGGCCGCTGGTTGTGGAAGGGGCGGGCGGCGTGTTTGTGCCGATTGCCGAAAATTACCTGATGATCGACCTCATGGTCCGGCTGGCCCTGCCGGTGGTGCTGGTGGCCCGCAGCCAGCTTGGAACGATCAACCATACGCTGCTTAGCCTTGCGGCACTGCGCGCGCGGGGGCTGCATGTGGCGGGTGTGATCCTGAACGGTCCACCCGAACCTCACGGGCGCAGCGCCATTGAACGCCATGGCCAGGTGCGCATACTGGCCGAATTTCCAACAGTTGTCCCCATGGGGCCGGAAGCAATAGCGCAACTGGCCGCCCGACTGCCCACATGGGATCAGATGGTGCGGGACGTGCCCTAGTAACGGCGGATCAGGCCCGCAAGCGTACCCTGTACACTGACCCGGCCGGCCGGCAGTACCCGGGTTTCATACAGGCTGTTGGCGGGGATCAGCGCAATATCGCCGCCTTCACGCCGCAGGCGCTTGAGCGTGACTTCCTCCCCATCAATCAGGGCGACGACGATCTGCCCGTCACTGGCCTGCGCGCCTTCACGGATGATGACCATGTCACCATCCAGAATGCCCGCTTCCTGCATGGAATCGCCCGTGACCTCCAGTGCATAATGGCTGGCCTTGCCCAGCATGTCGGCCGGGACGGTAATGCGGGTGGTTTCCGGCGTAATCGCCTCAATGGGGTTGCCTGCGGCGATGCGCCCCACAAAGGGCACGTCCACCACGCCCGCCAGTATCGCAGGGGCAGGCACGTTGTCCGGTACAGGCGTGGGCGAATCGGACGGGGTAGGCGGGGGCGGCACATCGATATCAGGCAGGCGCAGGATTTCCAGCGCACGGGCGCGATGATGCCTGCGGTGCAGGAAGCCCCGTTCCTCCAGCGCCGAGATCAGGCGGTGAATCCCGGATTTGGAGCGCAGGCCCAGCGCATCCTTCATCTCATCAAACGATGGGGAAAAACCCGTCCTGCGCAGATGGCCGTCAATAAACAGCAAAAGCTCATGTTGTTTCTTTGTGAGCATGCCACATGTCCTTTTGCCGCCGGCGCTGTCGCCGGGTCCGAAACGCGATGGAACAAATCAAAAACCTGTCTCGTGTTCTATATTGGTTCCACACGCTCCGTCAACCGGCATCCAACACCTATTCCAGAACGCGGTCGATACGGATGATCTCGCACGGATCGCCAGCCTTCGCCGGTGGCGCATTGGGTGCACGCAGGACAAGCGCCGCACTTTCGGCCAGCACATGCAACATGGCCGAATCCTGCACAGGGAAGGGCGTGGCCACCAGCCGCCCGTTCCCGTCATGGTCCAGACGCGCACGCAGATGGTCCATGCGCCGGTCGTTTTCCGGCACATCCGCCCCCAGGACTGCATGCTCCGGCGGCATGACCGGCATGGCAAGCCCTGCCATGCGACGCAGGGCAGGCAGGACAAACACGACCGAACAGACAAACGCCGCCACGGGATTGCCCGGCAGGCCGATAAAAGGCAGGCGCCCCAGATGGCCATACATAAGCGGACGGCCCGGCCGCATGGCGATTTTCCAGAAATCTGTTTTCAGCCCGACCTGTTCCAGCCCACGCCGTACAAGATCATGGCTGCCCACACTGGCGCCGCCCGCGGTCAGCAGCATGTCCACCCCATCAACCATGCGTTCCAGCGTGGCAAGGTCGGCCATGTCATCGCGCAGGACCGGCAGCATGACCGGTTCGGCGGCCGCCGCACGCAGCAGGGCGGCCAGCATGGGGGTATTGGAGTTGGCGATCTGTCCCGTTCCGAGCCCGCTACCGGGCAGCAGCAGTTCGTCCCCTGTCGCGGCAATGGCCACGCGCGGGCGGCGGGTTACCTGCAGCCAGGGACGGTTTGCAGCAGCAGCAAGGCCGATGTCACGCGCGGACAGCCTGCGACCTGCGGGAATGATGTCCTGACCTTCGGCAAAGTCCTGCCCCTTCCGCCGGATATAGGTGCCGGACGCAAGGGTGGTGGTGGTGGTCACGGACTTCCCTTCGGCCTGTGCGTTTTCCTGTATCAG
This sequence comes from Komagataeibacter oboediens, assembly GCF_003207815.1. Classification (GTDB taxonomy): domain Bacteria; phylum Pseudomonadota; class Alphaproteobacteria; order Acetobacterales; family Acetobacteraceae; genus Komagataeibacter; species Komagataeibacter oboediens. The sequence continues at coordinate 78,770 of NZ_NKTX01000005.1, read as the reverse complement.
GATCGCATCCGCACCAGTCGGCACGACCGCGCCGGTGAATATGCGCACGCATTCCCCCGGTCCGACCTGCCCTGCAAAAGGATGACCCGCAGGCGCCGACCCGATACAGGTGAGGCGCGTGCCCTGTGCCGACAGGTCCGCCGCGCGCACGGCATACCCGTCCATGGACGAGACATCGGCCGGGGGATTGGACAGCCGTGAGATGACGGGGGCCGCGCTGACACGCCCGCAGGCATCGGTCAGGGCCACGACCTCGGCAGGGAGGGGAAACACCCCGTCCAGAATCCGTTCGCGCGCTTCCGGGACGCTCAACATCGTGCTCTGCACTCCTTTTTTACCCATTATGGGCGAATTTAATCAGAAATATCGGTTGGGGTGCTTGACCTGCGCCTTGTGTATGCGCATTTTCCGCCCACTTGAACCACTGCTGTACCTGAATGTTCCAGCAGCGGCAAAGCAGTGCTGAGGATATCATGGCCAAGACCAACACCATCCAGATCAAACTCGTCTCCACGGCGGACACCGGCTACTTCTATGTGACCAAGAAGAATGCCCGCGCCCAGACCGGCAAGATGGAAATGCGCAAATACGACCCCGTCGCCCGCAAGCACGTGGCCTTCCGCGAAGCGAAGATCAAATAATCTTCCGCGCAGACGGATACAAAAAAACCCCGGGACGTTCCCGGGTTTTTTTTTGTGCCTGCCACGCGGGCGGTCAGTACAAATGGTCGTGCTCACCATAGGGGACGACAATTTCGTCCTGCCGGGCAAGGTTCTGCATGGAGCGCGCGCGTTCATCCAGCAGGTCGGTATCCAGCGCGCCCTCCTTCAGCCCGCGCACGCGGCGCAACCATACTTCCTGTTCCGCAGCCGCATCCTTCTGCGCGGAACGCGCTTCATCCAGCAGGTGCAGCTGTGCAGCATAGCTGTGCAGCCCATGTTCACCCCGCATGACATTCCAGCCGAAATAGGCCGTAAGCCCGATAAACAGGGCAGGGGGAATGGTGGCGCCCATCACGCGCCGTATGATCTTACCCAGCTGCATCGTATTCCTTTCCCTGCCGTGCCCTGTTGCCGGACGGAATTACCCCGTCCGGCATGGCGTGTCACCCGTTCTTCAGGATCGTACGCCCGGCATAGCGGGCCGCCGTGGCCAGTTCGTTCTCGATACGGATCAGCTGGTTGTATTTCGCGGTCCGGTCCGAACGCGACAGGGAACCGGTCTTGATCTGCCCGCAATTGGTCGCCACCGCCAGATCGGCAATGGTGCTGTCTTCCGTCTCCCCGGAGCGGTGGCTCATCACCGCCGTGTAACCGGCATGCTGAGCCATCTGCACGGCTTCCAGCGTCTCGCTCAGCGTGCCGATCTGGTTGACCTTGACCAGAAGCGAATTGGCAACACCCGCCTTGATGCCCCGACGCAGGCGGTCGGGATTGGTCACGAACAGATCGTCACCCACGAGCTGCAGCTTATGCCCCAGGTTGGCAGTCAGTTCAGCCCAGCCTTCCCAGTCATCTTCCGCCAGACCATCCTCGATCGAGATGATGGGATAGCGTGCAGACAGGTCGGCCAGATAGGCGATCATGCCAGCGGCGTCGAGGCTCCTGTCCTCGCCCTTCAGTTCATAGCGGCCATTCCTGTAAAACTCGGTCGCGGCGCAATCGAGTGCGAAGGTCACGTCATCGCCGGGCCTGTAGCCTGCGGCCTCGACCGCACGCATCATGAAGCCCAGTGCCTCATCGGCGGATTTCAGCGCGGGCGCAAACCCGCCTTCATCACCAACATTGGTGTTGTACCCCGCACCTGACAGGCTTTTCTTGAGCTGGGCAAAGATTTCCGATCCCATGCGGATCGCATCGGTCACCGTGGGAGCGCCCACCGGCTGGATCATGAATTCCTGGATGTCGATGGGGTTATCGGCATGCTGGCCACCGTTGATGATGTTCATCATCGGCACCGGCAGGGTGCGGGCGTACACGCCGCCGACATAGCGGTACAGCGGGGTCTGCAGTTCCTCGGCCGAGGCCTTGGCCACGGCCACGGCCAGGGATACGCCCAGAATCGCGTTCGCACCCAGACGGGACTTGTTGGGTGTGCCATCGAGGTCGATCATCGCCTCGTCAATGGCGACCTGATCGGTCGACTCCACACCCTGCAGGGCTTCAAGGATCTCATGCTCGACATGGCTTGCCGCCTTGAGCTCGCCCTTGCCGCCATAGCGCTTGGGGTCGCCATCACGCAGTTCAACAGCTTCATGCGCGCCGGTGGACGCGCCCGAAGGGACGGCAGCCCGGCCTTTTGCGCCAGACGCCAGTTCGACATCCACCTCGATGGTGGGGTTGCCGCGGCTGTCAAGTATTTCACGGGCGATGATATCGATAATGGCGCTCATGGTATCTGTTTCCTCAGATTTGACATTATGGGGATACGGCATACGACCGCATGCATATCCTGCCCCACGATAACAGATGCGACGCATCATGCCAGAGCAGGCTATGCACAACATGACAAGATAGGAGAGACCCGCCGTGAAACGCCTGCCACTGCTTGCCATCGTCACCGCGCTGGCAAGCCTGCTGCCACTGGTTGGCTGCACATGCGCGATCCTGTTCCTCACACCCGACCATACGCCCCGCCTGCTGACGGCGGCAGTAGGATATGGCGCGGTCATGCTGTCCTTCCTTGGCGCGGTCCACTGGGGGCTGGCGCTGGAACGGCCGGACATCATTCCCGCCGGCGGCACGCAGCGCCTGACCAACCTGCGCCTTGCCATGGGGGGCGCACCTGCCGTCACTGGCTGGGTGGGGCTGTGCTTTGCCACGGTGCACGAACTGATCGGACTGCTGATCCTGATCGCAGGATTCGCCGCCACCGCCGTGGTGGAACGCATGGCCTGGCAGCGCGGGGCCATGCCGCGAGGGTACATGACGCTGCAGTGGTTTATCATCTGTCTGGCGGAGCTGTGTTTCCTGACCATACTGGCCGCCTGCATGGGCATGCGGCCCCATTGACCGCCTGGGGAGGGACAGCGCGCACCTAGGAACGGACATAGACCCGTGGGCATAGGGCAGGGATGCGCGATACGCCCCCACTGTCGCATCTGTCCAGATAACAAAAAACCCCGGCATGCGAGGCATGCCGGGGTTTTTCGTATTCAGGCCATGACAGCCTAGCTGTTCTGCAGGCCCCGCAGAACATCCGCCGGGCGGACCGGCATGTGACGCAGGCGTACGCCCACGGCGTTGAAGATGGCATTGCCAATGGCAGGCCCGACCACCGTCGTGCCAGGTTCACCCAGACCCATCGGCTTTTCGGTGCTGGGCAGGAACTCAATGTCCATTTCCGGCGTGTCGGCAATACGCAGTGGCGTGTAGGTGTTCAGGTTACGGTCAACCGGCATGCCGTTCACGATTTCCGTATTTTCGAACAGGGCCATGCTCAGACCCCACAGTGCAGCACCTTCGGTCTGGGCCTTCGCGCCATCGGGATCGACGACGGTACCGGCATCGACGACGATGGTCAGCTTCTGGCAGGTCACCACGCCGGTGCTGCGGTCCACATGCACCTGCGCCACGCAGCCGATCCATGTCGGCATGCCACGTTCCTGTCCCGCCGTGGTGGCGAGGCCCATCGCCGTGTCCTTGGGCAGGGTGGTCTTGCCCCAGTTCACCTTTTCCATAAGCCTGCGCACGACAGCGGCCTGACGCAGCGCGCCACCAACGGAATCAGGTGCCTGACCCTTGTTCCGGCCCTGCGCGGTCAGCAGTTCAAGGCGGAACTGGGCAGGATCCTTTTTCTGGCGATGCGCGACCTCATCAAGGAAGCACTCGACCCCCCAGCTGGTCCAGCCGGGGCTGACCGAACGCAGCCAGCCGGGACGGAAGGTCTTTTCCGCCAGGTCGTTGCGCAGCGCACGCACCCGGAAGGCGCCAACTTCATACCAGTGATCACCACCAGCGATGGCGAACTGGTCATACGGCTTGCCATCCACGCCCTTTTCCATGAACGCTTCGGCCATCACACCCGTGGGCCAGCCCGCGGCGGCCTGGTAATCCATGGAGGTGATCTTATCGCTGCTGTCAAAGGCCATGCGCACACGCTGGACCGAAGGCGAACGGAAGGAATCGAACTGCATGTCGTCCGACCGGGTCAGGATCAGCTTGACCGGCTTGCCACCCAGCGCCTTGGACGCAAGGGCGGCCGGGATCATGTAATCCCCGTTCAGACGGCGGCCAAACCCGCCACCCAGCAGGTAGCTGCGCAGGATGACCTTGGATTCCGGCACCTGCAGCGACTTGGCCAGCGTGGGCAGGATCAGGCTCTGCCACTGGTTGCCCGCATGGATTTCGTACACGCCGTCCTTTTCAAAGGCCAGCGCATTGGTCGGTTCCAGCTGGTAATGCAGCACGGATGCGCAGGTATATTCCTGCTCCATGACCGTATGCGCACTGCTGAAGGCCTGGTCCACGCCATCATCATTGAAGATGTAGACGCCGCCTTCCTTGTTGCTGATCAACTCGCGCCCGCGGTCCTGAATGTCGCGTTCGGACGTGTGGATCGTCTCGCCCGGCGTCCAGTCAACCTTCAGCGCGTCCGTCGCGCGGATGGCGGCGCTGTAGCTTTCGGCCAGCACCACAACCCAGCCCTGAACGACCTCGGACGGATCCTCGATCAGCAGGTAACGGACATAGCCCTTGATCTTCTTGGCGTCGGTATCGTCAACCGACCGCACCTTGGAGCCATAGCGCGTGGGTGGCATCTTGGGGCGGGCATACAGCATGCCCTCCACCTTGGCGTCGATCCCGTAGATGGCCGTGCCGTTGGTCTTGGCGGGAATGTCCAGCGCCTTGAGCTCGGCATTGCCGATCAGCCTGCGCTCGCTGGCGGGCTTGAGCGGCAGCTTGGCCATTTCCTCCGGCGTGAAGGAATGGGACGGATGTCCCTTGGCCACGATGTCGCCAAAGCTGATCTGCTTGCCACCGGCACTGACAATGCTGTTGGCGACGGTGCACTTGTCCGGCGTGGTGCCCAGCAGGCGGGCACCTTCCTCCACCATGGCCGTGCGCGTTGCGGCACCGGCCTGGCGGAAGACATCCCATGTCATCCACACCGACCAGCTGCCACCGGTGACCATCAGGCCCCACTTGGGGTCGGTGTCCACATAGTTGATGCGGACCTTGCTCCAGTCGGCTTCCATTTCATCCGCGATGATGCGGGCGAGGGCGGTGCCGATATGCTGGCCCATTTCCGCGCGGATGATGTTGACCGTAATTTCCCCATCGGGTGCGATCGAACACCAGATGGTGGGCTCGAACGCCCCGTCATCCGGCAGCGACCGGTCGAGCGGGAAAATCTGGTTGGCGGATGACGGACGCGCGAAGCCAAACATGACGCCGGCGCCCAGAGAGGTGACAAGGAAGCCGCGACGTGACAGGGAAGCCTGCTCACGGCGTCCGTCCTTGCCAAGGCGGAAGCGGTTTAATCTACCCATTTGATGCATCTCCGCGTGCGGTGGCCGCGGCCTTCTTGATGGCCTCACGAATGCGAATGTAGGTCATGCACCGGCACAGGCTGCCAGCCATGACGGCATCGATTTCCTCATCCGTGGGAGAGGGGTAATCCTTCAGCAGGCTTATGGCCTGCATGATCTGCCCGGACTGGCAGTAGCCGCACTGCGGCACCTGGATTTCACGCCAGACCTGCTGCACGGGGTGGTTACCCTCGGGATCGATGCCTTCGATCGTGGTGATGTCAGCGCCTTCGGCAGCACTGATAGGGGTCACGCAGGAACGGGTGGCCCGGCCACCGATATGGATGGTGCACGCACCACACATGCCGATGCCGCAACCGAATTTCGTTCCGGTCAGGCCAACTTCGTCACGGATGACCCACAGCAGGGGGGTATCACCCGGTACGTCAACGGTTACTTCCCGTCCATTGAGGCGAAAGGTCGTCATGTTCTAGCTCCGTCTTTCAGCTCAATGGGACGACGCGACTGGGGGGACGGGCAGGGTCTTGCGAACCTCGGCCGCCTTCTTCTCCAGATCGGTCCACGGTGGCAGGGTCGTGCGGGTCGCACGCAGGTAGGCTGCCAGGCGGGCCAGATCCGCATCCGAGAAGGAATGGTAGAAACTGGGCATGGAAACGGTGGAAATGCCTTCTGTCGTCCCGATCCCGCGCAGGATGACCTGGAACAGGTTGGTCGGCTCATCCAGCCACAGCGCGTTGTTCAGCGCCAGGTCGGGACGGCCTTCAACCGGCTGCGGACCGGCATTGGCGTGGCATGCGGCGCAGGCGCCGGCATACAGCTTCGCGTTCGGGTTCACCTGCGGCCCGACCAGATCCTTCATGGAAGCCTGCATGGCCCATGCGATGGCCTTGGGATCCTGGCTTACGCGGGAGGAGGCGTGGTCGATATCAGCCAGATAATGCGCGATCGCGTGCACATCGGATTCCGGCATTTCGCTCAGGCCACCGTGAACCACGGGCGACATGGGACCGGCAGCACTGCCATGCAGCGGGGCGGAGCCAAAGCGCAGGTATTTGAAATACTCGTCCTCGGTCCACACGACCGGAGTGGGATTGTGCTCGTTAAGCGGCGGTGCGATCCAGTTGTCCACCGGGGCGCCATCATACGGCGCGCTGGCCTTCTCCGCACCCATGAGGTTACGCGGGGTGTGACAGGCGGAACAGTGGCTCAGGCCTTCGGCCAGATAGGCGCCACGGTTCCATTCGGCATCATGCGACGGATCGTTTTTCAGCGGCCCTTCATGCAGGAACAGAAGCTTCCAGCCCGCCTGTTCCAGACGGATGTTGAAGGGGAAGCCCACCGTGTTGTCGCGCTTGACCGAATGCACCGGTTCGCGCGTCATGAGGAAAGCATAGACATCATCGATGTCCTGATCCGTCATGTGCGTGAAGTGGTCAAACGGGAAGGCCGGGAAAAGCTGCGTGCCGTCACGCGAAATGCCCTTGCGCATGGCGCGCTTGAAGGCGGCTTCCGACCAGTGGCCGATACCCGTTTCGGGGTCCGGCGTGATGTTGGAGGAGAAGATGGCACCAAAGGGCGTGTCCATCTTGTAATCGCCCGCCAGCTCGACACCGCGCTTGCCATCCGTGCGGGTGTGGCATTCGGCGCAGTAGCCGCCAGCGGCCAGCACGCGCCCGCGCTCGATCTGCGCTGCGGAGAAAGAGGAAGGAGGAGGCGGAGCAACCGGCGCAATGGCCGGATACCACGCATAGGCAAGGAACCCGACGCCGCCGGCGACACCGATTCCCACAATCGCTGCTGCAATACGTTTAATCACGATGTTCTCGCGGTTGTGAAAGTCATCATATCACCCCGTATCATCCGCCCGGTTCCAGTGCCGATATGGCGCGAAACACACGAAACAGCGCATTGTTGCGCCATTCAGAAGGCACCGGAACTGCCGGATGTGCGGGAACATCGGCGCCACGGCGGAAACTTTTGTATTACCGTTTCCTAATCAAGCCGTTTGGGGGCGCGTAAGATCAAAGCTGTAATAAGACTTATTTATTTATGATCTAAATACGACAGAACCACCGCAAACCCTTGAATAAATGGGTCTGCAGTGTCCTGTTACAGCAATATCTATATACAGATGAATATAGATAGAGCCGGTCATGTCAAGCCGGGAAAGGAAAAAATCCTTCCCCGGCTTCCAATGCTCAGTTCTGGTCCGGCAGGCTGTAGGCGACGATATAGTCACCCAGCTTCGTGCCGAACGACCCGTGGCCGCCATCCGCGGTCACGATGTACTGCTTGCCATCCACCGCGTAGGTCATGGGGGTGGACTGACCACCAGCAGGCAGGCGGTCCTGCCACAGGACGCGGCCATTGGTGACGTCATACGCACGGATGTAATAATCCAGCGTCGAGGTCAGGAAGGCCACGCCCCCCGCCGTGGTCAGGGGGCCGCCCAGGCTGGGCACGCCCATCTTGATCGGCAGCGGCAGCGGCGCGCTGTCACGGATCGTGCCGTTGCGGTGCTTCCACACGATCTTGTTGGTGCGCAGATCAATGCCGGACATGTAGCCCCAGGCCGGCTGCTTGCACGGCAGGCCCAGCGGCGACAGGAACGGATGCAGGTCCACGCCATACGGCACGCCGAACTGCGGCTGCACGCCACTTTCGCTGCCCGAGGGCAGGGACTTGTCAGGTGTTGCGGGATTGTTCGGGCCGCGGGGGATCAGCTTGGACACGAACGGGATGGCAATGGGATTGGCGATCGCGATCTGCCGCACGGGATCAACCGCAAGGCCACCCCATTCAAACATGCCAAGGTTACCCGGGAACACCAGCGTGCCCTGCAGCGAAGGCGGCGTGAACGTACCTTCGTAACGCAGGCGATGGAACATGATCCGGCAGATCAGCTGGTCATACATCGTCCCACCCCACATATCGGCATCCGTCAGCAGCTTGCTGGGACGGAACGTCAGCTGGGAGAAGGGCTGCGTGGGCGATAGGTGATCACCGGGGGCAGCCCCCTGCGGCACGGGGCGTTCGGGTGCCGGCACGACCAGATGGCCGTTACGACGGTCCAGCACGAAGATGTTGCCGGTCTTGGCCGGGGCATACAGCGTGGGAATGACCTCGCCCTGTTCGTTGCGGATATCGACCAGGCTGGGCTGGGCCGGAATGTCCATGTCCCACAGGTCATGGTGAACGGTCTGGTAGCTCCATACCAGCTTGCCGGTAGACGCATTCAGCGCCACGATCGAGCTGGCATAGCGTTCGGCATCCGCGCCGCGGTTACCGCCCCAGATATCGGGCGTCTGCACGCCCATCGGGATGTAGATCAGGTCCAGGTTGGCGTCATAGGACGACGTGATCCATGAATTGGGGGAATTGGGCACGAAGGTGTGATGTTCGGACGGCATTTCGTTCGGGTCGGGATTACCGGGGTCGAACGCCCATTTCAGCGCGCCGGTATGCACATCGAAGCCGCGCGTCACGCCAGAGGGTTCATGCGTGGAATAGTTGTCGGTCACGGCGCCGGACACGATCACGGTGGTGTCGGTCACGACCGGGGGAGACGTCGGTTCATAAAAGCCCAGCGTCTTGACCGGCATGCCATCGCGCAGGTCCACCACGCCATTGTTGCCAAAGGCGGCACAGCGCGCACCGGTTTCGGCATCCAGCGCAAACAGCTGGCCATCATTGGTAGGCAGGAAGATGCGGCGCGCGCATTCCACCGGCGCGGTCGCGCCATCCGCAGCCTGCGTGTCGGCCTTGTCCTCATGGTAGGACACGCCACGGCAGGTCAGGTGCTGGAACGTGGGGTTGTAAGCCAGCTTGGGATCGAACTTCCACCGCTGCTTACCCGTTTTCGCATCCAGGGCGAACAGGATCTGGTGGGGGGTACACAGGTAAAGCGTATCACGGATCTTGATGGGGGTGACCTCATCGGTGATCTCACCGGGGTCATTGGGGCCACGCAGGTCGCCGGTGCGGAACGTCCATGCCACCTTCAGCCTGCTGACGTTGTCCGCATTGATCTGCCGGAGCGGGGAGAAACGGTCCCCGAACTGCGTGCGGCCATATGCCTGCCAGTCGCCATCGGGCATCTGGTGGGCATCACCCGGTTCGGGGGCGTCACTGGCCACCGGTGGCAGGTTGCCCGCAATATCCTGCGGGTCGCCGGTCAGGGCGATGCCCACCACGACGACAGCTGCAACAATCGCGCCCAGCAGCGGCGCGCGCGCAGCCATGCCCGCAGGCTGAAGGTGCCGTGTCACCCACGGCAGGGCCAGCACGATACCGATGGGAACAAGAATATCCCCACGCGGCGCAAGGGCCCAGAAGTCAAACCCGGCTTCGTTGACGGCCCATGCCATGGTGCCAAGCAGTAGCACCGCATAGACCGTCAGTGCGGATGCCTGCCGCCGGAACAGCAGGAATGCCGTGACCAGCAGCAGAAGCCCCGCGACAACGTAGTAAAATGAACCCCCGATAAGGCACAGCCACAGGCCGCCGCCCAGCAGGTACAGACCTGTCAGCGCACAGACGGCTATGGCAGCCACCAGAAGGGGAGCCGAGCGTATAAGGCTATTCATAAGTTTTCCTGATTACCGTGATACAGTCCGAACATTCTCCCATGAGAAAACGTAGGACTTACCGCCGGGTCAAGCCTAACTTGATGAATAAATCGTGTGTCTCAACATTTCAGAGGGCATGAACGCCCCCTGAAACGTCTATTTCCCACCAGATATAACCGTTGCCAGCGTCGCCCGCGTGCCGTTGGCACGAATGGACTGGCGCAAGGCAAGGTAGGTCTGGACGAATCCGGAATTCTCCGCCAGTTCCCACCCGGCAAAGGCACTCATGTCCAGCGCGTCCTCCAGACGGGGCGAGGCCGCCTTCACCCGGTCATCATCGGTCAGGTGCGGCTCGACAATGTCATAGGCCTGTCCCCTGTCATCATGCCCGCGCAGGTATTCGGCATAACAGGCGACGACAAAGGCGATGCGCTCCACGGGCCGCCCGTGCGCGATCACACCCATGGCTGTGCTCTTGACGAACATGGGCAGCTTGGACGTGCTGTCAGATGCAATGCGCAGGAGCTGGTCGCTGATCGCCCGGTTGCGGAAGCGGTGCAGCAGGCGCCTGCCGTATTCGGTCAGCGCCATGCCTGGCGGAGCGTGCAGCAGCGGCTCGGCATCAAAGGCGAGATACTGCTCGACCAGCGTGACCTCGTTCAGGTCTTCCATGATCTCACTGACCACCCGATAGCCCGACAGCACGCCGGACAGGCCCAGCAGCGAATGGGAGGCGTTGAGCATGTGCAGCTTCACCTCCTCATATGGCTGGACATTATCGGTGAACTGTACGCCCACGGCGTCAAGTTCGGGACGGCCGGCACAGAATTTATCCTCGACCACCCACTGGATGAAATCCTCGCAGAAGACGGGAATACGGTCATCCAGCCCGCTTTCCGCATCCAGGCGGCGGACATCATCGGGGTGGACGGCCGGGGTGATGCGATCGACCATGGTGCAGGGGAAGGTGACGTTTTCCTCCATCCACCGCGCAAGGTCCGCGTCACGCGCGCGCGCCCAGCCAAGAAAGGCCGTGCGGGCGACATGGCCGTTCTGGGGCAGGTTGTCACACGACAGGATGGTGAAGGGGCCGGCACCGCTTTCCCGACGCCTGCGCAGCGCCTCGGTCAGCAGGCCGAACACGGTATGCGGCACCTCGCGCTTCAGGTCCTCGGCAATCACGGGATGATCGATGGGGAAAACGCCGTTTTCATCCACGTAATACCCGCCTTCGGTCACGGTCATGCTGACAATGCGGATCGCGGGATCAGCCAGGCGCGCAATGGTGGCCGCGCGGTCGGCGGGGGCATACATATATTCCGTAATGGACCCGATCACACGCACCACGTTGGGCACGTCGGGGGCGCATTCGGTCAGGGAATACAGGCAGTCCTGCGCTTCCATGTCCTCTGCCTTCCGGGCTTCATGCGGGTTTTCCATCAACCCGATGCCCAGCAGGCCCCAGCCGGCCTGACCGGGGCGGGCCAGGACGCGATCCATGTAAACCGCCTGATGGGCGCGATGGAAATTACCCACGCTGATATGCGCGATGCCGGGTGTGACCTTGCTACGGTCATAGGCAGGCACCACGATATTGGCCGGCAGGTGGGGCAGAGACGTATTATTGAGTACGGTCATGAACCATTTTCCACGGGAAAGTATCCACGACGCGTAATCAGAAACGCCAGCGCACACAACCCGTCAATGCAACGTATCTGTGACCGGTCCTGATCAGGGCAGGGGCCATGCCCGCACGATTTACCACCGATATTGCCGGTCATGCTGTTTTCTAATGGGTAAAACTGCCCTATTAAGCCTTCTTGCCGTTGCATATCCGGTGTTCCGGTTCCGAAAAATGACGGCAGGAACGACCCTGACCGGATCAGTTGTTGGTAATGAATGCGTATCCTCTATCTTATTAACAGCCTGAACGGCGGCGGCGCCGAACGACCACTGCCGGCTGTGATCGGGATGATGCGCGCCTGCGGGCATGAGGTCCGCGTCGTGGCGCTGGCGCGCAAGGCGGGCAACGCCATTGCCTGGCTGGAAGGTGCGGGTATCGATTACCACATCGTCAATGACCGTGATCCCGACCTGTTCGCATCCCTGCCTGAGGTGTTGCGTTATGTCCGCGCCAACCGGCCCGACCTGTTATGGACATCGCTGACGCGCGCGACCCTGTTCGGTCAGGTTATCGGCAGGCTGCTGCGCATTCCCGTCGTCAGCTGGCAGCACAGTGCGTTTCTCAAGCCCGCCAACCGCTTCCTGCTGCGCCGATCGCGTGACATGAGCGCATTCTGGGTGGCGGATTCCGAATATGTGGCGCGCACCACCCGTACCCAGCTAGGCCTGCCGCCAGAGCGGATCTGTACCTGGCCGCTGTTCATGGCCAGCGCCAGCGTCCCGCCCGCCACGCCATGGAACGGGCAGCCGGGCGCGACCTTCCATGTCGGGTCACTGGGCCGGCTGGAACCCGAAAAGAACATGCAGCTGCTTGTGCAGGCCATGGGCATCATCCGCGCCACGCGCCCCGATGCGCGCATTCACCTGTCGCTGTGTGGCAGCGGATCGCAGATGGTGGCCCTGCAGGCGCTGGCGGCCCGGACGGCCGCGGACGCCATAAGCTTCGAGGGGTTCCTGCCGGATCCGCTGGAATTCTGCCGCGGGCTGCACGTGTATGTCCAGCCGTCCCATTTCGAAGGGCTGTGCATTGCCGTGCATGAAGCCATGCAGGCGGGACTGCCGGTCATTGCAACACCAGTGGGCGCCATTCCCGATATCATCCGTGATGGGCAGAACGGTTTCCTGCTGCCGGCATCGACACCGGACGCGCTCGCGGCACAGATCCTGCACCTTTACACACGTCCCGACCTGTGCGCGCGGATCGGCCAGGTGGCCCGCAGCGATATCCTGCAACGCTACGGGACGGATACGGTCCACGCCATGGCGCATGCCGTCATCCGACGCGCGGAATCGCTGGTGCAGGCGCGGCGGGGCTGACGCCCCGGCCATCATGCCCCTTCCTGTCACGTGGGGGGATCAGGTAGGATGGGGATGTGAATACGATCCAGAATCCTCCCTCCGCAGAGTCCGGGCAAAAGGACTCACTTCTTGGTGTCTCGCAACGCCTACCGCCTGCCAACCTGCAGGCGGAACAGGCGCTGCTGGGTGCATTGCTGACCAATAACCGCGCCTATGACCGCGTATCCGACTTCCTGACCGGCGCGCATTTCGCCGATGAGGTCAATGGCCGCATCTATGACGCCATTTCCCGCCGTATCGAAGGCGGGCAGCTGGCCGACCCGGTCACGCTGCGGGCCGAGTTCGAAAATACCGGCGTGCTGGATTCCGTGGGCGGCACGGCTTACCTGGCCAAGCTGCTGACCTCCATGGTGGGCATCATCAACGCGGCCGACTATGGTCGCGTGATCCATGATGCGTGGATACGCCGCCAGTTGATCGACATCGGTCAGGACGTGGTCAACAACGCCTTCGGCGCGCGGCCTGACCTTGATGGCCCCAACCAGATTGCCGCCAGCGAGGAAGCCCTGTTCAAGCTGGCGACGGAAAAGGGGCAGGATGGCGGGTTCCAGTCCTTTGACCGCGCGCTGGCCGATGCGCTGGAAATTGCGCAGCAGGCCTTCAACCGCAGCGGCGACGTGGTCGGCCTGACCACCGGGCTGCGTGACCTGGACAAGAAAACCGGTGGCCTGCATCCGTCCGACCTGCTGATCCTTGCCGGCCGTCCGGCCATGGGCAAGACGGCGCTGGCAACCAAGATCGCCTTTTCCGCCGCGCGCGCGATCATGGAGGAAGCGCGGGAGGCCCCGGCCGATGCCAAGCCCAAGGGGTCGGTGGCCATCTTCTCGCTGGAAATGTCGTCCGAACAGCTGGCCACCCGTATCCTGTCCGAACAGGCCAGCGTATCGGGTGAAAAGATCCGCCGGGGCGATCTGGGGCAGAAGGAATTCGACCGCTTCGTACAGGTCAGCCGCGAGCTGGCACAACTGCCGCTGCATATTGATGATACGCCCGCCATCACGCTTTCGGCCATGCGTACGCGCTGCCGCCGACTGGCGCGCACCAAGGGGCTGAGCCTGGTGGTGGTCGATTACCTGCAGCTCATGCGGCCATCAGTCGGGTCCAAGGCAGAAAACCGCGTGCTGGAAATCTCCATGATCACGCAGGGCCTCAAGGCGCTGGCCAAGGAGCTGTCGGTGCCGGTCATAGCCCTGTCACAGCTGTCGCGTCAGGTGGAGAGCAGGGAAGACAAGCGCCCCATGCTGTCGGACCTGCGTGAATCGGGATCGATCGAGCAGGACGCCGATGCGGTGATGTTCGTCTACCGTGACCAGTACTACCTGCAGCAGCGCCAGCCCAAGGAAACGTCCTATGACTCACAGGACAAGTACCAGACCGCGATGGAGGAATGGCAGCGCAAGATGGACCTTGCCCACAACCGTGCGGAACTGATCCTGGAAAAGCAGCGTCATGGGCCGACAGGGACGGTGCATCTGTTCTTCGAAGGGGAGTTCACGCGCTTTGCCGATCTGGACATGGTCCACGACGCGTAGGATCAGCAGGATATCGCAACGGCAGGCGTTCCGGAGCATCCGTTAAAGACCGTACGTAAGTGACGCGCGATGTAGCTGTCGCGCGTCACTGTATCATATCCGCCACAATGATCCGGAACACATGAATGGAATCCCGGATTGATCCGGTTGGGATCATGATGTGCAGGAAAGCGCACAGGGGATTGGGACGGACAGGATGTGAGGCAGCCGGACATGTCCCCTCCCGTCCACATATAAAAGTTTTATAAGAAATATTATGCCAACAAATTAAGGTGTCCGGATTGGTCTGCGCCGGAATCCGGTTCGCTCATCCATGTTCCATCATGGCCAAGCCGTCCGCAATCCGGCATCATCATGTCATGACTGATACGGCCCTTGCATCCATCTGTGGCTTTGCCTTTTCCGGCATCGAAGCCGTTCCTGTCAAAGTTGAAGTCCAGCTTTCCATCGGTCTGCCGTCCTTTCTGGTCGTGGGCCTGCCGGACAAGGCTGTCAATGAATCCCGCGAACGCGTGCGCGCGGCGCTGTCCGCCATGGGGCTGGCCCTGCCGGCCAAGCGGATCGTGGTCAATCTGGTGCCCGCCAGCCTGATGAAGGAAGGATCGCATTTCGACCTGCCCATCGCGCTGGCGCTGCTGGTGGTCATGGGCCTGCTGTCGGGCGATATGGCGCAGCGTTATGCCGCGCTGGGCGAACTGTCGCTGGATGGCGGCGTAAACCCGGTCTGCGGCGTGCTGCCTGCCGCCATGACGGCGGCCGGACTGTCGCTTGGGCTGATCTGTCCCGCCAGTCAGGGCGTGGAAGCCCGCTGGGCCAGCGAGGACATGGACATCCTTGCCGTCCGTTCCCTGCCCGAACTGCTGAACCATTTCCGTGGGCAGCAGGTCATTGACCCCGTTGAACTGCCTGCCCGCATGGATGACGGCCTGACCGCCCTGCCCGATCTGGCTGATATCCGGGGCATGGAAACCGCACGTCGCGCGCTGGAAATTGCCGCGGCCGGTCGTCACTCGCTACTTATGGTCGGGCCACCGGGCGCGGGAAAATCCATGCTGGCCGCGCGCCTGCCGGGTATCATGCCCGACCTTACTCCCGTCGAGATGCTGGAAATCAGCCGCATCCACAGCATTGGTGGCCTGCTGAAGGATGGGCAGCCGGTGTCCCGACCGCCATTCCGCGATCCACACCATTCCAGCAGCCCCACGGCCCTGAGCGGTGGCGGCGCGCGTGCCCGCCCCGGTGAGGTCAGCCTGGCGCATCGTGGCGTCCTGTTTCTGGATGAATTGCCAGAATTCTCCCGCTCGGCACTGGAAATCCTACGCCAGCCCATGGAAACGGGGTCCATATCCATTGCCCGCGCCGCAGCCCATGTCACCTACCCTGCCCGCTTCCAGCTGATCGCGGCCATGAACCCGTGCAAATGCGGCTATCTGGGCGATGCGGCGCAGGAATGTCGCAAGGCCCCACGCTGTGGCGAGGATTATCAGGCACGCCTGTCCGGTCCGTTGCTGGACCGTGTGGACATGGCCGTCCATGTCGAACCGATGCCCCTGACCCGCATTGCCGAAACCACCGGCGGCGAACCCAGCGCCACCGTGGCGGCACGCGTCCGGGAAGCTGTCGCGCGCCAGCATGACAGACAGGGTGAAGCCCGGAATGCCGAAGCCCCCATAGATGATTTCCGCATCACGGCCACGGCGCGTGATTTTGCAGTACAGGCATCTGAAAAGATGCATCTTTCCGCCCGTGGCTTTACCCGCCTGCTGCGGGTTGCCCGGACGGTTGCCGACCTGGCGGCAGCCGAGGATGTGGAACGCCCCCACATTGCCGAAGCCCTGGCCTATCGCATCCGCCGGCCGGGTCGAAAATAGCATTCCCTGCGTCTTTTTCCCCTTGCGCACCCTGCGCGGCTGGATTATTAAGGCCCCACCGAAGCGGATGGGTGCGTAGCTCAGCGGTAGAGCATCGCCTTCACACGGCGGGGGTCACAGGTTCAATCCCTGTCGCACCCACCATCCGGTCTTTCCCTTAATTTGATGAATAGCGATTAATCAGCTGGATCGGGCTGCCTATGGCTGCGTCCGGTCATGTGTCATGTACACCTGCCGGCATCCTGTTACTCGCTGTTATTCATGGGCACCATTACCGTATTCCGGTCGAACCGCCCAGAACGGCGTTTCCCCGTTCCTTTCTGATGAAAATGGCGAAAATCCCGGCATACTTTCCATCCCCCAAAATAACGGCCCTGCCCTGACGCTTTATGAAAAGAGCTTCACCAAAAACTTTTCATAATCTGCAGGGTATCAAAGTAATGTTGGCAGTCGGCGCAAGACCCATCCGGCCCTTATGACGGCAGTTCGTCCAGCGCGTCGCGGCACCTGACATAGGACAGTTTGTCCTGAAACAGGAACAGCACATAATAATCCAGCGTGCGCCGCCGCCTGCGGGTGGGGTTGGTATAGAATGGAAAAACGTCAAACGGCCCGTCATACCCCTCTGGCACCGGGTCATGTTCGGTTATGCAGCGCACCTGGAACAGAGGGGCATAGACGGTGGCGTCCGCATCCGTCCGCCGGACGTGGAACAGGTTCTTCCGGAACTTGCGCAGCCGCTGCGGCAGGACAAATATCATGTTCTGTTCAAGGAAATTCTGCGGCGGGTTACGATCGCGCAGGTATTTCATGTCGGCAGGCATGTCACAGAAAAAATTGGTATCCTGTACGATCATGGTCCAGTCGGGTTCCCTTCCGCTCGGTTCGGCATGACAGGATGGGTGTGCTGTTTCCCGCCGGGGGAAGTTACATCACGGCCATGCCGGGTTGTCTGTCGTCATATGGGGGCAGACTGTGCGTATGTCAGGGTCAGAAACCAAACATATGATCGACTGAAAACCGCCCTTCTCCCTCCGCCATGCGGCCATGATACCCGAACAGGCGACAGGTCGTATCCCGGATGATGACATAGGCCCCCGCACCCGCGCGCGCCAGCGTGGACAGGCCAAATATCCGGTGGGGCCAGATTTCACGCGACCCGGACATGGGAATGGCTATTTTCTCATGACCAATCTGCGTGCCATCCGCCGCGTGCAGGTACAGCGACGTATCCGACCGCGCATGCCACGTAGCTGAAACCGGATAGATCAGCCTGCAGAAACTGAACGGTTCACTTCCCGCCGCCGTCAGGAACAGCCGCGTGCTCAGCCCTGGGGGCGCACCGACATAGGATTGTGGCTCCCCACGATAGGTCATGATCGTATTGAAGATGTGCGAGCCGAAGCTGGTTTCTGATGCGTGGCCGGTCTGCCTGTCCTCATACCGGATCAGGGCATGCAGCCAGCCATCCGCCTGCCCTCCGTCACGGAAGTCATACAGCAGTTCTCCATGTCCCGGTCCGGTTGCCAGCGCGCTGACATCCAGCACCGTCCCATGGTCACGCGGCAGGCAGCCCATGAAGCGCGACGGTCCGGCCGCCCCTTCCACGTCGAAGCAGTCCACCCTTACCGGTAGGGTGGTCAGGCTTTCCGCCATGGGCGATGGCAGAAGCAGCGTCCGGTAGCGCGCCGGATCAGGTACCGGGAACGGCAGGAGGTAGCCACGCCCGAAAAAACGCGGGTTCAGCCGGGTGATCCCCGCATCGGGCTGCAGGTCAGCGCGCTGCACGTTCAGATGGGCGATGCGCGTGCGGTTGTGCTGCGTGATTTCGTAGCGCGAGCGCACGACGTGACCACCGGCGCGGAATTCGATCTGTTCCGGCCATGACAGCCCGGGCAGGATATCGCGCATGTGCACGGCCATGGTCTGGTACGGGGCCAGTTCGGGCAGGATGGGCATATGCACGTCCTGTCCCATGCGGTTGAGCGTCATGCTGCCTGACGGAATGGGCAGGGCATGACTGTTCTGGACCCATAGCACCACGTCCTCCCCCTCCGCCGGGGCGGGCAGGTTGGCGTAACGGTTGGCGGGCCAGGCATTGGCATCATGCGTGACTGACAGGCTGGCGTTCGTACCCTTCCCGCGCGTCTCCAGCGCGTATTTGACCACGTCGTGGCCTGCTATGCCCTGCGCGTGGATGAACAGCTGGCCCGTGAACTCCGGCAGGTTGAACCTGCGGCGGATGTCCGCACTGTCGATGATGATGGCCTGACCATCGCCCGGTACGTCATAATCCCATGTCCGCAGCACCTGCCCGTCCTGATCGAACAGCCGCAGCCACAGCCGGACGGCCCGCGCGCCATACCGCGCCCAGTAATTGGCGGTGACCAGGCGGGTGGATAGCGCAGCCGTATCCCGGAAAAAGGCAAGGTTGGTGGCAAAATTAAGCCGGTCCAGATAGTTATGCCCGACCGACAGCATGTGCCCTGGCAGACACACGGACCCCAGCGTATGCAGCACGCCCCCTGCGGGCAGCAGGCCGGACAGGCGGCTTTCCATAGCAGCATGGTTGAAATCCAGCGCCCATATGGTCCGTGCGACACCCTGCCCCATGTCTACTACGGGCCGCAGGGGCTGGCCCGCGCGCATCTGCCCGACCTTCAGCGAATCATGGGTATGGACCGCCGCCACAGTGACCGGCACGGGCAGCAGCGCCATGACGGTGTCCACCATGTCATGCGGATCATAGATCGCAACCGGCCCCGCATCCTTCAGGCTGTCGGCCAGAAGGGCCAGCTTTTCCGCTGCCAGAGGATGGGTCAGGGCCTTGTAGGCCATATTGCCGCCTGAACGCGGGTCAAAGGTACGAATGCCTAGCATGTGCCTGTTTTATTCCACTTCTGGCGCAAGCGGGAGAATTATTGTTGCTCCACTGACGCAAGCCCCAGATGATGCCGCACCGCTTCCGCTGCCATGACGGTATCATCAAGTGGTGCCACAGACCATGTTTCCAGCCGCCCGGCAAAGGGGCGGATGCGCCCCGCCTGCATCAGGTCCTGCAGGAAATGCCCGATCCGCCGCGACCGCCCCGGCAGGCTGGCGACCATGACGGGTGCCGAGGTCGCCACGGCTTCCGAAATCATGGACACGCTGTCCACCGTCACGACAATGGCGTCCGCGCAGGCCAGCAGACCCAGATACGGATTGGCCCCCGTCTGGTCCCACACCCACGCATCCGGCACGGCCAGGGCGCGTTGCAGTTCCCCGCACACCTCCGGATCCGTCCGGCGCGACGGTGTCAGCGCAATGCCCACCCGGTCACGCCGCATCATGGCGGCCAACTGCGTGGCAAGGCTCGCCCCCTCGGCCCGTCCCAGCCGGAAACGGCCATTCCCCCCGCCAACCATTACGGCAACCAGCGGGCGCGGCAGACGGGCGAAAAATGGCGCCCACTCCCGCCGCGCCTGATCCAGCAGCGCCGGTGTCACGCCATGCAGCGCCGTGCGCGTCAGGACGACATTGGGACCGGATATCCGGTCATGCCGGTTGGCAATGACCAGATCGAAACGGGCGGGCGACAGACGCGGGTTCTGCACCTGTATCACGCGCGCACCCTGCCGGCGCAGCGCCGCCCCCACCGCCCCGCCACTACCACCGATGCTGATGATCGGGTGGTCGCGATAATCGGCATCCAGATGAAGCGGCATGACCGCACGCAGGGGCGCAGGCCACCACGCGGCGGGTACATGCTGCCATATGCCACGCACGGTCAGCGCATGCAGATGGGGGTCCAGTCCCGCGCGCCGCGCCAGCCCGAAGGTCTGGGACCGCATGCCGGCGAGGTCCGCCGCGATGACGCTGGCGGTAGGTAAGGAAGCTGCCATACCCCCATGTGGCGGGACATGAACCGGGGCGTCAATGCCCTGCCCCTTTTGTCCATCGCCCAGCCGCGCTAAGTGGCAGGAATGAGCGAGACAGAACCGACATTCTCCGGCATGGGGCTGGATGGCCGCGTGGTGGCCGCCCTGACACGCATGGGGCTGCACCAGCCGTCCCTGATCCAGCGCGAGGTCATTCCCCCCGTCATGGCCGGACGGGATGTGGAGGCACGCGCAGGCACCGGCAGCGGCAAGACGGTGGCCTTTGTCGCCCCCATCCTGTCCGCCCTCATGCAGCCTGATGATGCGGGCAATACCTGCGTACGCTGCCTGATCCTGTCGCCCACGCGCGAACTGGCGGGCCAGACGGCGGGCGTGCTGCGCGGCCTTGTGCGTGGCAGCGGCCTGCGCATCCTGCAGGCCACCGGCGGCACGGCACGGGCGGTGCAGGCCAGAACGCTGACCGAAGGGGTCGCGATCGTGGTCGGCACGCCGGGCCGGGTGACTGACCTGGTGCATGGGGGGGAACTGGACCTGTCCACCGTCGGGCAGTTCGTGCTGGATGAAGCCGACCGCATGCTGGACCCCGGTTTCGCGGAAGAAATGCTCGCCCTTGCCGCAGCCCTGCCCGCGCGACACCAGACATTGCTGTTTTCCGCCACCATTCCCCCGGCCATGGCCGAACTGGCCGCCCGTCTGCTGCACCGTCCGGTGCGTATCAGCATGGAGGTGGAAAACGCCCCCGCGCCGCGCATCGCGCAATACGCCATTTTCGTTCCCATGCGCCACAAGACGGAGGCAACACTGGCCTGCCTGCGGCAGTACGGGATGCAGCGCGTGATGGTGTTCGTCCGCACCCGGAGCGAAGCCGATACCCTTGCACGGGCCATAAGCCCGCTTGCACCCGCCGTAGCGATTCATGGCGATCATTCACAGGCGCGGCGCGAGCGGATGCTGCGTGATTTCCGGCAGGGCCGCGTGGGCGTGCTGGTGGCGACCGATGTCATGGCGCGGGGAATCGACATTGATGACATTGCCCTTGTCATCAACCACGACATTCCCGCCCAGCCTGAAGCCTATGTCCACCGCATCGGCCGTACCGCACGTGCCGGGCGGCGCGGGGTTGCTGTCGCCCTGTGCGCACCGGAGGAACGTCAGGCGCTGAAGGACATAGAACGCCTGACGGGGCAGCGCATCCGCATTGCCAGCCTGCCGCAGTAACGGACACGGTCATACATTTGTCATGCATCCCCCGCCCCCACGGTCTTGCCGTAGGGTAAAGGGTAGATAAACTGCCTGTCATGATGAACAGCCATGCCATGCAGTCCCATATTCCGGCGCATGACGGGACAGACGCGGCCATCGACCGGGTCGCCCTGACATGACATATGGGCGGGATAACGCGCCCCGGCTGCCGGTTCGCGTGGCGCGGCCCACCACCTTTCTGGAGCGCCTGCCCCCCCCTCCGTCCAGCCTGCCACGCTGGAAGGTCAGCATTACCCCACCCGACCTGTCACCATGGCTTGCAGGAAACTGCGGCATTCCGGGCGTCATGCATTACGAAGGACGCAGGCCGGGTCCGCATGTCGTCTGTGTCAGCCTGATCCATGGAAATGAATTTGCGGGCGCCATCGTGCTGGACCGCCTGCTGCGACGCCGTATCCGTCCGCGCGCGGGGCGGCTGTCGCTGGTATTCGCCAACCCCGAGGCCATGCAGTTATTCGACCCGTGCGACCCGGTGCGCGCGCGCTGCGTGGATGAAGACATGAACCGCGTCTGGCTGCCAGCCATGCTGGACAGCCGCCAGACATCGCATGAACTCGACCGGGCGCGCATGCTGCTGCCGGTCATCGTGACGGCGGACAGGCTGCTGGACCTGCATTCCATGTTATGGCCGGGTGAGCCGCTGGTGCTGTCGGGGCTGTCGCCCACGGGCCGTGCCATGGCGCGGCGTATTCGTGGCGTGGATGTATGCGTGGCCGATCGTGGGCACCGCAGCGGGTGCAGGCTGATCGATCACCCGCGTTTCAGCGGGGGAAATGCCGCTGCCTGCCTGCTGGAAGCCGGCCAGCACTGGCGGGAAGACACCGTCACGCGGGCCATGCATGCCGTCCTGTCCCTGATCGGGCCATGCTGCGGCATTTCGGCGGGAACGGAGGGCACGATTCCCCGATACGACATGGTGGTGACCGATGTGGTGACGGCCCGGACGGGACTGTTCCGGTTCGTCATGCCTTTTCACAGCGGGCATGTCGTGGACAGCGCGGGCACGGTGGTGGCGCATGACGGCAGTGATGAAATCCGCACGCCCTATGACCGGTGCATGCTGGTCATGCCCAACCTGCGCCCCGCCCGTGGCCATACGGCCGTAAGGTTCGCCCGTGCAGATGCAGGGCCGCCCGCCCCGGATCAGTAACCGGAACGGGCGACCATCATCATGTTCAGGCGTAGATGGGGAAGCGCGCGCACAGCGCCTTGACCCGTTCGTGCACGGCCTGCTCGGTTTTGGTGCAGCCTTCCTCGCCCGGGGTCTTGGCCAGCGCGGTCAGCACCTCGTCAATCATGCGGCCCACTTCACGGAACTCTTCCGCACCAAAGCCACGCGCCGTCGCGGCCGGGCTGCCCAGGCGGATGCCCGAGGTGACGGCCGGCTTTTCAGGGTCGAACGGAATGGCGTTCTTGTTGGCGGTAATGCCGGCGCGTTCCAGCGCGCGTTCCGCCGCCCGTCCCGTAACCCCCTTGGGCCGCAGGTCCACCAGCAGCAGGTGACAGTCCGTGCCCCCGGTCACGATGTCGAACCCGGCCTGCACCAGCGTTTCCGCCAGCACGCGGGCATTGTTCGCAACCGCTTCCTGATAGGTCTTGAAATCGGGGCGCAGCGCCTCGCCAAACGCCACGGCCTTGGCCGCGATCACATGCATGAGCGGACCGCCCTGCAGGCCGGGGAACACGGCGGAATTGATCTTTTTCGCAAGATCCGCGTCATTGGTCAGGATCAGCCCGCCACGCGGCCCGCGCAGGGTCTTGTGCGTGGTGGAGGTGACGACATGCGCATGCGGCACGGGCGACGGATACAGGCCCGCTGCAACCAGCCCCGCGAAATGGGCCATGTCCACCATCAGATACGCCCCGACCTCGTCCGCGATGGCGCGGAAGCGGGCGAAATCGATGATACGGGGATAGGCGGAACCACCGGCCACGATCAGCTTCGGCTTCTCGGCGCGGGCCAGGCGTTCCATTTCCTCGTAATCCAGCAGGCCGTCTTCCTTGCGTACGCCATACTGGACCGCATTGAACCACTTGCCGGAATAGTTGGGGGCGGCGCCGTGGGTCAGGTGGCCACCGGCGGCCAGGCTCATGCCCATGACGGTATCGCCGGGCTTGACCATCGCCATGAAGGCGGCCTGGTTGGCGTTGGCGCCCGAATGGGGCTGCACGTTGGCGAATTCGGCGCCGAACATCGTCTTGACGCGTTCAATGGCAAGGGTCTCGACCTTATCCACTTCCACGCAGCCGCCATAATAACGGCGACCGGGATACCCTTCGGCGTACTTGTTGGTCAGAACGCTGCCCTGTGCTGCCATGACGGCGGCGGAGACCATGTTCTCACTGGCAATCAGTTCAATCCCGTCGCGCTGACGCACCAGTTCCGCGTCGATAATCGCGGCGACATCGGGGTCGGCTTGGGTCAGTGGGGCGCGGAAAAACTGCTTGAGGTCAGTCTGGCTGATGGGGTCCGACACCGTTATGTTTCTCCATTCATTGGATGATCTGTCATTTCCGGGTAGGCAAACGGACATGACACGTATGGGAACAGACCTGCTATGTGCGCCATATCGTGGCGTCAAGACAACGCCAAAATGATGGAGACCGGCTGATTTGACCGTTGTTATATTCCTTTCTTCCGTCCCCGCCGTCCCGTGCGTGGCAATATGAACACCGGCATTACGCGCGCGTTGCTGCGCCGGCTGCCGGTTGGCGCACCGGCGAATGATGCGGGGCTGAAACGCGTTCTGGGCGCGGGCAGCCTTGTCGCCCTTGGCGTCGGGGTCACGATCGGGGCGGGCCTGTTTTCGCTGACCGGCATCGCGGCAGGCAGCAATGCAGGGCCTGCCGTACTCATTTCCTTCGTACTGGCGGCCATGGCATGCGCGTTTGCCGGGCTGTGTTATGGGGAACTGGCGGGCATGATCCCCGCGGCGGGCAGCGCGTACGTCTATGCCTATGCATCCCTTGGCGAACTGGCAGGCTGGATCATCGGGTGGGACCTCGTTTTGGAATATACGGTGGGTGCATCGGCCGTATCGGTCAGCTGGGCGCGGTACATGCGCTCTTTGCTGGATGAATGGGGCATCCACCTTTCGCCCCGCCTCATGGCATCCCCGTTCGAGGTCGTGGGAATGGTGGATGGACAGCCCATCCACGGTATCGCGAACCTGCCGGCCGTGTTCATCATCGGGGTGCTGTCGCTGCTGCTCATACGCGGCATTTCCGAATCAGCGCGGCTCAACGCCATCGTGGTGATCATCAAGCTGGTGATCATCGCCGCCGTGATCGGGTTCGGGCTGCCTTATATCAAGGCCGCCAATTACACCCCGTTCATTCCCCCCAACACCGGCGAATTCGGGCATTACGGCGTGTCTGGCATCCTGCGCGCGGCGGGCACGATCTTCTTCGCCTATCTGGGGTTTGACGCCGTTTCCACCGTGGCGCAGGAAACACGCAATCCCGGGCGCGACATGCCCATTGGCCTGATGGGCAGCCTTGCGATCTGCACGTTTATCTATATCGCCTTTTCTTTCGTGCTGACGGGGCTGGTCAATTACCGTGACATGATCGGGGATGCCGCCCCCGTGGCCACCGCCATTGACCAGACACCGTTTGGCTGGCTGAAGGCGGCGGTCAAGCTGGGGATCATATGCGGGTTCCTGTCGGTCATCCTCGTCCTGCTGCTGGGACAGAGCCGGGTCTTCTTCGCCATGGCGCGGGACGGGCTGCTGCCGCCAATGTTCGGCCGCACGCATGCGCGCCTGGGCACGCCGGTCGCGTGTCACCTGTTCTTCATGGGGGTGACAGGGGTACTGGCCGCCTTCCTGCCGATCGAACAGCTTGCGCACATGACATCCATCGGCACGCTGCTGGCCTTTGTGATCGTCTGTGTTGGCGTTATCGTACTGCGCGTGCGTGAACCCGACCGCCCGCGCGTCTTCCGCGTGCCCGGGGGTGCTGTGATCCCGGTTGCGGGAATCATAAGCTGCGGGGTCATGATGCTCTCGCTGGATGGGCTGACATGGCTGCGGCTGGTTGTCTGGCTTGCGATCGGGCTGATGGTCTACGCACTGTACGGCATCCGCCACAGCCGGTTGGGCACCGTCATGCCTGCCATGCGCCCGAAACGCTGAACACCGGGCAGGTTACCGGATCATAATTTGGCACGGGGGCGCTGCAGGATCATAGTCGCCCCTTCCCCTGATGGAGTTGGATTGGATGAATATCGGTCAGTTTCCTCAAACAAGGCTGCGCCGTAACCGGCACGACCGGTTTACGCGGCGTCTGGTGTCTGAAAACACGCTATCGACCGATAACCTGATCTGGCCGATTTTCGTGACCGAAGGTACGGGATCGGTCACCGATGTCTCCTCCATGCCCGGCGTGCAGCGTGTCAGCCTTGACCGTCTGGCGGCACATGTGGAACCTGCGGCAAAGCTGGATATCCCCGCCCTTGCCCTGTTCCCCATCACGCCCACCAGCCTGCGTGATGAAGCGGGCACCGAAGCCACCAACCCCGACAACCTGATGTGTCGGGCGGCGCGCCTGCTGAAAAAGGAATTTCCGGAAATCGGCCTGATCGGCGATGTGGCGCTGGACCCCTACACCAGTCACGGCCATGACGGGCTGATTGAAGACGGATACGTGGTCAATGACCCATCCGTTGATATCCTGGTGACACAGGCCGTCAACCAGGCCGCTGCCGGGATCGACATCATCGCCCCGTCCGACATGATGGATGGCCGCATCGGGTCGATCCGTACCGCGCTGGATACGAGCGGTCTGGTCAATACCCGCATCATGTCCTACGCCGCCAAATACGCCAGTGCCTTCTACGGCCCGTTCCGTGATGCGCTGGGGTCCGGTGGACTGCTGACGGGTGACAAGAAAACATACCAGATGGACCCCGCCAACACGGATGAAGCCCTGCGCGAAGTCGCGCTGGACCTGCGTGAAGGCGCGGATATGGTCATGGTCAAGCCGGGCATGCCCTATCTGGATGTCATCCAGCGCGTTCGGGCGGAATTCGCGGTGCCGACCTTCGCCTATCAGGTATCGGGCGAATACGCGATGCTGATGGCTGCGATCCAGAATGGCTGGCTGGACCGTGACCGCGTGATCATGGAAAGCCTGATGGCGTTCCGCCGCGCGGGCGCCAATGGCGTCCTGACCTATTTCGCGCTGGACGCCGCCCGCCTGCTGCGCGCCTGAACACGACAAAAGCACAAGCGCGCAGCCGGATAGTTGATGCCTGCAACAGGAAGAATATGATAACCGTATAGGCATACGGGCAGTCTGTTTTTCCTGTTTGCGGGGCTGCTGCTTCCTGTTTCCCGGCTGGTGAGAGCGCATGACCTATACATCGCCACGGCATCCACAGCTGTTCTATACGACGGCGCCCATGCCCTGCCCCTATCTTGCGGGACGGATGGAACGCAAGGTTGTGACCGAAATTGGCGGACCGGACGCCGTGCCGTTCCACAACCGCCTGTCGCGTGCCGGTTTCCGTCGCAGCCACACCATTGCCTATGCCCCGGTATGCGCAAGCTGCACCGCATGCACGCCCATACGCGTGCCCGTGGCGCGGTTTAACCCCAGCCGCACGCAGCAACGCGCCCTGCGCCGCAATGCCATGTTACACGCCGCCCGCGTCCCCCCCACGGCCACGCCTGAACAGTTTACCCTGTTCAGCGCCTATCAGCAGACCCGGCATGAAGGCGGCGACATGGCGTCCATGACGTTTCCCGACTATCGCGCCATGATCGAGGATACCCCGATCGAGACCTTCATGATCGAATTCCGCGATACTGAAGGCAAACTGGCCTGTGTCGCGCTGGTGGACCAGCTCGATGACGGGCTGTCGGCCGTCTATGATTTCTATGATCCCGCACTCCAGAATCGTTCACTGGGCACGTTCGCGGTGATGCACCTGATCGACTATACCCGCACGCTTGGCCTGCCCTACCTGTATCTGGGCTACTGGATCAGCGAGAGCCGGAAAATGGCCTACAAGGCCCGCTTCCGTCCGGCCCAGATCATGACGCGTGGCGTCTGGCACGATCTGGACCCGGCCCATTACGAAGCACGTGAAAGCGCCTTCCTGCCGGACGGACTGTTCCGCCCGGTGGAATGACCTCGGCCGGATCAGGCGCGCGGTTTGCGGGTTGCCCATGCGGGCGCCGTCCTGCCCATATCGGCCCGCTTTCCTACATAATCCTTCAGATCCGCAAAGGAACGGGTGCGGGCCGGATCTGGCCATGCAAGCCCTTCGGCCGCCGTAAACACGACTGCATCGCGCAGGCCGCCTTCCTTGTATTTCTGCACGATCACACCAAGGCCGCGCGTCATTTCAGGCAACTGATCCAGCGGGAAAACCAGCATGCGCCGGTTCTGGCCGATCACCAGCACATGGTCGCCTGTGGCGGGGGCGCAGACCTGCGCGCTTTCCCCGTCCTTCAGGTTCAGCACCTGCTTGCCGGTACGCTTTTCCGCCGTCATGGCCGATTCCGCCACCACCATGCCGCGGCCCGCGCTGGAAACCAGCAGGCGCTTGCGCGTGTCCTCGACCGGGAACATCGTAATGATGTCCTCATCATTGGACAGGTCGATCAGCAGCCGCAGGGGCTGGCCATCACCACGCCCGCGCGGCAGATCCCCCACGCGCAGCGTAAAGGCGCGCCCATCGGTTGCGAACACACACAGCCGGTCATTGCTATGGCATTCAACCGACATGCCCGGACCATCGCCCTCCTTGAATTTCAGCGCCTCCGGGTCCTGTCCATGTCCACGTACGGTCCGGATCCATCCCTTCTGTGACAGGATGACCGTCAGCGGATCACGTTCGACCGGCAGGGCGGCCTCGACATCGATTTCAACCGGCGCATCCGCCAGCAGGCTGCGTCGCCTGCCCAGCGCACCGCTGCCAAAGGTTTTCTGGATGTCCCTGATCTCGGACGCGATACGCTTCCACCGCAGCCCCTCCTGCTCCAGCAGATCATGCAGGGACTGTTTTTCCGCGCTCAGCTTCGCATGCTCGTCGCGGATTTCCATTTCCTCCAGCCGCCGCAGGCTGCGCAGGCGCATGTTCAGGACTGACTCCGCCTGCAGTTCCGTCAGGCTGAACGTCGCGATCAACGCTGCCTTCGCATCATCCTCCTCGCGGACAATGCGGATCACCTCATCAAGGTTGAGATAGACCGCAAGGAACCCGTCAAGGATTTCCAGACGCCGGTTGACCGCCGCCAGCCGGTTGGCGCTACGGCGCTGCAGCACGTCATGGCGGTGGTCCAGCCAGGCCTGCAGCACGTCCTTCAGGCTACGCACACCCGGCACCTGGTCGGCGCCCAGCACGTTCATGTTCAGGCCGAAGCGGCTTTCCAGCTGCGTTGCGCGGAACAGGGTTTCCATCAGTACCGCAGGTTCGATCCCACGCGACTTTGGTTCCAGCACCAGCCGGATGTCGGTCGTGCTTTCATCGCGGATATCGGCCAGAAGGGGCAGCTTCTTCTGTTCCATAAGGTCCGCGACCTGTTCGATCAGGCGTGATTTCTGCACCTGATACGGAATTTCGGTCACCACGATCTGCCATGTGCCGAAACGCCCCTGCTCCACCTCCCATTTCGACCGGATGCGGAAGGAACCGCGTCCCGTCTCGTAGGCACGCGCAATGGCGTCGCTGTCTTCCACAATGCTGCCCCCCGTGGGGAAGTCCGGACCGGGCATATGTTTCAGCAGGTCGGCCGTAGTCATGGCGGGCCTACGGATCAGGGCAAGGGCGGCCGCGCAGATCTCGCCCACGTTATGGGGCGGGATCGAGGTCGCCATGCCCACCGCAATGCCTGCCGCCCCGTTGGCCAGAAGGTTGGGAAAGGCCGCGGGCAGGACGACGGGTTCCTGTTCCTCGCCATCATAAGTGGGACGGAAGTCAACGCAGTCCTCACCGATTCCTTCCAGCAGGGCCTTGGCCACCTCGGTCAGACGGGATTCGGTGTACCGCATGGCGGCGGCGTTATCACCGTCGATTGAGCCGAAATTGCCCTGCCCTTCCACCAGCGGATAGCGGACGGCAAAATCCTGCGCCAGTCGCACCAGCGCCTCATAGACCGAGGCATCGCCATGCGGATGGTATTTACCGATCACGTCACCCACCACACGGGCGCATTTCTTGAACCCGGCGGACGGGTCCAGCTTGAGCTGCTGCATCGCATAGATCATGCGACGGTGCACCGGCTTCAGCCCGTCGCGCACATCGGGCAGCGAACGCGACATGATCGTTGACATGGCATAGGCCAGGTAACGTTCGCTCAGCGCATCGGCCAGCTTGGTATCTTCAATATGACCGGCTGTTGTGTCCACAGGCATGCAATCTCCCTCCCGCAGGTGAACAGATAGCGAAACTTTACGCTTTGTCCAATGCTCGTACTCAGTCTGTAGCGGTCGTGGTGGCGTCAGGCGACGCATCTGGCGGGGAAATGTCCGCCTCACGCGCAATCATGTCCAGCAGCCTGCTCCGGGCTTCGGGCACGGGACGATGACGCTGCCCAAAGGCGTCACGTTGCAGGAAGTGACCCGTCAGGCGCAACCCGTCATACCAGTCCACCGGCGTGCCGACCTGATCGGGATGCAACACGAAACCGGGCAGCGGCAGCAGGCGGCTACGCCATTCTCCCGCCCGTTCATCCGATACCGCCCGTCCGGTGCGCGGCGATACCCAGCGCAGGTCGTCACACCTGCCACCAAGGGCACAGTGGCCCAGATCCAGCCCGAAGCCGAGTTCGGACAGCAGCAGCAGTTCCCAGCGCACGATTTCGGGCATGGCTTCGGCCACCGCCCATTGCGGGTCAAGGCTGATCCGCGCAAGCAGGCTGGCCAGTCCCTGAAATATGGCGGGGTGGGGTTCGCGTTCGGGCAGGCAGCCATCGGCCAGCGCGCACAGAGATGCCAGCATGGCCAGCGGTAGCGGATCGTCCAGTATGCGGGCGGCAGATGCGTGGACCGTCTCCGCCGTAATGTTGCCCAGCTGTTCAGGCAGGCGGGCGGTCCAGCGCGCACGCACGAGGTTCCCCGTCTGCCAGACCGCGCGACCCCGTCTGGATGATCCCCCACGGGCCAGACCGTGATACAGCCCGTGCTCACCCGTCAGGACATGCACGATCGCGCTGCCTTCCCCATACGGGGTGGCGGAAAGCACAAGGGCGGGTGCTTCCCATTCCATCAGGAAACACCCGCCCTTGCGAAAAGAAAACCGGAAACCGGCAACGTGATCAGTTGCCGGCAGCCTTTGCCACTTCGGCGGCAAAGTCGTTTTCTTCCTTCTCGATGCCTTCACCCAGCTGGAAGCGGTCGAAACCGGTCAGCTTGGCGCCTGCCTTTTCCACGATCTTGCGCACGCGGCTTTCGCCATCATGAACCCAGACCTGTTCCAGCAGCACAACTTCTTCATAGAACTTGCGGATACGGCCATCGACCATCTTTTCAATGATAGCATCGGGCTTGCCCGACGCCTTGGCCTGTTCCACCAGCACGGCACGCTCGCGCTCAAGCGCCTGCGGGTCGACACTGTCCACATCCAGCGCGGCCGGACGGGTTGCGGCAACATGCATGCCGATGCGGCGACCAAGGTCTTCCATCGCTTCGCTGGCAGTCGGCGCCTCAACGGCAGCCAGCACGCCAATCTTGCCCAGACCCGGGCTTACGGCGGAATGAACATAGGTCGCGACCACGCCCGACGGCACGCTCAGCACGCGCGCGCGGCGGATGGACATGTTTTCGCCAATGGTGGCGATCAGGTGCGTCAGTTCATCGGCAACGCTGCGGCCGCTTTTCAGCACGGCGGTCTTCAGCTTTTCCAGATCGTCGCCAACGTCCAGTGCCGCATGCGCCACTTCGGAGACGAAGTTCTGGAAATGCTCGTTGCGGGCAACGAAGTCGGTTTCGGCATTGACTTCGACCATGGCGGCCTTCTTGTCCGCCTGCGCCACGCCGACCAGACCTTCCGCCGTAACGCGGCCGGACTTCTTGGCGGCAGCCGACAGGCCCTTCTTGCGCAGCCAGTCGATCGCGCCTTCAATGTCGCCTTCGGCCTCGTTAAGGGCCTTTTTGCAATCCATCATGCCCGCGCCGGTCTTCTCACGAAGTTCCTTGACGAGGGCTGCGGTAATTTGCGCCATTATCCTGATACTCCTCACGACAGGCGCACGCCCCGCATCGCTGCAGGGCGTGTCCTTGCTGTGTCAGTTACGCCGGGGGGCCTGTTCAGCCCCACCCGGCGTGCAATTTCATTCCGCGCTTGCGGCGGCTTCCGTCACGGCCGTTTCCACGGCGGGGTCGATCGGCAGTTCTTCGGACGCACCGAAGTCTTCGCCCGACGCACCCAGCTCGGCGGAGATACCGTCGAGGACAGCGGACGACACCAGTTCGCAATACAGGGCAATGGCGCGGATGGCGTCATCGTTGCCCGGGATCGGATAGGTCACGCCACGCGGGTCTGAGTTGCTGTCCAGCACGGCCACAACCGGGATACCCAGCTTGTTGGCTTCTTCAACCGCCAGCTTTTCCTTGTTCGTGTCGATCACGAACAGGATGTCCGGCAGGCCGCCCATTTCCTTGATACCGCCGAGCGAACGCTCCAGCTTCTCACGGTCACGGGTGATGTCCAGGACTTCCTTCTTGGTCAGGCCCTGGGTGCCGTTTTCCAGCATGTCGTCAATGCCGCGCAGACGCTTGATCGAACCGGTGATGGTCTTCCAGTTCGTCAGCATGCCACCCAGCCAGCGGTGGTTGACGTAGTACTGGCCGCAACGCTTGGCAGCTTCCGCCACCTGATCGGCCGCAGCGCGCTTGGTGCCGACGAACAGCACGCGGCCACCACCGGCCACGGTGTCACGGATCGCCTTAAGCGCACGGTCCAGCATGGGAACGGTCTGCTGCAGGTCGATGATGTGAACCTGGTTGCGCACACCGAACAGGTACGGCGCCATGCGCGGGTTCCAGCGGCGGGTGTGGTGACCGAAGTGCACGCCGGCTTCCAGCAGCTGGCGCATTGTGAATTCAGGCATCGCCATGTCGGCTAAATCCTTGTGTCTGGTTTATCCTCCGTGAAGCACGCCCTGTTTTTCAAGGACACCAGAGGTATTGGCTTCACGTGCGAATTGGCCCCAACGTGGGACCGTGGCGGGATATGGCCGTTTTTGGTGCATATTGCAAGGGTGGTGTTGGCGCGAAGTGCATCGTGATGCAACTTTTCACCGGTCAGCCGGTTGCCCCGTGCGAGGGATGGCAATCATCCGGGGCGCATATCGCGCCCAGATCGTAACCTGGATATCTGAGGAAACGCGACATAATGGCGATCACGAAATTTGCGACCGCACACTGGTCCGGCGGACTGAAGGACGGCAAGGGCGAAATCTCGACCCAGAGCGGTTCACTCACGAACCAGCCTTATGGTTTCAATACCCGTTTTGAAGATAAACCCGGCACGAACCCCGAGGAACTGCTGGGCGCAGCCCATGCCGCGTGCTTCGCCATGGCGCTGTCGGGCATTCTGGGTGGCGCGGGGCTGACAGCCAGATCACTGGATGCGAAGTCTGAAATCGTGCTGGACAAACAGGGCGAAGGCTTTGCCATCACTCATGCGAAACTGACGCTGGAAGCTGAAATTCCGGGTACTACCGAAGCGCAGTTCAAGGAACTGGCGGAAAAGGCAAAAGCCGGTTGCCCCGTCTCGAAGCTGTTCAACGCAACCATTACACTTGATGCAAGGCTGAAAGGCTGATCCACAGGGCTGATGCGGGGCGGACAGATGTTCCGCATCGGCTTTCATGCCTGCTGCATTCCACCCTGTCTGAAGCTTTTTGAAAAAGCTTCATCAGAAACTTTCCGACAGTCAGAATGTCCTGCGGCTGGTCTGTCCAGACAGTTTTCGGGAACGGTACGACCTTGGGATAAGGAACAGACTGCCGCAGCAGGCGGGGCGGGTATAACCCGCCCCCACCGGAGCGACATGCCGCGGTCCCGGGTTTTACAGAACCACGGGCTCCTGATTGCCCACCTGTCCACGGTGGCGCAGCAGGTGATCCGCCAGGACGCAGGCCATCATCGCCTCCCCCACCGGCACGGCACGGATACCGACACAGGGGTCATGCCGCCCCCTGGTCATGACATCCACGTTCTCCCCGTCCCGCGTGACGGAGGGGACGGGCGTCAGGATCGAACTGGTCGGCTTGACCGCGAAACGGGCAACGATCGGCTGCCCGGTGGAAATACCACCCAGCACGCCGCCGGCATGGTTGGAAGCAAACTGCAGCATGCCGTTTTCCATGCGCATCGGGTCCGCGTTTTCTTCCCCCGTCAGGCAGGCGGACGCAAAACCGTCCCCGATTTCGACGCCCTTGACGGCATTGATGCTCATCAACGCCATGGCAAGGTCGGAATCCAGCTTGCCATAAATCGGCGCACCCAGCCCCGGCGGTACGCCTTCGGCCATGACCTCGATCACGGCGCCAATGGACGATCCCTTCTTGCGGATATCGGCAAGGTAGTCTTCCCATACCGGCAGCATCGCCATGTCCGGACAGAACAGCGGATTGGCATTCACCATTTCCCAGTCCATCCGTGCGCGGTCAACCGCATGCGGCCCGACCTGCACCAGCGCGCCACGGATGCTGATCCTGTCACCCAGCACCTTGCGCGCCACGGCCCCCGCCGCGACCCGCATGGCCGTCTCCCGCGCGGATGAACGCCCGCCACCACGATAGTCACGGATGCCGTATTTCATGTCATAGGCGACATCGGCATGGCCGGGACGGTACCGGGTGGCGATATCGCCATAATCACGCGAACGCTGGTCAGTATTGCGGATCACCAGTGAAATGGGGGTGCCGGTCGTATGCCCCTCGAACACGCCGGACAGGATCTCGACCTGATCTGCCTCCTGTCGCTGCGTGGTGAATTTGGACTGTCCCGGCCTGCGGCGGTCCAGCCATGGCTGGATATCCGCCTCTTCCAGGGCAACACGGGGCGGACAGCCATCAATCACGCAGCCAATGGCCGGGCCATGGCTTTCGCCCCATGTGGTGACGCGGAACAGGTGGCCAAAGGTATTGTACGACATGGGGACAGGCTTCCCGCGATCAGTTACCCGCGACCGTGATATCCGGCGCGGTGGGGTTTTTCATGCCGACAATATGGTAGCCGGAATCAACGTGGTGGATTTCCCCCGTCACGCCACCCGACAGGTCGGACAGCATGTACAGGCCCGCGCCGCCCACTTCTTCCAGCGAGACATTGCGTTCCAGCGGAGAGTTGTACTGGTTCCATTTCAGGATATAGCGGAAATCGCCAATGCCATTGGCCGCCAGCGTCATGACCGGCCCGGCAGAGATACCGTTGACGCGGATGCCGTCACCACCCAGGTCGACCGCCATGTACCGCACCGATGCTTCCAGCGCCGCCTTGGCGACACCCATGACATTGTAATGCGGCATGACACGCTCGGCCCCCAGATAGGTCAGGGTCAGCAGCGACCCGCCGGGGTTCATGATGGCGGCCGCGCGCCGGGCGACGGCGGTAAAGGAATAACACGAAATATCCATCGCCTTGAGGAAGGCATCACGCGGGGTATCGACATACCGCCCGCGCAGGAACTGCTTGTCCGCCCAGCCGATGGCGTGAACGAGGAAGTCGATCTTGCCCCATTCCTTCTCGATCGCGGCGAACGTCGCATCCATGGCGGCGTCGTCGGTCACGTCGCACGGCAGGACCAGGGTCGACCCCACGGTTTCGGCCAGCGGGCGCACGCGCTTGCCCAGCGCTTCCCCCTGATAGGTAAAGGCCAGTTCCCCCCCCTGTTCCGCCACGGCGCGTGCAATGCCCCAGGCGATGGAGCGGTCATTCGCCACCCCCATGACAAGGCCCCGTTTGCCCTTCATCAATGAACCCTTGATGGAAATTTTGGGCGCGCCGTCTGACATGCTGGTAT
The DNA here is from genome assembly GCF_003207815.1 of Komagataeibacter oboediens. Classification (GTDB taxonomy): domain Bacteria; phylum Pseudomonadota; class Alphaproteobacteria; order Acetobacterales; family Acetobacteraceae; genus Komagataeibacter; species Komagataeibacter oboediens. The sequence goes on along the minus strand of NZ_NKTX01000005.1, from coordinate 43,141 downwards.
CCTTAATGGTAAATGACGGATGAAATTTCGGCCTCGTGGTTGCACAAGCTGCCGTTTTGGACAAGATGCCGATTGCGGTAATTCTAGCCAATAATTGTCACATAGTAACTTACCTTATGTTTCCATATGTTTCGTATCCCTGCGCAGACCGGTCCGGGCGCAGGCCGGTACAAGGCATGCAGCGTGACGGAACCCCGATCCCATGACCCTTCCCCTGATCGATCTCGACGCCGATCCGTTCGACCTGTTTGACGCGTGGATGCGTGACGCGACCGCGCACGAACCCAATGACCCGAACGCCATGGCGCTGGCGACCGCCACGGCTGACGGGCGGCCATCGGTACGGATGATCCTGCTCAAGGGCGCGGACCGGCGCGGCTTCGTGTTCTATACCAACCTCAACAGCCGCAAGGCGGCCGAGCTGAAGGCCAACCCGTACGCCGCCCTGCTGTTCCACTGGAAAAGCATCCGCCGTCAGATCCGTATCGAAGGCGCGGTGGAACCCGTCACCGCGGCGGAGGCCGATGCCTATTTCGCCAGCCGCAGCCGGGTGTCACGCCTGGGCGCCATTGCGTCGAACCAGTCCCATCCCCTGCCCGACCGCGCCGTGTTCGAAGCGGCCGTGGCGGACCTTGAAGCCCGCTATCCGGATGCCGACGCCCCCATTCCCCGCCCCGCCAACTGGAGCGGCTTCCGCGTCGTGCCACAGCATTTCGAATTCTGGCAGGACCGCCCCTACCGCCTGCATGACCGGGCTGTATGGGACCGGACGGTCAATGGCTGGGCGACCGAACGCCTTTACCCCTGAACTTAACGCCGCCTGATCCGTTTTCCGTGCATACGGGGCGTGCCGTACCTGCCTTGCAGGCCATGCGCATTCCCCATGAACGGATCAGGAGGTGTTGAATGTGCATACGCAGGATATTGCTGCCCCTGGGCGGAATGAGCCATGCGGAAAGTGCGCTGCATGCTGGCGGCGTGATCGCCCGCATGTTCGACGCCCACCTGGCCGTGCTGCACGTGGGCACGGACATGCAGGAAGTCGGGCCGCTGGTGGGTGAAGGCCTGTCAGGTGCGATGGTGCAGGAAATGATCGCATCCGCCCTGAAGGAAAGCGCCACACGCCTGCATGGGGTGCGGGGACTGTTTGACAAGTTCGTTCATGACGAGGGGATTCCCGTCGTCGCGGTGGATTCCCCCCTGTCACCGGTCGGTGCGCATGGCCTGTCCGCCAGCTTCATCGCCCATAGCGGCCATACCCGCAGCGTGGTGTCGTTCCAGGCGCGGCTGTCCGATATCGTGGTCCTGCGCCAGCCTGACCCGGATGGAGATGTCTCGTCCTCGGACACGCTGCATGCCATCCTGTTCGAAAGCGGGCGCGGGGTCGTCATCGTGCCGCCTGTCGCCCCTCCCACGATCGGGAAGCGGATCTGCATCGGCTGGAACGGCACGTCGGAAGCCGCATCCGCCATCCACCACGCGCTGCCCCTGCTGCGCCGGGCGGAAGCGGTGCATATCCTGCACAGCCCGGCCTACCAGCGCCCCGGCCCGGAAGCCCGCCATGTCCGGTCATTTCTGGCGCTGCATGGCATCATGACCAATATTCACGAATTCGGTAGTGATACACGCCCCGTAGGCGAAGACATGCTGGCCACTGCCCATGACCTGGGGGCGGACATGATGGTCATGGGGGCATATTCCCACTCCCGCCTGCGTCAGATGATTCTGGGCGGCGTCACGCGGCATATGCTGGAAAACAGCGATATTATCGTTATCATGAGCCGCTGAGACGTACGATACACCCATATTCCGCGCCATTTTGGTCCCCCGTCTCACAATACGCATATTTTTGTGTATAAATGCCGGACCCCGCCTTGATTTTACGCCGTGCGGGGATTAGGTGTGACGTGAAAAGAACGCCAAAGCCTAGTGTAAAATCTGGCCTAGGGGGGGAGATTATGCGCATCAACGCGGACATTATGGCAGAACTGAAGCAGGCGGGGGAAAACGCTTCCGAGGTGCTTCGTGTCGCCCTGACGCGGCTGCGCGGTCGCATTGCGCTTGTTTCATCCTTTGGCGCTGAATCCGCCGTGATGCTGGCACTGGCGGCGGAAATCGATCCCGCCGTTCCGGTTCTATTCCTTGAAACGGGGCAGCATTTCCCCGAAACGCTGGCCTACCGGCAGGAACTGGCCCGCGTGCTGGGCCTGCGTGATGTGCGCGACCTGCACCCCGCCCCCGGCCAGATCGAACGCCGCGACCCCGAAGGCCAGCTATGGGCCTTTGACCCTGATGCCTGCTGCGCATTGCGCAAGGTCGAGCCGCTGGATGAAGCCATGATCCCCTTTGACGCGTGGATTACGGGCCGCAAGCGCACGCAGGCCGCGACCCGGCAGGGCCTGCCGGTGGTGGAGGACGCGCCAGGGGGCAGGATCAAGATCAATCCGCTGATCAGCTGGACGCCGCGTGAACTTGACGCCGAAATGACACGCCGCAACCTACCGCGACACCCGCTGACGCTGCGCGGCTATCCCTCCATCGGGTGCGCGCCGTGCACGCGGCCCGTGGCCGAAGGCGAGGACCCCCGCCAGGGCCGTTGGGCCGGGCAGGCCAAGACGGAATGTGGTATCCATGTCCGCAAGGCGTCCTGAACCGGAACACCCCTTTGCCGGCCATGCCGAGGCCGCCAGTTTCCCTGTTTTCTTTCCTGTTACGGAAGGTCTGTAATTCCATGGACGATCTCGACCAACTAGAGGCGCAGAGCATCTTCATCCTGCGTGAAGCCTACCGGAAGCTGAAGCCACTGGCGATGCTGTGGTCGCTGGGCAAGGATTCCAACGTCATGCTGTGGCTGGCGCGCAAGGCGTTCCTTGGCCGCGTGCCGTTCCCGGTCATGCATGTGGATACGGGCAAGAAATTCCCCGAAATGTACCAGTTCCGCGACGAATACACCAAGAAGTGGAACCTTGAACTGCTGCTGGGCGACTGCCCGCCGGTGGAGGACATCGATCCCACCCTGCCGCCTGCCGCGCGTTCGGCGGCGCGCAAGACTGCGGGCCTTGCCGCGATGATCGACAAGTACAAGCTGGCGGGCGTGATCGCGGGCATCCGCCGCGATGAACAGGCCACCCGTGCGAAGGAACGCGTGTTCAGCCCCCGTGGCGCCGGCCACAAATGGGACGTGCGCAACCAGCCGCCCGAATTCTGGGACCAGTACGCCACCCCGCACGAACCCGGCATGCACGTGCGCGTGCACCCGCTGCTGTCATGGCGTGAAATTGACATCTGGCGCTATGTCGAACGCGAAGGCATCCCGCTGGTTGACCTGTATTTCGCAAAGGACGGCAAGCGCTACCGCTCGCTGGGGGACCAGGACATCACCAGCCCGGTGGAAAGCAACGCGACAACCGTGGCCGAAGTGATCGCCGAACTGGAAACCTCACGCACATCCGAACGCGCGGGACGCGCCATGGACCATGAATCCGAGGACGCGTTCGAACGCCTGCGCGTGGCCGGCTACCTCTGATCGGACAGGACGGAGTTATATTACAATGAGTACAATCCCGACCCCTGCCCCGCAGGAAGCCGCCACCCCCATCGTGATCGTGGGCCATGTCGACCATGGCAAATCCACCCTGATCGGTCGCCTGCTGTATGATACCGACAGCCTGCCCGACGGACGTGTCGCGCAGATCATTGAATCCAGCAAAAAGCGCGGCCTGGCGGTTGAATGGAGCTTCCTGCTCGATAGCCTGCAGATCGAACGCGATCAGGGTGTTACCGTTGATTCCACGCGCATTCCCTTCCGACTGGGCACGCGCCAGTTCGTGATCGTGGACGCGCCTGGCCACCGCCAGTTCCTGCGCAACATGATCACGGGTGCCGCCGATGCCGAAGCCGCCGTACTGGTGGTGGACGCGAATGAAGGCGCGCAGGAACAGACCCGCCGCCATGCGATGCTGCTGCGCCTGATCGGCATCCGCCATGTCATCGTGCTGATGAACAAGGTCGATATCCTCGACTACGACCAGAAGAAGATCGAAGCGGCCGAGCGGGATGTCACCGCCCTGCTGCACCAGCTTGAAATCGAGCCGACGGTGTTCGTCCCCGCCTCCGCACGTGAGGGCGACAACATGGCGTCGCGTTCGGACCGGATGCCGTGGTACAAGGGCCCGACCCTGACCGAGGCACTGGCCGCGGTCCCTGCCCCGTCCTCGCGCGCCGACCTGCCGCTGCGCCTGCCGGTGCAGGACGTCTACCGCTTCGACACCAAGCGTATTGTCGTGGGCCGTATCGAACGTGGCCGCATCCGCGTGGGTGATGAGATCGTAATTGGCACGCAGGGCGCGCGCGCGCGCATCGCCACCATCGAAAGCTGGCACACGGCACCGCAGGTCGCGGCCATCGCGGGGCAGTCCGTGGCCGTGACGCTGGAACCCGATGTCATTCCCGACCGTGGCGACTTCCTGTATCCCGCATCCGCCGCACCGCTGCGCGCAGCACGCATCCGCACCCGCCTGTTCTGGCTGCGTCAGGAACCGCTGCGCGTGGGCGAAAGCTTCAGGCTACGCCTTGCCACGGCGGAACATCAGGTCACGGTGGCGGCCATCGATTCCGTGGTGCGCCTTGAGGATCTGACCGAACACCCCGCCGAGGAAGTTCCGCCCGAAGGCTTTGCCGAAATCACGCTGGCGGTGTCCGAAACCATGCTGTTCGACCCGTTCGTGCCCGGCACGTCGGACGGACGCGGCGTGCTGGTGGACCGCAACCAGCAGATCGTCGGTGGCGCGCCGCTGATCGGCGTTGCCGAAAGTGTCGCGGGCCGCAATGCCATCCACCCGACCGGCAGCGCCGTGTCGCTGTGGGACCGTGCACGGGCGAAAGGCCACCGTGGCGGCGTGTTCTGGATGACCGGCCTGCCGGGCGCAGGCAAGAGCACGCTGGCGCGCGGGGCGGAGACGCGCCTGTTCTCCCGCGGGATCGATGTATCGGTTCTGGATGGAGATACTCTGCGTGCGGGACTGTGTTCGGACCTTGGCTTTTCGGAAGCGGACCGTCGTGAAAACGTACGTCGCGCCGCCGCCGTTGCCCGCATCCTTGCGGAAAGCGGGCAGGTCGTGATCGTTGCCCTGATCTCGCCCACCATTGCGGACCGTGAACTTGCCCGCCAGATCGTGGGTGAGGGTTTTCATGAAATCTTCATCGACACGCCGCAGGCCACGTGTGAACAGCGCGACCCCAAGGGCCTGTATGCCGCCGCCCGCGCGGGCAAGATCGAAGGGTTCACTGGCATCGATGCGCCGTATGAAGCCCCTGTCAGCCCCGACCTGCGGCTGGAAACGGCCAATGTGTCAAGCGACGAGACGGCTGCACGCCTTGCCGCCTTCATTGGCGATGAAATCCGCCCTGATGAGGCGGCCCAGCGCCAGCAATCCTGATGCCGGCAGGGTCAGGCCGCCCGCAGCGGCGACCTGACCCCATGCAGGACCGGGTTTAGGATCATGGGCGCCAGTTTACATGTCTGGCGCCTTTTTGTACCAGTCACGGCATATTACGCCTGTTGCCTGGAAAGGATCGGTTCACAAGTGGATGTCAGGAACAACCGCCGGGATACGACCGGCGCCAGCGTCATTACCGCCAACCGTCTGCTTGATGGCCGTACTGTCTGGCTGACGCAGCAGGGATGGTCGGAACATATCGCCCATGCCCGTATTTTCGACAATGCGGATGTGGAAGATGCGATAAAGCAGACCAAGGCGACGCCGGATGCCCGCAAACTGGTGGGTATCTATGGCGTGCAGCTGGACCCGTCGGCTGCTGGCATATCCCCGCTGACCATGCGTGAGCGCATTCGTGCGTTCGGTCCCAGCGTCCACCCCGATTTTGCCCCTGTGGAGATATCCCATGTCCACTGACACCGCGACCCTGCCGGTTGGCCGGTATGCCTATGACCAGGTGGACCGCACCTTCCTGTCCCAGCGCGTGGCGCAGTTCCGCGAACAGGTGAACCGCCGCATTGCTGGCGACCTGAGCGAGGACGAATTCAAGCCACTGCGCCTGATGAATGGCCTGTACCTGCAGTTGCATGCCTACATGCTGCGGGTTGCGGTGCCCTACGGCATGATGGGGTCCGACCAGATGCGCGCGCTTGCCCATATCGCGCGCACGTATGACCGCGATTACGGGCACTTCACCACACGGCAGAACGTGCAGTTCAACTGGATCCGGCTGGAGGATACGCCCGATATCCTCGAACACCTGGCCCGCGTGAACATGCATGCGATCCAGACCAGCGGCAACTGCATCCGTAATGTCACATGCGACGAATTCGCGGGGGCGGCCGCCGATGAACTGCTGGACCCGCGCATTCATGCGGAAATCCTGCGCCAGTGGTCCACGCTGCACCCGGAATTCTCGTTCCTGCCGCGCAAGTTCAAGATCGCCATAAGCGGCAGCCCGCATGATCGTGTCGCCGCCCGTTTCCATGATATCGGGCTGGTCGCCCGTCCCGGCCCGCAGGGTCGGCCGGTGTTTGACGTGTTCGTGGGCGGCGGCCTTGGGCGCACACCGATCATTGGCGTGCAGTTGCGCGACAACCTGCCCGAAGAGGATCTGCTGGCGTATCTCGAGGCCATCGTGCGCGTGTACAACGCCTATGGCCGACGCGACAACATGTACAAGGCCCGGATCAAGATCCTTGTGCAGGCACTGGGCGTCGAGCAGTTCCGCGAAAAGGTCGATGCGGAATTTGCGCTGATGAACCGCGCGGACTACCGGCTTGACCCCGCCATCGTGGACGGCATCCGCGCGCGCTTCGGCATTCCCGACCTGGCGGCCCCCGCTGACGCGGCGCAGAAGCTGGCCGCCGACCGCAGGGCAGACCCGGCCTTTGACCGCTGGGTGCGCACCAACACCCATCCCCACCGCAATGACGGGTTCATCTGCGCCGTGGTTTCCGTAAAGCCTGATGGCGGCATTCCCGGTGATGTCACGGCGGACCAGATGGACCTGATCGCCGATCTGGCCGATGGCTGGTCATTTGGTGAAATCCGCGTCACCCACATGCAGAACGTGGTGCTGGGCCATGTGCGCAAGGACCGGCTGCGTGACCTGTGGCACAAACTGGTCGCGGCCGGTCTGGGCACGCCCAATATCGGGCTGGTGGGCGATATCATTGCCTGCCCCGGTCTGGATTACTGCGCGCTGGCCAATGCGCGTTCCATCCCCATTGCGCAGAAGCTCAGCGCCCGCTTTGCCGACCCCGAACTGCAGGAACGCATCGGCAGGCTGAACATTAACATATCTGGCTGCATCAACGCCTGCGGGCACCACCATGCGGGCCATATCGGCATCCTTGGCGTGGACAAGCGCGGCGAGGAATTCTTCCAGCTTACCCTTGGCGGTTCGGCTGGCAATGACGTGGCCATTGGCCAGATCATCGGTCCGGCGCTACCGGAAGATGAAACGGTCGACGCCATCGCCCGGCTGATCGATACCTATCTGGTGCTGCGTCAGGGTGACGAGCAGTTTATCGATACATACCGGCGTCTTGGCGCCGCCAGCTTCAAGGATGCCGTCTATGCCCCTGCTTGAGAATGGCCACATCGTGGATGACGCCTGGGTCACGGTTGCCGGGGATGACCCCATTCCCGCGACGGGCGCCGTGATCGTACCCTTCGCACGGCTGGAGGAAGGTCTGGCGCGCGCGGGCGATGCACCGCTGGGTGTCGCCATCGGGCCGGATGTGGATGTAGCCCTGCTCCGCCCTGCCCTGCCGCGCCTCGGGCTGGTGGCGGTCACGTTCACCTCCTTCCGCGACGGACGCGCCTTCACGCAGGCACGTGCCCTGCGCGAACACCTGTCGTTTACGGGGGAAATCCGGGCCACGGGCACGCCGTTGCCCGACCAGTACGAATTCATGCTGCGCTGTGGCATCACCACCGTGCAGACCGAACGGCCGGAGGCCGTCAGCGTATGGCAGCAGGCGCACGAAATCATTTCCGTCGCCTACCAGCCGTCCATCCTGCATGAACGCGTGCAGGGACTGGGATTCCGCCGCTTCGTGTCATGACCACACACCGGGGAAAAGGACCTGTGTCCTTTCCCCACCCGGCGGGGCGTGTTACCGCAAGGGCATGCGCAAGCGTGTTTTCGAACTGATACAGCCATGACGCACCGGGACAGGATGGGCACAGGCCCGTGCGGTGCCGTCCTTGCGGCGGCATGGTGGGGTGTTGCCAGCCTGCTGCCCCCCTTCCTTCGCCTGAACCTGCGCCGCCGTCTGACGCGCGGCAGGGAAACCTCCGACAGCGTGCCGCAACGCCGTGGCATTGCCAGCCGTGCCAGTCGCCCCCCCGGCCCCCTGATATGGCTGCACGCGGCAAGCGTGGGGGAAAGCGTGGCGCTGCTGCCGGTTATCAGCCAGCTTCTTGCCATCAGCCCCACCCATACCATTCTGGTTACGACCGGCACCGTGACAGGTGCCGGAATCATGCAGGCCCGCCTGCCGGGCCTGCACGGCCATGAACGGGTCATCCAGCAATTCGCGCCGCTGGATGTTCCGCGCTGGGTCGCGCGGTTCCTCGATTTCTGGCGACCTGATGTGGCAGCACTGGTGGAAAGCGAACTCTGGCCCAACCTGATCGCTTCATGCCGCAGCCGACATATTCCGCTGGCATTGCTGAACGGACGCCTGTCCGACCGGTCATTGACCCGATGGGGCATGGCGCGATGCCTGCTGGCGCGCATGCTGTCCGCCTTTTCATGGGTCATGGCGCGCAGCCCTGAAGATGCGCAGCGCCTGCGCCTTGGGGGCGCCGCGCGGATCGACCTTGTAGCGGACCTGAAGGAAGCCGCCCCCGCCCTGCCATATGACCCGTCGGCGCTGGACGAAATCCACCACCACCTTGCGGGGCGTCCGGTCTGGGTCGCCGCCTCGACCCATCGGGGGGAAGAAGCCGGCATTCTGGCCGCCAGCCATCTGGTCCGCCATACCGTGCCCGACGCGCTGACCATCATCATTCCCCGCCATCCCGAACGCGGGACGGAAATCGAAACCCTTGCGGGTCACCCGCTGCCCCGCCGGGCGGAGGGACAGTTTCCTACGGACCATGACGCCGTATGGATATGCGACACATTGGGGGAGACGGGACTGTTCTACGCCCTTGGCGCGCCCGTCCTCATGGGAAACAGCCTGCCGGGCTGTGCCGGGGGTGGCCATAATCCGGCGGAACCGGCACATGCCGGGTGCACGATAGCCAGCGGTCCGCAGACAGGCAATTTCCGTCAGGCCTATGCCCGGATGGGCACACGCGTCCATTATGTGCGGACAGCGCAGGATATCGCGCAATGGGTCATCGCGCATATGGGGCAACGCGGTTCGGACAACACCGTACCCACCGTTGCCTCCCCGTCCGATCCGGACATTGCGCGGCAGGTTGCAGCCGCGATCGCGGCGATGGCAGGACGATGATACGCCCCCCGGCCTTCTGGTGGACTTCGCCGGCCCATCCGGGGTGGGCGGCACACCTGCTTTCCCCGCTGTCATGGATATATGCCGCCGCCACGGCGCGCCGGGTACGGGCGACGGGATGGCGTGCGCCGGTGCCCGTGCTGTGCTGCGGGAATATCGGGGTGGGCGGCACGGGCAAGACCCCGCTTGGCCTTGATCTGGCACAGCGCGCCATTGCGCGGGGGCGGCGTCCGGCCTTTCTGTCGCGCGGTTACGGCGGAAAGCTGCCTGCGGGCACGAAAGTGGACCCGCAGCGGCATACCGCGCGCGAGGCGGGCGACGAACCGCTGCTGCTGGCCCGCGTCGCCCCATGTTATGTCGGGGCTGACCGGGCCATTTCAGCCCGCCGGGCCATAAGCGATGGGATAGACTGTCTGGTGATGGATGATGGTTTCCAGAATCCCACGTTGCATCAGGACCTCTCCCTTGTCGTGGTGGATGGCGCGGTCGGATTCGGCAACGGGCGTGTCCTGCCCGCCGGGCCGCTGCGCGAACCCGTGGCTGCCGGTCTGGCGCGCGCAGGTGGCGTGGTCGTGATGGGTACGGACCAGCGGGGCATGACGACCTCCATAAAAAAGGGTCTGCCCTGCTATACCGCCACGTTGCAACAGAAGGCGGATGCCGTGCCGCGCGACAGGCCCGTTATCGCCTTTGCCGGAATCGGACGGCCTGACAAGTTTTTTGACGGCCTTGCCAGCATTGGCATCATCCCCTTGCGCTGCGTGGCATTTGCCGACCACCATCCCTATACCCTGACGGACTGCAGGCGCCTGCTTGCACTTGCGGCGCAGCAGGACGCCTGCCTTGTCACAACGGAAAAAGATGCCGTACGCCTGCCCCCGGACGTGCGGATGCAGGTCGTGACCGCAGGACTGCAACTGGTATGGGGCACGTCCGCCATGCCGGACCACATACTTGACCTATGGCTGGGCAGAACAGACGCATGACAGCACCCATCCCCTCACGCCCCACCCGGCAGATGCGCCTTGAAGCCGCGTTCGTCCGCGGATTGCTGGCCATATTCCGCCGCATCGGGCCAGTGCGGGCATCCAACCTTGGCGGTTTCCTGTGCCGGGTGGTGGGACCACGCCTGCCGGTGTCGCGCATTGCCGATGCCAACCTGCGCATGGCCATGCCGGAACTGGACGCAACCATGCGCCGCCGCGTGATACGGGACATGTGGGATAATATCGGTCGCAATGCCGGAGAATTCCCCCATCTTTCCACCCTGCCCCGCAATCCCGCCAGTGGTCCCGGTTGGGACGTGGTGGGCGAGGAACACCTCCAGGCGCAGGCAGCGCGGGGCGGGCCGACCATTTTCGTATCCGGTCATATCGGCAACTGGGAAATGCTGCCGCCTGCCGTCGCGCGGTACGGCCTGCCATTTTCATCGTTCTACCGTGCCCCGAACAATCCGCTGGTCGACCGGATCCTGTGTGACCTGCGCGACGCGGCGATGGGACAGCCCGTGCCCCTGTTCGCCAAGGGCGCACGCGGCGCACGCAGCGCACTGGCGCATATCCTGAAGGGCGGGCATCTGGGCATGCTGGTGGACCAGAAGATGAATGACGGCGTGGCGGCGCGTTTTTTCGGCCTGCCCGCCATGACCGCAGGCGCCATGGCAGCCATGGCGATCAAACTGCGTTGTCCTGTCATACCGGGGTATGTCGAACGGCTGGGCCCGGCGCGGCTGCGCATTCACGTTCACCCGCCACTGGACCTGCCCGATAGCGGGGACCGGACTCAGGACCAGATGGAACTGACCCAGATGGTCAATGACCGGATTGAAGGCACCATTCGACAGCATCCGGGCAGTTGGCTATGGCTACACCGCCGATGGAATAGGCATTTGCCTAAAAACAAGATTAATAAATAGGCAGTTATGCAACATATTATTGCTTTTTATCACAGGGTGAGGTTTCTGCCTGTTTCTGCGGCTTTCATTCCCAAATTCAGTTTGGCAAAGCAGCCATGCAGGAATAGCGTTGTTCCCACATTGTCACTCCACGACAGTCAGAGGGCCAACGGAATGCACATGATGGATCAGCAGGCTTCCGCCACCAATGTTGTTTCCCTGCGGCAGGGTTTCCTGCCCCGTCACCGCGAATACCTGATGCGCTGGCTGCAGGCAGGTGCCTGCATGGGCCTGTGTGATGTGGACATCACCAACCGTGACGAAAACGATGAAGTCGACATGGATCATGTCCTGGTCTGGGTACGTGAGAACGCAAACCCTGCCTACATGGTTCGCCCCGAAGGCATGGGCTGGGTGCTGATCGACCAGATCCGTGAGCGTCCGCTTGCCACCTACCGCAGCTTCGAAGCCGCGCTGCATGCCATCCGCCCGGTACTGTCCTGCGGGGCCACTGTCGCGGCCTGACCGGCCGCGACGCGCATTATGCCCTTCCCCTTTCGCGCCTAATTGGCGCTGCGGCGCAGCTTGCCTGCGGGGGGAATGACGATCCTGCTACCACCGGACGGCAGGATCTGGAACACTGCAAGATCACGCCGCGTCTTGCCATTTTCAAGAAAACCGAACGCGCCATCCACGCCGCCAAACCCTTCTGGCCGGGTCAGCGCCTGCACGGAATAGCCATTCGGGCTGCCCGCCGGACGGGCCTGGTCCAGCGCCTTGACCAGTGCTGCCGAATCATAGGTCAGGTCAGCCAGCGGCGTGGGCATGTGGTGGTACCGCGCCATGAACTGCTGCACGAAAGTCTGGCGCGTGGCCGGATCGGGGGCTGCGTACCATGCCCCCTGCAATGCTGACAGCTTGTTGGCGAAAGCGCCCCACAGCCCCGGTCCCATGATCTGCACATGCGTGCTGTCCACATGTGTCTCGGCCAGCGCGTTGATGACCATGCCCAGTTGCAGCCCCGTATCCCCCAGCAGCAGCGCATCGAACGGGGGCGCCGGGAATTCTGGTGCAGCAGTCGGCGCGGGCGACGGCGCAGGCTGATCGGATGCCGACGGCGCGGGTGCGCCATCGGGATTGGCGGGATCAACAGTCGCATCCACCTTGGGGGCAGCCTGCGCATCGGGCGCGGGCTGCGTCGTGGCGTCGGGCTGCACCACGGCGCTGGCACGCGTTTCAAAGGCGGACAGGGTTTTCAGGCCAGTGAGAATGGAAGCCTGCGTGCTGTCATGGAACATGATCTGCGGGGACTGCAGGCCATTTTCCTCGCACACCTGCTGCAGCGCCTGTCCCAGCGCGCGCCCCAGCCGGTTGTCAGGCAGGAAGGCGACAAAATGCTGACGCCCCTGCTGCCGGGCGGCCAGCACCATGCGCCGCACCTGCTGTTCCGGGGCAATGCCCAGCGTCCACACGCCCGGCTGGGCTACGGACATGTCACTGGTGAACGCCAGCATGGGAATATGCGCCGCCGTGGCGATCGTGGCCGCGCGGGCCGTGTCATCCGTCGTCAACGGCCCCAGGATCAGTCCGTCCCCTGCCGTGACGGCGGCCTGCGCGGCCGTCGCGGCGGTTGCACCCGGGGCCGCGGTATCATGCACGTCCAGCGGGGGTGATGTGGGGGAATTCATGGCCATGCGGGTGGCGGTCAGCATCTCCTGACCCAGATGGGCGTTGGTGCCGGTCAGTGGCAGCAGGACACCCACGCCACGACCGGCCTGCGGGCCACGATGGTGCCCGCCCCCGCTGGCGCATGCCGTCAGCGCCGACAGGGCCAGCCCGGCAAACAATAAGCGCTTGCATGCAAAGCGCGAAGAGGCAGAATCAACATCCTGTCCTTGCATCTGGGTTCCGAATGTCTGACGCCTCATCTTCCTCGCCTTCAAAATCTCAACATGCCGCGGAACATCCGACGGACATTCCCCCCAGAACGCTTCATAGCGGAGAAACGCCCCTCCGTCATGCAGGGAACGTGGATGAAACCATTGCGGTTCTGCACCGGGATGGAGAACTTATCCTTGTTTCCACCCCCATTGGCAATCTGGGTGACATGAGCCGCCGGGCAGTGGAAACACTGCAGGCCGTCGACCTGATCCTGTGCGAGGACACGCGTACCAGCGCACGGCTGCTGCGGGAATACGGCATCCATACCCGCACCCGTCCCCTGCACGACCATAATGAGGACCGGCAGATCCCCGCCCTGCTTGACGCATTGGGCACGGGCCAGCGCATCGCGGTGATTTCGGATGCGGGCACGCCGCTCATGTCCGATCCCGGCTACAGGCTGGTGCGCGCGGTTGTGGCGGCGGGTGGCCAAGTGACCGCGGTACCCGGCCCCAACGCGGCGGTCATGGCGCTGACGCTGTCGGGGCTACCGCCACATCCATTCATGTTTTCGGGCTTCCTGCCCCCGCGTGAAGCCGCACGGCGCGAGGTACTGGCACAACTGCACGCAGCGGAATGCGCCGGGCTGTCCGCCACCCTGATCTGGCACGAAGCACCGCACCGGCTGGCCGAAATGCTGGCGACGCTGGCCGATGTCATGGGGGGCGACCGCCATGCCGCCGTCGCGCGCGAACTGACCAAGCGGTTTGAGGAAGTGCGCCGGGGCACGGTAGCCGAACTGGCCGCCCACTACGCAGAAAACCCGGCACGGGGCGAGATTACGGTGGTGCTTGGCCCGCCATTGCATGATGACAGCACGGCCACGGACCTGGACACGCAGTTGCGTGAAGCCCTGCGCACCCTGTCGGTCAAGGACGCGGCCGCCCTTGTGGCCGGCATTACTAGCCTGCCGCGCCGCACGGTCTATGCCCGCGCGCTGGAACTTGCACGCGGGCCGCAGGGATAATGACCGCGATCAGTGCTGTTCGGGCAGGTCGGTACTGAACAGCGAATCTGGCGGCATAGGGCCACCGGTTGATGCATCAAGCAGGTCGACACGGGTGGTTTCCTGCTGGGCGTCCTGAATGATCCAGCCACGCAGCAGCAGCGGACTGTCATGGAAAATCAGCGTCATGCTGCCGTCACCGGGGGAATCGGTACGCACCAGCGTGATCTCCAGCACATTGCCGTCATGCGACAGGCCGGTGACCGTCACATCCCCCGATAGCTGGAGATGCGGACGCAGCAGCAGGCCCAGCGGCGTCTTTTCCATGGGCATGGTGGTGGTCTGGTCCAGCTGGCTGTCGTTGAAGACGACCTGATCATGATTGGCGACCAGCAGCAGCGGGCTGGGCGGATCATACTGAAACCGCATGCGCCGATTCGTCCGGTCGATCCACGCGGTCCCGGTGCTCTGCTTGCCATCAGGTGCAGTCTGGCGGAAACGGGCTTTCAGCAGGCTGATCGCATCCAGATGCCGTTCAACGCGCTCCAGCAGGGCATGGTCCTGATCCGACGCGCCAACGGCCATCTGTTCCTGCGCATGGGCAATGGACAACGGGCTGCCGGCAGCCAGCAGGCAGGCCAGACCACAGATGGCAAGGGTAGGATGGAATTTCATGATACGGGACGATCCATGCACGAAGTAGCCGCCCACTGGTGCCCCATCATGGGGGTAATATCAAGGCAGGCGGATCAGGAACTGCCAATCAGCACACCGGCGGCAAACACCAGCAGGCCGCCAAGCACGATCTGCACGACGGCCGACCCGAACGGTGTTTCCTGATACCGCCAGCGTATCCATGAAATCACGAACAGTTCGATCACCACCACGATCACGGCCGCGATCATCGCCGCCGAAAAATCATTGATCAGGAACGGCAGCGTATGGCCGATCCCCCCCGCCGTGGTCATGAGCCCGCATATCAGCCCGCGCAGCAGCGGCGCGCCACGACCTGACAGCTTGCCATCATCGGACAGGGCTTCGGCAAAGCCCATGGAAATCCCCGCCCCGACCGACGCCGCCATGCCGACCAGAAAGGCATTCCATGGCTGATGCGTGGCGAACGCCGCGGCAAAGACGGGGGCCAGCGTGGACACCGACCCGTCCATCAGCCCGACAAGGCCGGGCTGGATGACCTGCAGCACGAAGCGGCGGCGGGCGTCCTCATCCTCGCTTTCGCGCTTGTTCAGGGGCAGGCGGTCCAGTTCAATCGCGTTGGCGGCCTGTTCGTGCTGGTCCTCGGCATGGGCCAGGTCGCCCAGCAGCTTGCGCGTGACGGCGTCAGTAGTGCGCAGCGCGGCCTGACGGTAGAAGCGCGCGGCATCCATTTCCATCTGCCGGGCATGCTGGCGCACGGCCTCGATCCCCTGCGTCTGGACCTGCCATGCGGGCTTGCGCACGATGAAATCCGCAATGTCCTGACGGCGGATCAGCGGGATATGGGGGCCAAACCGCCGGGCGTACAGGTCGATCAGATCCCGGCGGTGGCTGTCTTCCTCCGCCGACATGTCGGTGAATATCTTGGATGTATCGGGATATTTTTCCCGGATTGCGTAAGCAAAATCGGAATAGATGCGCCCGTCTTCCTCCTCATTGGAGATGGCCAGCGCGAGGATTTCCTGATCAGTCAGGGACGAGAATTTACGCATTATCCACTCTATGCATAAATTCCTGCGTCACCTCAAGAATATTGTAAAGTTAAAAATAATTATCAGTTGTATTTACAAAGTAATAACCGAAACTGATTATGCTTCTCGATTACATTTACTGTAGATACACTAATCTTTCGCGTCAGACCGCGGCCTCGGCAAAGATACGGGTTACATCCCCCTGCCACCGACCATGATAGGCCGCAAGCCATGCCTCCGCCTGCGTGGGGCCACCCGCCGCAATTGCGTGCAGGGGGGCCAGATGACAGGTTTCGTCGCGTCCCTGCGCATCCCTGACATTGCGTGCCCGCAGCCCGTCAGTCGCCAGTTCGATCATACGCGCGGCCAGTGCGCGCAGCGTGCCCTGCCCCCATGGTGTGTCCAGCCCGCTGCGCGGCACCGCGCCGCGAATGGCGATATACTCATCCCACCCGTGTTCCAGCACCAGCCGTTCCGCGGCGTGCAGGGTGGCATCGTCATACAGCAGCCCGGTCCACAACGCGGACTGCGCCAGCATCATGGCCGGCGTCCCGGCATCTGCGCCCCGCATTTCCAGAAACTGCTTGAGCCGCACATCGGGAAACGCTGTGGTCAGATGATCCTCGAAATCCCCGATCGTCGGGCGCTCGCCCTCCAGTCCCGGTGGGCAGCGTCCTTCCAGCCAGCCCCGGAACGAACTGCCCGCGACATCAATCAGCCGGTCATCGCGGGTGACGAAATACATCGGCACATCCAGCAGCCAGTCCACATAGGATGCGAAGCTGAAGCCATCTTCCAGAAAACGGCGCGGCATGCCCGCGCGCGCGTTATCGGTATCGGTCCAGACCCGCGCACGGTTGGACAGGAAACCGTTGGGGCGTCCTTCATAGAAAGGCGAACTGGCGAACAGCGCCGTCGCCACAGGCTGCAACGCCAGCGAGACCCGCATCTTGCGCGCCATGTCCGCCTCAGACCCGAAATCAAGATTGACCTGTACCGTGCAGGTGCGCAGCATCATGTCCAGCCCCAGCGTTCCCACCCTGGGCATGTAGTTGCGCATGATGGCATAACGGCTCTTGGGCATCCACGGAATATCCGACCGCCGCGCCGTGGGGTGAAACCCCAGCGGCGCGAACCCGATGCCCAGATCCTCACAGATCGGGCGGATGGCCGTGAAGTGGCGCGTCATTTCCGACCCGGTTTCGTGCAGGGACGCCAGCGGCGCACCGGACAGTTCGAACTGCCCGCCCGGTTCCAGCGAAATCGAACTGCCTTTCGCGTCCCTCCGCCCCTTCAGCCCGATCAGCGCGTCACGGTCGATGATTTCTTCCCACCGCGTCCCCCCTTCTTCCGCGGCCAGACCACGCAGCAGGGCTTCGATCCCCTGCGGGGCATAGGGTGGCGAGGACCAGGGCCTGCGGTCCGGCATTGCGGCGTCGGGGCGGACAAAACCGAATTTTTCATGTTCCGTGCCGATCCGCCATTCTGGGCGCGGCCGGGCACCGGCCGCCAGAACTGCGACCATCTGGTCAAATGATTCGATTACGTTTGAATTATGCGCGCCGGGATTCGACATGGCGGGGGCAATATCCTCAATGACAGTCAGATTAACGCCGGCGACAGGCTGAACGCGCATGCCGGAGGGGGCAGGAATTTATTGACCCATCCCTCATACGGCCTTGAGGCCAGCCCCGACAAGAGCCAGCGCCGCCGCCGCCGCGGTATCCGCCCGCAGCACAAGCCCGCCGAGTGACAGCGGCCTGACAGACGCACGACCACGCAGGATGTCATGCTCACGCGGGGAAAAACCGCCTTCGGGGCCAATCAGCACACAATCCCCCGGGCGGGCCGCGACGGGGGTAGCCGGAGCCTCGCTGCGTTCAAGGGCGGCGAACAGGCTGACACCGTCGGGCCATCGGGACAGCACCAGCGGCAGGTCCGCCAGCGGGTCGATCACGGGCACGTCGAGGCGTTCGCACTGTTCGGCCGCCTCAATCGCGATGCTTTCCAGCCGGGCGGCATTGATGCGGTGGGTATTGGTGCGTTCGCTGACCACGGGGCGGAAATGCGTGACCCCCAGTTCGGTTCCCATGCGGATGACCGTTTCGGTCGCATCACGCTTGAGCGGCGCGAACAGCAGGCCCAGCCCCGGCGTAGGCCGGGGCGCGCGGGTCCGTTCCGTCAGCCGGATACGGCAGCGATCCCGGCGCAGGTGGTCGATCACGCCGCGCCATTCCCCGTCGCGCGCGTTAAAGACCGTGACCGCCGCCCCCACCTGCTGGCGCATGACAGTGCCAAGGTAATGGGCCTGCCCCGGTTCCAGATCCAGCATGCCACCGGGTGCCATCGGGGCGGTCGTTTCGGGGGAAATGAACAGTCGCGGGCAATCCCTCATGCCTGACGGTAACCTTTCGCACTTATTGCACTTGAACATAACGCCGGGGCCGGTCTTGACCCGACGGGGTCTTCCGGCCCATCTGTTTCGCCATTAGCAGCCACGGGGCGATCCGTCATCGGCAAACCCTGTCCCGCTGGCGCGATCAAGCCCGAAGGAGTTGCACCCGTGGACCAGCCAGTACCCCATACGGACATCCGGGTGGATGGCTGGATCGGCCGCCTGCCCGCGCGCCTGCGCCCGTATGCGCTGCTGGCGCGGCTGGATCGGCCCATTGGCACGTGGCTGCTGTTCCTGCCCGGCATATGGGGCATCCTGCTGCCCGCGGGCGTGCCGGTGTCGCAACGCATTTTCCTGATCGTGCTGTTCGCTATCGGCAGTGTCGTGATGCGCGGCGCAGGCTGCGTGGTCAATGACATGTGGGACCGCGACATTGACCGGCAGGTCGCACGCACGGCGGGCCGCCCGCTGGCATCAGGCGCGCTGTCAATGCGGGAGGCAGCGCTGTTCCTGGCCGCCCTGCTGCTGATCGGGTTCAATATCCTCATGAACCTCAATACCCTGTCACAGGTGCTGGGCGCGTCCTCGCTTATCCTTGTGGGGCTGTATCCGCTGGCCAAGCGGGTAACGTGGTGGCCGCAGCTGGTCATGGGGTTCACGTTCGGCTTTGGCGCGCCGCTGGGCTATGCGGCGGCGGCGGACCGGATCGATCCCGCGCTGTGCGCCCTGTATGCCGCCACCATCGTCTGGCAGCTTGGCTTCGATACGATCTACGGTTTTCAGGACATGGAGGATGATGCCCGTATCGGGGTGCGGTCCACATCGCGCCTCATGGCCGGGCATGCGCGGCTGTTCGTGGGCACGTGCTACGCCCTGACGGTTGCGGGACTGGCGGCGGCAGGGTGGCTGGCCCATACCGGTTACGGGTTCTGGCTGGCGCTGCCCCTGCCCGCCATGCTGCTGGCATCGCAGGTCAGCCGGCTGGACGAACGCGATCCTGCCGGGTGCCTGCGCCTGTTCCGCTTCAACCGCGAAACCGGCCTTGTCATCGCACTGGCCGTCCTGGCGGGCATGCTTACGCGCTGAGATGCATGATACGGCCTAGGAAGGTCCGGGCCATGTCCATGCACTGCAGGAACAGGGCGGAATCGTAACGGTGCCCTTCATCGCGCAGGAACGCATGCTGGGCATTGAATTCATGCCATTCGTAACACACCTGCGCCTGTTCCAGCGCTTCGCGGATCATCTGCCTTCCCGCGAAGGGCACATGCGGGTCCTGTCGCCCCCAGACCAGGAACGCCTCCCCCTTCATCTCCCCGACCCGGGCCAGCGTATCATCGCATTTCCCGTGACCAAGGCTGTGGGCATGGATGTCGGTCGCATAGAAACACACCGTCGCACGTACGCGCGGATCAAGGGCGGCACGAAACGCCAGATGCCCGCCAAGGCAGACGCCCATCGTGGCCAGCGCGCCGGTGCAGTGCGGATACGCCGCCAGCCAGTCCAGTGCCGCACGGGCATCATGGTCATAGGCAGAAAGCGGTTTTTCATGCTTCAGGAAATTGCCCCGGTCCGTGCCCGGCTTATCATAAGCCAGCACGGTGCCCGCGGGTTCGTATTCATGATAGACCTCTGGCACGCATACTACATGCCCCAGCCCTGCCATCATGGCCGCAAGCCTGCGGATGGGGGCCGTCACCTGATAGATTTCCGAAAACAGCACGATCCCGGGGAAACGCCCCGCGATGGCGGGACGGAAAACATGCATCCGCATCATGCCTGATGGTGTCGGGATGTCGGCCGTCTCGTCCGAAAGAATGATCATCGCTGTGCTCCTGTCCATAGGGCCTAAAGGGGCATGATAACAGCATCCGGACATGCCACCGAGGGGGCATGTCCATGACGATTGTGTAATATCAGGTCCGAAAAATAGGGTATTTTTGTTCAAATATTGCGCAGAAAAAGCTTCCAGCGTTGACAGCATGGGGGATCACCGGCCTGTATAGGGCATGAATTCGTTACAGAAACCATGATGTCATCCCTGTTCGCCCTCTCCCTCGCATCGCTGGCGATCGTAGCCGTCGTGGTTCTGATTGCCCGTTTCAAGATCAACCCGTTCATCGTGCTGTTCGCCGTTTCGCTGGCGCTGGCGCTGGGTGCGGGCATGCCACCGCAGAAGGCCATCACGTCATTCGAAACCGGCGCGGGCCACGTGCTGGGGCATGTCGCGACGGTCATCGCGCTGGGCACCATGCTGGGCAAGATGCTGGCGGAATCGGGCGGCGCAGACCGGATTGCGGTCACGATCACCAGCCTTGCCGGCACGAAGCGCGTCAGCTGGGCCATGATGGTGATCGGGCTGCTGGTGGGCCTGCCGGTGTTTTTCGAGGTCGGGTTCGTCCTGCTGATCCCGCTGGCCTTTACACTGGCGCGACGCACCAACACGCCCCTGCTGCTGCTGGCGCTGCCCATGGGGGCCGCGCTGTCGGTTACGCACGCCATGATCCCGCCCCATCCCGCGACGCTGCTGGCGCTGTCCGCCTACCATGCGGATATCGGGCGCACGATCCTGTGGGGAATCGTGATCGGCACGCCGGTGGCGGCCCTTGCGGGACCGATTTACGCCCGCTTCATCGCCGGGCGGATCGGGCCGGTCCAGCCATCCACGCTGGAGGCGCAGTTCGTCAACCATGATCTGCCCGAAAACATGCCCGGTTTCGGGCTGACGGTCATGACCATCCTGTCTCCCGTCATCCTGATGCTGGTGGGATCGATGGCGGACATGCTGGCCGCGGCCCATACGCCCCTGAACAACACGCTGCACTTTATCGGCAATACCGACATCGCACTGGCGCTGGCGACGCTGCTGTCATTCCAGGTCTTTGGCGCGGCACGCGGGTTCAGCCGGGAAACCATCCTGAAGTTCACCAATGACTGCCTGGCCCCCACCGCCCTGATCATGCTGCTGGTCGGCGCGGGCGGCGGCTTCGGTCAGGAACTGGTCGATAGTGGCGTGTCATCGGCCATTACCGACCTTGCGGTGGGGGCGCATGTGCCGCTGCTGGTACTGGCGTGGCTGCTGGCGGTAGTGGTGCGCGTGGCCACCGGGTCCGCCACCGTGGCCATGAGCACGGCGGCCGGCATTGTCGGCCCGATCCTGCTGCGTACCCATGCTGCGTCGCCCGAACTGATGGTGATCGTGACCGGGGCCGGGTCCGTGGCGCTGGGGCCGCTGAATGACGCGGGTTTCTGGCAGATCAAGGAATATCTTGGCCTGTCGGTTGGCCAGACCATAAAGACATGGTCAGTGATCGAGACGCTGATCGCCGTACTGGGACTGGTCTTCGCACTGCTGCTGTCACTGGTGATCGGATAGTCCGGACGTCATGCCCAGATGACAGAAGGAACCGCCATTTCCGGCAAAGGCGGCACCTGAAAATATTTAAAAAAGACTCCAGCAGGGACTTTGTTTAATTCCTACGGTTATGGGCCAGCACGTCCGCCGCCTGCGCATGGTCGACGCCTTCAATGCCCAGCGCGGCCAGCACCGCAGCCGGGGCCTGCTGCACGGCACGACAGGCGTCGGGCAGGACAAAGGTGGCAAATCCCGCCCGCACCGCATCGCGTGCGGTCGCGGCCACGCAGTAATCCAGCGCAACGCCCACCACGAAGACACGGGTGATCCCCCTGCCCTTCAGCAGCCCATCCAGTCCGGTACGGCTGACATGGTCGTTGTCTTCAAAAGCGGAATAGCTGTCGATTTCGGGATGCAGCCCCTTGCGCAGCACCACGCCGACATGCACCTGCGCCAGCGCGGGCGACAGGTCAGCCCCCCGCGTTCCGGCCACACAATGCACCGGCCATGGCCCCCCCTGCCCCGCAAAGGACACATGCCCCGGCGGGTGCCAGTCCTGTGTTGCGACAATCGCACCGAACGGCAGGTCACATAACGGGTTGATCAGGGAGGGCAGCATATCCGCGCCCGGCACCCCAAGGGGACCGCCAGGCATGAAATCGGCCTGCATGTCGATGATCAGCAGGGCATCCGTGGTGGATATGCGCAGGGACATGATCTGTCTTTCCTCCCCATGACAGCCGGGGCCATATGTACCATGCGGGACGTGACAAGGCACCAGAAACGCAAAATCCGGACGGGCGGCCGTCCGGATCCCGTGCCTAGCCCTTGGCGTAAGGGTTGCTCGATGCCCGCAGCAGCAGCCGGATCGGCGTGCCGGGCAGGTCAAAGGTTTCACGCAGGCCATTGACCAGATAGCGCTGGTAATCCTCAGGCAACTGGTCAGTGCGCGTGCCGAACACGATAAACGTGGGCGGACGGGCCTTGGCCTGCGTGATGTAGCGCAGTTTGAGCCTGCGCCCATCGACCAGCGGCGGCGGATGACGCTCGACCATCATTTCGAACCAGCGGTTCAGCGCGCCGGTCGGCACGCGGCGGTTCCATATGTCATAGGCGCGGCGCACGGTGGGCAGCAGCTTGTTGATCCCTGCCCCCGTCATGGCGGAAAACGCGACAACGGGAATGCCGCGCATCTGTGCAAGCGACGTTTCGATACGATCCTTGATCGCCTGCCGCGTCGCGGCCCGGTCTTCCACTGCGTCCCACTTGTTCAGCGCCAGCACGCAGCACCGGCCTTCACGTTCGATCAGGCGGGCGATCTGCAGGTCCTGCTCATGTACGCCCAACGTCGCATCCAGCACGAGGATGACGACCTCCGCCATC
Organism: Komagataeibacter oboediens; assembly: GCF_003207815.1. Taxonomy (GTDB): domain Bacteria; phylum Pseudomonadota; class Alphaproteobacteria; order Acetobacterales; family Acetobacteraceae; genus Komagataeibacter; species Komagataeibacter oboediens. The sequence goes on along the minus strand of NZ_NKTX01000005.1, from coordinate 20,070 downwards.
TTCAGCGCCTCGATCGAGGCGGAAACGGACATTTTCTCCAGCGTCTCGTCAATCCGCGCCTTACGGCGCAACCCCGCCGTATCGACCAGCTGGATCGGGCCCTGGTCATCATGCAGCATGACGGCAATGGAATCACGCGTAAGCCCCGGTTCCGGGCCGGTAATCATCCGCTCCTCACCCAGCAGGCGGTTGAGCAGCGTGGACTTGCCCGCGTTGGGGCGCCCCACGATGGCAAGGCGCAGCGGACCGGGGGGACGGACATCCTCCTCCTCGCCTTCCGCCTGTTCACGACGGCTGCGGCGCGTGGGTTTCTGTACGGGCGGCAGGTCGGTCGGCGGCAGGCGGTCCGCTATTTCGGACATGAGGTCAGCCACGCCTTCCCCATGCTCGGCAGAGATGGCCAGCGGCGCGCCAAGCCCCAGCGAAAATGCCTCCATGGCGGCAGCAGCCCCCTGCCGTCCCTCCGCCTTGTTGGCGATCAGCAGCACCGGGCGGCCCTGACGGCGCAGCCAGTTGGCAAAATGCTCATCCGCGGGGGTAAGGCCACTGCGCGCGTCAATGCAGAACAGCACGAGGTCCGCATCCGCCACCGCGGATTCGGACGATGCCCGCATGCGCCCGTACAGCGTATCAGGGGCGGCTTCTTCCAGCCCCGCCGTATCGATGATGCGAATGGCGCGGCCACGCACGGTCGCCTGCCCTTCCTTGCGGTCACGGGTTACGCCGGGGGTGTCGGCCACAAGCGCCTGCCTGCGTCCGACCAGCCGGTTGAAAATGGTCGACTTGCCAACATTCGGCCTGCCCGCGATCACGACAACCGGCAGCGCATCCACTGGCGCGGATGGAAAAGATGAACTCACTGCGGCAACTTTCTTTTTAGCTATAGGCGATAAGGTAGCCGCTATTGTCCAGCAGCAACAGCAGATTATCGACCACGATGGGCGCGGTCGTCACCTGACCGGGCAATTTGTGCAGGGATTCGATATGTCCCTGCGCCGGATCGATGATGGCAACCCCGTTTTCGGGGAAGCTGGAAATGAACACTAGCTTGCCTCCCGCCAGCAGCGGGCCATTCCATACGATACCGCGCTTCTGCTTGTCCGCGTTTTCATACTGGCGCAGCTGCGTGATCCAGCGCACATGGCCCGAAAGCCGGTCAAGGCAGGCCACCTGCTGGTCCATGGAGATGATGAAGATCCAGTCCCCGATCACCAGCGGTGTATTCTGTCCCGAAATGCCACGTTCCCACAGCCTGCGGCCCGAACGCATGTCAATGGCCACCAGCACCGCGCCGGTGCTTATGGCATAGGCCGTGCCATCGGCAATGACCGGCATGCCGTGCACACATGAAAAGTCGATCAGCGCCTGCTGCCCATTGGTGCTGCCCAATGTGTCGGCCCACACGACCTCGCCACCTTCCGCACGCAGGGCCACCAGATCGCCCGAACCGAAACCGGCCAGAACCACCCCGTCCGCCACGGCCGGGGCCGGCTGGCCGTAGATGATGGTGTCGGCCCCCGTCGCAGCATATGTCCACAGGATATTGCCGTTTTCGGCATCCAGGCAGTACAGGTGTTCGTCAATGGTGCCAAGGAACAGGCGGCCATTGTCGATGGTTGGCGCGGAACGGCCGGGGGCCTGGATATTGACCCGCCATTTCAGCTTGCCCGTGGCAGCTTCCACCGCCAGTGCCTGACCGATACCATCGACGATGTACAGTGTATCCCCGTCAACGCTCAGGCCACCGCCCAGATTATCCGACTGCATCTTGCGCGGCTTGGGGTTGTATTCCCACAGCTTGCGCATGGCCGGCCAGTGATAGGCCCGGATCACGCCCTGCGCGTCCATGACGAACAGCCGCCCGTTCTGCACCACCGGCGGGGCCTGGATGATGCCACGCCCGCTATTGCCAAGGGCGACGTAATACAGGGGATCGGGTTCGGAGATACCCGCCCCGATGTCGTGGGTCCACTGGTGGCGCATCTCGCCACGCCACGCGATATCCATGCCGACATGGCTGGGCGCCACGCCGGACTGCGGCCATGCATTCACCGCCACCGGCGCGGGCACGGTCACGGCCTGCGTCTCGTCCGAATCAACGGTCAGGCCCGCCGTGGTATGCAGCACGTCGGAACGGTGGCCGATCAGCAGGGGCTTCTTTTTCTGCGCGCTGGAACAGGCGGCCAGGGCGGGCAGCAGCGCAGCCCCGGCACCAAGTAACGCGTGGCGGCGGCTCAGGGCTGTTTTCATGGTCTTCCTGTCTGTGGGCATGGGGGTGTCATGGATCGGGCTAGCCACCTGCATCAGCCCCCATGGTCTGCAGCATGGCTTCCGCGCGGTTACGCACGCCATCGGTTACGGACATGTCCATGGTCAGGCGTTCCAGCCGGGCGCGTGCGTCCGCATCCTTACCGGTGCGCAGGTCAAGCATGGCCTCGGCCTCGATCGCCTGGGCGCGCCATGGCTGGCCCGCGCCATCCAGCACTGCCAGGCGCGAGCGCAGGGTGGCGGGATCGCCACTGTCGATCTGGTGCTGAACCCACAGCAGGCTGGCGAGCGAGGCAATGACCGGATCGGTGGCATGTTCCTGCGCCACGCCATCCCACAGGGCGAGGGCCGCGGGCAGGCTGCCGCTACCGGCCAGCAACGCGGCGCGTTCCATGCGTGCGAGGATGCGCAGCGGCGGCCGTGCCCTGCCGTCCAGCGCCGCAAGTTCCTGCAGTCCGGTTTTCTGCCGTGCGGTCAGCGTACCATCGGTGCCCGCATTGTCGGGTGCACGGGTGGCGTCCTGCATTGCAGTGAAATAGGCTGCCGAGACCGCCGCATCCGCCTTGTGCGCGCGGGAGACGGAATACTGCCACCCCCCGGCCCCGATGCACACCACAGCAACCACGGCCCCCGCCACAGCCAGATAGCGGCGCGCCAGCGCCCGGATGCGTTCGGCACGGATTTCCTCATCGACTTCCGTGAAGATGTCGTCAGCCACGTTCCTGTCGTTCCCTGCTCGCTTGCGCGGCGCCCTGCGCACGGCGCGTCGTGTTTGTCGACCCCAGCATATCCGGCCTGAAACGGCACGGCAAACCACCCTGTTCAGGGGCCATGCGCCGTCCCGGGCCATCATGCCAGTCCGATCACATAGACCGGGCCGTTTTCCACCGCCAGCCGTAAGCGGGGCGGAAATGCAAAAAGTTCGGGTTTTTCACCGTTTCCACCCCCATCTGTCCCGCAACAGCGCCCTTGCGGTGGTCACGACCTGTGCAACAGCCAGCCCTTCCATCGGGGCGTCGCCCACCGGTCCGGGGGCCATGGCCACGCGCGCCCACGGGCCCGCAGGCGCGTATTCCGACGCCCGGCTGCGCCCGAACAGGCCCAGCGTGGGAATCCCGCATGCCGCCGCAAGGTGCATAAGCCCCGAATCATTGCCGATGAACAGCGTGCATCGCGCCAGCAGCGCCGCCACCTGCGTGACCGACAGCCCGCCCCCCGTATCCAGCGCATCGGGCAACTGGTCCAGCACCGCCTGCGCGCGGGTGCGCTCGGCCGCACCGGGGCCGTACAGGATTACGGGACGCAGGGATGGATCATCCGCGTGCAGGGCCCTGAACACCGCAACAAACCGCCCGGCAGGCCAGATCTTGCCATCCCAGTTGGCCGTCGGGCCAAGGGCGATCCAGCGTGGCCCATCGGGCAGCATGGATGCCGCCTGCGCGCGCTCCCCGGCGCTTGTCCACGTAACCGGCAGGGGAGCGGGGTCAAGGTCCAGCAAGTTGCCGATATGGGTAATGCGCCGCCCCGGCCTGCGGCCGCCCCGCATGACATGGCGTTTGCCCACCCGCAGAAAATAGCTGACGACCGACCCACGCAGATCCACGCACAGATCCCACTTTGTCCCCCTGCACTGCCGCCACAGTTCCAGCCAGTGACGGTCCCATGGCTGCTTGACCATTTCTATGGTGCGCACGCGGCGCGGCATGTGCGCGAACAGGCCGGCAGCCACCGGCCCGCAGGCAATGGTGAAATCCGCCAGCGGATAGCGCCGCAGCAGCGTGTCCAGCAGCCCGGTGGACAGGATGGCATCCCCCAGCCGGGTGGATGTGATGAACAGGATATGCATTTTCGTGGTGCTAGTCAGGTTTTGCCTGCGTGCCAACCTCTCTTTACCCCTTGCCTGCGGGCACGGGCATGGCCAGATTGCGCGTATGGCCAGAATTGCTCATCTTCCTGATCGTGCCGTACTTGGTATTTCCGGGGCGGACCGTGTTTCCTTCCTGCAGGGACTGGTGTCCAATGACATGACGGCGGTCGCGCCCGGTCATGCGGTATGGACCGCCTTCCTGTCGGCACAGGGCAAATGGCTGGCCGATTTCTTTGTCTTTGCCGACCCTGAGGGCGTGCGCCTGCTGGTCGACTGTGACGCGGCACAGGCCGACATGCTGCGCCAGCGCTTGTCGCGCTACCGCCTGCGCGCGGATGTGGACATCAGCGAAACGGGTTACGCCGTGCATGCCGCATGGGGGGAAGACGTCACCCCGCCCGAAGGATATCCCGCAGCCCCCGACCCGCGCCTGCCACAGGCGGGATGGCGGTTCCTGCTGGGCCACCCCATGGCGGCCCTTTCGGCGGATGAAGTCGAGTACGACCACCTCCGCCTGTCACTGGGCCTGCCCGATGGCGCGCGGGACTGCGAAAGCGGCAAGACCCTGCTGCTGGAAGCCAATTTCGACCAGCTGAACGGCATTTCATGGACCAAGGGCTGCTACATGGGCCAGGAACTGACCGCGCGCACCCGGTACCGCGGGCTGGTGCGCCGTCACCTGCTGCCGGTCACATCCCACCATGACCTGCCCGCGCCCGGCACGCCCATCGTATCCGGTGATACGACGGTCGGGGAAATGCGGTCCTCACGCGACAAGGTGGGCATGGCCATGATCCGCAATGAACATATCAACGATACGGGACTGAACGTGGATGGCCATGCGCTGCACGTGCATGTGCCCGAATGGTTTACCCTGCCCGCCAAGGCGGAATAGGACTACCTGCGCGCCGGCTATCCGCGCTGTTTCTTAAGGTTGGAAAGACATGCCCTATACTCCCCCGGACCAGGCCGTACGCACGGCCATGATCGACCGGGTCAAATTCAATGAAGACGGCCTGATCACCGCCATTGCACAGCAGCATGACAGTGGTGAGATACTGATGCTGGCATGGATGAATGCCGAAGCGCTGGATGAAACGCTGCGCACGGGTCGCGTCTGCTATTATTCACGCAGCCGCCACGGCCTGTGGCGCAAGGGGGAAACATCGGGGCAGGTGCAGATGCTGGTTGACGCCCGCCTGGACTGTGACCGTGACGCCATCCTGCTGCTGGTAGACCAGAAGGGCGTTGCCTGCCATACCGGCCGGCGGAGCTGTTTCTACAACGCGCTGCGCCCCGAAGGGATCGTGGAAATCACCAGACCGGAAGTTGCAGTGGAGACGCTCTATGGCAAAGCCTGATAAACCCGTGGTGGATGAAGAAGAACGGCGCGAACAGATCAGCAAGCTGATCTGGATCGGGATTACCGTGATGGGCACGCTGATCATGGGCGTATTCATGCTGCGCACGGAGCTGCATGCGCTGATATCGGAAAACGAACCCCTGCCCCCCGGCGCCTCGGCGCCTGTTACGCCGGGTGCGGCGCCGGAAGCGCCCCCCGCGCAGGGACAGAACCCAGCAAATCCATGATTTCGGCCGCTGCCGCCTGCGCCGGGTCCACGCCGGGCCCGCGCAGGGCGGCACGGATATCACCAAATCCCGCCCGTTGCAGGCTGCGGCAGCGTTCATCGGACAACAGGCGTTCAACCGTTGCCGCCAGCAGGTCCGGGGTGCAGCGTTCCTGCAGCAGTTCCGGCACCAGCCTGTGGCCTGACAGCAGGTTGACCATGGCCACATATGGCACCCGGATCAGCCGCCGTACCATGGCCGCGGTCAGCGGATTAACGCGGTAGGTTACCGCCATGGGCACATTGGCGATGGCCAGCTCCAGCGTGGATGTGCCCGATTTGGTCAGTGCGGCATCAGCCGCGGCAAACGCATCGTGCTTGTCATCGACATCCGTCACGATCAGGGGACGTACCGGCCATTTCGCCACGCCCCTGCGCACGATATCGGCAATCACCGGGGCGACGGGCACCACGGGCACGATACCGGGTACCCGGTTCTGCAGGATGGCCAGCATACGCCCGAATACCGGCAGCAGGCGCGGCGCCTCGGACCGGCGGCTGCCGGGCATGAGCACCAGAACGGGCGCGTCCGCCGCAATCGCATGACGCGCACGGAACGCCGCGCCATCGCCACCATCCGCACCAGACTGCACGACGGGATGGCCGACAAAACGTGCCTCGATCCCGTGCCGGGCAAAGAATTCCGGCTCGAATGGCAGCAGGCACAGCATGCGTTCCCACAATCCGGGGAACTCACGGACCCGGTGTTCGCGCCATGCCCAGACCTGGGGGGCGACATAATGCAACCGGGGGATGGACAAAGGCGCAATCCGTCGCAGCAGCCGCAGGGTAAAGCCGGGACTGTCGATGGTTATGACCAGATCGGGTCGCCGGCTGGCAATATCCGACACCGCCTGATCCAGCCTGCGTGAAAGATGCCGGATTTTGGGCAGCACCTCCAACAGCCCCATGACGGCAAGGTCACGCAGGGGAAACAGGGTGTGCAGTCCCTGCGCCTGCATGCGCTCGCCACCAATTCCCGCGAACCGTACGCCAGGGCATACCGCCCGCAGCGCCGCCATGAGGCGACCGCCCAGAACATCGCCACTGGCCTCCCCCGCCATGATCCAGATGGTGGGGCCAGCGGAAACCGTCGCGGGGACCGCGTGCGTAGGGAAAGTGTCAGTCATGCCTGACCGGCTTATCGTGTCGGGTCAGCCAGCGCAAATGCCGGTTGTAAAAATACACCGTTACGCAGACCTGCCGGTTCCATCTGAAAAGCCCGTAAAAGGGTCCGGGTACCACCTGTTTTCAAGCGGCATTCCCTGTGCGCAGCACCCGCAGACAGTACCACGGCCCCGGGTCCGGCCGTGGTACTGTCTGCGTCGTTTCAGTGCGTTTCAAGCAGGCCGCGTATGGTGATACGGATATTATCGGGCAACGGCACGTAACGCAGCGCAAGGGCCGCGTCACCGCCATGCTGCATGCTCCAGTCAAAGAACGCGCGTACCGCCCTGCCCTGCGGCGTATCCGCCCGGTCTGTCGGGATCAGCACATAGGTCGCGGCCATGATGGGCCATGCACCCGGGCCATCGCCATCCAGCACATCGGCGGAATGACTGTCATCAGTAGCCCAGCGCGCGGTCGTGACCGCCTGGCTGAAACTGTCCGGCCCGGCGGCGACCAGATCCCCATGGTGGTTGCGCATCTCGGCAATCGCCATGTGGTTGCCCGCCGCATAGGCATATTCAAGGTAACCGATGCTGCCTTCGGTATTGCGCACGGCGGCGGCGATGCCGTCATTGCCACGCGCGCCCTCGCCCACCGGCCATTCGATGGATGTCCCGCTGCCCTGTTCCTTCGCCCATTGCGGTGAGACACGGGCAAGGTAGGACGTGAACACGAACGTCGTGCCGGACCCGTCCGCGCGTCGCACCGGGGCCACCGGCATGGCGGGCAGGGTCATATCCGGGTTTTCCGCGGCAATCCGGGGGTCATTCCACATGGTGATGTCCCCCGCGTACAGCCGCGCCAGCAGTTCCCCCGTCAGGTGCAGGTGGCTGGTATCCACACCGGGCAGGTTCACGACCGGCACGATCGCCCCCATGACCGTGGGGAACTGGATCAGGTGGAACTGCGCCAGTTGCGCCGCGGTCATGGGCGCGTCGGATGCGCCGAAATCCACCGTGCGGGCCTTGACCTGATTCTGCCCGGCACCCGACCCGATGGTCTGGTAATTCAGGCGGATATCCGTATCGTGCGCGACCCCTTCGCCCCATGCCCCGTAAATGGGCGCGCCAAAGCTGGACCCCGCCCCGATGATTTCGGTGGCATGGGCCGCGGCACCGGCAAGGCCCAGCACCACCGCCGTCCCCAGCCCGATACCCCGGCAGGCGCCGCGCACCCGCTCGCGTTCAGCCACGCAGGACGGCATTGCAGCTTTTCTGCGCGGCAGCGACCACCCGATCACAGACAGCTTCGATTTCCGCATCGGTCAGGGTCCTGTCCATTGGCTGAAGGGTTATCTCCACGCCCAGCGACCTGTGTCCCGCCGGGATCTTGTCGCCTTCATAAACGTCAAACAGGCTGACGGCCACAATCAGGTTCCGCTCGGCCCCCCTGACGGCCTTCAGCAGCTTTTCCGCCGGAACGTCAGTCGTTACCACAAAGGCAAAATCACGCTTGAGCGGCTGGAACGCCGACAGTGCCGGGGGCGCCTTACGCTTGCGCTTGGGTTCGGGCACCGCATCGGGATATAGCGTGAACGCGCAGACCGGCACGTCAATGCCACGCGCGGCCAGCAGGGCAGGATGCAACTGCCCGAAATGCCCCAGCACCAGCTTCGGCCCCTGCCGGATCACACCCGAACGGCCCGGATGGTAATAGGACGGTGCATCCGTAGTAATGCCAAGCCCTTCCATCGCAGCCCCGGCGGCAGCCAGACCCGCCAGCGCATCGGCCTTCGCCTGCCACAGGTCAACCGGCTGCGCGGGGTGGCCGGGCAGACGCGCGGAATGGCCGCTACGGATACCGGCAGCCACCAGCTTCTGCCCATCCGGGCCAAAAGCGGGCCCGACCTCGAACAGCCCGAGGTCGGGGTAACCACGCGCGGCATTGCCTTTTACCGCAGCCAACAGGTTGACCAGCGGCGTGGGCCGCATCTGATCCAGATCGGCCGCAATGGGGTTAAGCAGGTGCAGGTCCGCAGGCGTTTCACCGAATTCGGCAGCCTGATCCATCGCCACGAAGGAAAAGCCCACCGTTTCCATCAGCCCACGCGCCGCCAGTCGGCGGCGCAGGCTGGCGATACGGCCCTGCCGCGGGGTAAAGGCAGGCAGCGGCACCGCGTTGTCCACCGGCAGGGAGACGGCAGGCACGCTGTCCAGTCCACGCAGGCGCAGCACTTCCTCGATCAGGTCCACTTCGGGGTCAATGACCGCCGCTCCTTCCGCTGCTGCCTGCGCACGGGCGGGCGGCAGGTCAGGCTGCTGGTCCAGCAGCATGGGCGTTGCGATGTCATTGCGCCACGACGGCACATCCACCACCACACGCCGCGCGTCACATTCCCGCACCCTGAAGCCCAGCCCCTCCAGCAGGTGGACCGCGTGGTCAGGTTCTTCCACCAATCCGCCCAGCGTTTCCAGCCGGGCGAATTCCAGATGCGCCTGCCGCTGCCATGCCGGCTCGGCCCCGGCGGAGACCACGTTGCCCGCTTCCCCCCCGCACAGGTCAAGGATCATGCGCGTGGCAGCTTCCAGCGCCGCAGGCGGCAGGGCCTGGTCCACGCCGCGCTCGAAACGCTGGCGCGCATCGGAATGCAGGTTGTGCCGCCGCCCCGACAGGGCGATGGTCACGGGATCGAACAGCGCGCATTCCACGAACACGGTCGTGGTGTCATCACTGACCCCGCTGTCCGCCCCGCCCATGATCCCGGCCAGCGACTGCACGCCGCGCCCGTCAGCAATCACGCAGTCATCCGGCGTCATGACGTGTTCGCTGCCATCCAGCGCGGTGAAGGTTTCACCCGCGCCACGGCAGATGGTCAGCTCCGAACCCATCAGCCTGTCCACGTCAAACACGTGCAGCGGACGACCAAGGTCGAAGGCGAAGAAATTGGTAATGTCCACCAGTGCGGATACCGGACGCAGGCCAACGGATTCCAGCCGCCGCTTCAGCCAGTCCGGGCTGGGGCCGTTCTTCACGCCGCGAATGACGCGCCCCAGAACCCACGGGCAGGCTTCGGGAAACGTGATGCGCCAGTTGATGGGGCTGTCAAAGCGCCCGTCCACCGTGTCCGCAAGCCATGGCTTCAATGTACCAAGGCCCGCCGCCGCGAGGTCGCGTGCCACGCCGCGCACCGCCAGCGCGTCGCCCCGGTTGGGCGTGATCGCGATGTCGATGACCGGATCATCCAGCCTGGCGAACAGCGCATAGGACTGCCCCGGCGCGGTGCCTTCAGGCAGTTCGGCGATGCCGTCCGTTTCCTCGCCCAGTCCCAGTTCACGCAGCGAGCACAGCATGCCGCCACTGGCCTCGCCACGCAGCTTCCCGGCCTTGATGGTCATGCCGCTGGCGGGGATGAAGGTGCCCGGCGGGGCAAAGATCACATGCAGCCCCGCACGCGCATTGGGCGCACCACAGACGACCTGAACGCGCTCGAACCCTTCGCCCGCATCGACCTGACACACGCGCAGGCGATCGGCATTGGGGTGCTGGGCCGCTTCAATGATGCGGGCGGTGCGGAAGGATGCCAGCGTGGCGCCGAGGTCTTCCACCCCTTCAACTTCCAGCCCGATGGTGTTCAGCGTGGCGCAGATTTCTTCCACCGTCGCCGTGGTCTCAAGATGCTCGCGCAGCCATGACAGGGAGAACTTCATCGATCACAGACCTTCGTGCAGCGGGGCGGGAGACAGGGGGCTGGTGCCATAGTGGCGTAGCCAGCGGACATCGCTTTCATAAAACGAGCGCAGGTCGGGAATGCCATGGCGCAGCATGGTCAGGCGCTCGATCCCCATGCCAAAGGCGAACCCCTGCCATTCCCGTGCATCCAGCCCGCAATTGGCCAGCACGCGGGGGTGGACCATGCCCGCGCCCAGCACCTCCAGCCAGTCATCGCCCGCGCCGATCTGCCCGGTCCTACGCGACCAGCCGATGTCGATTTCCATAGACGGTTCGGTAAAGGGAAAATAGGACGCGCGGAAGCGCACCGGCAGGTCGGGCATCTGGAAAAACGCGCGCAGGAAATCCGACAGGCAGCCCTTGAGGTGCCCCAGCGTGATCCCCTTCTCGATCACCAGTCCCTCGCACTGGTGGAACATGGGCGAATGGGTGGCATCGTGGTCGGCGCGGTAGGTCCGGCCGGGGGCGATGATGCGGATGGGCGGCTCTTTCGCCAGCATGGTGCGGATCTGCACGCCCGATGTCTGGGTGCGCAGTACGCGTTCGGGCTGGCCCTCGGCTTCGGCGGGCAGGTAGAACGTGTCCTGATCCGTGCGGGCGGGATGGTGCGCGGGCGTGTTCAGGGCCGAGAAATTGTGCCAGTCGCTTTCGATATCCGGCCCTTCGGCGATCTGGAACCCCATCGCGCCGAAAATGGCGGCCATTTCCTCGATCGTGCGGGTGATGGGATGCAGCGCGCCGTCCGCTTCCGGCGCGCAGGGCAGCGTCACGTCCACGCGTTCCGCAGCCAGACGGGCGTTCAGCGCCTCGGTTTCCAGTTCCTGCCCACGCGCCTCGATCAGGCGGGACAGGTCGTCGCGCAGCCGGTTCAGGGCGGCACCCCGCGTGCGCCGCTCATCCGGTGTCATGCGCCCGAGTTGCTTGAGGAGTGCGGTCAGCGTGCCCGACTTGCCCAGCGTGCCGACGCGCACCGCATCCCACGCGCGCTGGTCGGTTGCGGCAGCGAGTGCCTGAACTGTCTGTTCCCTCAGGGTTTCGAGATCGTCACTCATAGCACCTCGCACAGGCTCACGTCCGGGCGGGCTGGTATCGATCTACCGGCGGGCCAGACCCGGCGCATGGAATTGTGTCCGCCACCGGCATCGACTGCGGCACGGGCATTGCATTAAAAACAAAACGGGCCGCCCGTTGGGACGACCCGTTTCGTGGACCTGTCGCCACGCGGGCGTGGAAACAGGGATCAGGCCAGAGCGGCCTGCGCCTTCTTCACGATTTCAGCGAAGGTTGCTGCATCGTCATAGGCAATGGCGGCGAGGACCTTGCGGTCGATCTCGATGCCGGCCTTGTCCAGACCGTTGATGAAACGGCTGTAGGTCAGGCCATGTTCACGCACTGCCGCGTTGATACGCTGGATCCACAGGGCGCGGAATTCGCGCTTCTTGTTCCGGCGATCGCGGTATGCATACTGAAGCGACTTTTCCAGACGTTCCAGCGCAATGCGGTAATTGGTGGACGAACGGCCCCGGAACCCCTTGGAGAGTTCAAGAACCTTCTTGTGGCGGGCGTGGGTGGTTACGCCGCGTTTCACACGTGCCATGTCTCAGGTGCTCCTTATGCCAGACCGTAGGGAGCCCACTGCTTCACAGTGCGGCCGTCCATTTCCGTCAGCACCTGCGAACCACGGTTCGTGCGCTTCATCTTCTGCGAGCGGTTGATCAGGCCGTGGCGCTTGTTGCCGGGACCTGCCAGCACCTTGCCGGTGGCGGTGATCTTGAACCGCTTCTTGACCGATGACTTGGTCTTCATCTTGGGCATTTTCTTCTCCTGAATGTCTGGTGCCCGTGTCCGTGCCCATCCCTGCGGATAGACATGAACACTCCATTGCGGCCGGGCATGCCCTACAGGCCCGGACGCGCGAACACGCAGGCTATAGACAACCCGCACCCCGCGATCAACCCCCTTCGCACGCGTGGCCACGCTTTCCCCGACCCGCGTGGTGCTGTAGTGGGAAAAAGACAGGTTGGAAACAGGAGAAAACACAATGACACAACGCGTTGCCTACATTACCGGCGGCAGCCGTGGCATCGGCGCCGCCATTGCGAAATCACTGGCGAAGGATGGCTATGACATCGCCATTTCCTACGCCCGCAATGAACAGGCGGCACAGAAGACGGTCGATGAGGTCCGCGCACTGGGCCGCCGGGGCATGGCCATCCGCTGCGATGGCGAAGGCAATGGCAACCGTGCCGCCATCCGCCGCGTGGTGGCCGATATGGGGCGGATCGACGCACTGGTGTGCAATGCCGGCATCTACCCCTTTGGCGACGTGGCCGACATGACGGATGAACAGGTCGATGCGGTGCTGGGCCTGAATGTGCGTGCCGTCATGATCGAAACCATCGAAGCCGCGCGCCACATGACGCAGGGCGGGCGGATCATCCTGATCGGCTCGACCTTTGCCGACCGCTCCCCCTTCCCGGGCATTTCGCTGTATTCGGCCTCCAAGTCGGCACTGAACGGGTTTGCACGGGGGGCCGCGCGCGACCTGGGCCCGCGCGGGATTACCATCAACGTGGTCCAGCCCGGCCCGATCGACACGGACATGAACCCCGCCACCGGCCCCGCCGCCGACATGCTGCGCAGCTTCATGTGCCACAAGGAATACGGACAGGTGAGCGATATTGCCTCCGTCGTCTCGTTCCTGGCCAGTCCCGCCGCCAGCTTCATGACCGGGTCCGCCGTGACAACGGATGGCGGCCTGGCCGCCTGATCCGCCGGATGCGCGCAGGCGTCCCCTGCCCTGCGCGCATCCGATCCCATGCCGTTTGTTATGGAAACCGCGTGGCCAGCCATGATATGGTCAGGCCATGAAAAAATTCGTGCTTCTCATCCGACCGTGCACTCCAGCCTGCTGGAATGTGAACGGGATAATGAGGGAAGCAGATGCCGGAACCGGACGATTTTGATTTCTTGATCGCACTGGGCTGCGATGATGATCTGGATGAGGATGAAACCCCTCCTCCCGAAGCCGCGGCTTACCAGTCCGCCCCCCACACCTACATCCGTGTGCTGCCGGAACATTACCAGTTCCCCGAACACAAGCGCACGACCCAGCCCGATCCATATGAATCGGTGCGCAGGCTTGCCCATCCGGTCAAGATTCATGAGCCGGATAACATCCGCACCCGCGTACAGGATGTGGAAAACGCGTGCCCCCATGCCCTGGCCGCCGTGCGCGCCATGGCGGAAACCGATCTGAAGCGGCTGGAATGGGGCACATCGGGCATCGCGCGACCGGTACTGCTGGTCGGACCGCCGGGATGCGGAAAGTCGACAGTCGCGCGGGTCTATTACCGCACGCTGGGCTACGAAGTCATGACCATGAATGTGGGCGCGATGGGGGATCCCCTGTCCCTGACCGGCACGCACCAGACATTTGGCGATGCCAAGCCGTCTACCATCGTGGAATTCCTGGCCGCGACCGGCATGGCCAATCCGTGCATCATCCTTGATGAAGTGGACAAGGCCCCGACCGATGGCCGCTTCGGCAGCGTGCAGAATGCCCTGCTGCAGTTTCTCGACATGGGGGAATGCAGGCAGTTCCGGGATGTGTTCCTGAACGTGCCGGTTGATGTCAGCCGCGTACGATGGGTCCTGACCGCCAATGACCTGTCCACCGTGTCCGAACCGCTGAAATCACGTTGCCACATCATTCATATGGACAGGCCGGACGCCACGCATGCCCCCGCCCTGTCCATGAACATCATCCGCCAGATCGAGCAGGACCGGAACCTGCGCCCGGGCTGGTTCACGCTGGACGGAGTGGAGCAGCGCGTACTGGCGCAGAATTTTACCGGCGACATGCGGGCACTTCGCCGCATGGTGGAGATTATTGTGGACCAGCAGGTCCGCAACTGGTCGAAATGCTGAACCGCGCGCGGCAGATCACGCCTTGCCGCCCCATCCCGCCCCGTCATGCGAAACACCCCGCCAGGCAACAGCCTGACGGGCAAGAAACCTGACAGCTTCCTCCAGGATGTGAAGGCGTAATTCGGGCAGCCCCGACTGCGTATAACCGGGGTATTGCGGGCCGACCGCCGTGGACGTGGCCATGCAGGCGCATGCTTCGTGACAAAAAATCGGTTCATTCCGCCATGGGACAATGAAAACGGCACGATCCTGTGTCCGTCCATTTTCATCCTGACACAAGGCCGGACGCTTGCCCACCGCGACCATGCGCACACTACCGCCCTCTTATGATTGCCGGTGGGGCGGATGCATCCGAACACCAGACATTATCGGTGGAAATAACGCAGGCGTACCAGTTATCGATTAGGCAGCACCCCATCCGGGCCACTACTTCAGACGGACCACCACACTCGCAGATGATATTTTTGCAACCATAATGACAGGCCAGCGATCAGCCATGCCGTCAGTCGCGGCCATGACCACATTCCTTGATCCGGGCGCATTACCCTGAATACAGGCAACCAATCGGTCATTTCATGCGTCAGACACGATAAACCACCCAAACCACCACTGGGCCGGGATACTCAACTGTCTGATATTATTTTACGGGAGAAAATTGGCTGGGGGACCTGGATTCGAACCAGGGCTGACCGGGTCAGAGCCGGTAGTTCTACCGCTAAACTATCCCCCAGCAAGGAGAAAGCGGCGCGGTGCGCTGCGGTGATCAGGCATATAGCCGGGGGGCGTGTGGGGTGCAACCCCTCTCCTGATCTTTTTTGCGAATTTTCTCTTTTGACTTGCGTTTCACGCAGAACACTCAACACAATAGGTAATACCTTGGCCGTCAACGGGTTTGCATGCATATGGTCCAGCAGACGCTCAGCGCAAAGATACGCCAGCATGGGGACATCCTCCCCCTTGCGTCTGCAACGAATCGCCGTACCTTCCGTGCGCCGCTTTATGCCGCCATTGACCTTGGCACCCATAACTGCCGCCTGCTGGTCGCCCGCGCGGGGGAACAGGGGCTGCGTGTCATTGACAGCTTCAGCCGCGCCGTACGCCTTGGCGAAGGACTGCATCATTCGGGGCAACTGGCCGAAGCGGCGATGGAACGCACCATCGGCGTGCTGCGCACCTGTGTCGCGCGCATGGGGCTGTATGACCTGCACAGCCATCGCGCCATTGCAACCGAAGCCTGCCGCCGCGCGGGCAATGGCATGGATTTCATTGCCCGCGTCCTGCATGAAACCGGCCTGAACATCTCGGTCATTTCCGCGCGGGAAGAAGCCGAACTGGCCCTGGCGGCCTGCAATTCCCTGCTGCAGACCCATCACCACGCCGCAGGGCGTGGCCTGCTGTTCGATATTGGCGGTGGCTCCACCGAAATCGCATGGGCGCGAATCGACCGCGGCGCCGGGCGCCATGACCTGTCCGGCTATATCAGCCTGCCTGCCGGCATCATGACGGTGGGCGAACGCTATGGAACAGACATCTTCACCGACCATGGCTACCGCGCCGTAGTCGGTGAAATCAGCGACATGCTGCGCGGGTTTGATGACGTCCACTGCATCACCCGCGAAATCGCACGTGGCAATGTCATGCTGCTGGGCACCAGCGGCACGATCACCACACTGGCCAGCCTGGCGCAGGGGCAGGACAGGTACGAACGCGCCGGGATCGACGGCAGCACCCTGTCAGTTTCCCATGCGCTGGGCCTGATTGCCAATCTCCGCCGGTCGGGCATGGCGGGGCTGACACGCCACCCCCTGATCGGCGCGGACCGCGCGCGCTACATCCTGCCCGGCTGCGCCATATTCGAGGCGATCGCCACCACATGGCCCATGCCCGACGTCACGGTTGCGGACCGGGGATTGCGTGACGGACTGCTTTTACGCATGATTGGGGACCGCAGGCGGCATGGCGGCCTATCCGCAGCGCCGCCTTCCTTCCCCCTGCATAATCGTATGGAGCACCGGGTCATTACCTGACCGCGTCCCGTCATGAAACAGCGTTCTTCTACCCGCATACCGGGCAAGGCCCGTACCAGCAGTCTGACACCCGGCACCGGTGACAGCAGCACGGACGGACGCGCCGCACAGGCCAACCGCACCAAGACCGTCACGGTCAAAAAGGCGCGCGGCCGCACAACCGCGCAGCACCGCTGGCTACAGCGCCAGCTGAACGACCCGTATGTGCAGGCTGCCCAGAAACAGGGGTGGCGTTCACGCGCAGCCTTCAAGCTGATTGAACTTGATGACCGCTTCCAGCTGATCAGACCCGGCGCGCGGGTGGTTGACCTTGGCGCGGCACCCGGTGGCTGGACGCAGGTCGCGGTCAAGCGCGGAGCCGCGGAGGTGGTGGGCGTCGACCTGCTGCCGGTTGACCCCGTGCCGGGTGCCACCATTATCGAAGGGGATTTCAACGACCCCGACATGCCCGATCGCCTGACCGGCCTGCTGGGTGGCCGGGCGGATGTCGTGATGTCGGACATGGCCCCCAACACCACCGGCCATGCCCCGACCGACCACCTGCGCATTATCGGGCTGGCGGAACTGGCGCTGGATTTTGCCGTCCGCATCCTCGCCCCCGGCGGCACGTTCGTGGCCAAGGTGTTCCAGGGCGGATCGGAAAAGCAGATGCTGGCGGACCTCAAGCGCATGTTCACGCAGGTCCGCCACGCCAAGCCCCCGGCCAGCCGCAAGGAATCAAGCGAACTTTACGTCGTGGCCACGGGCTTTCGCGGCCTGGACCGCACCGAAGACTGATCACAGGCCGCGTCACTGACCCGCCGGGTCAGTCAACGTGATGGTCGTCCCACAGCCACGCTGCCCCGCGCACGCCGGAACTGTCACCATGCCGGTTACGCACGATGGGCGTGGTGCAGTTAGGGGTGATGACGTAACGCTGCATGAGGCGGGGCACACGTTCGTAAATCGAGTCCAGATTGGACACCCCGCCCCCCAGCACGATCACGTCGGGGTCCATGAAATTGATCGCCATGGCGCAGGCGCGCGCCATGCGGTCCATGTAGCGGTCCAGCGCGCCGATGGCGGTCAGGTCGCCAGCCTCGGCTTCCTGCTCGATATGTGCCGCGCTGCGGTGGCCGGGGCCTTTCCAGTCCTGCGCCAGCGCGGAACCGCTGAGGAAGCGTTCCATACACCCCTCGTTGCCGCAGAAACACTTGGGCATGGGAAATTCTTCCAGCCGCGGCCACGGTAGCGGCGTATGCCCCCATTCCCCCGCAATATGGTTGCGCCCGATCAGCAGCTTCTGGTCGATCACGATCCCGGCCCCCATGCCGGTGCCGATAATGACGCCAAACACGCAGTGATGGCCTGCACCCGCCCCGTCGATCGCCTCGGACAGGGCAAAACAGTTCGCATCGTTCTCGACCCGCACATCACGGCCCAGGGCGGCCGACATGTCACGGACCAGTGGCTGGTTGTTCAGCCACGTCGCATTCGCGTTCTTGATGACGCCCGTATCGGGGCTGATGGAACCAGGAATGCCGATTCCCACGGTGCCCGTGCCGCCGAGCTCCTTGTCCACCCCGTGGATCAGTTCACACATGGCCCCGATGGCGGCGGGATAGTTGCCGGGGTTGGAAATGCGCCGACGCACACGTTCCGTACCGTCCTTTGCCAATGCTGCAATTTCAATCTTGGTGCCGCCAAAATCAATTCCAATACGATAGGTGGCCATCCGGAGTCTTTCTTTCATCATGTTTTATCAGTGGCGCGTTTTCTTTTATGGTCGTACCTGCACGCAACTTCAAACCCTGATGCGCAAGCATAGCTGCCCACCACCAAGGAGACACGGCCACCCATGAGTGAGATCCTGCTAGACGCACGCGGCCTGACCTGTCCCCTGCCCGTGCTCAAGGCCAACCGCATGCTGCGTGGCCTGCCGCCCGGCGCACGGCTGCGCGTGATCGCGACCGACCGGGCATCCGTCGCGGATTTTCAGGCATTCTGCCGTGAAACGGGCCATGCCCTGATCGCATTCGGGGAAGAAGGCGGCACGCTGTCCTTCGTCATCCGCCGCCGGCCCGATCCCGATGCGACTCCCGCTGACGCGCCGCACACGGCATAAGCGTCAAAATGCCGTAAAACCAGTTGTCCCCTTGGCAGGATGCCCCCCAAGGATGTAATGCCTGCGCCAGCCAAGTTATTTTCAGGAAGCACCACGCGCCGATGACCGAAGACCTGACCAGCCTTTCCTTCGAGGACGCACTGGCCGAACTTGAAGCCATCGTGCGGCAGCTCGAGGTAGGCCAGCTCAGGCTGGAAGACGCGATTACGGCCTATGAGCGTGGTGCCGCCCTGCGACAGTACTGCCAGAAAAAACTGGACGAGGCCGAGGCCCGCGTTCAGGCGATTGTCCAGCGTGCCGACGGTACGCTGGATGCAAAACCGATGGATTGATGCATCAGATGAGCCAAACAACAGCAACCTCGTCCCAAACAGACGGTACGGATCGCATGGTCCGTCTGCGTGCATCAATGTCCGCGCGCGCCAAGGCGATCGAGGGCATGATCGACCG
This sequence comes from Komagataeibacter oboediens, assembly GCF_003207815.1. GTDB lineage: Bacteria > Pseudomonadota > Alphaproteobacteria > Acetobacterales > Acetobacteraceae > Komagataeibacter > Komagataeibacter oboediens. Next base: position 957 of record NZ_NKTX01000005.1, on the reverse strand, counting down.
CCTGCTGCCCCGCGTTGAAGGGGGCGAGGCCCGGCTGATCGACGCCATGCGCTATGCCACGCTGGGTGGTGGCAAGCGCCTGCGCGGTTACATGGTCGCCGAAGTGGCCAGCCTGTTCGGCGTGGCACCGGAAGGTGCAGATCGTGTCGCGGCATCGGTCGAGATGCTGCATGCCTATTCGCTGGTGCATGACGACCTGCCCGCCATGGACGACGACGACCTGCGCCGTGGCCAGCCTTCCACCCACCGCAAGTTCGATGAAGCGACGGCCATCCTGGCCGGTGACGCGCTGCAGACCATGTCGTTCGACATCCTTGCCAACCCGCTGACGCATGCCAGCGCGGATGTGCGCATCAACCTCGTCCGTGCGTTGGCCGACGCCGCGGGCGCTGCCGGCATGGTCGGTGGCCAGATGATCGACATGGAAGGCGAAGGCCGTGCGCTGTCCCTGGACGAAGTCGCCCGCCTGCATGCGCTCAAAACCGGTTGCCTGATCCGCTACTCGGCTGAAGCCGGGGCGATTCTGGGGCAGGCCAGCGATGACGTGCGCAAGCGCGTTTCCGCCTATGGCCGTGACCTTGGCGCAGCTTTCCAGATTGCCGATGACGTGCTGGACGCCACCGCCAGCGCCGAGGAGCTGGGCAAGACCGCAGGCAAGGACGAAGCGGCCGGCAAGTCCACCTATGTCGCCCTTCTGGGCGTGGATGGCGCGGCCAAGGAAGCCCGCCGCGTGGCGGAACAGGCCCTATCCCATATCGACATTTTTGGCCCCGAGGCTGATCGCCTGCGCGATCTGGTCCACTACGTGGTCGAGCGCAGGAACTGAGAGACATGACCGACAGCAAGACGCCAGCCGACATTCCGACCCTTGGGCGCTACCCACAGCTTGACCGGGTTCGCATGCCGCATGACATGCGCAACCTTTCGGTGGAGCAGCTGAAGCAGCTGGCGGAAGAA
>NZ_NKTX01000059.1 GCF_003207815.1 Komagataeibacter oboediens | reverse complement strand
CGCGACCACGGGTATATCGAGACCCGCTTTAACCGGGGGCGGTATCACTGGTCCGCCGGTGAGATCATCACCAACCCCGACGAAATAGCCCACCTGCGTAAACGCGGGGCGGAACTGGAGCCGGTGGAATGTCAGGAACAACCACAGACCCCGTAGCGGATACGCCCCTGACCGATGCCGAGATGGTCCAGTGCCGCCGGTATATGGGCTATCCAGCCATGGGCGGTATCAACAGCGGCCAGCAGTCGTGGCGCTTCTTTCAGGTCTACGGTTTCAACGAATGGCGTATGCGGAACATGGCGCCGGACGAATATGTCCAGATCAGGACGTTTCTGAGCCAGTGCCAGACGCTTGAGACGGCCATCATGGGCGCCACCGACAATCTGGACACAGACCAGGCCGCCGTGTGGCACCACAACCGCTACGAGGTTCAGGACCGTTTCGGCCTCTACAATCGCTGGCGTCGGCAGTTGTGCGCGTTCTTTGGCATCCCGCCCGGTCCCGGCCTACGCCCGCAGAACCGCATCACAATCTAGGAGGCAGCATGTTCGCTGTTGATAGCAACCGGCCCCGCCCGACGCGGCTGTGGGCGCAGGTAAAGGCTGGCGTGATCGTCGCCATCAAATGCGCTCTCGTGCGCCAGCCGCAGCCGTTCGGCCCTGACGCCGGTCGTGTGGTTGAGGTGACCGGAACCGACGCACAGGTCGGGTATCTGGTTGACCATATGGGCAACGTCACCCCGCGTGAAAACCGAACTGGCCCGATCCCTGATGGCCGTCCGGCCTATATCGAAGGACCGCCGGTTCCCGCAATTGCATCGGGGCCTCTTGGTCGCGCCCTGGCGTCTGCTGGCGTGATGCCGACCAAAGACCCGGACCACCCGGCGAACTGGTCGAAAAATGCAGCCCCTGAGCAGAAGGAGGCGGCAGATGGCACCGCTGACAACCCGGCAGCGTAACGCCCTGCCAAAATCGGCATTCGGGCTGCCCGGTTCGCGCCGGTTTCCGATGCCCAATCGCGCTCATGCGATAGCCGCGAAAGGCCGCGCTACGCAGCAGGTGAAAGCGGGCAACCTGTCAAAGTCCTCGCAGGCGAAGATCAACGCCAAGGCAAACAGCATTATCCGGCGGAGAAAATAAATGGCACGTTCCCCCAAGCGCATGACCATGGCGCAATACCTAAGGTCCAACACCGACCGGAAAGAGGATGGCCAGAACGCGGCTTTGGTCGGAATGACCACGGCGGCGTTCAAAAAGACCGCGCAGGCCAAGGCCATTGACCGGCAGATGGTTTCACTCATGAACCGCACCTCGACCAAGGGTCGGCGTCACTGATGGATCAGGCCCTCCTTCAGTCCAAGACTGCTAAAGGCTACGCCAAGGCGGCCCTGCGGCTGGGGGCCTCGACCGAGCAATATCGCCCGGCATCACTGACTGCGCCCATGGGCACCGTCTACGCGACCATGTTGGCAGCGTTCAACGCAGATAAAGCATTCGGGTTTCAGGCTCCCGCGCTGTGGGACAAACCCGCCGTGTTCGGCCTGTTCGACACTACGGATGTGCAATCCGGCGACCTGCTGACGTGCGCGGGCGAGAACTACTTTGTGGCTCGTCTTGAGCCGTTCCGGCCGCCGCTGTGCATGCTGTGCAACCGGGTTGTGTCCATCGCGGGACAGCCGGGGCAGGGTAGCACCAACGGCGATGGTGCGGTCTGCACGGACGTTGGCGCGTCGGACGACTACGGCACAGCAGGCGATACGGACGGTCAGACCACGCTTGCCTCGGGTTGGCCTGCCTTTATCCAGATCAAGGGCAAAGGCAGCCCGACAGGCGATGGTATCCCCGGATCGATCAAGGCAGCGGACTACGAGATGCTCCTGCCCGTCATGCCTGGATTTATCCCGACCGTGGAGATGGCCGTCACGACCGATCTAGGCACGACCTACACCCTGAAAGCGGTCGAGCCGAGCCAGTATGGCAACCGCTGTCTGATGAGCGTGAGGCAGGTGTAATGGCTGATATCGTCTCGATTTCCCGCGCTATCGTGGAGCAGATGGAAGCCATTGTTTATCCGAGCGGCAAGGGCGCGGCTTCTGTTACGGGCAGGCCCACCAAGATTTTCCGTGGCTGGCTCACGCAGGACGATTACGCTGGCGCAGACTGCACCCTGAACCGGGGCGTGGACTTCATCACCGTAATGGACCTGCAGGGCGGCTGGCGGCGCATTGATGAGCCTTTGGGCCGACCGTGGCGGCAGGAGGACACAATACCGGCCACCGTGTCGATCACGACAGAGGGCAGCACGGCTACAGTTACGCTACAGGACGACGCAATCCCGGCAGGCATTGTTGGGCTACGCATCCGATCAGATGGCACGACTATCCCATACCGGTCCGTAGCAGCCTATGCCGTGCAGGCAACGGATACGGCCACCACGATTGCCGCCGCACTGGCTGCACAGATACCCGGAGCCACGTCCAGCGGATCCGCGGTGACGGTGCCAGGCGCCACCGATCTGTCAGGCGCTGTAGGCGGATACGCTCCGGCGGTTCGCACGGCGCGCAGGCAGCAGCAGTTATTTCAGGTCACGGTCTGGTCAGCATCGACCAAGGCCCGCGATGCGCTAGGCACGGCGCTCGATAACGGTATGGCCTTCATCGACTGGCTAACCGACGCCAACGGCTCGACATTCCAGATCGAGAGCCGAGGTAACTGGAACAATGACGCCGCGCAGAACAGCGGCATTTTCATGCGGCCGTTCCGGTTTATCGCCACCTACGACACAGATGCGCGCGAGAATATGGCGCAGATGTTGTTTGGCACTGAGGTATTCAGCCTGCCGGGCGACAGAACCATCACAACGGGAGACGGGCCGCTTCTGGCCGTATCCTGACCCACCCGAGGACAACCAATGCCCACCACACAGACGACCACGGCCGCCGGGCCGACGCCTGCGCCCGCAGCCACGACACCCGCCGAAACCTACGTGGTCACGCTGCCCGGCTACGGCTACCGGATCGGCACCAAGATCACCGATGCCGCCACGATTGCGAGGCTGAAAACGGGCGGCATCCTTAGCCGGTTCACCGTGCGCGTTGCCGCCGCTCAGGAGAAATAACCATGTCGCAGATCTATCAGGCAGGCAGTCTGAACACCAATTCAATCGAGGTTCCTGGCCTTTACGTCCAGATCCAGAAGCCCACCACGCTGGCGCTCAACGGCGTTTCCAGTGGGCGCATCGGCCTGGTTGGCACGGCTGCATGGGGACCGATCAACACGCCGGTGATCGTCGGCAGCATGGGCGACCAGCTTGCGGCGTTCGGCCCCAAGCAGGCGCTTGCCACCGACATCGGCACGGCGGTGAATATCGCCATCCTGCAGGGTGCATCCGACTTCCGCTGCGTGCGCGTGAGCGATGGCACGGACGCGGCTGCCACCGGCACGCTGTCGGGCGTCTCGCTGACCGCGAAATATACCGGCAGCGCGGGCAACGCCATCACGGCCGCGCTGACCCAGAACAGCATCGTCACGACCCGCTACACGCTGACCACAAGCCACGCCACGCTGGGCAGCCGGTCCTATACCGGCGCGACGTGGACGGCCATTGCCGCCGCCATTGCAGCCGACACGTCCGCGCTGGTCGTGGCGACGGTTCCGACAACCGTTCCCGATCTGACGGCAGGAACGGCAACCCTGTCCGGCGGCGCGGATGGTGGAACCCCCACCACGGCACAGTTCATCGGCGCGGACGATGCAACCCGCACTGGCATGTATGCCCTGCGCAATCAGGGCTGTGCGCTGGGTGTCCTGCACGGGTTGACGGATGACACGTCATGGACCACGCAGGCGACGTTTGGCCTTGGTGAAGGGCTGTATATGATCGCGTGCGGCCCGTCTGGCGACACGATCAGTAATGCTGTCAGCATGAAGGACGCCGCTGGTCTGGACAGTTATGGCGTCAAGTTGATGTTCGGCGACTGGCTGTGGTGGGACGACGACACCAACAGCGACATGCTGGTGCCCCCGCAGGCGTTCGTGGCGGGTCTGTTTGGCGGCCTGTCGCCTGAACAGTCCAGTCTGAACAAGGAACTGTCGGGCGTGATCGGCAGCCAGAAGGCCGGGCTGGTGTCCAGCGGAACGACGCAGACCTATTCCGACGCGGAACTAGGGGCACTGTTCGAGGCCGGGATTGACGTGATCTGCAACCCGGCACCGGGCGGAAGCTATTGGGCTGTGCGTGGCGGTATCAATACATCCTCGGATGATGCCATTGATGATGACAGCTACACGCGCCTGACCAATTACATCGCCGAAACCATCAATTCCGGCATGGGCGCGTTTGTGGGCGATGTCATCAATGACACGCTGTTCGGCGATATCCGCGCCGTGCTGCTGGGCACGCTGTCCAATATGGTCAGCAACGGCATCCTTGGCGGGACCGCTGATTATGCGGTGGTATGCGACACGTCCAACAACCCGCAGAGCCAGACATCGCTGGGCTACGTGCGCGCCGATGTGCAGGTCACGTATCAGGGCATCAACCGCTTCTTCGTGGTCAACCTGCAGGGCGGTTCCAGTGTGGTGGTCACGTCGGCCACGTCCGCAACCTGATCCTGTTCCGTTTCAACAGCCGCCCACACCGGGCGGCTTTTTCTTTGGAGGATTGAATGGCGAACCAGCTATTCAACGTAGGCCGGAACTGCCGGGTTGTTCTGGTCTATAATGGTAGTCGCATTGACCTGCCGACCGTAACCGGGTTCCAGTCCCAGCAGCAGACGACGCAGCTTACGTCCAAGCCGCTGAACGATGAGCCGGTGTTCTATGACGTGCCCAACGGCTGGCGCGGCACATTTACGGTCCAGCGCGACGGCGGCGGCCTTGATAACCTGATGATTGCCATCGAGGCGGGCTTTTGGGATGCCGGAACGATGCTGCTCGGCACCGTCTATCAGTATGTGACCGAAGTGGATGGCACCCTGAGCACCTACGAGTATGTGGGGGCCTCGCTGCGCCAGCCCGAAGCGGGTAACTTCCAGTCGGAAAACATTGTGAGCCAGCGCCTTGAGTTCACCGCACGTCGCAGGAACAAGATTTCATGAGCAACGAGACCATAACCGATGCCAAAGGTCGCAAGATCGAGGTCAAGGAAGTGGCTGGTAGCCGCCTCGCGCGCCTGACCCGACCCACCTTCATGTGAACATCACCATCACCGGAGACAAAGAATGACCGATACCAGCCAGCAGCAGGGCGCCAAGGCAAAGGACAAGATTACCCCGCCCAATGGGTTCTCGTGGAAGGAAAGCGAACGCATTGTGAACGGAAAGGCAATCCTTGGAATGCAGGTGGCCTATGAAGTTGAAGGCAAGGAACACAGCGCCTTTTTCGTGGACCGCCTCCCCTTGAGCAAGTCCATTGCCGCCACTGAAATGTTTGGAGCGCCCAAGACAGATCGTGGCGCTCTGGCGCTGAGTGCTGCAATTCGCCTGGACGAATTTGACGGCACTCCCGTTGAAACCGTCGAAAGTCGGCGTGACATTGATCGTGCAATGGACCGGCTGGATGAGGAAGGGCTGGAAGCCTTCATCTGTGCCCTGATCGAGCGCAGCAAAACCGCTGCTGGCAACCAGGCAGATCAGGACGTTGATACAGCGGGAAACTGAGCAAAGACCCCGAATTTCAACAGATGATCTTCCTTGCGCGGAACGGGGTCCCGGTTGAGACGCAGGAAGAGTGGTCCAGCGCCCGACGCCTTGCTGCCTACATCGCCATTGTGGAGCAGCTATCCGGCGGCAAACGGGTATGGAGCCGTGAAGATCGGTGCTGGCGTGAGATAGAGAACCAATGACATGGCCGGACGCGAATTCACTGAACGGGAGTTCCTTGCCTTTCTGGAGGAACGTCCGGCTGCGTTGCGTGAGGCGCAGAAGGCCGGGCTTCAGCAGGGAGCGGAACTGCTGGTCACCACGGCACGGGATATTGTGGGCACCTATCAGGTCAAGGACATGGGAAATATCCCGCCTTGGGCAGAATTGGCCGATAGCACCAAGGCGGACCGGCTCAGCCAGGGCTTTACGGAGAATGATCCCGGCCTGCGAACGGGCGAGATGCGGGCGGTCTATGAGGCCCGCGTGACTGACAAGCCGGGGATCATACTGGGAAACCCTGATCCGGTCGCGCTCTGGTTTGAGGAAGGGACGGTTAGGCAACCCCCGCGTCCTGTCATTGCCGTCGCCCTTTTCCGCAAACAGATGACCATTACCCAGCGCATCGCGAGACGTTTCACCGCTGTGCTGGCTGGCCGTGAAGGGCTGGGAGAGCAACCATGAGCGAAACCTTTGCCGTAAGCGGCGAATATAACCTGAAATCTGATGCTCCCGAGGTGCTGGAGCGGATTACGCGCGGGTTCCGGGAGGCGATTGATACAGGCGAAAGGCTGCTCGGGGTTCTCGACAGACTGGAAGGGGGCGTCAATCTCTCGCGCCTGATCCGGCAGTTGAAGGAAGTCGGAGGCATCAACCTGTCTGGTTTGACCAGTACGGTCCGCGAGGCTGGCCTATCGTTCGACACGATCACCACATCGGCAAGGGAAGCGTCTGAGGCGATCCGACAGGTCAAGGAAGCCTCCAATGGCATGCGGGGGTTCTCCATCCCCACACCTGTGCCCTCAGGCACTCCTATTCCCGGCGGTTCGCCAGTCCCACCTTCCCCCAATGGGCCACCTGTGCCCCCTGCGCCGGGAGGGCAGCAGGTGCCGGGTAGGCCGCCGCTCACGATGGGTCATGTCGCCCATAACGCGATGACCATCGGGTTCGATATCGACATGTACGGGGAGGCTGCCAAGAGCGCCTTGCGGCCATCTCTCGATCTTGCTCAGACAAGGCAACGCCTGATTGCTTCCAGCGCGGGAAACGTTGCGGACGCCGATGCTGCCATTCGCCAGGCGCAGGATCTACAGCGCACCATTCCCGGCACGAATGTGATGGACAACATTGATGTCTATTCCATCCTGCTGCGCCAGACGCAGAACGCGGAACAGGCCCGCGCATTGGTTCCTACCTTCCTTCCTACGGGCGTGGCGGCCGAAGCGTTTCACCCTGAGTCTGGCAACTACGCTCATCAGCTTGAGTCGCTGGTACAGCTTGCGGAATTTCGTGGCGCACTGCTCAAGACTGACCCGAAAACAGGGGAAGAGCATGTTGATCTTGCTGGAGCGCAGAACCTTGGCCGCATTCTACTGGCGTCCGAGGCGTCATCCCTTGGTGATATAGATTTTCGGAAGGTGCTTCAGTTCACCCGCTCGGCCGGGGTGGCCGGTGCCAATATCTCAGCCGAAGATTATCCCTATGTCTCGCCCATAATCCAGGGGATGGGGGCAGCACGGGCTGGCACAGGCTTGCAGGGTATGGAGCAGCAGTTCTCTGCCGGTCGTATGTCTCAGGCTGGGGCGAATATGCTGATCGAGATGGGGCTTATCAAAGGGGGAGGTGATGCCAAGCACAACCCGAACCTGATGGATCGAGGGATGGGTGTCTATCAGATGAAGCCTAGCGCACTGGAGGAGGGGCAGTTTGAGCAGATTGCTTTCCACCCGCGCGAGTTCGTCAGCAGGACGCTTCTCCCGATGGTGGACAGGCAGCTTGCGAAGGACTACGGCACGAAATTTACCAATGCCAACTCAGAAGAACGGCGGGTATATGAAACGAACGAAATGGCTGTTCTTGCCAGTCGTATCCCCGGTGGCACCTTCATGGCCGAAGTAGTTAGGACGTTACTGCTGAGCGCTCGAGATGCGCAGGCAACCAACCGTCTGGCCAATACCGATCTCACCGGGATTATGAAGGAAGCCCCGTCTGTCCAGATCAACAGCTTTACCGGGTCGCTCAAGAACCTGACGGCCACACTGGGCAGCGCACCATTCAAGGACGGCCTTGCGGCCCTGGGCTTGCTGACCAGCACGCTCAACTTCGCCAGCAAGGAAGCCCAACGCCACCCGAACGTGGCTCAGCCTCTTTCTACGGCGGCTACTGACCTTACGTTCGCGGCGGCGGCCTCGGCTCTCCTGAAATGGACAGGGAGAACTTTGCTCAAATACGCGCCGGAAGGGGCCGGTGCCGTAGCAGGGCGGGCAGCGCAGGGGGTAGGAAGCCGGTTCATGCCGGTTGCCCTAGGCATTGGTGCCTGGGACCTACTTTCCCCGATGGTGGACAAGATGCAGGCCCACCTTGAGCAGAATAATGAAACCCTGCGGCGTCTCGATGCGTGGCTAGGCGCTCATAGTGGCGGGATGTTCGGGACCAACACGCCAATCCAGATCACGATGGACGGCAAGAAGGTGGGCGAGGCGGTCATGCCGCACATTGACGCGGCCAACGAAAAAAACCAACGCCAGGAATTTAGATCAACAGGAACCGCCCCAGACCCAAGAAAGGATGTTCAGGTGTCGGGGAGGGCGATTGGGCGATAAGTCGATGCGTCACAATCTTGCCATGATGTAACAAGGCGTGCCACATATAGGCATATTGTTACAAATGGCGAGATAACATGAAACTAGGTGTGGCAGCTTTAATCGGCAGTCTTTTATTTCCGGCGGCATCATTTGCGCAGGATTTGGCCATCATTCCGGATGTTGAGGCAGGCAATTGGATCGCGCTTCATCATTCGCCGGATCAGGGCGTCAGCACTGATATATGCATGGCCGCAAGTGCCGATCAGGGCCTTCTTTTCAGGGGGGACGCGCATCAACTGGAAATCCGCACCGGAAACCCTCAGTGGTCGATGACGGCAGGACAGCGGGGAGAAATGACTGTCACCGTCGGGAATTATTCTCACACCTTTGAGATGATCGCCGAGGGGGCGTCCATGCTGACAACCATTGCGCAACCGGATGACATGAAGGCACTATTTGATGCGCTGGACAGCGCCAGTCAGGCCACTCTCAAATACGGCCAGAAGACAACTCGGATTGTCTCTCTTTATGGAAGCACGAAGGCGCTTAACCAGTTCAGGTCATGCGTTGCCAGCAATGGCTTTGCCGATCTAGGTAATGCCGCTGGAGGCAATGCCTCTCCATTCTGATGGTGAGCGCTAGATCAACCGCTCTGCTTTTGCCATAACAAGCCAACGCTATCAGGAGAAAATCATGCGTTGGTTTATTGTGGGAATGGCTGTTTTGGGTCTTATGTGTGCAAATGCCGAAGCGCGGGGCAGGAGCGGCCATTCCCGTGAGGCCCGAGGCTTCGCTACCGGGCATTGCAAAACGGACTCGTGCTATTCGAAGCATCCCGGCGGGTCATATGTGCACCCGATCACTGGACGCAGGCGGTAATGAAGCGCGCGGCCATGGCGGCAACCACCATTTGCCTGCTTCCCCTGCATTTTGCTCTTGCTACACCAATGACTGGAGATTTCTCTGGCGAAAATGAGGAAGTCTCTAAGGCGCGATCATTTTTTGATGGTCTAGACCAGTCCGTCAAGGCCGTATCTTTGGCGCCAAGCGGAGCGCAGGCTGGAGTGTTTCAGGGAGAAATCACTACTGTCTTGAATGCCCATAAGTTTTTCGATGCAAACAAGATACCCATCTTGCCAGAATGTACGGACAGAATAACAAAAATGGCATTTCAGTCCGCAATGTCGAATGCTTATCCAGGCTATAAAAGCAGATACGACATAAATGACAGGTATGTTGATTTATCAGGAAGCACAACCTGCCGAGTATGGTTTGATTATCCCAAAGAACGACAAAAAATAACCGGAGCAGATGGTAATGTCATCCGGTTTGGTTTTGTTGAGATCAACAATTCTATATATTTTATGATTAACGCGCCGGACCCCCATGGCCCAGATATGGATTGCCCAGATCGTCCATATCGCATTTGCAATGCTCCGTACCCGCGCGATCCAAAGCGCCCTACATTGTCTGTAGGGACTGATCCCGATACTGGCGATGTCATGAAGTTTGTTGAGCAGCCCAAATAACCCGTTAAGCCGCCTTCGGGCGGCTTTTTGCCCTAAAATGGAATTTCTTCGTCTTTCTCTTGCGAAGATGGGGCACCCCAACCTTCATTTGAAGACCGTTTCTGCGGCCGTGGCCAATCTTCTTTCAGCCAAATATGTCCATCATCTTGAACGGTGCCCGTTCTCATAGATCCATCATTTTTGATCGAACCAGCATCCCCATTGCGTAACCCGAACTCGACATCCGTATCATTGATGACAATGCGATTGACAAGGATATGTCCACTCAAGACCTCTTTGGCCATCGTGCGTAGATCTCGGTCCTGTCGGAAATAAGCCCTAACCTGCTTCATAATGTCATCAATCGTATCACGCGCCTGAAGTGCTTCACTCAAAAGGCGGCGCACGGCCTCGACTTCCGACGGAATATTATTGTCATTCTGGTAGGTGCGAATGCGTTCAAGCAGTTCTACCGGCAGGACGTGCACTCTACGCTCAGTAGTCGGTTTTTCCTGATCTTCCGCCATTTCACTCTCCGCATTCCTGATATGTGTATTTTCAGCACAAAGAGAGGTGACATATCAATTGACATCAAGAGTGACATACTTGTATCAAGAATACGGCGCATGCAGTTGCGTCAGAAAGAAGAGGAATGGGAATTGGCGTACAAAACGGGCTACGGACCCGGTGTCCATAAGGAGGATATTTCACGCCTTCAATTGAGGGTGCCGAAGAGGATCGTTGATGCGATCGACATTTTCGGTATCCCCGAAGGATTTCGAAGCCGAAATGCAGCAATCATTCATCTGATTGAGCGCGGATTGGCAGAAACAAAAAAGGCATCAGGGTCCGGTTTGGCGACTTCCCCCGATGCCTCTCACGCTGAATAAGGAATACAGCTATGCAAAAATCTATCACTCCGCGAAATCATAGTCCAGTCATTCAAAGCTTGCGAGATGAAGTTCTAACAATCGCAACCTATACGCGTATCGGACAAGAAATCGGTCGTTCAACATATCTCCAGGGCAAGAAAGGCATTGATCTGGTAGGTCCAGTAGGCGGAGCCTCATGCGCAATCATGGAAATGGCTCGCCTGACCGGCATAAAAATGGAAGATGCCGAAGTTATAGCGGTCACTATGGCGAAGGCAGCTATCGCCGCATTTGACGAAGAAGAAGCCAAGGGAGCCGCAGCATGAGCACCAACAAAGGCATCCTCGTCTACAACGAAAAGCCGATCAACTTTCGCGATGAAATGCTGTGCCTGACCGATATGTGGAAAGCTGCCGGCAAGCCAGCTTCAAGTTCTCCCGCGGAATGGCAACGGTCTGCTGATGCTGAGAAGTTCATCGAATTTATCGGCGAAACTCAAAACATGGGAATTTCCCATGTTATAAAATCCAATCCCGGAAAGGGCGGTGGAACGTGGGCTTACTGGCAGATCGCCTTTGCTTACGCCAAAAAGCTGTCTCCTGAGTTCCACGCTTGGGTCAATCAGGCCGCGCGAGAAAAGATGGAGGTTCTGGCGGGGAAGCAAAAGGAGAAGACTGTTAAGCGTGTCCGTAAACCCTCAGTCCTGCCGACATTCCGCACAGGCTTTGGAATCGCCAAGATACTTGGCCTCGACGATAATCAGGCGTCGATTTATGCAGATCGCTACACCAGCAAGAAGTGCAACGAAAGTCCGTTGACGCTCATGGGCATTACGCACCATGAAGCGCCCGAAAATACCAAGACATTGAACGCCAGCGAGATTGCAGAGCGCCTTGGGCTTCCCGGGTCACGTCCAGGCATCGCAGGGAATCAACTTCTGAAAGAGGCTGGGTTGCATACGGACAGCCGCGACAAGAAGAATAAGATCGTATGGACACCCACCGAAAGCGGCATGCGCTTTGCCCGTTTGTCGGATACGGGGAAGGCCCATTCGGATGGATCCGTGCAAACCTATCGCTGGTCTGAACGGGTTCTTGCGGTTCTTTCATCTCATCTTGCCGTCAAGGGAGGGTCAGCATCCGGCCCTTTCGCCAAGAAACCGGAGACCGCAACAATGTAACCCTTAAGGAGAACCCGATCAGCGGGCACTATCCAGAGGACGAAGAACTGCTGATCTGGATGGCAAACTGCGAGGCGTGGGAAACGCACCTCAAGGGTCGACCGAACGACGCCAACGCGAAGTGGCGGCGGAACGACCTGATCCGGCACATCCGCTGCCGTCTGGGCATCAAGGCTGTGGTTGAACAGGCCCGGTGCGCGTTCCTGCGTAAGCGGGGGATTGGCGTGGAGCCGATAGATGGAGCAGGAAGCCAGACCGGCATAACCAATGTCCAGATTGGCCAGACTGCCGGGGATGCCATTGGTGCTTCTCTGAAATATCTATCCGGCGAACAGTCATCTGAGGAGGTATGGAGATTCGTATGCGACTTCGCTCAATGTGTGGCCCGCATGATCGCGGACCGGGAAGGGCAGTCGAAGCCGCCGACGGCCCTGCGCATGATGATCCCGGATTGTGAAACCAGCCGGGAGCGTGAGTTGATCGCGTAGGAAACGGGGCCGCTCCGGGTGGGGCGGCCTTTCCTGTTTACCTTCCCTTTCACCTATGCCGATATACCAGCACCATGCGCCACCTGATCCTCGCCGCCGTCCTGATCGGCACAATCCCAACCGCCAACGCGGCCCCATCCTGCCCCGGCGACACAGTGGTGTGGGTCAACCAGAACACTGGCGTCTACCACCTGCCGGGTGATCGCTGGTATGGGCACACGAAACATGGCGCGTATGAGTGCGAGAGGCAGGCAGAAGCCGATGGTGCCCACCGTTCTGGCGTGCGCGGGGCGCGGCACCAGACAGCAACCGCACGACATCCAAAGCAGGACAGGGCGTCCAACACCATCGAGGACCAGGTAGATAACGCCAAACCTACCAGCAGCGTCGATAACCCTTTCTGATTTCGTCCTTGCACTTTTTCCGCCAATGTGCCTTATTGATGGCATCATGCCCTGAATACGACCACCAAGCCGCCCGTCTGAGGCGGCTTTTTTGTTGGATTTCCCATGTCGCTTGCGCTGCTCAACGCCGAAACCGCCATTGGTTCGCTGGGGCGGCTGTGGGCATCTGCGCCCGTTACCATCGGCAGCCTGACCTTGACCGGCATGGAGGTGCCAAACCTCATCCGCGATGGCGGCACGCAGCAGGTT
>NZ_NKTX01000058.1 GCF_003207815.1 Komagataeibacter oboediens | reverse complement strand
GGGTTCTCTGTCGGGAACTGCCAGTGGCACGCTGGACGGCACGCTGGACCTGACCAAAGCCAGCAGCACCTATTCCGGCGGCATGTCCGGTTCTGGCGGCCTGACGGTCTCTGGCGGGACGGAGACGCTGACGGGTGCGAATACTTACACAGGAGCTACGACGATCAGTGGCGGCACGCTGCAGCTGGGTGATGGCGGGACGACAGGCAGCCTTTCCGACAGTTCTGCGATCCATGACAATGGTCAGTTGACCATTGACCATGGCAATGCGTTTGCCATGGCGCAGACGATTGATGGTACGGGCAGCCTGACCCAGGCCGGCACGGGCCGGACGACGCTGAGCGGCGTGAACACCTATAGTGGGGGCACGGCAATCACAGGCGGAACCCTGGTCGGCACGACGTCCAGCTTCGGTTCGGGTGGCATTGTGGACAATGCTGCGCTGGAAGTTTCCCAGGACACTTCGGGAACCCTGGCCAATACCCTTTCCGGGAATGGCTCCTTCACGAAGTCCGGCACGGGCACGGTTGCAATTGACGGAGACGATTCCGCCTTCACCGGGAGGACCGATATTTCGGCCGGCATGCTGGATGTTGATGGGTCCCTGGCCAACTCGGCTGTCACTGTCGATAATGGGGGCACCCTTTCCGGCACGGGCACGGTTGGAAGTACGAATGTTGCCGCTGGCGGCATTCTCTCCCCGGCTGGCAGTGGTACAATCGGTACGCTGAACGTCAATGGCACCCTGGACATGGCGACTGGTTCGATCCTGGCTGCGGACGGGAACGCGACGATGACAGGTACAAGCCTGTCGGTGGATAACCAGTCCTATCAGCAGCTGACCAGTGACCTGGTGAAGGTGTCGGGTGCGGCAGCCCTTTCAGGTGGCACGGTCGACTTCCATGTGGCTGATGGCACGGCACTGAAATATGGTGAAGCCTACACGCTGGTTTCGGCAGCAGGGGGTGTCTCGGGCAAATATACGAACCTGTCGACGAACATCGTGAATGACTACACCTTCATGTCTCCGACACTGGTCTATACGGCCAATGATGTGGACCTGCTGATGCAGCGTAACGGCACCAGCTTCTCGGAAGCGGGGAATACCCGCAACGAGCGTGAGACAGGACGGGGACTGGATGATCTCCCGGACACCAGTTCGGTCGTGAAGGCGATGGAGCAGCTGAACGGCAACAGTGCCCGCAAGGGGCTGGATGCCCTCTCGGGCGAAGTACATGCTTCAGCCCGTACGGCACTGATCCAGGACAGCTTCTTCGCCCGTCAGGCAGTGTTTGACCGGCTGGCTTCCGCTGACTGTGACGGCCCCGTGGACAGCACGATCCGTACGGCCGACCTCAAGCACCGGCGCCGGACGGATGGCCATTGCTATTCGGACCGGGCCGTGATGTGGGGTGAAGCTTTTGGCAGCCTGGGCAGCAATTCGGGGGATGGCAATGCGGCGTCGATGCATCATTCGACCGCCGGGTTCATCATGGGGGCTGATGCGCCGGTCGCCGATACATGGCGTGTCGGTGGCCTGATCAGCTATGGCCGTTCGATGTTCGATGTCGGGAGCGGGCGAGGTTCTTCGGGACACAGCAACAATGTAACTGTCGGTGGATATGCTGGCACACATTGGGGCAATCTGAACCTGCGTCTGGGTGCGACCTACACATGGGACATGATCAGCATCCGTCGCAATGTGGCGTTCCAGGGCTTCCAGAACCGCTTGAACAGCGCGTATCTGGGGGGAACGGCGCAGGGCTTTGGTGAGCTGGGCTACAAGTTCCATATGGGCAACACCACGATCGAGCCCTTTGGCAATGTTGCCTATGTGAACCTGCATACGGATGGTTTCCAGGAACATGGTGGTGCCGCGGCATTGCGTGGACAGGGCATCGATACGGGCGTGACGTTCTCGACCTTTGGTGTCCATCTGGCCTCGACGTTCCAGGCGGGCCGGTTCCTGTTGACGCCGCATGCGACGTTGGGCTATCGCCATGCCTTTGGTCTGACGATTCCCACAACACATGAACTGTTTGCGGCTGCCAACAGCGGCAACATGGACATCGCCGGCGTGCCGCTCTCAATCGATGCCGCAGTGATCGATACAGGGTTGTCAGCAAAAGTTAGCAACCGGATCGATATCGGAATATCCTATGTCGGCCAGTATGGTAACCAGTCTGTGGACAGTGGCGCCCGCGCACATTTCCGTCTGAAGTTCTGAGATTGATATCCCTCTTCCTGTGACGGGAAGGGGGAACAGAAGATAAGGTACAGTTGTTTATGAACAGGAAACTTGCAGCCCTTTCAGTGGCCGGACTTCTTTGTGTTGCGGGAGGATCGGCCTATTTCTATAATAGCGCTTATGCGACAGTGAGTAGTCCCAAGGCTGTGGAACATAAGGACGAGGTTGCTCCAAGTCTGGCAACCTCCTCAGAACATATTCTCCCGGGCGGTGCGTCTTCGCTGAACGAGACCTATCAGGACTGGCGTGTTGTCTGTCAGCAGCAGGCCACGGGCAGCCGCTGTGCAATCGTGCTGCAGGAGTTCAATTCCAAGACACGTCAGCGCATCCTGAGTGTGGAACTGACCCCTCATGGATCCCAGATGCAGGGTGTGACGGTTCTTCCTTTTGGCGCTGCTCTTTCAAAGGGTGTTTCGCTGATAGCTGATGACAGGACGATCGGGTCCGGTCTGACATTCAGCACCTGCGTGCCAGCCGGTTGTCTCGTGCCGCTGAATCTGGATCAGAGACAGCTGGGAGATCTTGAGTCTGCCAAAAAGGTAGAGGTGAAGTTCTCAGCCGTATCCGGACAGGACATCAACATCCCCCTGTCCAACAAGGGGTTGGATAAAGCGGTGCGTAGGCTCAATACCGTAGAGAGATAAGTATTACTGCTCGTTGTAAGCAGAATTGACCCATGCCTCCACACTCCCCTGCAGCATTTGCCGGGGAGTGACCCTAACTTAAAACTGAGGGCACGTTCGGAGCAGGGGCACCGATGCGTTTAACGACTGACTACGCAAGATAAGAAAAAGTCCTGTAATCATAATACACTATGGGAAATAGTGCATTAGGTTAGAGTTGCGATATCGGTTTGTGGAAAATCATTCCCCTTGAAGAGAAGGGGAAGATTGTGTGCCTTGGCAAGGGCGTAGCTGGCGCAGTCACCGAAATTCAGTCCAGCGGGATGCCGCCCCTTGCCGAAGCAGATAAAGGCCTCGCGTGCCAGGGCGGCCTGCTCTGCGGAAAACGGGACAATCTCCACTCCTGCAGCTTCGATCAGTTGATCAAGGCCGGTCCACGCGTCTGGAGACGCGCTACGCCCAGCCAGCACCATGCTGGTTTCCAGAAGACTGACGCTGGAGAGCAGGCAGCGATCGGTGTCGACGATCCGGGCGAGGAAATCGTCAGCATCCGGTTCACCACGCAGGATGGCGACCAGAACCGACGTATCAAGGACGATCACGTCGGCAGGCCATTGTTGTCGTAGAGATCCTCATCAGTAAGCGGGGTAGTCCCCTGCAGCCGCGTGGCGCTGGCCCGGCTGATCGCCTGCAGACGGGTCAGGAGCACGGCTTTTTCTGGTCCGATCTGTCGGCGGCGGACCCCATTCGGGATGAATTCCACACCGGCCTGTTCGAGGGCCTGGCAGATGGTATCAGTGGCGAGTGACGCTACGCGGATTGCCGTGCGAGGTGATTCCAGGCGGCGGATGGTGACGACCGAAACGTGAGCACGTCTGGCCAGCTCCTCCTGGGGAAGATGGAGCAGGGCTCGGGCCGCGCGGATCTGGTCAGATGTCACATTCATGATTATTATATATCATAATGATATCTTTCAATCAATGCTGCTGTTGCAGGAGCATTGGTCTGTATAGCGATCCCTGTTGAGACCGGGTGCTGACAGCGATGCCCTTTTGTGGCAGTGGGTCGGGTGGCCGCAGAGGACGTGAACGCAAAAGCCCTTCACGCCCCGAACCTGTCCGGTAATATGGATTACCGGACAGGCTGTTAACGCCTCATCCCGGACGTGCGACATCGCGGTTCAATTTGCGGATAGCAGACAGTCAGGAAAGTCCAGAAAATGGTCATTCGGTTACGGAGGATTGCGGGATGATCGTCTTGGATATCACGCAGGCGTTTCTCCGACTGGAAGGAAATTTCCATGGTCACGGTCGTTCAGGCTGATGTATTCCAGTCGCCATTGATCCACGCGCCGGAGGTCAGCCAAAGTGATGGAAGTGTCGGCAATCGCCTCGCAGGCATCAATGGCGATGTCGGTTGCGGTATCTGGCTCGCCGTAAGCTTGCTTGAAAAGCGTGCCCAACTGAACAGCGACCTCCTCTGCAGCATGTCGCGCCTGAGGACCACCTTCGGTTGCATCGTACACTACGGATATCGACAATGCATAGGGCTCGCCCTCTGGAACTTCTGCAGACCGCTGTTCGCCAAGATCAAAGAACAGACCGACTAGGTGCTTGGCGTTAGATTCAAGAATTTTTCCTATCTGGCGCTCGACCGTTTTTTTCCTGCCAACTTCCTTCCGCAATCGACTTTCGAAGGCGTTGGGGAACGCCGGTCGGCCATAGCGCGCTGCGAGCCACTGCTTCAGCGTACGTTTCCCATCAATGGGTAGTGATGCTTGGTCATCTCTGGCTGCGTGCTTTTCAAATTCGCCCTTGGGCACGATGCACCGCTCTGCGTGTCGAAGCTCGACAGCGAGGGTCTGCCCGCCAGTGACCTCATAACACAGATGAAGTTTGCGCGGGTTCTTCGCGTAAGAGAACTGTGCATCTGGCGCGCTAACGACATCGGCAACGATGACCTCGACTGAGGTTTCGCTGTCATTCGGAAGATCGCAGTCATGCGTGATCACAACGATACGTTGTGATCCATCAACAGCTATATTTAGCGTTGTCAACTTGCCCGCAGTTTCGTGAGTAAGAAGATCACCTTGTCGCCAGTCGGTTTCACGCGTCAGCATCCATCGTCCTCTGAACTATCACTCGGATGAGCCGGGAATGGAAAGCTCCGCGCGCCAATCGTCCGATGGCAGGGCCTTCGAGTTCGCCAAGCCGGAACGGCTATGCGCGACATTCATGGCTTGCGCTTCGGCAATGAGCGTCTGGGTATGTTCGGGCGCAAGCTTCCCAACGGAAACCAAGTCCAGCAAGGAATGGCCATTGAATGCCTTCATCTTCAGTAGAGATGATGCGCGAGTCACCCCGGCCTTCTGGAAAGCGTCGGCAGCAAGACTAAGGGAGCATATGCGCTCCAGTTTGTTATCTTCAGGCGTGGATTCACCGCCGATCCACTTGTAGATAGCCTGTCGCGAAACGCCGAACACCGTTGTCAAATCGGCGATGGCGGGATTCAGCACCTGCCGGATATTTGCAAGATGCTCGGCGGCGGAACGGACGTCAGGGCGTGCAGCATACATGTCTATCGTTTGGACGTCGAAATAAGGCACGCTCGTATCCAGCATCTTGCCCCACTCATGGACGTAGGGAAGAGCGAACACGCTGCCGGTGCCTCCGAGCGCGCAAGCGATTACGACAACGGCAGCATCCACAGGTTGAAGAGTCGGCATGAAACGATGAGCGGGCAAGGTTGTGTACATAAGCGCCTCGATCCTGATTGTGTCAGGCCCACGCGCTGCGCGCGTGATCCGTTATCGTCGCACTGAACGCTGATTTGATCGTACCATGCAGCGAAAGTAGTTGCTCGTTCAGCTTGTCCATTTCCACTGGTATTCTACCCTCGACATAGTGATCCGTGTCGATGACCCCATGCTTACGTGCGTCCTTGATCTCGAACTTCGGTGCTATCGCCAATCCTGCAGGAAGCATATCCGCCGGGAAGCCCAAAGGACCAGTCATCCGATACACCTTGACGACCAGCGTTCCCTTCGGGACGAGCGGGCCAGTGTCCGTGGCAAACACGGATTCAGTCATAGCACGGAGGCGGGTCGCATCGAAATCAATGCCATGCAATCCGTCCGCAAGGTATTGCTCGGTAGTTTCTCCAGCGCGTGGCAAAATGGCATCAAGATATCGTAGCCCCAGTCGACTGACGTGGTCGAGTGAAACCGCATCATGTACCGCCGCCAAGCCGCGTAGCAATTCCGGGATGAATTCGTTGCGTGTCTGGTAATGGGTCGTGCGATAGGTGATCGTTGAAGGCGCGAGAATGAATCCTGCCTTTCGGTCACTGCGCGTCATCAGCCACGACACTGCCCTCTGAATCTGTGGTTCCTGTGGCTGCGCTTGACCCGGCCCCGGCACGACCAGTTGCATGAACTGCTGCGGTTCGAACAGTGGATACCCCTCACGCCGCAGTCGATCCTGGATTTGATCGACGTATTTAACCATCGCCGCAACGGGATTGAAGTGCGCCTGTGCCAACGCATAGTAGACAGGCGCATTCGACATCATCTCGCTCACAGGGCTCTCCAGATCTCTCGTGGTTGACAGATTAGTTGTCAGCTTACACTACGATTGAGGCGGGCGCCACTAGCATTTGAGATGGGGGAGTGTTTTGGCGAGGTTTGCCAATTTACGATTGATGACAAGGCAAAGCGGGTGTGGCTGCACGATTAAATATCCCCCTTCGCTTCGGTACGTCCAGCGCAACCACAGGAGATGCATGATCGACCTTGGCCATAGGCTCGGATAAATGCCAAGAGGAAAGAGCATGATGCACCAATGCCAAGCTGACGCGACCGAATTGTGTTTCATTACCGACAGCCAGCCGTCCAATGACCTGCTGATCTATCCGCACTAAAAGCAGCCCTTCCGCTTGCCCCCCCATTTCTTCCATTCAAATTAGGTTGACCCAAACAGTCTATAGTCTAATTGGGACAATCCGGAGCCACGGTGTATCAAGGGTTGCATGGTGGTTTTTCCGGGAGGGTTCAAATGGGACAGCGTGCGGTCATCTATTGCCGGGTTTCCACGGCCGATCAGTCCTGTGCGCGCCAGAAGGACGCGCTGAAGCGGTTTGCTGAACGTGCGGGCTATGAAGTGCTGGACGTTTTCATGGAGACCGGCTCTGGCGTCCGGGTGGATCGGGCCGAGCGTCGAAAGGTCATGGCATTGGCCCAAGCCCGTGAAATTGACGCCATTCTAGTGACGGAGCTGTCCCGCTGGGGGCGCTCGACCATTGATCTCATCTCCACGCTTCAGGAACTGGAGAGCTATCGTGTTTCCCTGATCGCCATAACGGGGATGACGTTCGACCTGGCGACACCACATGGACGAATGCTGGCGACGGTTCTGGCCGGGATCGCTGAGTTCGAACGGGATCTGATTAGCGAGCGGGTAAAGTCCGGTCTGGCCGCCGCCAGGGCGCGCGGGAAGGTTCTCGGCCGACAGAAAGGAGAGCGGCCGAAGTCTGACCGTCTGGCTCCGAAGGTTCTGGCGTTGGTGGCTGAAAAGCGGAGTTATCGGTGGATCGCCCGCGATCTGGGAATCAGCAAGAACACTGTTGCTGCCATTGTGCAGAGAGATAAGGTGAGGCCTTCTCTTCCCTCGTAGAAAGTGTATACAGGTATAAGATTATACGTGTAGAGGTGTAGCATGAAGGTTCTTGCTGTTCTTTCGCAGAAGGGCGGTGTCGGAAAAACGACGCTTGCTACCTGTCTCGCTGTCGCGGCTGAGCAAGCGGGTAAGGTTGTTGCTATTATTGATTTGGACCCACAGGCGACAGCCTCTTTCTGGAAAGACGTACGCCAGCTCGATACACCGGCTGTGGCTTCAATTCAGCCGATACGTTTGCCTGCAATGCTCAAAGCCTGCGCGGATGCGGGTACTGATCTTGTGATTATCGACGGAGCTGCTGTTGCGCGTGATGTAGCTTATGAAGCGGCGCGGCATGCTGACTTCGTTCTCATTCCGACGAAGACGGCCGTGTTCGATACAATGAGTATGACACACACATTGGATGTGGTTCGTCAGCTCGATAAAGCGTTCGCTGTCGTTTTAACTTTTGTGCCCCCCCAGGGGCAGGAGACAGGGGATGCCATTAAGGCCGTGACCGAATTGGGGGCAACGGTCTGTCCGGTGACAGTAGGAAACCGCAAGGCATTTTTCCGTGCACAGGCGGCGGGACAGGCTGTGCAGGAATTCGAAGCACATGGGCCAGCAGCAAACGAAATTAAGCGTCTATACGAGTATACAGATATACAATTATACAAAAATCGGGAGGTAGTGTGATGGCAAAAAGCAATACGCTACAAGCGATGCTTGATCGCGCCAAAGGTAGTGGTGAGGCAATCCCAGACCCTTCCCCGAAGCCAGATATATCATCCCGTAAACCTACGCTGAATGGTCGTAAGGGGACCAAGTTGATCGGTGGGCACTTTTCTCCTGAAGTCAGCACCCAGCTTCGTATTATAGCGGCCGAAGAGGGGACGACGGTTCAGAGTTTGCTTGGAGAAGCACTGGACGATCTGTTCGTGAAGAAAGGACGAAGCAGGATCGTTAGCAGATAAGTATACATTTATACACGTATACAATTATACACGTAGGCTGTGTCTAGCGTATAGGGTTGCGTTTGTGTCGGTTGCGGCAGAATCCGACAAATGCGGCGCTGGGGTTTTGCAACTCTGGTTGTCCGCTATCATTCCACCATGACACCCATTCATCATAGAGTGCGTAGACATCATATCCTGGAGCGACTCCTCTAGCGTCATGGAAATCCTCGGGATCGACAAATGGTTTCTGGAGCTTTGGCTCTATTACTTTGAGGGTATCCATCGTTTCCCGATTGCGAAAAGTAACTGTGTTGCTGTTTATTTCGACAGCATAATCAGGCAAGTGGTTATTGATTGCCAAGTCACGGAGCATTGAGCGAAATACGCGAATATGGCTACTGGCCCCTGTTTTTTTCTGTAAAATTTCTATAGAAACAACCCACTTTTCCTGAGCACCACAATGCTTGCGTGCAAGTTCGTATATTCTCCGTTCAAGTGGCTTGCGTAAACGGAAATAATCGCGATGTAATGTTAGTACACTTCGGCCTTCGATCATTCTGAATAGCCATTCGGACAGCGTTACCTTAATTTCGGACATTTGTCCGGAATTGGTCTTACGGACAATTCGCCATTCATTGATAAGACCAAAGCCTTCGGTGATTTCTTCTCCATCAGCTTTGATGTTGGTGGTGATCCGTGTGCCTGCTAAGCGCTCAAACGCGCTCCGAAGCCGCTTATAGCCATCACCATCGGTTTGACGGTTGGTCCACACCAATAAATCGCGTGCGGTAAGGTGGAGAGTTCGATTTGGCTGCTCACCTTGATTCATTTTCGCGATAAGCTGCGAAATGCAATAGATAAGGATATCCTTGTCATGGATCGTCGCAAGCCCTTTGACGCTCGGAACGATCTCAACTGTATTGCCATTGTGCTCGTATCGGAAAATGCGTCGATCAGGTTTAGTGGCAAGCGAGAAAATTGGATGTTCCATCGAGGCCATATCATCTTTGGGGATGGCATCAAGGACATCACAAATAAAAAGATCTGGTGTCGGATATCGTTCCGGAAGTAGAACTGAACGTCCATCAATGTTCGGGGTTTCACTGACGGTAAGTGCCAGTTCGGGGTTTCGTTGACGGGTTGCTTTGATTCGGGGTTTCATTGACGATCAGTTTAGGTTCGGGGTTTCATTGACGCAAGAGCTGGATTCGGGGTTTCGTTGACGCAGATTCGGGGTTCTGGAGTCACTAGATTCGGGGTTTCGTTGACGCAAGTGGCCCCAAAACGCTGTTTTTGTATTTTATTTTCAGTCAGTTACGTGTTTGTGGAAAACCCTTAACACTACTATTAACACATAAATTAACACTCTAAGGCTGTGGATAACTTTCCATTCTCTGCAATCTTTAGCCAAATTGCCTCCAAGCACCGCCTCTTGGGGGCTACGCCCCCGCCGGCTCGCGGCCTACGGCCGTCCCGATCGCGCTTCGCGCGATCTCCCACCCAGCATCCCCCCCTGCTCGCCCTTTCAGGGCTGCGCTAAACGGACACGCCTACGGCGCGAAATCATAATCTGACGATGCGTTGCCGCATCGTCTCTCCACCAAGACCTTCCTCTCACGCATCGGCGCCTTTGGCGCCCTACGGGGCTCCCGCTCCGCGCTCGCCCGACGCCTGCAACACCAGAAGAACCGGGCAAAACCGTAATCTGCTCAAGACACACCGGCGTTCAGGCGATCATTCAGCAGCTCACGTGTCACAACATGCCCGCCAGACGCCACAGGATGGCCGTACAGGCGTTATTATGTGTGGTGGCTAGGGGGTTTGGGGGCAATAACGGGAATTGCGCTTTGTGCGGCCTCCCAGGGCGCTCTGCGGGCCTTGTCAGGGATTGATGAGCTGGCCATTTCCTATTCGTCCGTCCAGGCCTCCTTTTCCCGATTTTCTGGCAGGGAATACGGGTTTCCTGTATATTCCAGATAATCCGTCATATCTGGATCATGCTCCATGAAAGCGTTTCCAGCGAGCAGCGTGACCCGCAATGCCAGCGATCTTTTCGAAGCGGCCGCCGTTGCACCTGTAGTCATCACCAGGCACCACAAGCCGCGTTTCGTCATCATGTCCGTGGAGCATTATGAGGCCCTGCTCAGAAGGCAGCAGGGCATCGAAGACGTTCTGGAGAAGGGGTCATCGTCATGAAAGACAGTCCCGACAGCAGCACCAATCCCGGGACATTGCCACAGAAGCGGCCCTGGCAGCTGCTGGTGATCGGGGACGGGGGAACCCTGCTGACACAGCAGGATATCGAAGCCCTGACGCGCATCCTCGATCTCCTGCCGCATGTCGCTGGCCTCGACATCACCACCTCGGCCGATTCCGCGCGCGTATCCCGGGATGTCCTAGGCAATTACATCCAGCAGGCAGACCATATCCTGGCCGGAATGTTTACGCGCAATCCCGATGTGACGGGCATAACCTTTCCGGCCCCGCATGGCAGGGCCGCTCATACGGCGACACCCGATGATCCGCATGTGCTCCCTCATGACAGGGCGCTCACCGCAATCATGGATGCACGCCAGCGCGGAGAGATCACAGCCGATGAAATGATCGCCCAGATCCGCCAGGCAGGTTCCTGAGCATCCGCACCAGTGGTGCAATGGTGTATATATGAAGAGCTGCTACCTATGGGTAGGCGCAATGTCGGCCTCGGGTATGTCGATGGGTCGTCGTAAGGGTAGCCGTAGGGTTGTAAAACGGTCGTTCCATCAATGCGTCAGGGATAGGTATCCAGGTCGTTTATGAGTGCGCGCGCGTAGATCAGAGGCGAATGTCTGTATGCTGACGACGCTTCAACCTGGATATGATCTGGCCAGATCCTCTCACGGCCTCCTTGAACAGGAATTATGTCGTGTGTATGATGTGTAAATGAAGAGTGCCGATCTGATCCGAGAGCTAGAAAAAGCAGGCTGGAAGCTGGATCGCGTGCGCGGTTCACACAACGTCTTCAAACATCCGTCGCGACCAGGGATCGTGGTCGTCCCTCATCCCAAAAAGGATCTGGGCACCGGTCTGGTTGCCGCCATCCGCAAACAGGCGGGTCTCTAGGAGGATCATCATGCGCTATCCGGTTGTTATCGAACGGGGCAGCGAGGCAACGGCATTTGGTGTTGTCTTTCCTGACCTTCCCGGCTGCTTTTCGGCAGGCGACACGCTCGATGAAGCCATTTCCAATGCGGAAGAGGCCGCTGCGGCATGGATCGACGCCACGCTGGATGCCGGAGAGGCTGTGCCTTCTCCCAGCACACTCGACGCCATCCAGAACAACCCGGATTATGAAGGCTGGACAGTGGGCTTTGTCACCATTGATCCGGCCGTCCTTGATGACCGGGTAGAACGAGCGAACATCTCCCTTCCCCGCCGCGTTCTGGAGCGGCTGGATGCGCTTGCCAGATCATCCCATGAGAGCCGTTCCGGCATGATCGCGGCCATGACCCTGCAGGCACGGCTTAAGCCGGTGGTCAAAAGCAAATGAACAACCAGAACAGGGGAGATTGGGTGATGTAGGTACGCCCGGAAATCACTCCGTGCGTCATGGAGGGGAAGCTCCCATGTCTCGCACCTATCATCACAGCCGCAGACACGGCCGGGACCATCGCTGGGCCAACCGACCGGATCGCTGTGGCTATGGAGGCTCACGTGATGCCTCTGAATCTCCAAACTGGTACAGCCATCTGCACGATATCCGCCCTGGCCGTCATCATGACAGGCATATTGCCCACCTGATCATCAAGGGCGATCTCGATCCTCTCGAGGCGGTCTTTCCGTATACCGGCACCCGGCGGCCCCACGAATATTACTGGTAATCTTCAGCGCGGGAATGAGAGATCGTTCCCGCGTTCTGTTTCCGTCTGGATTTTCAGGCCAGTTTAGACCTGCGCTTCCGTTTTCAGCTTGGCGCGAGATTTCGTCTCTTCCCTCAAACACCTAACCTGACCTGATGATTGAAAATGCGCAGTCAGTGATTGCAATGCTGTCATTGCCTGCTGGAGGTTCCTATGGCCGTCATGATTATTCGCAATCTCGATGACAGTCTCAAGCAGCGGCTCCGTCTGCGCGCAGCACAGCATGGGCGTTCCATGGAGGAAGAGGTGCGCGATATCCTGCGCTCGGCTCTTTCCGCTGAAGTGTCGCAGGGGGTGGATGCCGGTCAGGCTATCCACCAGCGTTTTGCCAGGCTGGACGGGGTAGACCTGCCTGCCGTGTCCCGTGAGGCTATCAGGGATGTGGTTTTCGGAGTGTGATCGTTCTCGACACCAACATCCTCTCCGAACTGATGCGCTCCGGGCCTGACGGGGCGGTGCTGGCCTGGATGTCCCGTCAGTCCATGATGACCATCTTCATCACGACCATGACCCAGGCCGATATCCTGTATGGGTGTAAGCTCCCGGCGACTGACGCCTTGCTGAATACTTCTGGTCTGGTTCAGCTATGAAGCATGAGCGATTTAAGAGATAGGGACGCGGTACTACCTGCGAGTGTCGCAGGTAGTACCGCAGAGAGGCTCCAAAGGAGCGGTAGAGAGACAGGCGAGCGGGACAGGCTGGCGGGCGCCTCGCGGATCGAGATCGTTTCGGATCGCCGCCGCTGGCACGCCCCTGAATTTCGCGCGCGAGTGGTCATCGCGTCCTACGAGAGCCGACGCCCCATAAGGGAGGTGGCTGCACAGTATGGGATCCATCCAAGTCTGGTGTTTCGCTGGCGGCGAGAGGCTCGGGCCAAAGGCGGGACATCGTTCATACCTGTCATGGTGGCCCCGGCCCCCGAG
Organism: Komagataeibacter oboediens; assembly: GCF_003207815.1. Classification (GTDB taxonomy): domain Bacteria; phylum Pseudomonadota; class Alphaproteobacteria; order Acetobacterales; family Acetobacteraceae; genus Komagataeibacter; species Komagataeibacter oboediens. Next base: position 143 of record NZ_NKTX01000058.1, on the reverse strand, counting down.
CCGCAGCCATTGGAGCGTCGGAGAGAACAGGGAACGCTGTCCGACCGAGCCGTCAGCCTGGTCTTTCCGGACGGTGTGCGGCTGGAGTTCGACACAGGGCTGTCCGCTGATCGTCTGCGTGAGATTGTGGGCGCACTACGATC
>NZ_NKTX01000057.1 GCF_003207815.1 Komagataeibacter oboediens | reverse complement strand
AGCGATGCATTCCACCGAGAAAACAAGATTTAGAGAAACGCAGAGAGATAACAAATGTGATCCATTGCATCGAACCGGCCGTCCACATAGGTCATCCAGATCCTTCACCCAGCGTCGGGCGCATCCATACAGCAGTTCGCCCGCTGCCGTCAGGCGCATGCCGGACGGCAGGCGTTCGAACAGCGGGGTCTGGAGCTGTTTTTCACCCAGCAGGATATGCCTGTTGATGGCGGACCCCGCGATATGCAGGCTCTCGGCCGCCTTGCGTATGGAGCGATGGCGGGCCACGGCCAGGAAATAGACCAGAAAGCGGGAAAAGGGCTGCATGCGTTCTTGTTTTGAGAATGGTAAATGATCAATTATGATATATCTGAGAGCGCATTGCCTGTGAAATGATCTTTCTGACAGCCGCCGGACCATGTCCGACCCGTTCAGGAGAACCCATCATGACCACCGCCTGTGCCCGCCCTACAGACGCCCACAGCCTGCCCCGTAACATGACGTTTGATGTGGATGACTGGACCATCCTGGCCCGGTGCTGGTACCCGGTCGCCCTGGTGCGCGAACTGGGCGATCAGCCGCTGGGCGTTACCCTGCTGGATGCCCCGCTGGTGGTCTATCGCGCGGGGGATGGCATTGTGATTGCCGATGACCTGTGCCCGCATCGTGGTGTTCCGCTAAGCATGGGCAAAGGTGATGGCCAGACCGTGGCCTGCGCCTATCACGGCTTCCGTTTCGGCGGGCAGGGGAAGTGCGTCCGGGTTCCCGCCCACCCCGACAGCGCGATTCCCTCGAAGCTCAACCTGCGTACCTATCCGGCGGTGGAACGCTATGGCCTGATCTGGACCTGCCTGCGGCCGGAAGGGGATACGCCAGCCATTCCCCCCATGCCGCACTGGGATGATCCGGACTACCAGCAGATCAACTGCCCGTGGATCGACATTGCCGGTTTTGCAGGACGGCAGGTCGAAGGGTTCATTGACGTGGCCCACTTCGCCTTTGTTCATACCGACACCTTTGCCGACCCGGAAAACCCTGTGGTACCGCCGTACAAGACCCGGATTACGCCGGACGGGTTTGAGGCGGAATATCGCAGCAGTGTCGGCAATTACCCCATTGGCAAGTCCGATCGCGGACGGCCCGGGTTCGAATGGCTGCGGCATTTCCGGGTGCATGTGCCTTTTGTCGCGACACTGGAAATCCACTTCCCCGATAATGGCCGCCTTGTCATCATGAATGCGGCGTCACCCGTATCGGCCCGGCAGACGCGGATGTTTGCGCCGATGTGCCGGAATTTCGACAAGGATCTGCCGCTGCAGGATGTGTACGACTTCAACCTGAAGGTTTTCGAGGAAGACCGTGCGCTGGTGGAAGCGCAGAAGCCTGAAAACCTGCCCCTGGACCCGACGCTGGAGGCACATGTGATGGCGGACCGTAGCTCGATCGCCTATCGCCGCGCCCTGCGCACGATGGGGCTGAGCCAGTTTTTCACGGCCTGAAGGAAACACGGCCCATGTCTCCCCTGTTTCCGGTCCATGTCGATGATGTCGCCCCAGAAGGGACGGAGTGCGTGCGCCTGCGCCTCGTGGCGCGCCCCGGCGACGACACGCTCCCGGCTTTTGAACCCGGCGCGCATGTGGATGTCATGACGCCGTCCGGCCTGATCCGCCAGTACTCACTGTGCGGGTCTGCCGATGACCCGTCCGCCTATCTGCTCTGTATCAAGCGCGAGGCGGATTCACGTGGTGGGTCGCAATCGCTGTGCACGCAGGTGCGGCCGGGCATGGAACTGCAGGTCTCCGTCCCCCGCAACGCCTTTTCTTTGCCGGCCGCGCGGCGGTATGTACTGGTGGGCGGCGGGATTGGCGTAACGCCACTTCTGTCCATGATGATGCGCCTGCAACGTGACAATGCCGACTGGCAGTTGCATTTTTACGCGCGCGACCCCGAACGTGCGCCGTTTCGCGATATGCTGGATGCCAGCCCGTACCGGGAGCATGTGCGTTTCAGCCAGAGTCCGCGCAACGGTGGATATCCCGCCGTTCTGGATATACCCGACCCGGACACGGCGATCATGCTGTGCGGGCCGGACGGATTCATGAATGCCGTTTTCGCCCATGCCGTTGCGGCAGGCTGGGAGACCGGGCAGATTCATACGGAATATTTCCGGCCCACGGATTCAGCCCATGCCCTGTCTGAGCGTCCTTTCGAGGTCGTGCTGGCGCGATCGGGACAGACGGTGCACGTGCCCGCGGGGCAGAGCATTGCCTCGGCCCTCCTCGCGGCGGGGGTGGATGTTGCCCTGTCGTGTGAACAGGGCATGTGCGGCGCCTGCGTCGTGCCTCTTCTGGCGGGGGAAGGGGACCACAGGGATATGGTCCTGACAGAGGAAGAACAGGGCGGCAGTATCGCCCTGTGCTGTTCACGCAGCCGCAGTCCGTCCCTGACGCTGGATATGTAGGGACTGCCGGAACGTGACCTTCTGACAAGGAAACAAAATTTTGCGGATGCTGTCTTTTTCAATACAAGGACGGCGTTTTCCAAAATCTGCTGGAAAAAGCTTCACCACAGACGTCCTGTGATTTGCAATCTGTCCTGAAGAAACAGGCTGTGCCGGGCATTTGCGGAACGGGACAGGGGGCAAATGGCCGCGCGGCGGTGACGGGATCGTTGTCTTGCCTGCACGGCATGGGGGACTGCATGATCGGGTTCCGACATGACAGGATATTTCCGTGCAGCCTGACCCTTCGCTGGACCCCGCTTCCACCTATACGCCTGCAACCCGCCTTCTTGTGTTTACCGGCCTGATCATGACCATGGTCATGGGGGCGCTTGACCAGAGCATTGTCTCGACCGCGCTGCCGACCATTGTGACCGATCTTGGCGGTCTGGCGCATATGTCGTGGGTAGTCACCGCCTTCATGCTGACTTCCACCATAGCAACGCCCATGTATGGCAAGCTGTCCGACATGTTTGGCAGAAGGCCGCTGCTTGCATTCAGCATCGGGGCCTTGCTTGGCGCGTCCCTGCTGTGTGGCCTGGCGCAGGGTATGTGGCAGCTTATCGTATTTCGTGGGCTGCAGGGCATCGGGGCCGGTGGTCTCATGACATTATCGCAGACGGTGATCGGTGATATGGTCACGCCACAGCAGCGTGGCCGGTACCAGGGACTTTTTACCGGGGCCTTTGCCGTCAGCAGCGTTGCCGGACCCTTTCTGGGGGGCGTGCTGACCAGCGCCCTGTCATGGCGATGGGTCTTCCTTGTCAATCTGCCGATCGGGCTTCTGGCCCTTGGCCTGATCATGTTCGGCCTGCCCGCTGGACGGTCCGAAGCGGAACCACAGGTTGATTATCCGGGCGCTGCCCTGCTGGCTGTGGCGACGGCGGGCTTTTTGCTGCTGTTCAATTCGGTTGGCACGGCGCTGGCGTGGACGTCGCCGCTGACGGTCCTGCTGCTTGCGGGCAGTGTTGCGTTTTTCGTTCTGTTCATCTGGCAGGAACGGCGCGCGCCAGAACCGCTGATCAGCCTGGGGCTGCTGCGGATCGCCAGCTTTTCCGTCTGTGTTGCGGCGACGGGGATCATGTCCTTTGCCATGCTGGGATCGCTGGTTTTCCTGCCGCTATATTACCAGCTTGTCCTTGGGCAGACGCCGGAAGTATCGGGATTGATGATGCTGCCGCAGGTCGGCACGATGATGGTCAGTTCGGTGGTGGGGGGATATGTCTCATCACGAACGCAGCGTTATACGCTGCTACTGGCCATGGGGGTCGGGATCGAATTCTCGGCGCTGACCCTGATCGCATTCTGCGCCCACCATGGCGCACCTGCGCTGTTTTTCCTGCTCAGCCTCGGCTGCCTTGGTGTGGGCATGGGAATCGGCATGCCGAATGCAACGGTCATCATCCAGAATTCCGTGCCGCCCGACATGCTGGGAATCGCCACGGCCATGATGGCCTTCATCCGTTCCCTTGGTGGCTCCCTTGGCGTTGCGCTGTCGGGCGGGGTCATGGCGCTGACATTGCAGGGACGGCTGTATGCTCTGCCTGAAAAAATCGACGTGGCGGCGTTTCTGGAAAAAGGGATGGCCGCCGTGCAGGGACTATCGCCCGCCATGCACCTGCAGGTGCGTGAAGCCTACAAGGCGGCGATCAGCGCCAGCCTGAGTGTCAGCAGCAGCTTCATGCTGCTGGCGTTCCTCATGATCGTGGGGCTGATGACGCGCGGACGGCGGGCCTGAACATGCCGCCAGCAGGGCGGGGGATTCCCCCTTGCATGGCGAAAGCCCCTGATTTAATTCCATACGGACGGATTGAAACGACAGAGGAAACGCATGGCGCGCCCCAGGACCATTGACCGCAAGAACGTGCTGGACTGCGTTGAACAGCTTGTCCAGCGTGAAGGCGCGAACGCCCTGACGCTGGATGCCGTGGCGCGCGAAGCGGGGATTACCAAGGGCGGCCTGCAGTACTGCTTCGGCAGCAAGGACGACCTGATCAGCGCGCTGATCGACCGCTGGCTGGACGCATTCGATGCGCGTGTCGCCCGGCATATTGGCCCCGATGCCAGTGTGGTTGACCGGGCACGCGCCTATGTCCGGGCAGTCAGCCAGCTTGATGACACAACCCAGGCCAGAATAGCCGGCATGCTTGTCACCTTGCTTCAGTCGCCAAAATATTTACAGAAGATACGCGCCTGGTACGCGGGGTGGTTCAGCGGGTGCGACCCGGACTGTGCGGAAGCCCGTCAGGCCCGTACCGCGCTGTTTGCTGCCGAAGGGGCATTTTTTCTAAGAAACCTGGGCTTTGTAGAAATGGATCAGGAATGGTGGCATACGGTTTTCGCTGATTTCCAGCGACTGCTTCTGCCAGACACCCAGGCGGCCTGATCCAGACCAGCAATATCCTTCACATTCTCCATGATAGTTCACACAGGTATGGAAAACATGACAAGGGAAAGTCGTCCGTTAACAAAAACCACGGTGCCCGCCGGTGCCGCGACGCCCCAGACCGCTTCCGACACCACTTTCCCCGCTGCTGGTACCCGGTCCGTGAAGAAAGGCGGCGCACCGGTCCCGGCTGCCGCCGCGTCGGGCCTGCGGGCAATGGACAACAGCCTGTCCCATACGATTTCCGCCGCGTGTGACTGGCTGATCGGGCAGCAGAAGCCCGATGGCCACTGGGTCGGGTCGGTTGCGTCCAATGCGTCGATGGAGGCGGAATGGTGCCTTGCGCTGTGGTTCCTCGGGCTGGAAGATCATCCGCTGCGGCCCCGTCTGGGCAAGGCCCTGCTGGAAATGCAGCGCGAGGACGGGTCATGGGGCACGTATTACGGCGCCGGGAATGGCGACATCAATGCCACCGTGGAATCCTACGCCGCCCTGCGCTCGCTTGGCTATCCCGCCGATGACCCGGCGATTAGCCGGGCCGCCACATGGATTGCCAGCAAGGGCGGGCTGAAAAACATCCGTGTCTTCACGCGCTACTGGCTGGCCCTGATCGGGGAATGGCCGTGGGAGAAAACGCCCAACCTGCCGCCGGAAGTCATCTGGTTTCCCAATAAATTCGTTTTCTCCATCTACAATTTCGCGCAGTGGGCGCGTGCGACGCTGGTGCCGCTGGCCATCCTGTCCGCGCGCAGGCCCAGCCGCCCGCTGCGCCCGCAGGATCGGCTGGACGTGCTGTTTCCCGGGGGGCGTGCGAATTTCGATTACGAACTGCCCGCCAAGGGCGGGAAGGATCCATGGGGCACGTTCTTCCGCACGACGGACCGTGGCCTGCACTGGCTGCAGTCGAAATTCCTCAAGCGCAGCACCCTGCGCGAAGCTGCGATCCGGCACATGCTGGAATGGATCATTCGCCATCAGGATGCCGATGGGGGCTGGGGTGGCATCCAGCCGCCATGGGTGTACGGCCTGATGGCGCTGCATGGCGAGGATTACCAGTTCCATCATCCCGTCATGGCCAAGGCGCTGTCCGCGCTGAATGATCCCGGCTGGCGGCACGACAGGGGCGATGCCAGCTGGATCCAGGCAACGAACAGCCCGGTGTGGGATACCATGCTGGCGATCATGGCCCTGCATGATGCCGATGGCGAAACGCAGTTTACGCCGGAGATGGACCAGGCGCTGGGTTGGCTGCTGGACCGTCAGGTACGTGTAAAGGGCGACTGGTCCATCAAGCTGCCGGATGTGGAACCCGGTGGCTGGGCGTTTGAATATGCCAACGACCGTTATCCCGATACGGATGATACGGCTGTTGCCCTGATTGCGCTGTCGTCGTGCCGCAACCGCGAGGAATGGAAGAAACGTGGCGTGGAGGAGGCCATAAGCCGCGGGGTGAACTGGCTGATCGGTATGCAGAGCGAGTGCGGTGGCTGGGGCGCGTTCGACAAGGACAATAACCGCAGTATCCTGTCCAAGATTCCGTTCTGTGATTTTGGCGAGGCGCTTGATCCGCCATCCGTCGATGTGACGGCGCATGTCATCGAAGCCTTTGGCATTCTGGGCCTGCCGCGTCATATGCCTACCGTCCAGCGCGCGCTGGCCTATATCCGCGCCGAACAGGAACCCGACGGGCCGTGGTTCGGTCGCTGGGGTGTCAATTACCTGTACGGTACGGGGGCAGTGCTGCCGGCACTTGCGGCAATTGGCGAGGACATGACGCAGCCCTATATTACCAAGGCCTGCGACTGGCTGGTGGCCCATCAGCAGGAAAATGGTGGGTGGGGTGAAAGCTGCGCATCCTATATGGAACTGTCCGCGGTCGGGCGGGGGGCGACTACGCCATCGCAGACCGCATGGGCGCTGATGGGCCTGATCGCAGCCAATCGCCCACAGGATTACGATGCCATTGCCCGCGGGTGCAGGTACCTGATCGACCTGCAGCAGGCGGACGGAAGCTGGCAGGAAAAGGAATTCACCGGCACCGGCTTCCCCGGTTACGGTGTTGGCCAGACCATCCGGCTGGATGATCCCGCGTTGTCAAAACGGCTGTTGCAGGGGGCGGAACTGTCACGTGCGTTCATGCTGCGGTATGACCTGTATCGCCAGTTCTTCCCGATCATGGCGCTGAGCCGTGCCGCACGCCTGATAAAGGCGAAAAAATAGGAAAGCATTTATGGGAACACCGCCTTTTTCAAACAGGCGGTGTTCCCTGAAGCTTCCCTTGATGTCATGGGTGTTTCAGGGGCAGGTGCCTGAAATACCCTAAAAGGCAGCCGTGAAGCGCACCCCATAGGTCGCAGGCGGGGTCAGGATATACATGCCGTCGGTCAGGGCGTAATCGACAACACGGTTGTTGAAGGCGTTGTTGGCAAAGACCACAAGCTGGTTTTTCTTCCACGTCGTGCCCAGTGTCAGGTCCAGCCGGTCAAGCGAATGCCACGGCATGTCGGTAATATCCAGCGCGCCGCCTGCCTCATGGTGCCAGTTGACGCTAAACAGCAGGTTCTGGGTGGGTGTGATGGGATACGCCATTTCGGAGCGTATGTTCGTCGTCCATGTCCGGGTGTCAGGCAGAAGCTGGTTGCCGACATAACTGCCATATGACAGGCCACCGGCCATGCGGGCATGCAGCCAGCCCATGCTGGCCGAAAGGGACCACCAGCCTGTCGGCAGGAACCGGGCCGACAGTTCCGCGCCGTATGTCCGCGCGCTGCCGACATTGGCCAGGTAGTAGAAACTGAATGCGGCGGGCGCGCGTGGATCGGCCTCATCCAGCAGAAGATGGCTCTGGGTCATGTAAAACAGGCTGGCATTCACGCCCAGACGCCCGCTCAGCCACCGGGTGCGGCCACCCAGTTCATAATTGGTTGCCGTTTCTTCACCATAAGGGATCAGGGACGGGGTGGTGGTGGTCGTGCTGAACCCACCCGCACGGAAGCCATTGCTGTACAGCGCGTATAGATTGACGTTCTGGAACGGGCGGTAATTCAGTTCGGCGCTGGGGCTCCAGTTGCCATAGGTCGCGGTATCGCGGAGCGACATGTCCGGGTACACATTGCTGAACAGGGCGGCAATGGCCTGCCCGCTGGGTGTCAGCGGAGTATTGTACTGGTTATAGGCCAGTGTCTTGTGGTCGTGCGTATAGCGTGCCGTCGCCGTCAGGCTGAGCGTGGGGGTGAAATGGAAGGTGGAGGAAATGAACCCCGACCATGATTGCGTCCCGATGCCCGACCCGGGACCGGGGGCGTATTCGCTCATGTCCTGCGTGCCGGTATTGGGGAAGCCGCCACCGGGAATGGTGGAACATGTCGGGTCACCCTGTAATGCGTCACAGGCGATATTGCCCCATATGCCCTGCAGTAGGCTCAGGTCGATTTTTGTATTGTAGATCTGCTGGAATGAAAAGTACTCATGGAAGTACGAAGCCCCCGCCATAAAGGTCAGGCGACGGTTCTGTGGGGAGGACCATAGAAGTTCAGTGTAATAGTTGCGTGTGTTTTCGTGGCGGATGAACTGGTTCTGCAATGTCAGCGGATAGGACGATGCCGACAGGTCGGTACGGTCCCCGTCTTCAACGGCATTGAGGTGATAGTCACGATAGGACGACAGCCACTGAAAAGTACCCCAGCGGGATGTGTATGTCAGGTCCTGCGACAGGTAGAGCTGACGGGTATGGGAACGGTCGGGGGTATCGCGGTAAACCACGCCTGGCGTCTCGGCTGTGCCGGTCTGGACCAGGTTGGCAACGCCATTGGGGGCGTAACCCGCCAGGGAGGGACCATGCAGGTCCGAATATTCCGCCATCCATGTCAGTGACAGGTGATCGTTCGGAGTCCATTTCGCGCCCAGCCGCAGGCCCTGCTGGCGGGACCGGTCTTCGTATTCATGTAATGTGGCGTTGTACAGCGCGCCCCGGGGCTGGTCGATGTACCAGCCCGTCAGCCGGATCGCAAAATGGTGGGACAGGGGCACATTGATCGCGCCCTGCAGTTCACCGCGCCCGTAATTGCCATAGGACCCCGTCAGGTATCCGCCGGTTTTCTGTTCGGGGGTTGCGTAGATCACATTGACTGCGCCCCCCACGGCATCGCGTCCGTACAGTCCCGTCTGGGGGCCTGGATTGACCTCAACGCGCGCGACATCCACCTGTGGTCCCAGATTGGTGCGCAGGCCGCCATCGTAAATCCCGTTGCGGTACATGCCAAAATTGGGATCGGCATTGTTATCCACCTGACGGATGCCGCGGATGTTGATGTATGTATTGATATTCTGTGGATCCGTTGGCACCACCGCATTCGGCACCATGTTCATGATGCTTTTCATGTCCAGGATATCAAACGCATGGAGTGTCTGCCCGCTGATGACGGTCGCGGGGGCCGGGACATCAAACAGCCGTTGGGATGTGCGGCGTGCGGTTACTTCCATCTGTTCGGCCTGCGGCCTGTCCCGTGCCACCTGGGTGACAGGGTGTTTCCTGGACTTCTGGTGGGCTTTGGGGCTTGCGGCCCTGGATGGCAACAATACGGAATGTAACGTAAAGAAAGAAAGCATGCACGCAGGCCATAATCGGCCGGTGGCCTGTCGTTCCCTGCGCAAGAAAAAGGGACGGTTATGGATCATTTCTTACGGGAATCCGCGTGTCAGTTCGGCGCCGGTTCAGGCGATGGCGGATCAACGTATGTGCGCGTCGCCCGATTGGGAAATAAAAAATGATCATGGCCGCGATTAACTGGGGAATGCTGCATATGACAGTATAGCACAGCAACAGTCCCGTCAGCGGAGGGCCGTGATTTGCCTGTCCCGCATGATAATGGACCCAGCCCAGAATGATGAAACCCGCGCCGCTGCCCATCGCCAGGGCCGTTTTCGTGATGAGTGTATTGAGCGCGTAAAGGGTGCTGGACTTGCTGGTCCCTGTTTTCCAGATGTCATAATCTATGACATCCGCCAGTATGGCATATGGCATGAAATTGGCGGGGGCGGATAACGCGCCGCCCGCCGCTGTCAGCAGCATGATGAAGGGCAGGCTGTGCATGCCCGGCGCAGGCAGCAGGGCAAGCGGTCGTGTCAGTGCCGACAGGATCATGCTGATGGCCCACAGCGCGTGACGTTCCATCCGCCGTTCTGCCCTGCCCCATAACGGAATGGCCACGATGGTGGACAGGAAAAACACGATCATGATGAGCGGGAACACGCTGCCCACGCGCAGGTAGTCATTCAGGAAAAGAAACGTCGTGGAAAACCATATGCCCTGTCCCACGCCCCACAGGGCGATGGCGAGGAAATACAGGGCAAGGGGACGGTTCTGTTTCAGGGACCGCGCCAGGTCACGCAGGGTCGGGGCAATGGTGCGCGCGGATGGCCTGTCGGGAACATACCGCATGATGCATATAACAGCGGGCAGCATCAGTACTGCATACAGCCAGACAATGACGCGCAGCGTTCCCTGCGTGAAACCCGTCGTGCCGTAAAACCGGAACAGGATGACAGGCACCAGCCAGAAGATCAGGCTGCCCGCAACGGTAAACAGGCCGATTGCTGCATTGATGCGCGTTCGCAAAGGCGGGGTTGACCCGAGTTCCGCGCTCCATGCGCTACGGGGGATTTCAAACAGGGAATAGCCAAAATACAGGACAAACGCCCAGACCCCATAGTACAGGATGGTCGCATGTGACGAAGGCTGGAACAGGAAAAACAGGGCAACGCAGCAGATGACGCCACTGGCGATCCCCCACGTCCCCCGTCCATTGAAACGGGTGCGGGAACGGTCGGACAGAAAACCGATGGCCGGGTCCAGCAGGGCATCAATGACACGGCATAATGATGTGGCTGTCCCGATCTGCAGCAGGGTCACGGCCGTATGGCTGGCGTAAAAAGCCGGGATGAAAATATTCATCGGCAGGATGATGAAAGCGGCAGGGAGTGCAGGAAAGGCAAAGAGCCAGGTTTGCAGTCTGGTCAGTCCCGTTTGTGCAATCGTTTGCTTATGCACGGAGGGGGAAGGGGAAGGAGCCGGAACCATGACAGAAAAATTCTTTCCTTCTCTCCACGAACCCGCCCTTGATAAGCAAAAAACAGTTTGCATGAAAGGCCGGAATGAAAATAGTCATGACTGGACAGTTAAAGAGATGAACGACACGGGGCGGGGGAATGGAAGGGCGTGTGTTGCCCTGTTCGCACGGTATGTGCAAGCGCATGCCGACAGGGAAGGGGTGAAATCCGAAGCCATGATGCGGCAGTCCCGGCACATGCTTCATGGTTTTCATGTGAAGGCGGCTGGGAACGGCTTTGCCCCCGTGGCGAAAAGGGTCGCCGGGGATCAGGGCTTGGCCCCGAGCACCTTTGGCAGGTCCCCCCTTATGAAGGCATCAAGAATGCCAGTGAGGAAGGTCGCGATGCTTTCGCGCGGATTGTCCGTTTTGGAAAACGGGCCTTCGACGGGGTTGGCGATGAACAGGTTGGAAAGGCCGCAGAGCATGGCGTACATCCCGTATCCGATCTGCACCTTGCTTCCCAGTGTTGCCATGTCCCCGGGACCAAAATCATCACGGCTGGTGAAGACCCTGTAGCCGTACATCAGTTCCATGAGGTCCTCGAACGCCGCACTCGCGGTCAGTCGGTAACGGGGGTAGGTATAGGCATCGGGTATGTAGCCGAACATCAACCGATAAAGCTGCGGGCGGAGCCGTGCGAAGTCCACGAAATACAGGACCGTCCGCTTCAGCGCTTCGGTCCGGGTTGCCGAGGTGCGGCTGATATGGGCGGCCTGTTCGCGGAAAACCTCGAAATAATCTGCGGCAATTTCCAGCAGCAGGTCGTTCAGGCTTCCGTAATGATTATAGAAATTTGCAGGCGCAACCTTCACCTCCCGCGCCAGGCGACGTACTGACAGATCTTCCAGCCGTTCGGTGTCCAGTATCCTGACGGTTGCAATCCGCAGGTCCTCGGCAACATTTCCTTTATGGTAGGCTCTTGAAATGGGACGTCATCCTTATGGGCATGGCGGGGATCGGTTAGGGAAACATATGGTGAAAGATGGCGGGGGAACCATCCTTCTGTTGGAAATGTGATCCCTGACGATTATGACCTTAAATAACGGCGACAGAAAGATGGTTTCATATACATGATCTGACGTAAGATTCCTGTGCTCCCTGCCTCTCCCCCACTGCATTATGGTAGAAACCCTTAACCTGCATTTTAAAGTCCAGGATTTCCCTGCAATCAAGGGGGTAGGGGCATCTGCCCCTGCGCCGGGTCATCTGCCGGCCGGGTCAGGGTATGGTACAGTTCATTGTGAATGAAGGCATCCACTATGCCTTCGATCATCTGCTGCGGGCTCTGTCCCGGTTTGTTGTCAAACGGCAGCTGGCCGTCGGCCAGCATCATCGCCAGTCCATGCCCCATGGCGCACAGGCCATATCCGATACGGGCCCGTTTCCTGGTGCCTTCAATATCATGAAGGTGGAGCATGTTCCGGCCGTATATGATCTCCAGCAGGGCGGCAAAGGCCTGCATTGCCGCGGCGTGATAGATCCGGTGTGAAATGGCGTTGGGTACATAGCCGAACATGATGCGGAATGTCTGCGGATGACGCTGCGCGAAGCCTGTATATTCCACCAGTGACGCCTTCAGCGCATCCGTGCGTGTTGTTGCGTTGCGGTGGAAATAGCGGAGCTGCCGGGTGCATTCCCTGAATGCCTCGGCGGCAATCGTCAGCAGCAGGTCATTGATGCTGGAAAAATAATTGTAGAAATTTGCTGGCGTCACGCCGACTTCCCGCGTCAGGCGGCGCACGGACACGGATTCGACCGTTTCCCTGTCCAGCAGGTGTCGAGCCATGCGTATCAGGTCTTCTGCAACATGGCCCTTGTGATAGGGGCCATTTTTTGTTGTGGGCGAAGGGGCGTTCATCCGTTTCTTTCTTCCCTCCATGCCCCGCGCAGGGGAATGGAAATACCGTACTACCGTTACCGGGCGGACATGCGCGGGCGTTGCGCAGGCATAATGAACGTCGTTCATATAAAAATGCGATAAAAACCGTCAAGCAGAACGGGTGCACGCAGGCCATGATCCAGATGGGTGGATAACATGCAGTCATGCCTGATTCGGTACAATCAGGTTGTGCAAATATAACGCTGATATTCAAACAGAAATTTAATGGAAATATTGTGTCAGACATGCCGGGTGGTCAGGAGGTATCCACTTTCCGGGTCATGTCTGGTTGTCCTGGCCTGTCTATGGGAAATGGAAAAACCTACCCGGAATGATGGGTACGCCTTGACACATGCTTAATGTAAAATTAACACAGTTCGCATTGGCCTGACGCGACATCATGTTGGGCAAGCGGTTGCAAATGAACATGTGTCGATATTTTTCAGGATATGTCCAGGGTATCAGGCATTAATTCCTAAGGTTTGAACTAAACAGTGTTTATTTCCGGGGCGGTCATTCGCTTTTCCGGAACATGCGTGGGTACCCGTCCATCCGCCATGGCCACACGGCCGTGGACGGGCGTGGGGCGGGTATCCGTAGTGTAGGGTAGCGGCATAGCTGACGATGTACGGAACGTGGTTCACGACGGGGAAGGTCACCGACCTGCTGGCGCGCACGGGGCTTGACCGTGTGCCGGTCTGGGTGCCGGTGGTGCTTGGCGTTGTCCTCATGGCCTTCGTGGGGTCGGTCAGGATGTTAAGCGGCATGGAAAAGTGACCCCTTCGGAAGGGGGACAGGCAGCCAAAAACGACCCCTTTCTGAGAAACGGGTTCACGATGGCCTTCATGCTGAA
>NZ_NKTX01000056.1 GCF_003207815.1 Komagataeibacter oboediens | reverse complement strand
CGGATCTTTCCAATTGTTTCCACAACAAGCATCCCAAACCGGGCCTCCATTCAGCATGAAGGCCATCGTGAACCCGTTTCTCAGAAAGGGGTCGTTTTTAGCTGCCTGTCCCCCTTCCGAAGGGGTCACTTTTCCATGCCGCTTAACAGTCCAGGGCGATGGACTGATGGCGGTGCGGTTTCTGCTGGGTGCCCGCGCCAATGGTCCCGTACATTGCCCACAGCGTGTGGGTGACGGTGCGCGTCAGCGGAAATTCATCCGCGGCCAGCAGAACGCTGACACGGCTCCGTTCGGCGGCGGCGGGTGAACGCCTGACCTGATCCAGTTCACGGTCCGCATCCCTGGCCCGGAACACGACAGGGCGGAAGCGCGCCGTATCGACGCGCACCCCGAGATAGGTCAGCAGCGGTGCGTCATGCACGGCGTAAAGTGCAGCATCGGCCGAGGCATCGAGCGTAATGCCGTCCAGTGCGGGAATGGCGAAAAAGTCGCCCTGTGCCCAGTCGAACGTCACCGAACCACAGCGTGCGCTGCCGTGACCGCGTATGGCGTAGAACACGATTGACGTCGCGTTCGGGTCCATCGTGATCCGGTCGCCGGCATTGATGCGGACAAAACTGGCGCACAGCCCGGGGCCGGTGGCCGGGCCGGGGCATTTCAGTTCCCCGCTGAGGTCGAGCGGCACGACCCGGCTACTGCCCTGTGCATAAAGTGACGGCGGAAAGAAATGATACGGGATGCGCGGCGTCAGGCTGGGGCGGATGGGATTGGCAGCCTTGCTGTATTCATAGAAATGTCCCGAGGCCACATCATCGGTCTTTTCGGTCCGGTCAATAACCAGCGTGTCCATCTTGCTCTCCATGTCTTTGGAAAAGTCGAACAGGGTGATGTGACGTTTCCATAGCCCGGCTGCTGATGATCGGGCTACGTGCACGGCGGCAAAGGACTTTTGCGGCAATTGCCATGCGCGCTCCGCTCCGTCACGACGGGTCCCAATACAGCGGGTCCCTGAAACGGCGGCTCATGAAGTGGATGAAGCTTCGCACTTTCGGGGCCACGACTTTCTTGGGGGGATAGACCGCCCATATTGCCCGCTCCGCCCCCGGGGCAAGGACCCATTCGAAATCGGCCAGCACGCGCACCAGCCGTCCCTGCCGCAGATACGGCCCGGTCAGCCAGTCGGGAAGAAGGGCAAGGCCGATGCCCTGCAGCGTCGCGTCAAGCAGGGCTTCGGATTCATTGGCCTTCAGCAGGCCCGTGACAGGCAGTTTTTCAAATGGCGTATCTGTCGCGCCGTCGGGGCGGTAATACCACGCGTTGCCGCAATGAAGGGTAAACAGCAGGCAGCTATGCGCGCGCAGGTCATCCGGCGTTTCCGGGCGGCCCGCGCGTGCGATATATGCCGGTGTGCCCACGACCATGCGCGACTGCGTGGCCAGACGCCGTGCGACAAGGGTGGAATCAGGCAGCGCGCCAATACGGATGGCGACATCCGTACCGCTTTCGATCAGGTCGACCGTTGTGTCCGTCAGCATCACATCGGCGCGAATATCCGGAAAATCCGCCAGAAACGCCGCCATGTGGGGCATGACATGGCGACGTCCGAAGCAGCCGGGAACATTGATGCGTAGCAGCCCTTGGGGGGAGGCATTATGCAGCGTCACTTCCTCCCGGGCGTGATCAAGGTCAGCCATGATCCGGCTGGCCCGTGCCTGTAGCAGGCCACCGGCCTCGGTCAGATGCAGCCCGCGTGTCGTCCGGTTGAACAGGGCAACCGCCAGATCGGCTTCAAGGCGGCTGATATGGCGGGACACCGTGGAGACTTCCATGCCCAGTTCAGCCGCAACCCCGGAAAAGCTCCTGACCTGACTTGCACGCAGGAAAACGCGCAGGGCGGTAAAATAGTCCATGAACCAGTTTCTCCGGTATCCGTACCCTCTGCATCATACAGCCCATGTGCCGCAAATCGATGTCAGCACGGGCGCGATCATGCGGCGAACCGCCCCCTTCCCCGGATTGTTACGGCAGGCTGCCGGACGCATGACCCGTCCGGGGATGCCGTAGTGCATCACGATTGCGTTTCCACGCGGCCATGCGTCGTATCCGCCCGCGCATGGTACGGTCAGCGTGTGGACGCGATCCCGGTACCAAGCCGATCCAGCCATGCCGCGTCCACAGGCCAGTCCGCGCACATGGCGGCCTGCATGAGTGCCCCGCCAATGGGGGGCAGGCGTGGAACCTGCGGGCCTTCGCCAAGCAGGTGCGTCATCCCGTCCATGACAATCCGGCTGTGAAATACGCTGCCTGCGTAACTCCATGGCAGGGCCTGACCCAGCCGTGTCCGTGCCACCGTGACCTGTGCAGCAAGACACCGTGCGGCATCCAGCAGGATTGACCGGGCGTCCGCGCTGCCATCATGGGCCAGCCTGTCCAGAACACGCGCCAGCGCCGCGATGGCCGAACGTGCGTGGGGCTGCACCCGCTGCCATTCCAGCAGCGCCTCGCCCGCCCGGTCCGGGTCGGACGGCAGGTCCATGGCCCGCAGCAGCCGGGTGGCGAAATCCGCATCGTCAGCATGACGGGCATCAAGGTAGCGGGCCACCCTGTGCAGCGCCATGCGGCCAATCCAGTACCCGCTGCCTTCATCACCCAGCATGTATCCCCATCCGCCAATGCGCAGGGGCGCATGGCGGCAGTCATCTGCCCAGATGACGGACCCCGTTCCCGCCAGCGCAAGGATGCCCGGTGCGCCGACGAAGGCGCCAGCGCAGGCAATGTCCACGTCCGGACGCATGCTGATCATGACATCGGGGCCAAGGGCATTGCGGACGGCATCTTCCTGCATGCGGGATGACGGGCGTTGCGCACAGTAGCCAGCCAGACCGATCGTCGCGGCACGCAGGCGGTATGAGTTCAGGCCCCGCAGCAGGCCGGTCAGCGTGTCCGCCCAGTCGGCTTTGTCATAGGCGTTACAGCCATCGGCAAGGCGATGTTCGATTACGTGCCCGTCCGGCCCCACAATCATGGCGCGCGTGTACGTCCCCCCACCATCCACCGCCAGAACCGCATCATTCATGTCCGCACGTCATCCTGAAGAAAATGGCTGCCCGGAGGGAGATGTCCCCGTTCACGACACAAGGGCCTTCAGTTCTGCATCGTGGCGCATCATGTGGTCAATGAAGGGGCGGCGGGACAGTGCGGCGGCAGCGGTTTCATCCGCGATGACAAGGCAGTTTGCGTGCATCTGCAGGGCAGTGGCGCTGGTGCTGGCCGTCAGCGGTCCCTCGATCATGTCGGCAAGGGCCGCAGCCTTCGCTGTCCCCGTCACAAGCACCACGATGCGGTGCGCATCCAGAATGGTGCCCACCCCCATCGTAATGGCATGATACGGTACATGATCGGGATCGCCGCCGAACATGTCGCGGTTCTGGTCCCGTGTAGCGGGGTCCAGTGTCACGACGCGGGTGCGGGACGTGAACGCGGAAAACGGTTCGTTGAAACCGATATGGCCATTCCTGCCCAGCCCCAGAAGCTGGAGGTCAACCCCGCCGCTGGCGTGCAGGCTATGTTCATATTCCCCACAGTGCGCGGCCAGATCCGGTGCCATTCCATCAGGCACATGTGTCGCGGACCGGGCGATATTGACCTGCGAGAACAGGTGGGTGTCCATATACGCGCGGTAGGACCGGCCGGATGAAGGAGGCACGCCCACATATTCGTCCAGGTTGAAGGTCTGGCACCGTGAAAAGTCCAGCCCCCGCTGCCGGTGCGCCTGAACCAGGTCCGCATAGACCCCGTCCATTGTCCGGCCGGTCGCAAGGCCAAGCGTCATGGCCGGGTCCCGGCGCAGGGCATGCTCCATGATCCGGGCGGTCAGTGACATTGCCTGCCCGGCAGTGGACCGAATGACAATTTTCATGATGCTCTCCCTCCGGCGTTCATCGGGTGATGCCTGCGTCGTGTGACATGCCATATGGGCGGGCCGGTTACGGCATGCCACCGGCAGCATATCATGGGTCGGCCATCATGACGGGTGCAGTATCCGTCCGGCCGCGCCTCTGCATACCGATATTATATAATATGATCAGAAGGTAAGATGGAGCTGCCAGTATTACAAAGGCCTCCCGTACCCCCATCACCGGTGCAATCGCGACGAAAATCTGCGGCAGGACCGCGCCCCCTGAAAATGCCATGACCAACAGGGCGGCTGCTTGCGCGCCGCGTTCGCGCATATCGGACATGACGATGGGAAACAGCGTGGGCATGATCATGGCGTTTGCAAAACCACATAGCGCCACGCACAGGACCGATACATAACCATGTGCCAGCCAGCCCGACAGGCACAGCATCAACCCGCATGCCGCCGACAGGCCAAGGTAGCGCGCCTGTGAGAAAACACGTGGTACAAGCAGCATGCCCAGCACGTATCCCCCCATCATGGCCGTCAGGGTCAGGGATGTGAAGAATTTGGCCTGATCAAGCGGAATGCCAAGGCTGCCTGCATAGACACCAATGGCGTCGCCCGCCATGACCTCTGTCCCGACATAGACGAACATGCATGCCACCCCGACCCCCAGACGCCATGATCCCGTCCGCCGGGATGTCCGGCACGCAGGCGCATCCCTGGTCGGGGCTGCGGGTATGTCGATCTGCGGCAGGGTGGAGCGGGCCAGGCCAATGGCCAGCGCCAGCAGGACGGCGGCCATGATGAAATACGGGATCTGTATGGCGTGGGCGAACTGGTCAAGGATCCGGTTGCGTGTGGCCTGATCCGGGGCCGCCCTTACCCGTCCGGCAATATCGCCAAGATTGCGCATGACCAGCAGCGCAAGGACAATGGGGGCGGCAATGCCGGCAAGCTTGTTGGCCACACCCATGATGGCGATGCGCTGGGCCGCTTTTCCAGCAGGCCCCAGCAGCGTTACATACGGATTGACCGTGATCTGCAGCAACGACAGTCCCGCCCCGATCACAAACAGCCCCGCCAGTGCGCCGGGATAGACGCGGATGCTGACACATTCGCCAAAAATGGCGATGCCGATGGACAGGACCACCAGTGCGGCGACCAGTCCCCCCCTCAGTCCGGTCAGCCGTGTCAGCAGCGTCGCAGGCAGCGGAAAGAACAGGTACGACAGGTAGAAGCACATGGGCACCAGAAAGGCGCCGACGGCGCTCAGGTCAAAGGCAACCTGCACGAACGTGATCAGCGGACCATTCAGCCATGTGACAAAGCCGATGACAAAGAACAGGCATGCAAGAATAATGACAGGCCGCCAGCCATATTCTCCCGCAGGGCCGTGGGGGTGTGATCCGGGCAATGGCCCCTCCTCGTTTTCTTCACCGGCACCGTATCGGGTATTGGCAGAACGGCGTGGCGACATGGTGGTCATTGCCGCACGTTCAGCACAATCCTTAACATCAGGCCGCAGGCGAACATCATGATGACACCCAGCGGAACCAGCCACGTAAAGGCGATTGTCGCCCCGTACGGCGGCCCGAACACCATGACACAACAGACCGTGACGAGTGTGGCGATGAACGACGGAAGGACTTCGCGCGTGCGTGCCCGCCTGCTGAACATGGCATACAGGAACGCCCCCAGCATGGCCCCATAGGCGCATGACGCCACCGACAGGCCAAACACCACGGCCGGCCCATGGCTGCGCGCGAATGCCAGCGCCGCCAGTACAAGTACGGCAGCCCACACCACGGTCACCAGCCGCGCAAACGCCAGCCCGGACAGGCCCGCCCGCCGCGCCAGCGCCCGGCAGGGCGTGGAAAAATCCAGCAGGGTCGCACTGGTCATGGCATTGAGCGTGGCGGACAGTGAACCCATGGTCGCACTCAGCAGTCCCGCAATCAGCAGCCCCGCCAGCCCCATGGGCATGTCATGCACGATAAAATCGGGAAACAGCGCGTCCGAGGTCCGCAGGCCCATCGCGGCCAGTGATCGTTCATCATTGCGCGCCCATAGCAGCATGCCGACCAGTGACAGCAGGGCAAACAGGCATCCGACCATGATGCCGCTGCCCACCAGCGCCTTTCTGGCATCGCGCAGGTTCCGCGCCGCCAGGACGCGCTGGACCATCAACTGGTCCGTTCCATGTGACGCCATGGCCATGATCGCCCCGCCGATCATGGCGGCACAGGGTGTATAGGGATCGAGGAAATACTGCCGCGATTTATGGAACAGGTGGAACCTGTTGGAATGGCGCAGCAGATGGATCTGCATGTCCGTTGCATGATGGTACAACAGCCCCACGCAGGCCGCCGTCCCGCCTATATAGATGGCAAGCTGTATCGCATCCGACCAGACCACGGCCCGCAGGCCGCCAGCCATCGTATAGCACAGCGTCAGCCCGACAATCCCCACCATGATCCCCCATTGCGGCAGGGGAACATGCAGGGACGTCAGGATGGCCGCGACCGGCAGCATGCCCGCAAACAGCCTGATCCCTTCGGCCAGTACGCGCATGATCAGGAACGTGGCGGACACGGTGCGTTCCATCGTATGCCCGAACCGTTGGCCCAGGTACTGGTAGACGCTGCCGCCATGGCCCGAAAAATAATGTGGCAGGAACAGCCAGGCGACAAGCGCGCGGCCGATCACATAGCCCACCGCCAGCCCCACGAACACCATGCCGCTGCCATAGGCGATGCCGGGTATGCTGATGATGGTCAGGGTGGAGGTTTCCGTTGCGACCAGCGAAAGGCAGATCACCCACCATGGCAGGTCGTGCCCGCCCCCTACATAGGTGGCAATGCTGTCCTGCCGCCCCGACAGGGCGAACGCAATGAATGGCAGGGTCAGGCAATAGATGCAGATAATCACGATATCGGTTGCGGACATACCGGTTCCATCATGTCAGGCAGGGCAGACCATATGACCGGATGAAGACCATATGAAGCCCGAAAACAGCCCGGAACCGGAACGGATTGCCGTCCCGGCCCCATGTGCCGCGATCCCGCACGGTACGGGAACGGGTCGTTGTCAGTGCGGGGCAGGAATGGTATTGCCTGCGCATGGGGCATCTGTCATGCCGTCTTTTAACGGGTCCGCTGCAACATGCATGTTTTTCCGGCCGCAACCCGGCTGAAGCGCCGTCATGTCCTGATGCTGGCAGGTGCCGCGACACTGACGGCATGCGCGCCGCATGCACGGGGCACGCAGCGCCCGGTTCATGACATGCGCAATGTGGACCGCAGGCTGCGGCAGGCCGTAACGCAGGGGGAAGCACCCGGTGCTGTCTGCGCCATTGGCCATGACTGGCAGGTCGTGCACCGCGCCGTATATGGCCTGCGAGCCATATCCCCCGCGCGGGAGGCCATGACGTGGGATACGGTGTTCGACATGGCATCCCTGACCAAGCCAGTCATTACCGCGCCCTGTGTCATGCAGTTGTGGGAACAGGGCCGGTTCGGGCTGGATGATCCCGTCTCGCGCTACCTGCCGCAGTTCGCGGCTGCCGGTAAATCCGGCATTACCATCCGGCACCTGCTGACCCACTATTCCGGCCTGCGCCCCGATCTGGACCTGACCCGGCCGTGGCAGGGGCGCGATGCCGCCTTCCGCCTGGCCATGGACACCACGCCGGTGCAGCCACCGGGCCAGGGGTTCATCTACAGCGACATCAATTTCATCACGCTGGGGTTTCTGGTTGAAAAGCTGTCCGGCATGACGCTGGATGCCTATGCCACGCGCTTCATCCTGACGCCGCTGGGCATGCGGCAGTCATGCTTCCTGCCGCCCGCCACGTGGGCCATGCGTATCGCCCCCACCCAACCCGATGAAAACGGCCACATGCTGCGTGGACAGGTGCATGACCCGTCATCGCGCCGCATGGGCGGGGTTGCAGGCCATGCGGGGCTGTTTTCCACCGCGGACGACATGTGTCTTTACGCGCAGGCCCTGCTGGACCGGCGCGCGGGCAGGCCGTCGGCCTTTCCGCTCCAGGCCCGGACCATTCTGCTGATGACGACCGCGCAGCAGCCGGGCGGAAAACCCGACCTGCGCGGGCTGGGGTGGGATATTGCCACACATTATTCCTCCGCCCGGGGGGACAGGTTTCCCGTCGGCTCCTTTGGCCATACCGGCTTTACCGGCACGTCGCTGTGGCTTGATCCCGACAGTGACAGTTATGTCCTGATCCTGACCAGCCGCCTGCACCCTGCGGGGCACGGCAATGTCGTGCGCCTGCGCCATGACGTGGCGACGGCCGCTGCCCTTGCCCTGACCCCTTCGCGGGGCTGAGGCATTTTCCATTCACCTGCCCGGAAGTTACGGTCCATGACCCAGAACAGCACCACGCCCATCCCGCCCGTTGCGACGGAAGGGCAGGACCCCCGTTACGCGGATGTGGATATCTGGCCTGTCGCCTCCGTGCTCGATGCGCTGGTGGAATCACAGATGAGCGCCATAGCCGCCGTGCGCGCAGCAACGCCGGCGCTGGAATGCGCGGTGAACAGTGCCCTGCCACGCCTTCTGGCGGGGGGGCGGCTGTTCTATGTCGGCGCGGGCACGTCGGGGCGGATCGGGATGCAGGACGGGGTGGAATTGCTGCCCACCTTCGGCTGGGCGCCGGAACGGCTCGTGTTGCTGCTGGCGGGCGGGCGGAATGCCGTCCATCAGGCGGCGGAAGGGGCCGAGGACCGCGAGGACGTGGCCCGGTCCGACATCATGGCCCACGATCCCGGCCCGGACGACGTGGTGCTGGGCATCGCCGCCAGCGGGTCCACGCCCTATACCTGTGCGGCGGTTGGCGCGGCGCGCGCTGTGGGCAGCCTGACCATTGGCATTGCGTGCAACCGTCACGGCAGGCTGCTGGATGTGGCGGAACAGGGTATTGCGGTGGTGACCGGGCCGGAGGTCATTTCCGGGTCCACCCGGCTGAAGGCCGGTACGGCGCAGAAGGCCGCCCTGAACCTGATATCCACCACCCTCATGATCCGCATGGGCCATGCCTATCGTGGGCAGATGGTGGACATGCGCGTGGTCAATGCCAAGCTGCGGCAGCGCGCATGCCGGATGGTCCGGAACCTGAGCGGATGCACCGAACGGCAGGCGTTCGATGCGCTGGAGGCCACGGGGTTCAATGTCAAACGCGCGGTCATGATCCGTTCGGGCATTCCCATGGATCAGATCGAAGCGCTGCTTGTCGCGCATGATGGCAACCTGCGTTCGATCCTTGGGCAGGCCGGTGCGCCGCGTCAGGCTGTGAACGGGCCGGAATGACGCGTATGCTGAATGTCATCGGGCTGATGAGCGGCACGTCGCTTGATGGGGTTGATGCCGCCGTCATCCGCACCGATGGTGAACGGATTGACGCATTCGGGCCGGATATCAGCCTGCCCTACCCTGCGCCGCTCCGCCAGCGTGCGCGCCGGATACTGGACCGTGCGCCTGACCTGCCGCCGGATGATCCGGAACTGGGGGCCGTCGAACACGCACTGACCCTGCATCATGTCGATGCGGTGCGGCGGTTGCAGGCGGTTGCGCCAGATATTGACCTGATCGGGTTTCATGGCCAGACGATCCTGCATGCGCCAGACCGCCACCGGACGTGGCAGATTGGCGATGCGGCCCTGCTGTCGCGTGCGACCGGACTGGCTGTTATTCATGATTTCCGCAGCGCTGACGTAGCGGCCGGTGGCGAGGGCGCGCCGCTGGTACCATGGTTTCACGCCGCCCTGCTGCATGATGTAACCGGGCCGGTCGCGGTGCTGAATATCGGGGGGGTTGCGAATATCACCCTGATTGATGCGGACAGGACGATCCATGCCTGCGATACCGGGCCGGGCAATGCGTTACTCGATGACTGGGCCCTGCGCCATACGGGTACGGCGTGCGACGTGGATGGAAAACTGGCCGCCATGGGCACGGTCAACCATGCGCTGCTGGAACAGATGCTGGCTGATCCCTACTTCGCGCGCCCTGCACCGAAATCGCTCGACCGCCAGACATTCGCCACGGCCCTTGAGCGCGTATCCGTCTGCACGCCTGCGGACGGGGCGGCCACGCTGGCCGCCTTTACCGTTGAGGCCGTCCGCCGCACGCCCCTGCCTGTCCGGCCAATGCGCTGGTATGTCTGCGGTGGGGGGCGGCATAATCCTGTTCTCATGCATGGGCTGCGGGTGGCGCTGGGTGTGCCGGTTGGACCGGTGGACCAGCTTGGCTGGAACGGGGATGCGCTGGAGGCACAATGCTTCGCCTTCCTTGCCGTGCGCAGCCTGCGCGGTCTTCCCCTGTCCGCGCCGACCGTGACCGGGGGGCCGCATGCCCTGTCCGGTGGCCGCCTGACCTGCGCGGGGCTTATGCCTGTGCCATCATGGATATGGAAAGCTGGTAGCATGGAACAGGCCACGCCCGTCCGGCGATAAACGACGTGCCGTGGCGGACATGACGGTACGTATTGTTATATAGCGGATCCGATCAGGCCCTGCGGACTGATCATACGCTACGGCAGGCATGCGCCCGGCCACGCACGTATGGCGCCTAATGCAGGATGGGATTGCCCCCTGCACTTCCATGACAGATATGTCCGTGTCCGTAGCATGCTGTCCCGGTCCGGCGGATATCCTGTGGCGCAGGATGTGGGAACTGTTGCCGCACCTGGCGTCTACGTGCCACAGGCGCGCCGGACATGTCCATGTCTTCCTGCACATGATCGACAGTCATTTCCGAACGGATGCCCGTAGCGCCGGTCCGGTTTATTACATGCAATATGGGAGTATAATATTATCTCCATCAGGATATAACCAAATTAATGCATATTTGTTTCTTATAAAGAACATATTGCGATGGACGATCTGACGGTCGGTTTTCCGGTTCCGGCATGTCATGAATACAGCCAGTTCAGACCTGTCGTGCAGGTTAGGAAACGGGGTGTTCAGAAATAGTAAACGCTCATCATAATAGTCAAAATTCTGTGTCATATGGAAAGAAAGAATGAAAATAAACGTTTTCCGTGTTGCTGCATTAATCTCATGTGTCGTGAAGCACTGGATTAAGGTTAATGAATAGAGTGTTTTACGGTATATCCTTTTGAAAATTTCTATACCCATTAAGGCATGTTTCGGACCAGCTTAAAATTCTGACACATTTTTCTTGAGATCGGACCGGGACTACAATACCATGTCATAACATGAGAACGGGTACAGATTGTCAGATCTGTTCGTAATCATTGTCATGATATTCTTCAGGAAAGCCGGTTCCTGCTGATTTTGTGCGCTGAATGTATCGATTTCAGAACGAATCTTAAAGATACATTCACAAAACTTTTCTGGCTTTCGTAATACACAACGTTGGCGATTGAATTTTGCGGTAAACACAAAATGCTGGTGTGGAATAATGTCGAAACTTTTTCTACGTAACAGGACGCATCGGCCATCTCTGGCGAAATGCAATATCAAGCTGGCACTGGTCTGTTCCACATTGTGGATATCAAGTGCCTTCGCCCAGAGTGATGTCGTGTCCTCATCCAAGGTTTCCCAGAAAAATGGTACACAGAAAACAGCAGTAAACACAGACAGCAGTAATAATGCTGATGTGAACGTTGGCAATCGCCCCTCCATGATTGGACAGACCGCACCAACCGACGAAAAAATGGTGGTGCTGGGACATCACTATACGGATGGCGTCACCCGCAGGGCCATTGGCGGCGGTCTGATGGTCAAGGAAGATGCGCCCAAGTCCAAATCGACTGTCACGCGCGATTATATTGAAAAACAGACGCCGGGCCTCAACCCCATGCAGCTGATCGCGCTGCTGCCGGGTGTCAACGCCACGGATTCTGACCCGATGGGCCTGACGGGTGGCCATACATCGGTTCGCGGCATGAATGAAAGTTCGATGGGATACACCCTCGAAGGGTTCCCGCTGAACGATATCGGCAGCTATGCCGTCTATCCGCAGGAAATCGTTGATTCCGAAAATCTGTCTTCCATCCAGGTGGCGCAGGGTTCGGCTGACCTCGACAGTCCCACCGTCAGCGCGTCAGGTGGCGTGGTCAACATGTACATGATCGACCCGAAAGAAAAAATGGGCGGTCGTGCGGATTTCACCTACGGGTCATTCAATACGGTCCGCGGGTTTGCGCGGTTCGACACGGGACTTATGGGGAATTCGGGAACGCGTGCCTATTTCTCGTTCTCGGATACGCATGAAGACGAATGGCGTGGCCCGGGGAATGAAAGCAAGATCCATGGCGAAATGAAGGTCGTCAAGGAATGGGGCAAGGACAACCGTGTTTCGTTCGTGGTTGTTGGCAACCAGCTGGACAACTATGGCACCCCAACCACCACCATGGCATCATGGAACAAATACGGTATCGGCGTGATGGGTGGGCCGGTTTCCGGTAGCCCTCCCAATACGGTGTATAATTCAATTTATACAGGTAATACAAGCGCCAATACAAACTATTACAAACTACATCCCAATCCCTTTACCAATATTTATATCAGCGCCCCGTCCCGGTTCAATCTCGGGCACAACATGACACTGACCGAAACCCCGTATTTCTGGTACGGTTTCGGCAATGGCGGTGGTGCATACTGGGAAAACATGAACTCCATGTCGTATGGTTCCCAGACCATGTCGGGCACGATCGGCGGCAAGAATTATGGCAATACGCTGCTGTATAACCCTTCCATTACCCGTACATACCGTCCCGGCGCGGTTACGAAATGGACCTGGACATCGGGCATCAACCGCCTGATGATCGGCTACTGGTTTGAATATTCCTATCAGCGCCAGACAGCACCATACAGCCTGATTGCCGCCGATGGCTCGCCCGAAAGCGAATGGGGCACAGGGGATAACCTGATCCTTGCAAACGGGCAGGTCGCGCAGTACCGCGATACGCTGACGCGCACGATTATCAATACGCCCTTTATTGGTGACAGTATTTCCCTGTTCCATAACCGCCTGACCATTGATGCGGGATTGAAATATTCCATCATTACACGTGATGGCCGTAACTACCTGCCTGATACCTCAACTGGGCGGGTTATTGACCAGACATATCGTGAAGCACTGCCCACAATGGCATTCCGTTATAAGGTCGATAACAAGAACCAGCTTTTCTTCTCGGTGGCGACCAATTACCGTGTGCCCATGAACTCGTCACTTTATGATTCCGGTGCGTATTATGCTGGCAGCGGCTACAGCAACCATGCAGCGACGGGTCTTAATCCGGAAATATCCATTTCAGAAGAATTCGGCTGGCGTTATCAGGGCAAGCTGATCAATACGTCGGTGACGTATTTCCATTATAACTTCACCAACAGATTGTTTTCACAGACCATTACCGATCCCAATAACCCGAGCGACTATTATTCGACCAGCATCAACGGCGGTGGTGAGACGACCAACGGTGTTGATTTCGAAATCGGAACGCGACCGATCTATAACATCCGTCCGTATTTCTCGGCGGAGTATATCGATGCGCGGACCGACAGTAACCTTGCCGCATCGGCCAGTGGTGTCGATGCGCTTCTGCCGACAAAGGGCAAGTTCGCGCCCCAGACCCCCCGTTACCAGTTCGGGTTTGGCCTTGATTATGACAACGGTGGTATATTCGGTAATTTCAGCCTGAAATACGTTGCCAAGCAGTACTCCACATTCATGGATGACCAGAACATACCAGCCTACGTCCGTATGAATATCGGGGTTGGTTACCGATTCAAAAGCTGGGGCCTGTTCAAAAGTCCGACCATCAAGCTCAACCTGTCAAATATTACGAACAACCATTATCTGAACTACGCTTCGGGTGTGGAAAGCAATGCAAATTATGCAACCGCAATGAATGGGCAGAGCGTCAAGGGCTATGCGCCGACTTACACCATTGCATCCCCCTTCTCGGCCATTTTCTCGATGAGCAGCGGTTTCTGACCGGCTGTCTCGTCCCGTGCGGACCAGTCATATGGTTCGCAAGCGGGCCGGATATACAGGATCGGCAGGTCATTCAGTGATCTGCCGATCTTTTTTGTAGGGCGATGTTCCTGTTGCTCTTCCGCAGGACCTGCCTGTGTTGTGTGATCAGCATGTTATACCAACGGTTATGGGAACTGACCTGTGTGAGCCCACTTTCTAAGACCGATGGATCGAATGGTGTCAGGCAAGGCAGCAAGATTATTCCAAGCGGAACAGGCAGCGTCGATGATGTGCTCGATGCCGTCGAAGACGGTATTGGCCAGCCAGTTGGCGCGCAGGAACTGCCAGATA
>NZ_NKTX01000055.1 GCF_003207815.1 Komagataeibacter oboediens | reverse complement strand
GAGCGCGAAGACATGGTCGGTGGCACCACCCGTGTCGGTATAATGCTCGGTGATTTTAAGCCCCGTTCCATGATTGGTCAGGCCGTCGAGCACGTATGGGGTTGACTACACGAAAGTGCATTTAACGTACGTTTAGAGAGAACGTTAAACGAACTATCATGTAAGGTTTAGGGCCTGTTAGGTCTTGAGGCGATCTGCTGTTGCGGCGATGCAGATAACGGCCATGAAGGACGTAGCGGTTTTCTCATACCGCGTGGCGACTGCTCTCCACTCCTTGAGACGTGCCCACAGATTTTCCACCAGATGTCGGTGCCGATAGGCCCATTTCGGGCAGGTTACTTGTGGCTCGTTGCGTTTTGTCGGGATGACCGGGCGTGAACCCCTGTCCCATAAGGCCTCTCGAAACTGGTTCGAGGCATAGCCCCGATCGCAAACGACATAGCGCGGGGCGTGCGGCAATGCGTCAAGGAGGGCCATGGCCGAGGGGAGTTCATGGGCCTGACCTGGCGTCAGGGTGAAAGACAGGGCCTTTCCATGCCCATCTGCGGCTACGCAGACCTTGCTGCCAAACCCTCCACGCGAGCGGCCAAGTGCTTCACGATCATTGCGGCGTTCTCTGAATCCCCCTTTTTGGCCGCTCCGGCGGCCTTGTGATGAGCCCGAATGTTTGTGCCGTCGAGGAAGACCATACCTAAAGCCGGATCTTGACCCTTCACCTGTTCAAACAGAGCCTGCCAGACGCCGAGCTTTGCCCAACGGATGAAGAGTTGGGCTGCCGTCCACCAGGGGCCGAGTTCAGCAGGAATTGAGCGCCATTTCGCGCCATTCTGATGGCGCCAGAAAATCGCCGACAGGGTCCGCCGCAGATCGCGAGGCGGGGTTTTGCCTTTTGGACGGACCGTCTCGATCAGAGGTTCCCCGACCGACCATGCATCATCGGAAAATACAGACTGCATCATGCTCATCACAAAGAGCTATGCAACTCGTTCCGTCTTTCAAGACCTAACAGGCCCTAGCTGTAGGCTAAGGCGCATCCCTTTCGGCCGTAGCTCACAAAAGGTCGCGTAAGTCTCTCGTAACGTGCGCTCGGAAAAAGGTGACGAGTGATCTACCCGCAGCAAGCGCTCAGTTTCGATGGTGCTATCGTCATGAACTCGAGGCAGACAGGGACTCAATTGTTCGACGTGGTAGATTGAAACAGTAGAAAATGAAGAATGTTTTAAGTGGGTACCGATAGGTAGATTGATCGGACAGTCACTCTATCCAAAGGAACACGCCCGATGTTTTACGAAATTGCCACACACGGCGTGATAAGCGTCATATTATTCTGTGGCTTTCTCGGCATGCCACTGCTGGGCATCGTTGCAATGATCCTAGAGCTGCGCCGAAAAGATGATCCGACTGCTGGGCATCGTTGCAATGATCCTAGAGCTGCGCCGAAAAGATGATCCGAGAGAACCTGCGACCGCTGGCCGAGTGCCAGTCTGCATTGCCTATACTATCTGATTGCTGGCTCAGTCTCCGCCGCTTTACTGTAAATTCCAAAAAATCTGACGCAGACGAATTTTAATCTGCTTTGGTTAAAGTCTACGCGCGTCATATGGTGATATTATACCAAACTTGATCGATGATGTACGCGCGCTTGGCGCGTGCTCCTTATGAGAGACGCCGCCGGAAGAACCAACGGCGCCAGTCTCCTGCCTTGCAGCAAGACTTATTTAGAAACACCAAGCGGTGCCGTGAATATACGCCCGTCGACATCCGTGAAGCGAATAACCGACCCGTTTGCCGGCGTATGGGCCTGCGTTAGCCACGGGAGGGTAATGGTCGCCTTCGCCCCCATCGGCGCACGGATACCGTAGGGCCCCGGGCCAAATTTGTTATAGGCGTAATCATTATCGAAGTTCTGCTTCGTCAGGGCTGACAGAACTTTGGCATCCCAGTGTTCTGCGATCACTTTGTCCGGCCCGATAACGGCTGCATCAACGATGTGCACGGGTGCTTCAGGCGTTCCTGCATCCAGATAGGCATGAACGCGAATACCGCCATCAGCGAGAACGACCGCATTGGACAGCGTCACGTGATGCTTCGTCGGGCTCACCGGCCCACTATGGAACGGCGTAACGACGGAACCGCGAAAATAGCTGTAGGTGCTGACGTTGTAGATCAGGACAAAGCCGAACAAAGCCAGCGTCAGGTTCCGGAATGGAATATCCGCCAGCGGAAGCGGAAGCGCGCCGCTCGCCCAACGAAACCAGGCGCTGTCTGCGAGACGCGGACGTCGGGCCAGCAACACATTGTCGAGGCTGAAAGCACTCGATCCGCCGAGCAGCAGGGTCGTTCCCATAGCCAGGTTACACGCGGCCATCGTCCATTCGTCGATGCAGGTCGCGCCCTGCCAGCCGAACATGGCCATCAGGATCACGGAAAAACCCATCGAGACGAGCGCGGACGCCCGGGTCATGAACCCTGCCATCAGCGCGGCACCGGCGATCAGCTCGGCGGCGCTGAAGACGATGACACCTGTGTAGAGGAGCCAGAAATGCTGCAACAGGAACGAGATGACGTGTTCAAAACCGAACAGCGCCCCAGGCATCGCGGTTTGAAATTTGTTGGCCATCCAGTTGTGGCCGCCCCAGGCGTCGAGCTTGGAAGGCGCATAGATGAAACGGCGCGACCCGCCGCCCCAGTAAATGAACCCCTGAATGACCCGCGTTGCCAGCAGTGCGAGGCCGCCGATGCGCCAGTTACGCTCGGCTTCGGTCAGGGGTCGGGCGGTGGCGCCAAAAACGGCGCGCTGCGCTGATGCGTGTGTGATACTCATGTTCGCCTCCATTTACTCGCTGTCGTGATCCGGCATGCTGCCGCCGTGATAGGCCTTGAAGCCGTAGCGTTCGAAAATCGCCAAGGCGGTTGGCGACTTGATGAAATCGAGCCAGAGCTTTGCGGCCTGAGGGTGCGCGGCTCCCTTCACCATCGCGCCCGCGTAGATCGCCGTGCTGTTCTGATCGGCGGGAATGTCCACATGGCTGATGGCGTGCCCGGTCTGTTCCTGGAAGATCGCTTCGGACTGCCATGTCACACCGGCGTCAGCGAGGCCCTGCATCAGGAATAACGGCGTTTGCCGATGATGAATATGCGTCAGGACCGTGCTGCCGTTGGCAATTTTCGTCTTGTAGACGGCGTTGGCCAAAGCTTTGCCGCCCGCCTTGTCCAGTGATGCCTCGATCTGGCGCGCGATGCCCTCGAATTCGGGATTGGGCATCGCAAGCCTGATGCCCGGGCGGCCGAGATCCTTCAAGGATTCGACGTGGCCGGGATTGTCTTTCGGAATCATGATCGTGAGCGTGTTCGTGACATAGGGCACGGCAGGCGCCGCCAGCAGGCCACTCTTGATATACTGATCGATCTTCTTGAGGCCCGCGAAATAGGCGTCGGGCTTGGCCGTCCACGTCATATTGCCGGAGGTGATCGTCCCGCCTGCTTCGATCTGGCGGATCAGCAATCCGGGCGGGATCGTCTCCCAATAGATCTTTCCGGAGAATTCGGGATGCTCATGCTCGAACGCCGAGACGAGCGGCGCCATGGCGAAGAAGTAGTTTCCCCCGACATACAGGACGAGGCTCGGATTCGTGATGTCGCCATGAAAATCGGCCAGAACATCGACTTCCGGGACGGTGAATTCGAAGCCGCGCCGTGTCGCGTCGTTGTTCTGGCCGTGCTGCCACGGCGGAAACACGTCTTCTGCGTAATGCGGGGTCTGCGCCTTGCCGTTCCATTGCACCGGATCGGCCAACGCCGCAGCAGTCGACAGCACGAAAGTCGCCGCAGCTGTGGCCAACAGGGTTTTTCTTATTCTTGAGGGTGTCATAGCCGTTCTCACTTCACGTAGCCGAAACCGGCATGTTGCAGTTCAGGGATCGTTGCCACGATGCCGGGGGTCAGGACGACGCCGTCGATCAGGTGATTGGTCAGTTCGGCGGCCATCTGCTCGTGTGACAGATGATCGGGATTGATACCTTTCTCGATCAGCTTGCCCGTCTGCTCCCAGATCGCGTTGTGGCAGGCCATGAACACGACGCCACGCTTCTGCAAAATCGGGATCGTGTTGCCTGCCGCTCCGAAAAGACCCTTCGGATCCTCGTGAGCCGACGCATCGAGAGCACCGTCTGGCGTTTTGATAAGCGTATTAAACGCAAAGGCCGGCCCGGCGAGCTTCGCCAGCTGATACTTGTCCCAGATTGTCTGGTCATAGAGGGCAAGGTGAGCGGAGCCATGCGTGGCCGACACCGCGAGAAAGTCCGGGTGTCTGAACGAAAACACCTGTGCGTTAACGGAATTGCGCATCAGGTTGAGCCAAGGGCTATCGATTGCTGTGTTGTCCCAGACCTGCTTCCGCTCGCCGCGATAGGCGATCACCAGATCAAGTGCCTGGGCGTCCCACATGAGCGGGTCGTCGAGCACCATCGGCACGGTCCTGAAATCGCGGCGGCGCGGGGATCTGGCCAGCTGCGAGGTCAGCACGGCAAGATTGCCGGTTCCGTCCGCATGGGACGAGGAAGATCGTGCTGCCAAGGCAGTGGAAGTGGTGGCGATCGTTGCGCCGGCGGTGGCCGCCATCAGACCCAGCAGGGCATGGCGCCGGTCGGCGCGAAGGTTTGAAGTCATGTCGTTCATAGTCGGTCTCCTTTGGAGAGCCTGATCATGCGCTTCTCTTGATCACCAGAACCAACTCATTTGAAAGCACGAAACGTTCGATTTTCTGTATTATTCGGCGATGTAACTTCGGTTATCGCCCCTGAAAGATCACCCCGGAGGTCTATTTCAGGCCGATGAAAACCCGCACAGCTCCACGATCGCTGGCGACACCGCCCCCGAGACCACCGCTTATTGTTACTGCCGGCTCCAGAATATGGTTAAAGCCGATATCAACGAAGCTCGACAGGCGTCGTTGCCTGGTTTGCTGCTGACGCACCACATCGGCGACCAGCGCAGTTCGAGGCCCTATCAGATGCGAGCCGACCATCCCGACCATCCATCGCTTCGGCCGTTCGTCAGGCCGAACCCTGAAGGATCGCGTCCAGGCGATTTCTATGCCGACCCTGGGCGCCTGCCTGGAACGGCCAAGCGATTTCGTCGCAACGAACTGGACGCTGTCGCGTGGTCCCTAATGGCCGCCCCCATAAGGCTCCTGGCGGATGAGCGATATCAGCATGGCCGGAACGTAGCGCCCCTGCTGGCGGAAGTTCCATTCCACTTCCGCGCCCGCCAGATTGCCATGAACACTTGACGCGTCGCCGAACTGACGCGCGGGCGCAAAGCTCAGTTCGATCCGGCCGGGCAGTCCCAGCTTGATGGCCGGACCACCCCGCGCGCTGTAGCGCCCGTCGCCGGCTATACTCACGCGCTCGGCCGTTTGCAGCGCGACATGTCCTGACGGCGTGACAAAGGCGTCCTTGAGCCTGACGGGTAAATTAGCGCTCAGACCCTGCGGATCGCCCTGCGCGTGCACCGGACCCATCAGGCACCAGGCAAACACGGCGCACAGGCACGCCCCCACAAACTCATTGGCCCTGTTGCGCAACAATGCGGCGTTATGGCCGCGGTGCCTAGCCCACGGCAACGAGAACAGCACCGAGGGCGATCAGGACAACCCCGCCCCAGCCTTTGGCGGACATATGTTCGCCCAAGACCAGGACGCCGAAAATCGCCACGAAAACGACACTCAGCTTGTCGACAGGCGCCACGCGCGCCGCATCGCCCAGCTTCAACGCGCGAAAATAGCATAGCCATGATGCTCCCGTGGCGAGACCCGACAGCATGAGGAAGAGGACCGTCCGCCCACCGATGGGGTCTAGCGCGCGCAGCTTGCCGGTGAGGGCAAGCAACGTTCCCAGCACGACGACGATGACGATCGTGCGCACGAAAGTTGCGATATCAGAATCAACCCCCTGAACGCCGAGCTTGGCGAGGATTGCCGTCATCGCCGCAAAGGCGGCTGATAACAGAGCCCATACCAACCAAGGGGGCACACCTGAGCCATTCATGATCATGATGCCCTATCGGTTAGGCGTCTTCTTCGGTTGCGGTCTGGGCGATGCGGATGGCGCCCGTGTTGAACCCGTCGGCCGTGATATGGCCCAGCGCCACGGCACCGATGCAGAGAATGACCGACGCGGCCACGTTCACGGACGCCCGCCCCCAGGCATCGTTACGGATCAGGTCGAGCGTCTGCAGGCTGAAGGATGAGAACGTCGTATAGCCGCCGCAGAGCCCGATCATCACGAAAAGACGCATGTTTTCCGACACCGGATAGCGCCCGTCCGCAAGGGTCAACGTGCCGAAGAAACCGATCACGAACGAGCCGAGCGCGTTGATGGGGAGGATCGTGCCCCATGGGATGAAGCGGCTGATCGGCATGGCCGCGACGGAAACCAGGTAACGCGCCAACGTGCCGAGAGCGCCTCCGACCATGACGATAAGACAGGTTGTAAACGACATGCCATTCCCTTTCTGCGCGAGTTCGGACGGAACCCGCTGTTTCGGGCGGCGAAATGCAGACGCACTCCCACCGCCATTGTGTCGCGGTAGGAGCCATCAGCCCTTGCGAGGGCGGTTGAAGGGGGAGCTCCATCCCCTTGTCGGGAGAGTTAACATAAAGCGGTCGCAGTGCGCTACTTCAGGGTGCCGCCGTCGGGGCATGGTTAATCCCGAGAAGAGCCGTTTCCTGTATTTGTGACCTGCCAGCCCTCCTTTTTTGTTGCTCGCCCTCACCGCCGGGCGCACATAATCCCGGTGACGCGCGAACAGCAGAATTTCGTCGTCCTGGACAAGGGGATGGGGTTCCCCTGAAACCGCCGCAAGGCTGATGACTCCTCTGTGCCGCAATCGGTACGAGGAGACATGTGCGCCTCTCTTCGTTCCGAAGGTCGTTTATCTTTGGAGTGGAGATCTATCATGCACATACTGGCCATTCTCGACCGGCCTGGGCCGGCGCTCCAGACCCTTCGCACCGTCGATAGCCTCATGGTGCGTTTGCAAGATTGCAAGGTGACGATCCTGCATCCGCGGCAGGAGACCAATCCGGACTTCCAGTCTGAGGACGAAGGCATCGAGACGCAGAGCGAACACGCCGAGTTCGAAAAGCGCGAACAGAATTTGAGTGGTACCTTGCGCGACATCACCGAGCGATGGATGACGACGCGCGCGGACACGGGCTCAGCACAATGGCTCCAGGCGATAGGCGACGTTCGCAGTATCGTCGCCGAACAAAGCCGGAAAGCCGATCTCGTGGTCGTCGGCAGACACATGCCAAGCGACCCCGACCGGACCAGAAAGACTCTCATGGCAGCACTTTTCGATGCCAACGCCGCCGTATTAATCGCTCCTGAGCATGCGCCCCGGACGATCGGCGTTCGTCCCGTCATTCTGTGGGAGCCGTCCCGGGCGTTGGATGCCGCACTATCGGCGGCATGGAAGTTGCTGCTGACTGCCGAACACGTGACCTTCCTGATCGGAGCGCTCCCTGATGAATGTATGCCTGATCCTGCCCGGCGGTTGATGGATGCCGGCATCAGTGTCGGTATCGATCGTTTTCGGATTGATGACGGTGAAGGGATCGCGCTTCGCGATCATGCACTGCGCGCAAATGCGGATATTCTCGTTATGGGCGCCTATACGCATCCGCGTTTCTTCGAAAGGCTTTTCGGAGGCGTGACCGAGGACATTCTTGCCCACGAGATGCTGCCATTGTTGATCCATCACTGAACATCGATGCCGATGCCGCGCTTGATATCCCAAGCGACTTCACGCGCGGCATTGAACAACTCAGTTCCCCATGTAAGGGTGATTAGCTCCGGGCGTGAGCGCCGTGTAGAGCTGGTCGCGAATATTGTCGAAGCCGATCGTCAGCCACCGGGCAGAGGCGCCGTCTGTGGCAATCTGTCCCGAGGTGCGGGTAATTTCTTTCGATCCGTCACACATGGCTGCGGTGACCTGAGTCAAACCGCCTTTCGGCCCGCCTTGGGCAAATTCCGTTTCGGCGGAGCAGAGTTCGTCCTTGGCGGGCAATCGCACGGCGTTGAGATACATCACGATACGACGGCTGTCTGCCGATGCCACGCCGTCCTGCGTCGGATAAAGGGCAGCCAGCGTCGCGTCTGTCTGACCCGGAACCGTTCCGATGAACTTGACGGGCAGGCTCTTGTAGTCCCACCACAGACGCGCCCGTTCATGCGAGGGATTGTTGCTGCTGGTGATTGCCGTTCCGCATCCGCCAAGCAGAGCCAGTCCCGTCAGGACGGAGGCGAGAGGCAGAACCTTCGATTTGCCAAAAATTTTCATGGAAGCCTGTTCCCGTGATCGCATTTCGGCGCATGATTTTTCGGAGGGGCAGAGACACTCTCCGGAATGCAAATCATTGCCTTTCGAGTTTCGCGGCCAGGACCGATTTCCCGCCTCGCTTCTCGTGAAGACTTTGATACGATCAGGGGACGAGGCTGAAAATTGAAACGTATCGCTTAGAACGTTCGATAAAATAGATTACCGGGTTGCTCTTTCACCCGGAAGGCCTCATTCGAGAAAAGCTCAGCGCCCTGCAACGCGTTTCTCAGGGTAATGCGCCGCAA
This sequence comes from Komagataeibacter oboediens, assembly GCF_003207815.1. Taxonomy (GTDB): domain Bacteria; phylum Pseudomonadota; class Alphaproteobacteria; order Acetobacterales; family Acetobacteraceae; genus Komagataeibacter; species Komagataeibacter oboediens. Next base: position 5,664 of record NZ_NKTX01000055.1, on the reverse strand, counting down.
TGCGCTGGTTCATTGGATACACGGTCGACGAAATCAGGCCGTACGCCGATGCGCTCTACTCCGGGGTTGCGATGCAGGGAGAGACGAACAGATTTCCCGCCCACCCGCTGGCGAGCGTCTTGGCCGCGACGACCAGCCACATGATGGCGAGCATCACGCAGAACACCGTGCCCGCGACGCCGAAAAACCCGTAATCGAGCATCGCACCGAGCCGGAACGTTGCGACCGTGTAAACGCCCAACGGGAAGGTATAGCCCCACCAGCCGAGATTGAACGGGATGCCCGAGCGCCAGTAGCGCGCCGTGATCAGGCACGCCATCAACCACCACCACAGCCCGAAGCCCCACAACAGCAGCCCCGCCAAGACCCCCATGCCGTGGGCCGCGATGCCGATCTCCCGCGGGCCATGCAGCGCCATGATTGTAGGTGCGTCCCCACCCAACACCAGCATTCCGAGCGCGCCCGTGCCGATCGGTCCCAACGCCAGCCAGCATGACGCCGCCATGCTCTCATGCGGCAGTTTGTGCAGCGCCATGCGTAGCGTCAGGATCGTCAGGATGCCGAACGCGACCGGCACCGAATACGCCCAGAGGACATAGGACGTGAGCAGCACGGTGAACTGCGTGCCCGCATCCGCCAGATGCGGCGCGATCTGTCCCCCGGATGCCCCCGCCACTTCGGCCGCCACGACCGGTAGCAGCCAGATCGCCGTCATGCCTTCCAGACGATGCTCGTGCCGTGTGAACATCAGATACGGGATCAGCACCCCGCAGGCGATCGACATCGCCACGTCCAGCCACCACAGCGCATGGGCGATGCCCACGATGCCCTCACCGAACAACGAAATGCCGAACGCGATGCCGCCGTTGATGATTGTCGCCAGTCCCATCGGTATGGTGCCGAAGAACATCGATACCGTGCCATGCCCGAAGATCCGCCGCGCCTCGTGGCCGAACATCATCCACCGCGCGGCATAAAGCCCGGCGAACAGGGCAAACAGGGCGATGTTGAAAAGCCACAACGCTGTGCCGACGCCGTGGAGATACGAACCGGCGACGGGGATCTGCGGTAGCGCGAGGGCCAGGATACCCGTCCCCATGGTGGCAGCGAACCAGTTGGGCGTGAACTGGCGGATCATCTCGCGCGGATGGGCGAGGTTCTGCAGCGGCTTCGTCATGGCTTGTTCACTGTGACAGGGGCGCCCAGCAGGGCGAGAAAGGCAGTTTCCGCCGGCGACAGGCGGCGTTGCGGGTGGCGCAGCGCGCGGAACTGCCGGTCCGGCAGGTTCATGGGCACGGCGCATAGCAGCCCGGCCTCGATCCGGCCCGCCACCACGCTTGCCGAGAGCACGGCAGCAGCGGTCCCCGTCTCCACGGCGCTGGCCATCGCCTCGTTGGACGCGACCTCCAGCATCACGTCGAGATCGGCCGGATCGACGCCGAGGGCGTGGAGTGCGTGTTCGAACTCGATACGCGTGCCCGACCCGGCCTCGCGCAGAACCCACGGGCTGCGCGCGAGATCGCGGGTCGCGGGCGGAGTCGACGCCCATGGGTGATCGGGGGCCACGACCAGCAGCAGCTGATCCTGAGCGACGACATCGCTGTGCAAGTCCGGCGTCGGCAGATCGCCTTCCACCAGGCCAATCGACGCCTCGCCCGATTGCACCCCTGCCGCAATATCGCGTGTATTGGCGATCGTGACGTGTAGGCGAATGCCGGGATACGCGGCGCGGAACGCATTCAGACGCGCGGGCAGCCAGTAGCTCGCTATGGTATGGCTGGCATGCAGGCGCAGGCTGCCGTCGCGCAGGCCCGCGAGGTCGAACATCCGCTCGCGCGCGATGTTTGCGCGGTTCAGCACGGTGCGCGCTTCCTCAAGAAACAACCGACCGGCCGGTGTCAGTTCGATGCGGCGACCGATCCGGCTGAAGAAAGCAAGCTGGAATTCGCCCTCCAGTTGGGTCACGGCATGACTGACGGCGGATTGCGTCAGATTGAGGAATTCGGCGGCCCGGGTGATGTGCTCGCGCTCGGCGACAGCTGCGAAAATCCGAAGTTGTGCCAGCGTCATGACACTACCGCCCGGGTCAGGGCCACCAGCACGGCACAGCCAAGGGCACCAAGCGCAATCGTTAGCGCGCGCTCCATGCTAGGGCCGACCGAGTAATGCGTCGTATCCGCCGCGATTGCCGTACGCGTGGCTTGGAACCGCCGATACGCTGCGGCGAACAGAACAACGCCGAGCGCGACGAACACGACGCCCAGTTCGGCGGTGGCCCCATAAGGGCGCGGTGCGGCGGCATCGTGCTGGTCTGCCGCCAGACGCAGGAACAGGTCAAATTTCGCCAGTACGCCGCCGAAGGCCACAATGGCAAGCGCCGTGCGGAGCCAGGCGAGAAAGGTCCGCTCATTGGCCGCGTGATCGGTATAGCGCGGGATCATACGGCCTGCGCCAGCCGGTCGGCGACCTCACGGGCCTGCACGCGGATTTCCGGAATGGCAATGGACTCCAGCAGCACGCCGAGCCGCGCCGGGCCGATTGTAAACAGATCGTCCGCCACGTCGCCCTCCGCGTTGATGAGCGCACCGTCCGGCGTGCAGGACAGGCCCGCGCCCTTGAAACCAGGAACTATCTCACCCCGATTGAACAAATCGTGCAGCAAGGGCGCGTCTGCGCGTTGGTATTTCAGGCTGGGGCCGGTACAGTTGATGACGTGGGCGGCGGTGATCGTCATGTCGTCGCCGGCCCTGACGATCAGGCCATCTTCGCCGGTGCTGATTGCGGTCACGCGCCCGTCAAGCACGCGCAAGGTTCCGGCCTGACGCTCCTGGTCAAGGATATCTGCAATATGCGGAGCCATACGATGCCGCAGGATTTCCCAGCGCCGTAGCAAATGCCGCTGGAAACGGGATTTTTCGACATCCGGCAGCGCCAGCCACAGCGTGTTGATGACCGGACGCATGCTGTCCACCGCCGCCCGCCAGTCGGTGCCGCGTTTCAGTGCCGCATGGAAAGCGCGCAGGTAGGCGAGTGCGGTTGATGCTGTATTTCCGGGTGTAAAGACAGGTGCTGGCAGCTTCGTGTATGCCGCATGCCGTTCGGGAAACAGGCCGCGACGCGACAGGGCCGTCACCTGTCCGCGGTGGCCGTTCTCCCGCAGACGCAGCAGTACGTCGATCGTGGTCAGGCCGGTGCCGATCAGCGTCACCGCGTCATCGGGCGCAACGTTGGCCAATGCCCGTTCATCCCAGGCGTTGTGGTGATAGCGGCCGGTGTCGTCCAGTTCGCGCGGGATACCGGGCAGGCACGCCGGATCGAAATGCCCGGAAGCCAGCACGACCTGTCTGGCATATAGCACCTCCCCGTCAGCGAGTGTCACGGCAAAGCCGCCGTCGATCCGGTGACAACCGACGGCGCGCTGCCGGACGTGCTCAGGAGCTGCGATAGAATGCAGGTTGCGAAGATAAAGGCCATAGAGCGCGCGCGGTACGAACTCCCCGTCATCGATCGTGCCGGGCACGTTCTCGGCCAGCCAGCGCAAGAAGTGGTCGGGGTCGGCCGGGTCGGCGCTCATGCCCTTGGCCGGGACATTCAGGAGATTTTTCAATGACGGTGTTGAGTAAGCGAGCCCGAAGCCGGGACGGTCGGACGGATCGACCAGCGTCGCAGTCATACCGTAGCGGGTGGCGAGGTTCCACGCCGTCAGCGTGCCGCTTGCGCCCCCACCGATGATGACGATGTCGTGTTGATCGGGCTCGGTCATATCATAACTCTCCTGGATTGCGTGTCACCAGAATGATCCGAAGCTTCTGAACCATCCATGAGATTGTCTAGATTGGAACGTTCGAAACTATCGAACTGTCTCCCTGACCTTCGCATACAACATAATTGCCGCCAGTCATGCTTCCGTTGCAGGCACAGCAGCTAAACGCACAAGCGTTCGGTAAACCGTCGGCCGTGACACTGAAAAGACGGCGGCGAGATCGCTGATCGAGTAATCGCCGGTGTCGTACATCCGGCGCAGTTCCTTCTGCTGCCGCTCGGAGAGCTTGGGCTTCTTGCCGCGCAGTTTGCCCTTGGCACGGGCAACCGCCATGCCTTCGCGGGTTCGCATCCGGATCAGGTCGGCCTCGAACTCGGCGAATGTTGCGAGGATATTGAAGAAGAGCTTGCCCATCGGATCGGACGGGTCATGCACGCTGGCACCGAGCTGGAGGCGTACGCCCCTGGCGGCGAGGTCGTCTCCGATCGCTCGCGCGTCCGGCACCGATCGGGCCAGCCGATCGAGTTTTGGCACGACGAGGGTGTCACCGCGTCGCACAGCTGCCAGAGCCTGATCCAGGCCAGGGCGGGTCCGGGTCGTTCCGGTGAATCCCTTGTCAGTATAGATCCGTTCAGCGGCGATCCCGAGGTTGAGCAGGGTCTCACGCTGCACGGCGAGGTCCTGCTTGTCGGTCGAGCAGCGGGCGTAGCCAATCAGGACGTGCGTCATGGGAAATATTGTAACGTATAAGGACCCTTCATCGCAAAACATATCGTACTATCTATATGAGACTCTGTTCTTGGCCGTTTTCCATGGGTCATCTGGTCGGCCAGAGCGGGTCCGTTCAACGATCCTCTTTCGGACACCCCCTACTTCCACCTTTTGTGGTGAACGGAAGCGTTGCGGCACTTCTTCGGTGCGACTACATTAGAGGAGTCGAAGTTGAGACTAACGAAGGAGGTTGATATGATAGCGCCGATCTCTGTTAGGCTGGATGCGCCTACAAGGAAAATTCTTGAGGACGAGGCCAAAATAATGGGTGTTGGGTTGGGACGTCTTCTGAGGCAGATCGCCGAGGCGCGAGCGCGTGATCTGAAGAGGAAGCGCATTAGAGAGGCTAGTGCGGCAGTCGGTCGGCGCGTCGCCAGTAACCCAGATGCGGCTGCATTTTACGAGGATTGGGGAACGCCACGTGCAGAAGGCTAAGAGGAAGTCCGCCGGTCTGACCCCAGGACAGATTGTCGTTGCGGACTGGCGTGGCGACGCGCTCCCAAAGGAGCCGAACAAGCGCCGACCGGCTGTGGTTGTTGAGGAAACCGACCTGTTCGCGCCGGGTTATCCAAATGTGATTCTAGTGCCGATTACGGAAGACGAAGATCTGGCAATACCGGATTTGTCGGTCGTGATAGAGCCGACCAACGAGAACGGCTGTTCGAAGCGATGCGTTGTCGTCTCGCACCTTGTGGCGACGACTTCCAAAGCCCGCATCAAGCCAACGACATCGTGGATCACTTCCGAAGAGTTGGCGGAAGTTCGGCAGCAGATCGCCATGGCAATAGGCCTGACATAAGCCTGTGCGAGATAGCTGCAAGCTTTCAGATATCCGGTATCCCACAGATAGCCGGTAGCGTGTAGATACCCGATATCTAAAAAATGAAGTTGTTTGCGAATGTTGTGGCTAATGAAAGTTCCGTGCCCTGACCGCAACCGGCCGGCGATCATTTTCGCCAATCTGTCCAAGTAGCGCGGTCCCGTCTTCAAGGTTTCGCACGACAACGTGCATGACTGTTGATTTTCACTGAGAACTGATGGTGTGGACGGCTCCCTGTGGTCCTGAGAGGATGCTGAGGAGTTGAATGTCAGTGAAGGAAACCATCATGCGTCAGTTGGTCCGTATCGGC
>NZ_NKTX01000054.1 GCF_003207815.1 Komagataeibacter oboediens | reverse complement strand
TTCGGGCTATGACGCGGGCAAGAAGGTCAAGGGCCGCAAGCGCCATATCGTGACTGATACCTGCGGCTTCCTGATCTTTCTCCTCGTTCATGCCGCCGACATCCAGGACCGTGATGGGGCCGTTGATGTTCTGGCGGCAATACGCAGGCGCTTTCCCTGGCTGCGCCACATCTTCGCTGATGGCGGCTATGCTGGCGACAAATTGCGATCCGCGCTCGCCTCCATGGGAAAATGGACGATCGAAATCATCAGGCGGTCCGATACGGCGAAGGGCTTTCAGATCCTGCCGCGCCGCTGGGTGGTTGAACGGACATTCGCCTGGCTGGGACGGTGCAGGCGGCTCGCCAAAGATTGGGAAAAGTCCATTGCTTCCTCAACCGCATGGACATTGATCGCCTCGATCCGCATGCTCACACGACGGACAGCAAGGCATTGTCAAGCTTGAAAAACTTTCGGATCGGGCTCTAACAAAAATATCATGTTGTGGAAAGAAGGCCGGGTGTATGATACTGGTCTGGATTACGACTTTTTTTGCGATCATATGAGAATCATTTGCGACCGTGCGAATTGACATCACGCAGGATTCCGGCAGTTTCCATTACCGGATTGTTCCGGCACGTATGTGAGGGAATTTTCGTCTGGAGTGTCGGCAGTTTCATCTCCGTCGCGAGTCATGCCCAGACCGCCATTGCGGATGGGCAGGCCCGTCTGGGCCGCTCCGCTCCTCTCCTGGCCCAGAGCGACCCGGCGACCACGCGTGATTCCTGGCAAACGGGCGCAATCACGACCAGCCAGAGCCAGGATATGCCCTCTGCCGGTGGGAGCCTGCTGGGGGATATGGGGGGGCTGCGTCCATGGCTGGCCCGTTACGGCATGACGTTGAGCATTCAGGATGTCAACGAGCTATGGGGCAACGCTACGGGCGGGATCGCCAGTACCAACGGCGATGGCAGGGGATCGGGCACGGGCCCTTCCTATATCGGCATTACCATGCCGACCCTGATGGCGGACCTGGAAAAGATGATCGGGCTCAAAGGCGGGACGTTCAACATCAGTGCCCTGCAGATCCGGGGACGGTCCATCACCCAGGACCATCTGGCCGATTTCAATCCCATTAGCGGATTTGAGGCGGATCGCTCCACCCGTCTGTTTGAACTTTGGTACCAGCAGTCCTTTCTCAGGGGCGCGCTGGACATCAAGATCGGCCAGCAGGATCTCGATACGGAATTCCTGATCAGCGATTACGCGTCTCTGTACCTCAATGCCAATTTCGGATGGCCAATGGGACCATCGGTCAATCTTTATGCTGGCGGTCCTTCATGGCCCCTTGCTGCCCCTGCAATCCGGTTGCGCTACCGACCCGGCGAAAAATATACAGTCATGTTCGCAGCGGCAGATGACAATCCGTCGGGCAATCAGGATAGCAGTGTCTTTGGCGTAACCGGAAACCCGGCGGACCCTACCAGTCAGACAACAAGGGATGGTAGTGGTACGCAGTTCAATATGGGAACCGGCGCGCTACTGATCACCGAAATTCAGTATGCCTTCAATCCCCAATCCGGCGACAGCGCACATGCGGTTAGTCATCCGGGCTTATCGGGCGTTTATAAGCTTGGGGGATATTATGATACCGCCCGTTTCCCGGATTATCGGTATAATACGCAGGGCCAGTCTCTTGGTGCCTATGGTGGCATGCCGCGGCAGGTCCGGGGAAACTGGTTGGTTTACGGGATAATCGACCAGTTGATCTGGCGTCCGTCGCCTGCTGCATCGCGTGCACTGGGCCTGTTTGTCCGGGCGACGGGGAATAGCGGTGATCGCAATATCATAAGCTTTGCCATTGATGCCGGCCTTAACCTGAAGGCGCCCTTTTCAGGCAGGACAAATGATACACTTGGTTTGGGCTGGGGTATCGGTCGCGTCACGTCGAGCGTGCGCGCGTATGATCGCGCGCGCGGTGCCCTGGTGCAGGGAAACGAAAACCATTTTGAACTGACCTATCAGGCCCAGATCACGCCATGGATGGTCGTGCAGCCTGATTTCCAGTACGTGCTGAATCCTTCCGGCGGTATGGGGGACCCGTCCTGTCCGACGCGCCGCATTGGTAATGAAGCCGTATTCGGGTTGCATACCAATGTAAATTTCTAGCGGTAACTGGAATGGAAAGCCGGGGATAACCAGAGTAGGTCATGTTTTCCCAAAAAGCCCGGAAACAGGATTACAGGGGTCAGAATGTCACGTTACCGTGCAACCCGAAGATGGCTTCGTCATGCACACGCTGTCCCTTGCTATCGAGAACACCACCACTTGGTGACACGATGCCCTGGATATCAGGCTGAAGCATGAACCACGGTGTGGCCTGGATCTGATAGGTCAGTTCCAGATGATACTCCGTGCCTTGCATAGGCAGGCCAGAGCGCCGGTCTGCCTGGGCAAGATAGGGACTGGCCGCTCCCAGACCTGCTCCAAGTCCCAGCACGTCGTCTGTACGCCCAAACGGTCCCTTCAGGGCGATCCCGCCATCAATGGCATAGACTATCTGGTTGCGATCGGTGTCCCCTGTCCAGTTGCCCCGGACAAAAGCGTCAAGCTCCGTTTTTCGCCCGAAATGCTGCAGCGTCTGATCCACGATGCCATAGATCGCCCAGTTGGTTTTGTGGCTTTTTCTGAAATCAGACTGGTCGGGAAAACGTCCGGTGTCAAAGTAGCCGCCAAGTTTGTATGTGCCCTGTCTTCCGGATATTTGTCTGCGGTAATGGACCTCTCCGAAGAAAAGTGCGCCTGTGTTGAAATTGAACCGTGTGCCACTCGGGTCGCGGTTCTGGTTCCAGGGATCCTTCATGTTAATGAAAGGGGCTCCGATAGGGTTGTCATCAGCAGCCGCGAACAAAAAATTCCATTGTCGGGAAAGGGTATAGCGTAACCGTATTGCTGGCGTGGTGACGGGTGAGACCGGTCCTTGGTCATACAGGTCATTATCGGCCAGGATGGGCCAGGAAAAAGAAGCATTCAGGAAGTTCAGCCCGACACTGCTGACCATAAAATCATGGCCGAGATCCAGCTTTCCGATCCGGAAGGCCAGCCGTTCCCCTATGAATTTCTGGCTGTACCACAGTTCGTACAGACGCGCGTTATCATCGGCTTCGATATTTGATGTCTGGTTGAAAACATACAGGGGAGCATTACTGAACGGCCGCCCCCGAATTTCCATGGCGCTGATGTCGAATGTTCCCAGTGGCAGGCCGGTCAGGGCGTGCAGGTCCGTCACCATTTCCACTGCCGTAGAGCCAATGTAGTTATTTGACGCCTGCGCACTCCCCACGGGGTTGGACCACAATTCATTGGTATCGGATATACGGATATCAATTCCCTGCGCCAGCAACCAGTCCCGTACGCCACCCCAGTTCCCCGATAGATGGGCATGCGGGTCAATATGATCAGGAATATTCTGTTGGGGAGTCACACCTGCGCTCAATACGCTGATGGGAACCGGCTGAGCATATGCAAAAGGGAAGGTCCCCAATAATATAATTATAGGCAACCATGAATCATAATGATTATACCAGACACAATTCATATTTCGAATATAACATTGTATAATAAAAACTTAAAAACAAATTACTTATTGAATAATTCTTTTCATTAATTCAATATACACTTTAATAAGTGGAATGGCCTCGTTATGTCGTAATTTATACGAAATATGCTTTAACAAGCAGTACGTACTAGAGACTTTATTGTACATAACGTACACTCCTTCATCCCCCCTTAACACAGTTTAGACGGGCACAAGTTCTGCTTCGACATGACGTACAACGGGCGGAGTCTGCCAGCGGCCCTGATCCACGTCCGCGATCTCGCGGTCGATCTCGGCAATGACCTGCCGCGAAAACGGGCCGAGATGCAGGTATAGCGCGCTGGTCATCACCACATAGGGCAGCGCTCTAGGGTTATGCAGGGCACAGTCCAGCATCATGCGCCAGAACTGTCCAGCCGTGCCCGGTCCTGCGCGGTGGATACGGAACATAAGCCGGACAAAGCTGCGCAGGTCGCCCTTTATTATCCGGTGCGCGCGCTTGCGCCCGAGCATCCGGCCAAGCCTGCGGACACGGCCGAAATAGGCAACCGGGTCATAGATCGCCGCCAGCACCGTCCTGTAATCGTTCAGCACGTCGCGACGCGGGCGCTTTGTCTCGAAATTCAGCCCGGCCGTACACTGGTCACCCGACTGCGTCTGTTCGCTGCCGGAAAAAAGACGGCCTTCCGCCAGCAGGCGGCGCGTCAGCTGCGTCGTGGGCAGGGCATAAAGCAGGCCGACCATGCAGACCGGGATCGACGTATCCTCGATACATTCGATCATGCGCGGCGCAACGCTGTCCTTTTCACTGTCGAAGCCCACGATGAAGCCCGCATTGACGAAAATCCCGGCCTTGTGGATTGTCTCGATGCTCTGCTGCAGGCTACGCCGTGTGTTCTGCTTTTTCTGCATCAGCACGAGGGAGTCCGTATCCGGGCTTTCGATACCGACGAATATGGCAAAGAAATTCGTATCCGACAGGCTGCGCAGCAGGTCGGGATCATCCGCGAGGTTGATGGAGGCCTCGGTCGAAAATTCGAAGGGAAATTTCTTCTCATCCTGCCAGCGTTTCAGGTCGGGCAGGAATTTCTTCAGCGCCTTCTTGTTGCCAATCAGGTTGTCATCAACAAAATCCACATGCCCGCGATAGCCAAGGGCGTACAGGGCATCGAGTTCGGCCATGACCTGTGCATTGGTCTTGGTACGCGGCACCCGGCCATACAGTTCGATAATATCACAGAATTCGCAACTGAACGGACACCCGCGCGAAAACTGGACGCCAACATGCAGGTACTGGTCCAGCTTCAGCAGGTCAAAGCGGGGCAGCGGGCTTTTGGTGACATCGGTCTTGCCCATCGGCGCTTCGAACACGCCCTGCCGTTCACCGCGCCGCCAGGCGGCGATGAAATCGACCATGATTTCCTCGGCTTCGCCCAGGACCTGAAAATTCGCATCACTGTAAAGTGCGGGGCTGGATGTGACATCGGGGCCGCCAACCACCACCGGTTTGTCACAGGCACGGCACATTTCGATAATGCGGAGGGCATCGTTACGCTGCGGCAGCATGCCGCCGGTCATCACGATATCGGCCCATGCGAAATCCGCATCATCCAGTTGTTCGGTATTGCGGTTGACCAGCCGGATTTCCCAGTTTTCGGGCAGCAGGGCCGCAACGGTAATCAGGCCGAGCGGTGCGGCGGGGTAGCGTGCACCGGCCAGGTCACAGGCCTCCTTATAGTTCCAGAATGAATTGGCGTTGAAGCGCGGGAAGATCATCAGAACCTTGCAGGTGTCGGCCATCATGCAAGGTTCCATTGTTTCAAGGGCTGGCTATGATCAAAACAGCTGCCTTCCCACCCATTTCGAGAGGCGGTAGCTTCAGGCAGGATGCAACTCAACGGTAAGGGTGACATGGGGTGAACCCCTTTCGTAGTGGGATCGGTCAGGTGGGCTGGTACAATATCTGTGACCACCACTATTGCTTTTGTCCAGGTTATCTCGGACGACCGTGGCTAACGGCACGAGCAGACTATGATGCTCAGGCATGTCAAAGCAGTACAAGAAGATAGCTATATGCGAAATCGGGGCACGGTGTTTGTTTTCATATCCGTAGGGCGTTGACCACAGGAACCCTGACGGTTTCTTGTGGATTGCGACGAATTTTACTGTTTATGGAGATTCTCAATTGGAAATATTCCATAACGCCATGTTTGCGACAAAGTATTTCTTCTTGTTTTTACAAGAGCTTTGATAGAGCGACAAGATGGCCGCACGAAGATTGGGATTTATTAATCCAGATCACGGAATCAGGGATCCGGTAACCCTTAAGCGTTGCTGCTTTGGCGTCGGCTGAAGCGCACGGGCTCACTACCTCGCGGCATGACCGTCATCCGTAATCACCATATTGAACGGTTCTGTCCTCTCCCGGCTCACAGCTTTTCAGGCAGGCGGTGTGATGATCTGCGCTCGCTGTAGCGATCGACAAGGTAGTTGGCCCGGTCCCGCAGCAGCCAGGTGAACTTCATCAGTTCCTCCATGACGTCCACCATGCGGTCATAGAGGGGAGACGGTTTCATTCGGTCGTCGTCACCGAACTGGGTGTAGGCCATCGGCACGCTGGACTGGTTAGGGATGGTGAACATCCGCATCCATCGGCCCAGCACCCGCAGGGCGTTGACGGAATTGAAGCTCTGTGACCCGCCGGAGACCTGCATGACAGCCAGCGTGCGGCCCTGTGTGGGTCGGATCGAACCTTCCGTGAGGGGAAGCCAGTCGATCTGGTTCTTGAACACAGCGGTGATGGTGCCATGCTGTTCAGGGCTGCACCAGACCTGGCCTTCCGACCAGATCGAGAGTTCCCGCAGTTCCTGAACCTTTGGATGCGTGACGGGTACGGAATCCGCGACCGGCAGGCCAGTCGGGTCGAATACCCGTGTCTCGGCCCCCAGTACGTTCAGGATGCGTTCGGCCTCCAGCACCAGCAGGCGGCTGAAGGACCGAGGACGCAGCGAGCCATACAGCAGCAGGATGCGTGGCGGGTGGTCAACCCGTGGTTGCGGTTCCAATCGTGCGAGATCGACCTGTTCGAGATACTCCGGGTGCAGGGCGGGCATTTCCGGCTTGGACATCGTTCCGTCAGATCCTTCGGTCTTGTCAGGGATGGCTGGTCAGGGGCAGCCACAAGGCCAGTGCGGCAAGTGTGACCAGCAGGACGGGTGGCGTGATCACCAGACCCACCGTCATGTATTGCCCCCAAGTGATCCGATGGTTTTTGGATGCCAGCACATGCAGCCACAGCAGGGTGGCGAGACTGCCGATCGGCGTGAATTTCGGCCCGAGGTCACAGCCAATGACGTTGGCATAAACCATCAGGTCGCGGGTCAGAGGCGCGATGTCATGGGCCTGCTGGATCGCCAGCGCGCCGACCAGAACGCTGGGCATGTTGTTCATAACCGACGACAGGACCGCCGCCAGAAAGCCGGTGCCAAGCGTGGCGATGAACGGACCCTGATGGCCAAGCCAGACCAGTGCCGCCGCAAGGTGATCGGTCAGTCCGGCATTACGCAGCCCGTAGACCACCAGATACATCCCCAGCGAGAAGAACACGATCTGCCACGGCGCGCCCCGCAGCACGCGGCTGACGGGAATGACCTTTCCATATCCGGCGACTGCCAGCAGGATAATGGCAGCCAGGCAAGCCACGATACAGACCGGAATATGAAATGGCGCGGTCAGGAAATAAGCCGCCAGCACCAGGGCCAGCAGCGGAAAAGCCGCGCGGAACACATGCCGGTCACGAATGGCAATGGCGGGTGCTGGCAGTTCGGTGACGGGATAGGTCTGGGGCACCTGCCGCCGGTAGTAGAGCCACAGCACGGCAAGTGTCGCGCCAAGGGCGGCCAGATCGACGGGGACCATGATCGCGGCGTAGCGGTCAAAGGGAATGCCAAAGAAATTGGCGCTGACGATGTTCACCAGATTGGAAATCACCAGCGGCAGGCTGGTGGTATCCGCGACAAAGCCGGTCGCGATTATGAAGGCCAGCGCCGCGCCATGGTTCAGGCGGAGTTGTGTGAGGATGGCAATGACGATGGGCGTGAGCAGCAGGGCTGCGCCGTCATTGGCGAAAACCGCGGCTATGGCCGCTCCCAGCAGCACGATCAGGGGAAACAACGTCCGGCCTCGCCCTTTGCCCCAGCGCACGACATGCAGGGCCGCCCAGTGGAAGAACCCGGCCTCATCCAGAAGCAGCGAGATGATGATCAGCGCGACAAAGGTGAAGGTGGCGTCCCAGACGATGTGCCAGACGACAGGGATATCGTGCCAGTGGATCACACCCGTCGCCAGCGCTACGGCGGCACCGGTCATAGCGCTCCAGCCGATACCGAGACCCCGAGGCTGCCAGATGACGAAGACCAGCGTTGCAATAAAAATGGCTAGGGCCAGCATCAGACAATCCGCTTTCCGGGCACATCCACGATTGTCTCACCGTCCTCCTTGGCAAGTGCGCCGCGCCGCGGAGTGGGAAGAATATCGAATACCCTCTCGGATGGACGGCAAAGCGCAATACCTAGCGGGGTAACCACGATGGGTCGGTTGATCAGGATCGGATGCGCGATCATGGCGTCGATCAGCGCGTCATCCGTCAGGGCCGGATTATCAAGACCGAGTTCATCATAGGGCGTGTCCTTGCGCCGCAGCAGATCGCGGACCGGCCCCCCCATATGGGCGATCAGCTCGACCAGTTCCGCGCGGTTAGGTGGCGTTTTCAGATACTCGATGATGCGGGGTTCCGCATGGCTGTTGCGGATCAGTGCGAGCACATTGCGCGACGTGCCGCAAGCCGGGTTATGGTAAATTGTGGTGGTCATGGGCAAGGTTCCCCAGACGGACAGCAGGAACCCAGATTCGCGACCAGAGGCGCGCAGAGTTCAGGGCTGCCTGCACAGCAATCCCTGACGAGAAAGAGCATCAGGTCCTGTAGCCGGTCCAGACTGGCACGATAGACAATCAGGCGGCTCTGGCGTTGTGAGGTCAGCAGCCCGGCACGGGTCAGGATCGCGAGGTGAGTCGAGATCGTGTTCTGCGGGACATCGAGGCAGCGTGCGACATCTCCAGCGGGCAGGCCATCCGGTTCATGGCGAACCAGCAGGCGGAAGATATCCAGCCGCGTGGACTGTGACAGGGCGCTGAGCGCGGCCAAGGCTGATTCCGTATCCATATATCCTTGATCGTGGATATATAAAATAATGTCAATCCTTGCCGTGGCACGCGGTTTCGCGCGTTCACACCAAAGCCATGAGGGCCTGTATTCCTCATCCTGCTTGTGGCGGTGGCAACCGGACTGATCGCGGGCGTGACGGTCGCACCTGCCCTCGTGGTGCCGCCTGCACCGGTCGGTCCGGTAGCGTCCGGTTAACCAGCGGCGCCCTATCCGGCAGCACCGGCCTATTCGCCACCCTATTGAATGAGCCGTTGATCGCGGGCATCGGAGGTCGTGTCAGTTACCATCATGCATAATCGAAAAGCGTCATGAACCCGAAATCCATGTGGAGTTGCTGGTGGCAGTGAAAGAGAGTCGGTCCTGGGTTGTCGGCAACAAAATCGCATTCGAGTTCCTGGAAGCTGCCCAGCATCACAACGTCCTTGATCACGCCCCGGGTTGCCCTGCTGCCAATCCCGGTCAGTTCGAAGCTGTGGCGATGCAGGTGAAGCGGATGGATGTCATCGCTGGCATTGCGGACCCTCAACCGATAGCGTCGTCCCTGCCGCAGGATATGGTGCGGCTGCCTTGTCTGCATCGAGAAGGCTTTTCCATTGAGGGTCCACTGGTTGAAGCCGTTCAGGGCCGCGTTGTGCTTGACGATCGTCATCCCGATCGTCTCATCAGGTGTGATGGAGGGGAGGGAACGGCCAAAGCGCGCATAATCCCAGCGCGCGGGCCGGGGTGCGATCCACCATGGCCTGCCCGTCTGCCCGGCATACGCGACGACAACGCCCATCCCGCGCCGGCGATCATCATCTGCCAGGTCTCCCATTACCCAGACACCCGGGTGATCCATCCGCACCATGGCTGAGATACGTTCCGCCGTGCCTAGCCACAGCACTGGAACCTCGGCCTGCGTGGGGACCGGATTGCCATCAAGGGCCATGACCCTGAAGGTGTGGCCCGGCAATGCAAGGCTACGGATTTCACCGGCGCTGCCGTTCAGGATGTGAAACAGTACATGCTCGCCCTGTTTCACTCGGATGGGTTCGCCATGGCCCAGCATCTTTCCGTTGATCGCGAATGACCTGTAGCCGACCTCCAACCCCTTCGTCTTTTGCGTGGCGGTCGCGTCGGCGGCCTTTCCCATCTGCTGGAGGTCGTCAACCGGTTCACCCGCAAGCGCATCCCCCGCCATGTCGCCCCCACGACTGAAGAATGGCTCGAATTCCTTCAGAACAAGGAATATCTCGCGGTCATAGGCACCGGGATTATCCTTTGGTTCGATATAGAGTGGCCCGACCTGCCCGGTATAGGTGCCACGATTGAGATCGCCCCCGGCCATGACATGTGTATGGTAGAAGCGAAAACCCGATGGTCGTGGCAGGAAGCTGATCCGCCGCATGCCATGCGGTGGTATGAACGGCGTGCCTTCCTCCGCCGCCCCATCCACCACGCTCGGGATCATCTGGCCATGCCAGTGTACCAGTTCCGGCGTGTCGGTATCATTGAAGATATCGACCATACTGCGCCGGCCTTCCTCAAACCGCAGTAGGGGGCCGGGAAACCGGTCATTATAGAGCGTGGTTGAAATTATGCGGTCAGGGGCAAGTTCAACCCGTCCCGTGGCGATCCGCAGCGTATGGTCTGCTTTTTCACCCATGACGGGGCTGCTGCGTTGGGCCCCATGCGGGATCATGGCCGTCAGTGTCGTTGACCCGGCCAGCGTCAGAAAGGAACGGCGATCGAGCATCATGATACTGTCCAGTCATGAGGAAACAGGTAGGTTTCCGAACGCCCGCAGCCATTGGCCGGTTCCGCGGAAAAGACAATACCCGCGCCGTGTGGTGCGTCGCCCCGTTTCCATGACGTGGCTGAAGGGACGGGCTGACACGCGTTCATCCGGGGCAAGCAGTCACGCTGGCTAAGCCTGTCCATAACCGGGCATGGATCGCTGCCAGATCACGCATTTCATTGCAACGGTGGTACCACGCCCAGGATCGCCGGGAGATACCATGTTTCCATATATCGAAAAACGAAGATATATGGAAAATTATGGATCTGACTGGTGAAGTGACCGATGTTTTCACGCGAACGGGCAGGACCGACCGTTCAGGAGGACGAATGATTGCCGCGACATATGCTGCCGGGACATTGGCTCTCGAGGTGCAGGGATTGTGCTGCGCCTATGGTGGCCCGTTCACATTCTCCGTCTTGACGGGTCAGTGCGTGGCGATCACCGGCCCATCGGGCAGCGGGAAAACAGTGATGCTCCGCATGATCGCGGATCTTGACCCGCATGAAGGCGAGGTACGTATTAATGGACAGCCCTGCTTAGACATGCCAGCGGAGCGGTGGCGGCGTCTGGTGCAATATGTCCCGGCGGAACCTGCATGGTGGTCCGATATCGTTCTTGTCAGGTTGTGAAACGTCATTGGGATGATGTAGGGTGGGCAATACCGCGTTACTCTTCATGGTTTTCTTCCGTTTGCAGGGAGACTGAATGATGCTTCAGATCCATCCACAGGCACGCACGACACCGGCCGTCCGGGCTGACATAGCCCGCTCATCGGAATCGACATCCGTGCTCGCCAGACGCTACGGGATCAGCGCGGAAACTGTCCGCAAGTGGCGCAGGCGTGGTTCAGACGCCTGCCAGGACCGCAGCAGCCGTCCCCGGAAACTGGCCTGGAAAGCCTCGGAGGAAGAGCGCGCCATTGTCTGTCACCTTCGGCGTTCTACCGGTTTTGGCCTGGATGACCTGACCTTTGTCGTGCGGCATTTCCTGCCACATCTGAACCGGGACAACATCTGGCGTATTCTGAAAGATGCCGGATTGAACAGGCTGCCTCCTGCTCCAAAGACCAGACCAGTTCGGGGACAGGGAACATTCCGGCATTACGATCCCGGTTATGTCCATATTGATGTGAAACATCTGCCCAAATTGCAGACGGCAGATGGAGAACGGCGGAAACGTTTTCTATATGTCGCCATTGATAGATGCTCCCGTTCGGTACATCTGGCCGTCTATGACGCGGAAAATGCCGATAATTCCGTCGATTTCCTCAAAGCTGTCAAAACCGCCTTTCCTTTCCGGATCACCCATATTCTGACCGATCGTGGTTCCTGTTTTACGGCGGATGCCTTCGAAAAAGCCTGTCATGACATGGGAATCGACCGACGCCGGACCAAAGCTTACTCCCCTCAGACCAATGGAATGGTCGAACGCTTCAATGGCCGTGTCGCCACAGAGGTGTTGCCGGTCTGTGTCTCAAGCCATAAGGATCTGGAAATTCTGCTCAGAGGCTTCTGTTTCGCTTACAATCATCGCCGGCAGCGTGTTCTGGGCGGCATAACTCCCACCCAATGCATCACGTCGTGGCTTGAAAAACATCCCGCGTTCCGTAATCCTGATCACATCAAACCGGCTGATCGTGACATCATGAAACAGGTCGATGAAATCCTTGATTACGCCAATGACGTTTCACAACCTGACAATTGCGTTTACGGACAACGAGGCTGGGCATGTATTTGAGCGCATCCTCGGTATCCACGATGTTGGTCGTGGCCTCGATCTGCTGCCGGTCGATGCCTGCTGTCGTCTGCGGTAGGGCAAATCGACGAATATCTGGTGCACCCCGATGCCCCACGACTGCAACATGCTCCGTTGGGCTGCCCGAGGAACTGAGGGATACATGACCATCGGAAGGGGGTATGGCCTTGCGAGGAAGATTCTCCTGCTCCTTCGACAGGGCGGGCGTCGTTATTCCCGCGGCGACAAATAAGCAAATGGCGAGCGCCGCATAATGCGCGTCAGCACTGCGCACGACGCGTGCACGTACCGTATGACCTGACATGACGTCTGTCCTGAACTGGGCTGCAATAGCCAGCAGGCATTCATCGTCCGACTCTTTGCGGCTCTCATGTTCGTCACGCGCAGGAACCGCAATAGCCCTGCGTGGGAGAACAAAAAATTGGCAAAGAAACAGAAAACCGCCCGCTAGCGCACCGGCCATGCCAATGAACCGAAATGGCGTCCGGTTACGGCATGGCGCTGGAATTCAGTCGATATCGGGCGGTCCCCGCAACGGCGGCAGAAGACGAATGGCATATACAGGTGGAGCGCGTGGCTGCTGCGGACGGCGTCGCATGGATATCCACGCCATGGCCACAAACGGCAGGAATGGGAGATCCCCATGAAGCATGACGGGGATATGCAGCAGCGGACACAACGGACACGAAGCATCGTGATGATGAGATGATGTGTGACAGGCCTGTGCATGATGCACATGCAGCATATGGGCCATGGCGACAGGCGTGGCAGGGCTGTCGGCGGTCCTACACGATCGTGCCTCGACCGGGGCAGCAATGTCTATCCCGGTTAGTCGCTGGATGGTGAGGCGAGGCGTCTCATCAGGCAGCGTCTGGCTCTGGATGAACAGCTGTCCAAGGAAGCCGAGGAAAACGATGGCGACAACAAGCCAGCGACCCATCCGGGGTCGTGCCGCAGGAGCGATGCCATCCGTCATAGGTGAGGGGCAGATTCCTCTTATTTCAACACGCTAACTGGAACAGCATCTGGGGCATTGATTGTCAACTGCATTCGCATCCGGAGACTGCGTATACCTGACATTACCGGACAGAAAAGCACAGCAGGTAATGGCCTGAGAACCCCGCAGTCGGCCTTGTCGTAATGAGATATTAGGAGGAACCATAAGGAACATCACTTCAAATCTCCACGCCAAAGAACGTCCCATAAGAAATATTATGCCAACAAGTTGGATAGTTTTAACCTCATCTTGCTGTCGGTCACGTATCCTAGTAGACCAGATTCTTGTTATGATCCTACACTGTAAAAATATAAGGCGACATACATCAAATAAAAAATAGGTAAACGTCTTATATTGCGTGATGGGAACTGCGTAAATCAGAAACTCATAAAATAAATATTTCAAGTTAATTGCTTCAATTATACATCTCACCGAGAAATTCCCGCAGAGCCGGTTCAAAATTCTGATTTTCGTGCCCAGGCCTGGTAAGCTTAAGGAGCGCGAAGCGCTGTAGGACCGACAGATGTCCCCACTGTTCGGGCGTGGGTGCCCTCAACCCACTGGATTGCGCTTTCAGCGTGATCGCATCGGGCACGCCAACAGCCAGTTGCCAGACTTCCATCCGGGCCGGTGGAAGCAGTTTTGGCTCTTCTCCCGCCCGGGTCCTGATCAGGTGCAGGAGGAACGACCGGTATGCCGCCCGTTCCGGCGGCATGGTGGCGGGGCGGTCCACCAGTGCCTGCCTGTCGTGCTGCGTAAAACGGCTCCACTGGCGCAGGCTCAGTTTTACACCGCACAGATCCAGCTTCATGCGCACGATCATGGGAACGCAGCGTAATGACAGGGTAAAATCCATTTCGAAATTGAACAGCATGGTTTCCCTCCCCCGCACGGTTCACAGTGATCGCGCGCAGGCAGGGGCAGGATCGGCGGGCACGGGACCGATCCAGCGCATGAGCATCTGGTGTTCGGCATTGTCCACCCACCCCAGCGCCGTCATATCGCTTATGATCCAGTCAAGGTCGGACGGCAGCAGGCTGCCCCCGGCAAAGGTCACGCATTCGCGTGCGTCCCCACCGGGCAGGATGGCCTCCGTCGCCGCCAGCGGCAATGTCAGCCCGCCATCCGCAACGGGGGCCGCCAGTGCGCGTGCGATGTCCGCGCGGCGACCCGGCTGCTGGCAGAACGCAATCGCGTCCCGCAGGGCATGCGACATGCGCCGCGCCGTCGCGGTGCATGACAGCAGCTTTCCCGATGCGACAATGATCT
>NZ_NKTX01000053.1 GCF_003207815.1 Komagataeibacter oboediens | reverse complement strand
GAAAGCCTGGTTGTTCGCCGGGTCCGATCGTGGCGGAGAGCGCGCCGCCGCCATGTATTCCCTGATCGTCACCGCGCGCCTGAACGATGTCGATCCCCATGCATGGCTCGCTGATGTCCTGGCACGGATCAATGACATCCCCAATCCACGCCTCCATGAACTCCTGCCCTGGCACTGGAAAGCCCACCAGCAGGTCCACAATACCATCGCCGCCTGAATACGCCCGCGTCTCCCGCCGGATGCTTACCCGTCGGTCTCCTGATACGAGCTTAAAACGCTCAGATGACCGGCACAAAACCGTTACAAGTCCAGTTCATGACCCGCAGCGAACCGACCCTTCCCGGCGCCACTCAGTTACACCAGCGTTCGACGTTGTTTTTGAGGATGCGAGCGTATCGTACCGACTGCCTGAAGCGGTCCTGAGAGGTGTCCAGTGGCGCGTCTATCCACGTGAGGAGGGGTTTGCGGATGCTGCCACATTGTCGCGTCTGCTCGCGGATGCTCAGGCGGCACGGGCACAGGCTGAAGCCGCGGCCCGGATGGCGCAGGAAGCGGAGATGGAGGCAATCGCCAGCCTGCGGAGCGATCCCGCCTGGGCGTCTCTGATTCAGAGTGATACGGGCGACGGTACGATCGCCGCGAAAAATATCCGCGCCCTTCTGAAGACCTCTTTTCCGGAAACGAAATTCTCGGTGCGCAAACTGCATTACGGCACCCTGAAAGTGACCTGGGAGGCGGGGCCGACGCGGGACGCCGTATGTGCGGTGACCTCACGGTTTGCCTCGGGCACTTATGATGCACACACCGATTGCCACGGCAGTTGCCTTACGCCGTGGATGCGCGTGTTCGGGCACGCCGATCACATCTTTCTCTCACGAGGCTGACGCCGCGCCCTCAGAGGGCGTTTTCAGGACGACTGTCTGGTCCCGGCGTCAATGCAGCGCCGTGGACCAGGCCTCGCTGCATCTGATCTGAATACCGAACAGGAAATGAATCATGTCCGAGATCACCATGGACACAGAGAGCCATTACGGCGCGGGACACCGTCTTGAAACGGCTCGCACCGAGGAGGGCGTCATGCCGTTTTTTGACGTTACCCTTATCGAACGTGTCGTGACCTCAGACGAAGTGACCTTCAGGGTCGCGGCTGCATCGGCGGAAGCGGCTGCGCGTCTCGTCCTTGCGGCGGTTCCCGATGACACGGAACCGAATGGCGTGCGCCGGGTGAGGTTGCCCGATGGTCAGGAAGGCGGTCTGGAACCGGAGGAGGTCACGCATGGCGAGATCACGGCCCACGTGAGTTTTGCCGGCGTTGATGAATGCTGCGGTGAATTCGGTCCTTCGAGCTTTTATGATCCTGGCATCGTGGACAGGATTGCCTCTCAAATTGCAGCAATCGCAATTTGAGAACAATGCAGGATTAACAGGACGTTTTGACAGACTTTTTTCCGTCTCGGCCTGATCTCATTTTTTATCTCATCGCCCAGCCCTACCAACGCTACAGTAAATCTACCGCACTGGGACACCTCCAGTTACCCCGGGTCGATGCTCTACACCTCAGGGAAAACCAGTACGTAGCTCGTGCTTCTGCCTCCTGCTGCCTCCCTGGCCAGAATATCGCGCGATACGAGATCATTGATATCACGCAGGGCTGTATCCGGTGACGTCTTTGCAAGCTTCGCCCATTTGGAAGAGGTCAGCTTGCCCTCGAACCCGTCCAGCAGACGGTTCAGCATGAGGCGTTGCCGGTCATTGATCGATTGCCCGGCCAGATTGTCCCAGAAACGGGCTTTCTGGATGACTTTTCCCAAGACCAGATCAGCACGATCAAAGGCCCGATCCAGAGCCCCCAGAAACCAGAGCAGCCAGGCCGTGATGTCCATATTCCCTTTTTGAGTGGCCTCAAGGATCCCATAGTAATCCTTCCGCTCCTGACGGATCTGGGCTGACAGGCTGTAGAAACGCTGGTCCGTCTGCTCCGAGCGCGCCAGCATGAGGTCGCCGATAGCCCGCGCCATGCGCCCGTTTCCGTCTTCAAACGGGTGAATGGTAACAAACCACAGATGTGCGATGGCTGCCTTCAGCACAGGATCCAGCGCTTGTCCGGCATTGCACCAGTTGAGGAAGACCTGCATCTCCGCGGGCACCCTGCTGGCTGCTGGCGCCTCATAATGAACCTTCTCTCGTCCGACAGGGCCTGACACGACCTGCATCGGGCCGGTTCTGTCATCACGCCATCCTCCGACCAGAATACGTGACATGCCGTTTCGGCCGGTTGGAAACAAAGCCGCATGCCAGGCGAACAGTCTTTCTTCGGTCAGCGGATCGGCATAATGTCGGGTCGCATCCAGCATCATCTCCACGACGCCTTCGACATCCCGATCCACCGGTGCCAGTGCGCCAATATCCATGCCCAGTCGCTGGGCGATGGAAGAGCGCACCTGCTCACGATCGAGGTTTTCGCCCTCAATCTCGCTCGACTTGATGACATCTTCCGTCAGGGTCTGGAGCACGGCTTCCGACCTGAAATCGAAGCCGAGACTTTCCATACGGCCTAGGAGGCGTCCCTGCCGATGACGCACCGCGGCTAGTTCATGGGCAATGGTATCCTTGTCCCACTGAAAGCCGGGCCAGTCTTCATGCTGATGAATGTATCGCGCCATATTCCCTGCACTCCTTGCGGAGAATATGGCGCTTAATCACCGCAAACCGCAAGGCTATATCCGCATGATATGCGGAAAATAAGTGAGTTCTTCCACCCATCTGTTCGAAACTCGGAAGAGAAGTCATCAATGAGTCAAGCCCCCATGTCACTACAACTGGTCTTCCGTGAATCACCGATCGCATCCGTTGGGAATCCATATTCCGAATTTTCTGCCAAAGTAGTGCTAAACACGTAGGGTAAGTTTTCGTGACTCAGTCAAGATTAATGGTGCTTATACCACCCGTATCCTCGAATATTGTTCCACGCATCGGTGGTATGACACGCATAGCAATGCTCCACTGGCGCATCCTGATGTGCCACGTGCTGCGAAATCATTTTAAAATGCATCATGTAATGGCTGGGCGGCGCCTTGTGACATTCGTTGCAATCCGTCGATGTCTGATCGGCGGGATGCTCAAATGATGAGATCAACCACGTATTTGTAGCGTGGCAGGTCGCGCAGTCAGGGCCAAAGCGTGCGCGATGAGGATCGACGTTGGAGTGACAGCTTGCGCAATTCAGACGCTGGGCGGAGTTACCAACCGGAAGATGCCCGACCGGCATAGATGATGCCCCGACGATCCCCACTGCCTGCAGTTTTGCGACAGTGTCTGACCAAAACTCCGTCCTTGTCAGCGCCCCGTGATCCATCATGGTCATGTGTGGCCTTTCGCCGTGCTCCACATGACAGGAGGTGCATTGCGTCGCCGCAACATGAAACCGGGTAGATTGCTTATCGGCGAACGACGCCAGAGAATGACATGTCACGCAGTTATTACTCACAACACCTGAAAAGGGCTTGTGACAGGTCTCGCACTGGCTCGCTATAAACTGATGCGCCTTCGAGACCGGTCCCGGACTCACCAGTCCTTCCCAGCCTGGAATGGCGTTACTGCCGGAATGATGCATGGTAAGCGGCACCGCCACACCAACGATTAAGGCCGCGGCCGCAAAAATCGTATAGAGCAGGACGACGGGCTTCATATCCACCTCAACCCGTAATACACGCCCGACCAGATATGAAGAACCAGCAGAAAATAGAGGATCGTCGCAAGAACAATGTGGACCTTACGCCATCGCCCGAACAATGAATTCACGACGTTCTCCGATCTGACAGCGTACTCGACATCTGCCAGCGCGGAGGCGATGGTGGCTTCGCTATCCAATGCACCCCGCGTACCCGGATAGGCCGATGTCAAAAGAAGACGCTGAACGATGTTGCGGGGCGCATCCGACGTCTCGGACATCAGATGCGCCATCCCGGCACCGGCAAGTGCGGCGCGAAGTTGTGCCAACTCCTGGGCGCGGCCACGCAGTCCACGGCCGATCTGAATCAACATGTAACGTCCGACATAGCCGCTGATGACGAGGACGAGCATGACGCCGGTGAGGGAAATCCCCATCGGGCTGTCGAATTTGTGGGCCGCGTGGATCAGGCCGAGAATAGGAGCCAGAACGCCGGCATAGATATGCACCGACAGCAGAGTGCGGCTCTCAATCCGAGGTGCAAAATAACGATGCACGACAGGAATCCGCTTTCCCGCCACATAGATCAGCGGCACCAGCATCAGGATGGCGGCGGAAATGCCAATCAGACTGCCGGCCAAGCTTCCGGGAAAGCGCGGTGCGACATGCACCAGAAATCCCAGCGGAAACAAGACCAGCAGGACAACCAGAGCACCAACGACAATTGCGCTGCGTTCCTGCATTTATGCCTCCACCACAAGCGGGCCACCGGTCGTCTTCGCCTGGCAGGCCAGGATGAAGCCCTTGGCCTTGTCGGCCGGATCGAGCCCATCCTCAACCGCCATTGTCACCTGGCCTTGCAGCAGGTGTGTTATGCACATGCCGCAGATCCCGGACCGACAGGAGGATGGAATAGTGACGCCGGCCGCGTCCGCCGCGTCGAGAACCGATTCATCCAGTTGCAACGGGGCCGATTTCCCCGATGTGGAGAAAGTAATGGTCGTCGCCGCAGGGGTGGTTGCTGGCGACGAGGATCCCCGTGTCGGCGTTGCAGCAACGGCCGCTGGTGCCGGCTTCATCGCAGCCGGTCCGAATGCCTCGCTGTGAACATTGGCAGCCGGTACGCCAAGATCCGCCAGCATCGTCTTCATGCTCGCCATCATACCTGGTGGCCCGCAGACATGGATGCGTCGGTTTACAAGATCAGGCACTGACTGCTGGAGCAACTCCTTCGTAATGCGCCCTTCTGGTCCAGACCATTCAGTTCCCGGCGATCGCCGCATGGTCGCAATTACACGCAGCTTGTCGTTACGGCGTTCCAGCCATTCGATTTCCTGGCGAAAGACATAGTCCGCGCTTTCATGCGCAGAATAGACAAAGTAGATGTCGCCCGGCCAGACGATGTCGGTCAGATATCTTAGAACTGCCATCATCGGCGTAATGCCAACGCCACCGGACAGCAGGACAATGGAGTCCGCTTCCTCACCGGTAAAGGTAAACATTCCAGATGGACCAGCAATCTTCAGAAGGTCGCCTTCCTTGACCGTATCGTGCAGGTAACGCGAGACGAGGCCCTGTTCTTCGCGTTTGATCGTCAGTTCCAGATGTTCGATTCGACCCGGCGATGATGCGATCGTGTAGGATCGGGTCGCGGGCTTGCCAGATGTCGGCTCGATCGTGAGCTGGACGAATTGGCCCGGTTTGAAATCGAATGGAATCCGCCCCCCATCAGCGGGCACTAGATAGAAGGTCGCGATCGCCGGGGTCTCCCGGATGACACGAGCAACTTTCAGGCTACCACGCCAGAGCCCCTGCCGAGGTGGAATAACGGTCGACACGACGGTCCCATCGCCTGAACCCGGAGTGGGTGGCACCGGTGGCTTAGGGCCGTTGTTCATCGGCGATGGGGGCGCAGGCGGTGAGGGGGGCTGCGGCACAGACACCCTGGTGGCATTGAGGATCTCCTGCACCCGGTGCAACCGCAGGATCTGCAAAATCAGCAAAGCGATCGAAACCAGGATCAGGATCGTCATGAACACCAGATGCGCCGGGGTCAGGCCAAAAAATATGCTGTTCTGCTGACGTGTTTCAGCGGCCGGCAAACCCATCTGCGTGTTGAACCAGTTGAATGCCACGATTTGCGGGTTCACGAGGCCCGTAGCAGCTGCCCGCGCGGCCATGCCGCTATCGAGCAGTGAGACACCCTCGTGGATATCTTGGCTGGACCGCCGCATCGCTTCCAATGACATAGACTGACCGGCATCGACCGATGCGGCGCCGATCTCGCGAAGGCCATCCTGCATCCGTTGCGCTGCGATGTCGGCCAGCATCTGACGTTCCTCGCTCGTCAGGTTCGGGTGCGTCATCATGAAGGTGTAAAGCGGCGTACGGCCACGAGCGCCACAACAGCCTGCGTCGGCCTTGTCCGACCCGGGAGTTGCACTCAGGGCCTGCCCTGCCTCAGGCAGCATGCGCCCCATCATGCCTTCCATGCCCGCAGGCTTGGACGACGATCCACCAGCGTTGCCCATGCTACTCATGTCACCCATGCCCGGGTGATGACTGGCATGCTCATCACCGTCCATGGACATCATCCCGGAGCCGGGTTGAGAGGACATTGGCTCCATACAGCCAGTAGACCCGGCATCATGCGCGGCACCCCTTGACGCGGCCATCGGTCCGTCATCTTCCGGTTGATCGCGCCTCAGTGCCAGCGAAGGCTGCGGGATTCCTGTCGTAGGTCCCGCCATGGTGCCACTGGACATGACCGTCGTTGGGCTGCCAGAAGACGTGGCCGATGCCTGCGGGAAGCCCTCTGATGCACTGACGAGCAGCGTCATTATCGCAACGATCATCCCGCGAAAAACGACCCTCATGGTGTCCCCCGCAAAACACGCGCCCATTCGCCTTTGGGCGCCGTCAACGTCCCATCATTTACTATACAGGGGTATGGCATTATTTATCTTGATCTCAATCAAGCCCTTCACCGCAATTACTGCTGCGGCATCGGCATATTCATGTCATGATGCATGTGATGTCCGCCGGCTGCCATTGCCTGGGCAACCAGAGCCTGATAGGTGGACCTGTCCATACCCGGCAGTTTCTCCAGAAATCCCACGATGTTCCACAGATCATCATCACCATGATCCGCCCAGGACGGCATGCCCGACATCTTGATGCCATGCTTGAGGATCCAGAACAGTTCGCCCGGTGTATAGCGTTGCGCCACATCCTTCAGAACCGGCGGCTTCGGATACATCCCCACCGCCATATCCTCGGCCTCGACGCCCGGCGCGGAATGACAGGAGGCGCAATGCGTCGAAAAATGCGATGCGCCGCCGACGAGCCGTGCCTGCGTTTCAAGATCGACAGGTGCGGTAATGCCCTCGGCGTGATGCCGGATTGAATGGAGGCGTGCCGTTTCCAGAACACGATAGGTCAGCCGCCAGTGCGGCGAGGTGGCGCCCACATCATACAGGCCACCGAAAACGACGGTCGCTCCTGCGCCGATCCCAAACAGCAGGATACCGGCGAACCCCCAGATCAGTCTTGTCATACGTGCCTCCCTGGGCCTTTCCAGGGGCGACGCTGATGGCGCCGCCCCGCTCCGGTCAGGACCCGATCAGCGCTGATGAACCGCGTCAGGCATGCCCTGCGGCCCCATCGGCATCTTCATGCCGCTTTCCTTGTCACCGCAGCCCATTTTCATCTTGTGATCTGACGGCGCCATGGCGTGGCCGTTCGACATATTCATGCCCTTCATCTTCATACAGTCTCCCATCTTTCCCTTCATTTTCATGCCCTTCTCCATGCCCTCCATGCCGGAACCGGACATGCCGTCCATTTTCATCTTGTCGTGGTCCATCCCCGACATGCCGGACATGCCCTGCATCCCGGACATATCCTGACCCTGCGGCTGGGCCGGTGCCGGAGCGGGGGTCTGGGCATGCGCAACCGAGACCGTGGCCAGAAGTGCGGCCAGAGCGGCCGAGAACCTGAAATTGATAGTCAGCATTTGTAAGTTCCTTATCTTTTGTTATCTGAAACGGGGCCGCACGGAGCGCCCCGCAACGACTTCACATCGGGCAGGAGCGGTCAGAACCACATCCTGATCCCGAAGGTGAAATTCAGGTCATGGACACGCTCATTCCTTGAACGCGCCATGTCGGCGGCCTGACCGAACGTGCCGGAGTAACTCACGCCGATATAAGGCGCGAATTTCCGATGCCATTCGTAGCGAAGCCGCAATCCCGTATCGATATCGGACAGCCCGGTTCCGACGCCGCGCGCACGATCGGACGCGGAATAGAAGTTCATCTCGACCTGGGGTTGGAGAATCAGGCGATTAGTCAGCAGGATATCGTATGAGCCCTGCAGACGCCCCGCCGCACCCCGGTCGCTGAAATAGGCCGTGGCCTCCACATTGAAGAAATATAGAGCCAGTCCCTCGACCCCGATCGCGCCCCAGGCCCGTGTGGGGCCGTTGTCAATATCGAGACGCACGCCGGTCTGGACATCGAAATACCGGGAGATAGCACGATCATAAAGGGCCTCATGGTCTCCATCACCGAACTTGCCGTTTGTGCCGACCGTGCCTTCGGATTTCAGCCAGAGCTTGTCGTAGTCGGTGCCGAACCAAGCCTGCCCATCGTAACGGAACTGCCCGCCATCGGCACCAAAGCGCGCCTCGAACTGGTCGAGCAGCGCATGCATGTAGATGTTATGGTCCATGACCGGCTGGATGCCGTTGATATAGACCACGGGCGCGGGAGCCGAGGCGGTCTGCGCTTCCTGGGTTCCTTCGCTCTGGCGTGCCGGGACTGACTGGGCGCGTCCCGTGCCAGGTACCGCGGTAGCCAGTCCAGCGGCAAGGACCGTGCCACCTATCAGACCCCGGATCACGACACCACCACCGTGCGGAACATGCCCACCTCCATGTGGTAGAGCAGGTGGCAGTGATACGCCCACAGCCCGGGTTCGTCCGCCGTGACCAGGTAACTCAGCCGCTCACCCGGCTTGACGGTAATCGTGTGCTTGTAGGGTCGGCACTCGCCCTGCCCATTTTCCAGTTCACTCCACAACCCATGCAGGTGGATCGGATGCTCCATCATCGTGTCGTTGATCAGGACGAAGCGCACCCGCTCGCCCAGGGTGAGACGAATGGGCTCCGCTTCCGAGAACTTCTTGCCGTCAAACCCCCAGATGAAGCGTTCCATGTTGCCGGTCAGATGCAGGGTGATCTCGCGCGATGGCGGGCGCGGGTCCGCGCCCGGGATCGTCGCCCGCAGATCGGCATATGTCAGAACGCGGCGACCATTGTTCTCCAGCCCGTCGCCCGGTTCCGCCAGCCGGTTGATCGGCATCATGGCGACACTCTGCACCGCGACGCCGGGCTTCAGCTCTGTTTTATGCCGCGACGCAGCCGCCATGCCCGGCATATCCATCGCAGCGGCTCCGGGTCTGTTGGCCTCCTTCATGTCCATGTGATCCATGTCCATGCCGCCGCTGGCAGGGGCTTCACCGGGCTTCCCCGGCGAACTCCCCATCTCCATGCCCGCCATGCCGCCCTTCATGTCCATATTCCCCATGCCCATGTCGGTCATGGTGCGCAGCGGGCGCGGGTCCATGGGCGGGACCGGACCGGCAAGGCCCGGACGGGTGGCGAGCGTGCCGCGTGCGTATCCGGTACGATCCTCAGCCTGGGCAAAGACCGTGTACGGTCCATCGGCGGTGGGCTCGACAATCACATCGTAGGTTTCCGCAGGTCCAATGCGGAATTCATCGACAGGGATGGGCTCCACGTCATTACCGTCGGCCTGAACGACGGTCATCGTCAGGCCGGGAATGCGCACGTCGAACAGCGTCATCGCCGATGCATTGATGAAGCGCAGGCGTATGCGCTCGCCCGGTCGGAACAGGCCCGTCCAGTTTGCAGCAGGCGACTGGCCGTTGATCAGGTAGGTGTAGATGATGCCCGACACATCCAGAATGTCGGTCGGCGCCATGTTCATGGCACCCCATTGCAGGCGATCTCGGATCGTCGCACCCAGCCCCTGCCGATGTGCGTCACGGAAGAACGTGTCCACCGTACGCTGGCGGAAATTGTAGTAATCGCTCTGGAATTTGAGGTTGGAGACGATGTCCTCAGGATCGACGTCGGTCCAGTCGGACAGGACCATCACATAATCGCGGTCGAAATGCTGCGCGTAACCGTCTCTCGGGTCGATGATCAGAGCCCCATACAGGCCCGTCTGCTCCTGGAAGCCGGAATGGCTGTGATACCAGTAAGTGCCGCTCTGATGCAGCGGGAAGCGATAGGTGAACGTGTCACCCGGCGCGATCCCGCCAAAGCTCAGACCGGGCACGCCGTCCATGTCGGCCGGCACCCGGATTCCGTGCCAGTGGATCGAACTGGGCTCATCCAGCCGGTTGGTGACATTCAGTTCGACTGTGTCGCCCTGACGCCACCGCAGGATCGGCGCGGGCGTGGAGCCGTTCACACCCACCGCGTGCATGCGCGCACCGGTGATATTGACCGGCACAGAACCGACCGTAAGGTCGAAACGGGTGCCAGGCAGCGGGTCGGGCCGACCCGACGCCGGTGTATAGACCGGAGCGTAGGCGCCCGCGCTGCGCTGCGGGACGGCCAGCGCCGCCCCCCACAGGCCCGTCCCGATGACGAAACGGCGGCGCGTGATCGCGCCCCGTCCCGTAAGTGATCGTATTGACATGAATAATAGTCCGCAAAAGAGAGAAGGCGGAACCGGTCATAGGTCCATGACCAGCCCTGAGACTGTCAGAACAGAATCAGGCCATCTGTCTGGGCGGCGGCAGGGCGGGCGCGAACGCACGGCCGACCATGCGATCTGAGCGCGACATGCCGAAAGGCGCGGTAACACCTGCGTAATCAAACGCCCTGGTCACGGATGGTGGCGTCAGCCAATTGGCGACGCAGGAACCCTGGACACAGCAATCGCCGCAATGATGACATGGGTGATGATCGTGGCACGGTTCATGATTGCAATGTGCGGTCGCCGCATCCGCATGAGATGGCATCTGCATCCCTGGCATGTCGACCATCGGCTGGGTAACCAAAGCAACTGTAGAAGACACCGTGGCGGCATGACCCGGCATGATGGACGCCAGCATCAGCCCCACCTGCAGAAGCAGGCAGGCCAGCAACCGTCTCAACCGTGTCGCGCCGATCCCTTGCACGTCTACCCCGTTATCTTGCTGACCGTTTCGATCAGTTCTCCGATCTTTTCCTGACGCTCCACCGGATCGCCGGATTCGATCGCCTCTACAACGCAGCCCGCGATATGTTCGCGCAGAACAAGCCCCTCGAGCCGATGCAACGCCGCCTTGGCGGCCCGAAGCTGAAGCAGAACATCCACGCAATAGCGGTCGTCGTCCACCATTTTCTGGATGCCACGCACCTGACCTTCGACCCGTTTCAGGCCCTGTAAAATCTTTACCCGTGACTGCCTCATTGCGATATACCCTACCGGGGCATACCTTGAAGTGCAAGCGATTATGGCATACTTCGACGCCGCGGCTGGCGGCCACAAGCAAGGGGGCTTCATGACGAACGACAATACAGCAGCTTGCGCGTCCCATCTCCATGGAGATGGTCCCACCCCGGCAGCGACCGGAGTTGACGCGCACCTGGTCAAGGATCCTGTGTGTGGCATGACGGTCGATCCCGCGACGGCGACGCATCATGCCGACCATGATGGCCGGACCTGGTATTTTTGCAGCGCGCACTGCCAGACAAAGTTCGAGGCCGCCCCCTGTCATTACCTGCACAAGGCGGACACGACGCCCATCAAGCCTCAGCCCAGGCGGGCCGGGATGATCTGGACCTGCCCGATGCACCCCCAGATCCGACAGGATCACCCCGGCTCCTGCCCCATCTGCGGCATGGCGCTGGAACCGGAGGAGCCATCCGACGCCGACATGCCCAACCCGGAACTCGTGGATTTCAGCCGGCGCCTATGGGGAGCGAGCATATTGGCGGTCCCGCTCGTCGTCATCGCCATGGCGGCGGATATGGGAGGGCTGGCATTTTTCGATGGCGGCCTGACGAACTGGATTCAGTTGGCGCTTACGGCACCAATCGTGCTGTGGGCCGGCTGGCCGTTCCTCGAACGCGGCTGGATGTCTCTCCGCACCCGGCATCTGAACATGTTTACGTTGATCATGCTGGGCGTCGGCGCGGGCTTTCTCTACAGCATCGCCGCGACAGTAGCCCCTGGCCTGTTCCCTGCTGCCTTCCGCATGCATGACGGGTCGGTCCCAGTCTATTACGAAGCCGCAGGTGTTATCGTGGCCCTGGTGTTGGCCGGGCAGGTCCTGGAACTGCGCGCCCGCGCCCGTACCAGTCGCGCCATTCGCGCCCTGCTGGATCTCGCACCGAAAATCGCACACCGGGTCGGCGCGCAGGATCGCGAGGACGACGTACCGCTGGCCCAGATCGTGCCCGGCAATCGGCTCCGCATCCGGCCGGGGGAAAGCATCCCGGTGGACGGCACCGTCATGGACGGGCGCTCCAGCGTGGACGAAGCCATGCTGACAGGAGAGCCAGCACCTGTCGCCAAGGGCCCGGGTGACAAGGTGACGGGCGGAACCATCAACGGCACCGGCAGCCTGCTGATGACGGCCGAGGCCGTTGGCTCGGACACGATGCTGGCCCGAATCGTCAGCATGGTGGCGGCTGCGCAGCGTACACGGGCACCGATCCAGGCGGTGGCGGACCGGGTCTCCGGCTGGTTCGTGCCGCTGGTCGTGCTTGTGTCCCTGCTGACCTTCGTCGTCTGGCTTCTGGTCGGTCCGCAACCGCGCTTCGGACACGCACTGCTGAACGCCATTGCGGTCCTGGTGATCGCCTGCCCGTGCGCGCTGGGCCTGGCCACTCCGATGTCGATCATGGTCGGCATGGGACGCGGGGCGCGAGCCGGCGTGCTGGTTCGCAACGCCGAAGCACTGCAGGCGCTGGATACGGTCGATACGCTGGTGATCGACAAGACCGGCACCGTAACGGAAGGCAAGCCCCGGCTGATCGCGACCGAAACATCAGGTGCATGGGATTCCAGCATCGTCCTGCGGTTGGCGGCATCACTGGAAACGCAGTCCGAGCATCCGCTGGCCCAGGCGCTGGTCGCCGCGATGACGGCGCAGGGCCTTCAAGCCGCATCGGTCGGAGATTTCGCCTCTCAGACCGGCCTGGGCGTGACCGGCACCGTGGACGGGCATGCCGTCGTCGTCGGAAACCAGGCCCAGATGCGGCAGCAGGGCATCGATGCGTCAGCATTGATCCCTGTCGCGGACAGCCACCGGGCGGAGGGCGCGGGCGTCATGTTCGTCGGCATCGACGGACAGGCCGCTGGGTTGCTGGTCGTGGCCGATCCGTTGAAGACCGACGCGAAGGAGACCATCGCGGCACTGCACGCAGTCGGCATGCGGATCGTGATGCTGACGGGCGACAACGCCCGGACTGCGGAAGTCGTCGCCCGTCAGGCGGGGATCGACGAGGTGCATGCCGACCTCAAGCCTGAGGACAAGGCCGCAATCATTCGTGACATGCAACACAAGGGAGCCCGTGTCGCCATGGCGGGCGACGGCGTCAACGACGCGCCGGCCCTGGCCACCGCCGATATCGGAATCGCCATGGGCACAGGCACCGATGTCGCGATCGAAAGTGCTGGGATGACACTGGCACAAGGCAGCCTCGCCGGACTGGTACGCGCCCGCCGCCTGGCACAGGCAACGATGCGCAACATCCGGCAGAATCTGGCATTCTCCTTCCTGTTCAATGGGATCGGCATTCCACTTGCCGCAGGTGTCCTGTATCCCGTCTTTGGCCTTACGCTGTCGCCCATGTTCGCGGGAGGCGCGATGGCCCTGTCATCCCTGGCCGTCGTGACAAACGCACTGCGGCTCAATGCCCTGAGACTTCGATAAAAGCAGATTGCCTATTTCGTTCGGAAGGCATGCCTATCCGCGACAGGAACCCACACGAAGCGATGACCCGTTCATTACAAGAGCATAGATTTTCACGCAGGGATCAGCAGATGGGATATAGCTTGAATGGGTTTCATACCCTGCCCAAAGCGCTCAATGGCCTTACGATCCTTCTCAAGCGCCCCGTAAGGCAGATACCGGACTTTCAGATCGGCAATCCTGCTGAAAGCCGGTCGCCGCAGTTGTTCCCGCACATCGGCTTCCCGCTTATCCGGCGCAACAAGGAACAGTCCCTCCAGGGCCTGCGCCTCTGACCCGAGAGCAAGATCCAGCATCCGCACGATGCCGGAATAGATGGTCGTTGAATGCTCAACCTCGAAGGCTGCCACAATCCTGTGGCTTTCCCGACCGAGCCACAGAACATCGATCAGGCGCACGGATTCCGCTCCCTGCGTTTCCGTCGTGAACCCCGGCAACATCGACAGACAGCCATCTCCCAATTTACCGTCCTGCCATGGACGGCCACGATCATTGGCAGCAATCCAGACATCATACCCTAGGGAAAGCCCCAGATCGCGAAGCCAACCCTGAATTTCGGTATGGGTGTGATCCGTTTCCCGCTCTGCGGCGAGTATCCGGGCTTCTTTTGCGCTCTGCTCCCTCACCTGGTGAAGATCGGCTTCCCAGAGTTTTCGCGCTGTTTCATCATCATTGAGAGGCGGCGCCGTATAGCGTCCGCTTCCGACGTCAAACAGCAGTCCTCCAATGGCGCCCAGATCATTGGACAGCAGCGAACGATAAGTCGCATTCAGCTTCAGGATGCCCTGCCGCATGGCAAGATATTCCTCCCAACGCCCCAGCTTCACCTTTGATCCGGTCAGGGCATTATAGCCCTTCACGATCGCCGTATTGAAAGGCGGCATGATTGTGGGGTGCAGGAAATACAGCAGATTGGCGACGGCTGGTCCCAGTCCCTTTATCTTGCGGGCATCAATCGCATGAATGGCCGAGACCACATGCTCTTCGGTATTGCAGCACAGACAGGTATCAAGAAGCAGCCCGAATGCTTTCTGGTTGGCAGGATTTTCGTAGAGGCCATCGTGTGGATGGTACGCTAAACAACGTTTGGCATGAACAATAAAGGAACGATCAGGCGGCACGAGCCTGTTTCGACAGATTGAGCGTCTTG
>NZ_NKTX01000052.1 GCF_003207815.1 Komagataeibacter oboediens | reverse complement strand
GATCGTAGTGCGCCCACAATCTCACGCAGACGATCAGCGGACAGCCCTGTGTCGAACTCCAGCCGCACACCGTCCGGAAAGACCAGGCTGACGGCTCGGTCGGACAGCGTTCCCTGTTCTCTCCGACGCTCCAATGGCTGCGGCTCGGGGGCCGGGGCCACCATGACAGGTATGAACGATGTCCCGCCTTTGGCCCGAGCCTCTCGCCGCCAGCGAAACACCAGACTTGGATGGATCCCATACTGTGCAGCCACCTCCCTTATGGGGCGTCGGCTCTCGTAGGACGCGATGACCACTCGCGCGCGAAATTCA
Source organism: Komagataeibacter oboediens (assembly GCF_003207815.1). Classification (GTDB taxonomy): domain Bacteria; phylum Pseudomonadota; class Alphaproteobacteria; order Acetobacterales; family Acetobacteraceae; genus Komagataeibacter; species Komagataeibacter oboediens. Next base: position 14,626 of record NZ_NKTX01000052.1, on the reverse strand, counting down.
GGGGCGTGCCAGCGGCGGCGATCCGAAACGATCTCGATCCGCGAGGCGCCCGCCAGCCTGTCCCGCTCGCCTGTCTCTCTACCGCTCCTTTGGAGCCTCTCTGCGGTACTACCTGCGACACTCGCAGGTAGTACCGCGTCCCTATCTCTTAAATCGCTCATGCTTCATAGCTGAACCAGACCAGAAGTATTCAGCAAGGCGTCAGTCGCCGGGAGCTTACGGTAAAGCAGCTTTTCGCCCGCTTTATAGCCGCCATTATGCGTGAAAGGACAGATGCTCTGGAGGCTATTGCCAGCTCGGTGGAAAAACAGATCACCGCGCTGTCTTTTCGTCCGTTTACGCCGCGACAGGTTCGACGGATTCTGGGGATCACCAACCAGGAGCGTCTTTTCTGGACACGAGACGGGCGCTTGCACCAGACAGGAACAATCCTGAACAATCAGCGCGGCCAGAAATTCAGAGTTCCTGTATATTGTGCCGAGAGAATTGGATGGCTCAGTCAGAACCCAGACATGATCGCGGCATGGCGTGACGAGGATGCTCGCATCCTGACTCAAGAAGGCCTGTCCGATGCAGATCTTTCCAGTTAATCCGCTCCGATTCCCGGTGAAACGAAAAATGGCCTCTCCCGTCCCTTCGCCTGATTTTATTCTCATACAACAGCGGCGACGTCAGCGTTCTGTCTCGGTATCCCGCCTTATGGAATCCGCACCTCTGCGGGAAGATGTAATTCAGGCAATAGCCAAGACTGAACTCCCTGCCCCCAATCCGGAAGACCGCATTCGTGCGGATGGATTTGAAACATTCCTACGTCTGGTACCTTCCGCTGGCCGATTACCCGCTGCGCCGAAGGCGCGGGGCGACTATCTTGAGGAACTGTTTTCGCCCCTGCTATTAGAAGCTCTCGCCTATGTGGATACAGCCCGCGATTTATCGGACACGCACGGGGTCGAGGCGCTCATGGCCTTGCTTCAGGCCTATATTTCCGCGCAATGGACAATTGGCGCGCGTGACGCCGCCATGCACTTGTATAGCGCATCAAGCCCGAACGCCTGATTGACAACATAGTGGCTAACGCGCGGGCGCGTATCCCCGCCCGCGTGTTTCGAAGATGAAGACACTGAGTGACCTACACTTATTGGATCGGAGCGACAAGTTTGATTGGCATCAACAAGCTCTTCGTTCCATGCAGGCCGGCATCGCGTTTCGAGGAATTGGGCGTTCCTCTCACTTCGCGCATAATGGAATGAGACCCTTGATTGATGATGGCCCCGCGCGAGCGGGTTAAAAGGGAACGCTGTAACGCTCTGGCTGGACAATTCTATTCCGGGAGCCAGTCAGCGGCTGCTCCCGCAACTGTATGCGGTATGCCACCAGTTCGTTCACCTGCGGGTGAGCCACTGTTTCCCTTGGGGAATGGGAAGGCATGAACTGGCTGGCCATGATCCGTGAGCCAGGAGACCTGCCATCGTCTGCAAACCACGTCGTCGGGCGGGATGCACCGAAGGCAGGAGATTTCCCATGCGTCATGGGAAGACCAATGCGGCCGATCAATGCTCCCGATGTTTCCTGTTTCTGGCGGAGACATCGTGATGCGGCATCGTAGGACCGCCGCGTTTCTGCCAACCGGCCTGGAGCGCCCGAGTGTTGCTGAAGGCTCGTACTGGGCCCCTCAGGCCGGGGCGGCAGTGGGAAGCGGGCGCGACAAGAACTTCATGGAAAACGTCCATGGCGTAGATAGCACCCTCGCCGCTCATTCCCATGGCGCGCATCTCGGGGCATCAATCATGCGCTTTTCGATCCGAATTCTCCGATAAATCCGCCGATGTTCCATAATTTTAGTCACGTACGAAGCGACGAAAGACACATCATGAATATTGCGCAAAAAGCAACCTGTGTCTCGTTAATACTCAGTGTCATGATTGGAGGGGCTGCTGTTCACGCACAAGTTCCTCCAGCGACAACAGTTCCGCCCGCCGTTCTGGGGCAATGGGTCACCAGAAATCACAAGGGTGTTTTCGAGATCACACGGTGTGGCGACCATTTGTGTGGAAAGCTGGTTGGCCTGAACTATAGTGATGACATCCCACGCGACCAGACGGGCCGTTCGGAATGTGGGTTGCCCATGCTGCGGGACTTTGTGCCGGATCCGGATCAACCAGATCGGTGGAACGGGTCCATTCTCGACCCCAATACCAATCATGTCTATCAAGCGCGCATGTGGGTTAACCAGTCCGGACAACTCAAGCTACGGGGCTATCTTGGGATTCCGATGTTCGGACAGACACAGACATGGCTTCCTTATCGCGGTCATATCGGCCCGAACTGCAAAATGAGCACCTGATCGGCGTGGTGCCTGGTCAGGAGAAGATGCCCATGCGCCTTGAGACGGGGCATGAGCATCTATCAGTTTATTATCCGATATCTTTCTGGGACGGCATGCCATTCTGGATAAGCAGTTGGCGCAGCGCCATGATAACTGGAAAGACCTCCTGATTCCGGTCGCCGTCCTGCTCCCGCCAGGCCTGCTGCTCCAGTTCAACAATTTCGCGATCTTCTGTGAAAACACGCTCCGTAAAGGCGATCAGCAGCGGCCACGCCAGATCCAGTAAAAATGGTATTTTCAACCTGCGTATGGAGAGCAGGCCAAATACCCGGTTGATCAATTCTTCCCGGTCCTGTGGCACATATGCAATCCACAGTTCCATGACCGGTTCATCAATCCCCTCCGTCTCGATCCGCAATGTCTGATAGGGATACTGCGTGCGGATGGTCATGACATCCCGATAGGCAAAATCCCGGCCATCCTTGCGACGCTGCCCGTAAATCAGAGCCTCGCTCAGCGGCTGCCTGCCAGACGTGCGGGCAAAGGTATAGCGGGCCTCCACGAAATCCTCTCCCCGATCCATGCCTAGAAACCGTGGCTTCATGCTTCCGACCAGTCGGCTGTGCAGGATCTGGTGGTTCATGTCCATTAGGTTTTCATGCATGAAGCTGTAGTGACATTGCACGACTTTTCCAAACCGGCGGGTACGGTAATGGGGGTCGCGGACACGCGGAAAGTCCGGCAGCGCAATGCTATCGGATTTTTCCAGATCCCCCATGAACACAAAGATGAGGCCATCCTTCTCGCGGCATGCCCATGTCCGCAGTCGTGGCGGTTCGTTTTCCAGCTTCATGCCAGGGGAAAAACACTGGCCACGCCGACTGTATTTCAGTCCATGATATGCACAACGAACGAAATCTCCACACACTTCTCCCTTGCTGAGCGGTAACTGCCGGTGGGGGCAGACATCATCCAGCGCGAAGATAGCCCCGGCCTCGGGCCTGACCACCACAATGGGCTGCCCCGCGTACCGTACGCCAATTGTCCTGCCCCGACGAAGTTCACGCGACCATGCAACCGGATACCAGAAATCCGGATTGCTGCGGACACGACGGATATCCGGATGTGGCGAAGCAGCCCCATCCGGGGTGGCTGCTTCCGATGTATTTCCTGTCATGATCTTTTCAATGTCTCACGCTGTTATCAGCGCATGGGACAAAACGGATATCGTTTTCGCAAAAATCGCGGGTGGATGCTCCGCGACGTGCCAGCATGCGTCGGCTGGCCACGGCCACGATTTCGGACATTTTCCGCCGCAGGACGCTCATGATGTCCGGATCAGCCCGGCCATCCCTGTCACTTAACGCACCTGATGGCGCGATCATGAGACGATCCGGCCGATGAGAACGCAGCGTCTGTTCCACGATGCCTTGCGCCATGCCGATGTGGGTAGGCGCCGCGCTGCAGCTATCGACCAGCCCCAGCGAGAGCCAGCGATACGCCGGGAAATGCTGCAGGACATACGGGAAATCGCGATAGCCATGCACAACGTCCACATGCAGGCCGCCAAAAGGTAGCTGCAGCACGAAAGGAAGATGTCGCCCGAAGCCTCCGCTGCCCCCGACCAGAACAAGTGATGTGGCCCTTGATGCTTCACTGAGGACATGCCAGGCAACGTCCATATGGGTTAGCGTGGCTGCGGGCAGGCCAGGATGGGCAAGGATTGGCTCATCAATCTGGATCCAGAAGCATCCCGCGTTGTTCAGTTGTTCGAGGCACTCAATATAGGCAGGTAGCAGGCGCATCAGGCTCTGGCCGACACTGTCTCCCTTTGCCATGCCGCATAACGCAAGGAAACTGACCGGCCCCAGCAGAATAGGCCGGGTGCTGATACCCTGTTGTTCCGCTGCAAGAAATGCGTCGCGAGGCCAGTTGCGCGCAAGATGGAACGCCTGCCCCGGCCTGAGGATGGGCTTTCTGTAATTGCGGTGCATCGGATCACAGGCTGTGACTGTATTGTCGGTGCCCACGCCAAACATGCGGGCAGTCTGCACGACCCTGTCCCGCCATGGGCTATTGGCCGTAGCGATATGGGAAATGCCTGCCGCGTGCTGGCATCGCACCCCACGCATCTCGTCAGCATCGGGAAAACCAAGTGTCGCCGTAAGCAGTCTGGCGATATTCGGGAAGTGATCTGTGGAATACTGGCGCGCAGGTGCGCCTTCAGCCGTGCCATCATGGCACGCGGCTTTCTGCCATACCGGCATTAAGCTTCTCCCGCCTTCGGCACATCCCGTCCGACGGCTTGATATATGACGATGGCAGGTCTCCTGGCTTACGGATCATGGCCTGCCGGTTCTGCCTTCCCATTTCCTTTGCGGAAACAGTGACCCACCCAGTCGGGGTGAAATGAACCGGCGGCATACCGCCTACAGTTGCGGGAGCAGCCTCCGACTTGGCTCCCGGGTTCTTGACCCGGCCGGAGCGTGACGGCGTTCCCTATTAACCCACTCGCGTGGGACCATCGACTTGATAAGACTGCATTGTGCCTGAACCGGGCTGCCGGACGCAAGGTGTCATGGGCAAGATGCCCCGGCAGGCCGCACACGTTAACGGCACAGGGACCACGGAAGGACCGCGCCCGCGACCCGTCGGACCGTTACGCCGTACACGGTGCGCATGATGTCATCATCCAGAACCTGTGTGGCCGGACCATGGCGGATTATGGCACCATCATCCATCAGCACCAGTTCATCGCAGAAACGGGTCGCCAGAACCAGATCATGCAGCACGACGACGATCCCCTTCCCCTGCCCCGCCTGCTGGCGGAACAGGTGCATCATGGACAGGGCATGAGCGGGATCGAGCGCCGCAATCGGCTCGTCCGCCAGTATGACCGGCGTATCGGTCGCCAGCGCACGCGCCAGGTTCATGCGGGCCCGCTCCCCGCCTGACAGGTGGCTGGCCGGACGGGCACACAGGTCCTGCAGGCCGGTGACATCAAGGGCATGGTCCACCGCCGCGTGACGGATGGCATGGTCGCCCGCCTGCCCATGCGGCAGGCGTCCGAGTGCGACCAGCGCACGCACCGGCATGGGTGGCGGCGGCGCTCCATCCTGCGGAATGAAAGCAAGCTGTCGGGCACGCAGCACGAGAGGGATCTGGCCCATGTCGCGATCAAGAAGCCGGACATCCCCACGGTCGGGAGTCTCCAGCCCCGTCAGCAGACGCATGAAGGTGCTTTTGCCTGCGCCATTCGGCCCGATCAGGCCAATGACCCGTCCCTTCGCAAGGGTCAGGGACGCGGCCGAGACAACAGCCCGATCCCCACGCCGGAGCGACACCTCGCGTGCCTGCAGCAGGATCATGATACGGTTCTTTTCAGCATGATGACGCGGGCGAAGAAAACCGGTGCGCCCACCAGCGCCGTCAGCACGCCCAGTTGCAGTTCAGGCCCGACCGCCACCAGACGTACCACCATATCCGCCAGCAGCAGCAGCAAACTTCCCCCCAGAAATGACGGCAAGAGCAACCGCGACGGCTGGAATCCCACAAGCGGCCGCAACAGATGCGGCACCACCAGTCCCACAAAGCCGATCGCTCCTGAAACCGCCACGCATGAGCCCACGGCCAGCGCCGCGCCCAGCACGATACGCGTCTGGACGCCGCGCGGGCCATGCAGCTGGAAGCCAAGGCTTGCGGCCACATCCTCCCCCAATGTCAGCGCATCCAGCGCACGCCCGCTCGACAGCATGAGCAGCGTGCCGCACACCACACCGGGCAGGCAGATCCAGACATGGGTAAAGGTCCGGTCCGTCAATGACCCCATGAGCCAGTGCATGATCTCGAATGACGCATAGGGGCTGGGCACAAGGTTCAGCACCAGCGTCGTCAGGGCAGCGGCAAAACTGCTGAGCGCTGCGCCCGCCAGCAGCAGCACCAGCGTGCCGCCGCGCCCCACCAGCCCCATCAGCACGGCCGCCGCACACAGCGCCCCCGTCAGGCCGCCCAGCGGCAGGGCCGCGATGGAAACCTGCATGAGGCCGGTATAGAACACGCTGACCGCCCCGAGTGCCGCCCCACCTGATACCCCCAGGATGCCGGGATCGGCCAGCGGATTGCGTAGATAGCCCTGCAGAACCGCCCCCGACAGGCCAAGCGTCCCGCCCACCAGGATGGCCAGCAGGGTACGCGGCAGGCGCAGGCGCTCCACAATGATCGCGCCTGCGGTATGCCGCCCGGCCAGCAGGTCCGCCAGTGCATGTGAAAACATGATGCGGGTTTCTCCCCACATGAGCGAGGTAACAAACAGCCCCATGACACCAGCCAGAAGCATGACGTTCAGCAGCATGGTTTGATGGGCAGGTTTCATGGGGCGGACATTTCAAGGTTGTGCCGTGCGTTACGCAGCATGACGACACTATCCAGTGTCTGTGGCAGGCCACACAACCAAAGCCGTGCGGGCAGATCCAGATGATGCGGCCCGGCAAAGGCCTGCTTCAACGCCGGGTGATCCAGCATGGACTGTGCAAGGGACGTTCCCTTCCCCGAACGGTCAAGGATCAGGAGATCGGGTGGCCGTGCAATCAGCAGTTCCATGGAAAAACGGGAAGATGACTGGTGCCCCATGATCGTTGCGTAATTACGAAAGCCGGCATGGGCAAGGACATCATCCGGAAGCGAGCCCTTATGGGTGACAAAGCCGTTGGCAGCATAGACGGCCGCCGTAGGATCGGTGGCACTGCGCTCGACTGAAAGAGAGGCCAGGCGCGTGGCAAAGGCCATAGCCAGTTGCTGCCCACGCTCAGGAACGCCGATGGCGTTGGCGACCGTCATGATCTGGACCGGAATATCCGTCAGGGATTTGGCGGGTGGCAGGGCTACAACCTGTGCGCCCCCTTCCCGCCCCGCCTGCATCGCGACGGCCGCGGTATAGATGCCACCCAGCACGACATCGGGATGGGATGCCACGATGCTTTCCGCCGTGGGTCGCAATACGGGAGCCTGTCGTGCCTGTTCGCACAGCACCGCGCTCCAGCAATCCCGGGCGAGCGGCGTAATACCGACGATCTGGCCCGGTTCGGCCAGCAGCAGCAACAACTGGTCGGTGCAGAGATTAAGCGAAGCCACGCGCGGGAGAGCCCATGCCGGTGCCAACGGGACACAGGCAAGGAAACCCGCCATCATCCCTGCGACCACGCTTTTCATGTCAGTAATTCAGCATGAAGCCGCCATAACCGGCGCGACCAGGCTGCAGATAGCCGATGGGGTCCTCGAACTGGCGGTTCAGCAGGTTGTCGGCGCGGGCATAGACGGAAACGTAGCGGTTGATTTTGTAATTGGCAGCCACGTCGATGGTGAAATAACCATGCCCCTTGGCGCATGTGCTGCAGGACTCGCTGCCAATAACCGGCAGATCGCGCCAGCCACTGGTATACAGGATATTGCCCGAAAAGGTCAGGTCGCGAATGGGGGTCCATGTCGTATTGAAATTGAACTTGTGCTGCGGACGGCGTTGCAACTGGACGTCGTTCGTCTCATCCCGGGCGTGGGTCCAGGTATAGCTCAGGTTAAATTCCAGATTGCTCAGCGCCTTCCAGTTCAGGAAGGCTTCCACACCATACATCCGCGCCTTCGCCACATTGGCGTAGGAGTAGTTGTAGTCATATGATGAATCAATCGAAAGCGAGGACTGGATCAGGTTCCTGACCCGGTTGTCATACCAGGTTGCGCCGAAATTCAGACGGTCATGCAGCAGTTTCTGCTCAACACCCGCGTCATAGCCGATCAACTGTTCCGCCTTCAGGTTGGGATTGCCCTTTTCCGAATAACCCACACCCACCTGATTTGCGAATAACTGATACAGCGAAGGACCATGAAAACCGGAACCGGCGCTGGCCTTGATGATGGTTCCGGTGCCCGGCACATGGATTGCCGGGGCCACGCGCCATGTCACGTGGTTGCCGTAGCGCGAATTGGCATCGTAGCGAATATTGGCCGCGCCATACAGAATATGGTTCCAGTTCCCCTGATACTGCCCGTAGCCTGCGGTCGTATCCATGCTGGCGGATGTATCGTATCCGCTGTCCCACATGCTTGAGGCCGTATGGCTGGTATTGAACGTATCATGGAAATGTTCGGCACCGATCAGAAGCTGACCATACTGCTTGAAATTGAACGTGCCGTGCCAGTCCACCTTAAGTCGGCTGGAACGGTAATAATCCGGGTCGGGATTGACCGGGCTGCCGTAACTCGTGCCCGTCTCCGTCCAGCGGTTGCGGTTGGTCATGTAGCCAAGGCCAAGCACCTGATCAAAAAGCCCGTGAAAGGAAACCAGATGGGCCGTCCCGCGCACGATGGCCTCGTTCTGGTTGTTCTGTTCCCGCACACCCTTATCACCATACAGATTTTCACTTTGCAGGTCATACAGCGAATAGGAATGATAATTGCTCTGTATCAGCCGTGCGGTCAGGCCAAGATCGAAATTATGGGTGACGTCATAACCCAGCCTGATATTGACGCCACGGTTGTCATTCCGGTTGCCTTCATGCCGCTGCTGCCGGTTGGCCCCATAATAACGCTCGATATAGGAAGGGATATTGTTGAACCCATCCATCCGGTAATGGGAAAATTCTACATTATAATGAAAACGTCCCTTGCTGCCGCGTGCGCCAAAGGTCTGATTGAAGGTACCATACCCACCGCCTTCGATACGGACAAACGGCTTGAAACGGCCCTGCCCCTGTGCCGTGGTAATGTCGATAACCCCCGCCATGGCGTCGGCGCCGTACAGGCCGCTCTGAGGCCCACGCAGTATCTCGATCCGGCCCATGCCGTCGGTTACAAACTGACCGGCATCGAACATGCCATTGGTGGAACTTCCGTCATTGATGTCCATGCCATCCAGGCGGACCTTGACCTCGTTGGAATTATTACCACGCATGAAAATGGATGACGTGCCCCCTGGGCCGCCTGTCTGGACCACGTTCAGGCCCGGCTGGCGTGCCAGAATATCCGTCAGGCTGCGCCGCTGCTGGGTCTGGATCTGCTTTTCCGTGATGATGGTCATGCTGGTGCCGATATCATCGGTGGAGGTCGGCCGACGTGCTGCACTGACGCTGATCAGTTCGGGAAGACCCGTATCCCCCAACGAAACAACGGCTTTCGATTTTTTATTCTCGATGACGTACTGGTTGGCGGACTGTTTTTGCGGCGCGTGCTGTCTGACTGAATCATCGGCACGCGCCACTACAACCCCCATGGTCATCAACGTGGTGGAAGCAATCAGCAGATTACGGAATAGGATCATCTGGTTCAGGTCTCGCGGTCACATCATCGTTGCCACGAGAGCGCGCTGCCACAGGATTTCCGATCTGCACGGAATCCTGTAACACCACACCGTCAGGACACCCCGCCCGACAGTTCCCGGTCGCAACCATCATGACGGCAGGTCTCCTGGCTCACGGCGTAGCGTCCTGCACAACCTTCCCGGAAAACCGCGGTTTCCAGTGGCCCAGATCATGACATCCGGTAATGCGAGGACAGACCGTTTACAGTTGCGGGGGCAGCCGGAGCATTGGATCGTAATCCGCACTCTGTTCCCTTTTCATCCCCCCGAAAGAGGACACCGTCGGAACGGTTCTGATCGGATGGAGTATTCTTGTCAACCCGCATTCAATCTTTCAGTATCCTGTCAGGATTGCTGTTATTTTCAGCCTGATTGATGAATCACAGGATATTTCCGATGAAACGTATCACGCCTTCCATGCTGACTTCACTGGCGCTGGATCTCCGCAACGGCTGGAGCATTGGAACATTTGGTGCGATCGGCGAATTCCATCATGTTCCGGATGATAAGGTCTGCCTCACCTCATGTCCTGACGGGCTGGAGATCGTCACCCAACGCGGTGCCATACGCATTAGCCCCAGCGAACCCTTGCATGCCCTTGCGTGGGACTCTCTCGTCGGAAAAGGCAGACGCTGGCGGCACAGCATGGCGTTATGCGGCCCGTTACAACTGACTGCGAAGCATACCCTGAAGGTTCTGGGAAAGGATGCGGAAGCCGTCCGACCAGAGGATCGTGATGCGTGGCTGATTGATCTTGGAATTGGCGTGGGCCAGGTCCGGATGTGCGTAAGGACAGAAAATGCCCGCCTGGTCGAAGCCCTTGCTGTTGATACGGATGACCCATTGGCCGTCGTCACAGCAGCATTTGCGCTTCTGATGGAAGTCCAGCCCCACAGGGTCATGCTTTCACCTGCTGGCAGGCTGGAGGTCTACCAACCCATTCCCGCACCTGATGGAGACTCTCCGCTCGGCGCCCATACCCACCTGCTGCCAAAACTGGTGAGGTTGAAACGACCCTGCTCCGCCCTCGATCCCATTCCGGAAGGCTGGCAGCCTTTCCTGACACTTCATCCGGCGGCACCGTTCCGACCGTCCGATGATGATTCCCATGATTATGACCGGCTTGCCGATCTATCCTTTCTGCCGTTGCTTGAGGAATTCGGCATGGAGGAAGACCTGCAGGTTTCAGGCACATTCCAGGCCCATGTTCGTCAACATGGAACACCGGAAAATCTGAAAATACCCGCTACAAGACGTGGTCGCGCGCGCATGCATATCGAACTGCTTCGCATGGAAGCCCGGGGTCACGAGGGCATGGAGCGATTTGTGCCTGCCGACACGATCAAGAGCGCTACGGACTGCGGCTGATTCCATGACAGCGATCATGTTGCAGGGCACGGGATCCGATGTCGGCAAGTCCGTTTTGACGGCAGGTTTATGCCGGGTTTTCGCTAACCGTGGCTTGACGGTCCGGCCTTTCAAGCCCCAGAATATGTCGAACAATGCCGCCGTGACGGTAGATGGAGGTGAAATCGGTCGGGCGCAGGCACTTCAGGCGCAGGCCTGCCGTATTGCCCCTTCCACCCTTATGAATCCGGTCCTTCTGAAACCGGAAAGTGATCATACAGCGCAGGTTATCGTCCGTGGACGCGCAAAAGGACACCTGCACGCTTCGAATTTTATCGGTGGCCGGACCGCATTCCTGCCCGAGGTTCTGACCGCCTTCCGGACATTATGTAGCCAATCCGATCTCGTGATTGTCGAGGGCGCGGGCAGCCCGGCGGAAATCAATCTACGTCAGGGCGACATCGCCAATATGGGCTTTGCCAGAGCCGCGAATGTTCCGGTCGTCATGATCGGCGATATAGACCGGGGCGGCGTTATCGCGTCACTCGCCGGTACCCATGCAGTTCTTGATCCAGATGACCGTGAGTTGATCAAGGGATTCATCGTTAATCGCCTCCGGGGAGACGCCAGCATTTTCCAATCTGGGTATGACTTCATAGAAAAGTTTACCGGCTGGAAGGGGCTTGGCGTTCTTCCTTGGATAGACAGTATACGTGAACTGCCTTCTGAAGACAGTATTCCTGAAGATGTTGACTGTTCCGCGGCCTCACGGATCGAGATAGCCGTCCCCCTTATGCCCCGCATTGCCAATTTCGATGATCTTGATGCGCTGGAAGGTGAAACGCATGTAAAGATCACACGGATCCGGCCCGGGCAGCCCCTTCCCGCGTCCGCGCATATCGTGTTCCTTCCCGGTAGCAAGGCGACAATAGCAGACCTGCAATTTTTCAGGCGGCAGGGATGGGATATTGATCTGGCGGGACACGTCAGGCGGGGTGGATATGTATTCGGTCTCTGCGGTGGCTATCAGATGCTGGGACAGACCATAAATGATCCCGACGGAATAGAAGGAAACCCGACCACGATACCAGGACTTGGACTTCTGGAGGTTGATACCGTTCTGACCCGTGACAAGCAGATCTACCAGACTTCAGGCATGACGCTTTCCGATAGCGCGCGATTCAGTGGCTACGAAATTCATTGTGGGGAAACAGTTCGATCACATCACCGGGTCATGCCCCTAATCAGATGCGACGACGGACGGTTGGACGGAGCAATAAGCCCGGACGGTCGTATTGCAGGCTGCTATGTGCACCGTCTGTTTGACATGACTGGCCAACGCGCGGCATGGCTGGACAGATGGGGCGCACGCTCCGATGGACTGGGTTACACAGCGCGGGTGGAACGCGCCCTTGAAACCGTTGCTTCCACCATGGAAAGCAGTCTGGATATTGAAGGGTTACTGGCTATTGCCAGATGATCTTCTTTCGGTCTCAGGGCCTTGGTTCGTCAGGGCATCCAGACAGACAGGACAGAGACACCCTGCCTGATCATCCGTCGGAACCGGCAGGCCACGGGGCTTTTCCATGCACCAGCACGCACCTTCAGGCTGACATGAAAAATCAGCACCGCACTTTTTACACTTTATCATTCTGCGCCTTCTCGTTGTTACCATGACTGGATCAAACAGTCAGTCCGTTGGTTTGGCGTTCTGTCCGGGCCATCTCATGGTGGAGGGCATGCCAGTGTGCGAGATTGTTTTTGGCTTCCTGCACGAATGCCGAACGACGAACGGCCTTGAGAAACATACCCTGAACCAGACGGCCAACTCCGTATGTGGGCCGTTCAAACTGGATAAGCAACACTGCCCGATGATCCGATGTATTGTTCTGGACTTCATGAGGGTATGTGTCGTCAAACAGGATACATTTTCCATCCTGCCAGCATAACGTTTGATCGTCTATTCGTATCCAGCAATCCCTGTAGTCCTGCGGCACCTGTAAACCCAGATGACAGGTTAACAGCCCTTTGGTCACTCCATTATGCAGCGGAATACGCGCACCAGGTTCAAGGAAAGAAACAAAGGCCGAGTTCAGTCCGGGAATGGCCGCAGCAAACCGTGCTGTGCAGGGCATCCGCCGGCAGTTCTCCAGAACGCAGTTCCCGTAGCCGTAAAGGAAAAACGACTTCCACCTTGTATCGGGTGCAATACGCGTATGGTCTGGCGAAATATCGCGCAGAGCGGGAAAACTGCTTACCCCTTGCGTCATAAGGATCCTGAATTCCTCTATAATCCGGAACGCCCGCTGTTCCATGTTGGAAATCCATGGGAAAAGACTGGTATCAAGAACTGGCGTATCGGGAACAAGGGAATTGTGTGCAATCAGCGTGTTTAATAGAGGCCGCACTTTTTTACCAACCCGAATGATAAATGGCCGACCAGCAACAGCATCCGACATGAAATCTATCCTTCTTTAGCCATCCTTTGGTTGTTTTTTGTTACAAGATCCCGCATAGCTTGTGCTGGCGGAAAGAAATCGCTGTGCCCCACTCGACCAGACTGTTGGATGGCAGACCACTCCGCTTCCGGGAGGCTCTGCTCCTTCCACAGCAGTTTCCATAATAATTTCGCCCAAAGAGAACCCGATACGCGACCTGGCAGACGCGTATGGTCCTGCCGTATGGCTATTTTGCCGCACACACGTGTTCGGCCGTCACGTCCGGTCGGCATGTAACCAAGCCATATCTCCGTGCATAGTGTGGCATCGTCTTCGGAAGAGAAATAAACGTTCTGGTCAACCAGGGTCGTATCGACCGTCGCCCGCCAGGGCCGTGCCATACCAGGCAGAACCGATAATGGTGTGGAAGCCACGACACGGTAATGACTGGAAATCTGCTGTTCGGTAATGTTCTGATCAAGATAGGTTACCGATCCTGATGTCGTCCTTCTCCCAAAGCGTTGTACATGATCCATCAGAAGCGGAACTGGCGCATTGATTTCGCGTATGAATGTTTCATGACACCAGTCTTTACCATTGTGATGCGTCATGGCGGGAATCAACGCTTCGTCTGCATCCTCGGCATTACCTGAATACAGGAATATCCAGCCTTCTTTCTCCCTACATCCCCAGCCTTCCGCGCGCGGCGGCATTTCTTCCAGAACCATATCAGGAGAATAGCAACGGCCACTGCGTGCAAACTTGATCCCATGCAACGGACATCTGATAAAGGTTCCGCTGACCACGCCACGACTGAGTGGTACCTGACGATGCGTACACCGGTCATCAAGTGCGAACACCAGCCCTGCCTCTGGACGGACAATGACAACGGGTCTGCTGCCGCAATAAACCCCGATTGCTTTTTGATGTTTCAGAGCCTGATCCGAAAGTTTTTGAACAATACCAGCCTGTTGTGATTCATCCGTCTTTACGAAGAGATGGAGTGAATGGTGACATGGACTGGTATTGCCCGACGTGAACATAGCCGGGAAGGACTGCGATATCCATCGGATATGATGGACGGGGAATGGGCTTTGATCGTGCCATTTGTGCCCCCTGCGAAACGGGGCGGTCGCCCTCGCACGACGGATATGCGCGAGGTGGTCA
>NZ_NKTX01000051.1 GCF_003207815.1 Komagataeibacter oboediens | reverse complement strand
TGACCACCTCGCGCATATCCGTCGTGCGAGGGCGACCGCCCCGTTTCGCAGGGGGCACAAATGGCACGATCAAAGCCCATTCCCCGTCCATCATATCCGATGGATATCGCAGTCCTTCCCGGCTATGTTCACGTCGGGCAATACCAGTCCATGTCACCATTCACTCCATCTCTTCGTAAAGACGGATGAATCACAACAGGCTGGTATTGTTCAAAAACTTTCGGATCAGGCTCTAAGACAACCTTTCCCGAAGCTTTTTTCAAAAAGTTTCACCAAAGGCTTTCCGGGGGTTTAAGAGGAATTTCAAGGCGGTTTTCTGCCATTACCCCACGCAGGCTATAAACAGCGCCATTGTCACCACCGACACCACGGCGCTCAGGAACAGGGTGGACGCGGCTTCCTGTTCATCTGTCCCGAACCGCACGGCAAGAATGACAACAACCGTTCCCACCGGAATGGACAGCGACAGGACGGCCGTCCGGATAACCTCATGCGACAGGCCCAGCAGGGTCAGCAGCAGCCACGATACAGCCGGTATGACAATATTACGGACCGCCACCGTGACAACAACCGGCAACGTCACCGATACCCGCTGCAGGAACAGGACAATACCAGACGCAAACAGCGCCACCCCCGCCGCCGTATTACCCAGCAGTTCCCCGGCGTTCAGGAGTGATTTCGGCAGGTGAATGCCCGATACCACCAGCAGGGTCGCAACAATCGGGGCCCACACGATCGGTTCGCGGAATGACGCGATGATCTGCGGCACAAGCCGGGCCTGCTCCGATGGTCCCTTATGCGCACTTTTGGCCAGCATGACCATGCAGACCGGCGTCTGGACCAGCACCATGGCAAATACGGCCGACGAAATCGCGACGGCGGTGCTGGCATGGCCCACCAGTACCGGCAGCATGGCCGACCCGATAAAGGGAACCGACGGCGCCCCCATCGCCAGTCCCTGCAGGGTGGCTGTCGCGGCATCCCGTCGGAACACATGACGCGACAGGCCATATGCCACGCCAAAACTGCCGCACATAATCAGGAATACGGATGCCGCCAGCGGCAACTGCCCCGCAAGAATGGTACGCGGCATCCCCGCAATCCCGACAAACAGGTTGAGGGGAAAGGCATACTGCATGACCATCCGGTTGAGGACCGATACCTGCTCCCCCGTAAAATCATGGTGCCATCCGGCACGATACCCCAGCAGGAAAACCACGATGAGGGGCAGCATGGCGGCAATGATGGTGGAAAGCATGACAGCGAGACGACCCTGTAGCTGAGAAATCAGGCGCAGCAGGGATTACCCGGCATGCATGATGAAAGAAAACCGCTGGATTCACCGGCGACCGTAACGATCAGGCGCATGCCCTGTCCCCGGACGTCATTCCCATGGAAATGTCGCGATGACGGACGGGTGAAAAAAAGACATGCCCAAATATTTTGAGAATAAGAATTATCATTATTAATGCACTGATATATAATAATTTTTGATTTACAACTCCAGGTTACATTCAATATATCGTATCCTGCACCATATATGACAGCGAGTCACGCCATGCCGATCAAAGATCCCAAGGTTATCGAACACCTGAACACGCAGCTGACGAACGAGCTGACGGCCATCAACCAGTATTACCTGCATGCCCGCACGCTGCGCCACTGGGGCGTGACCCTGCTGGGCAAGAAGGAATATGAGGAATCGATCGAGGAAATGCGCCACGCCGACTGGCTGATCGAGCGCATCCTGTATCTGGGTGGCCTGCCCAACGTGCAGCGCTACAACCAGATCCTGGTAGGACAGGACGTGGAGGAAATCCTCAAATGCGACCTGAAGCTTGAGGAAAAGGCCATTGGCGACCTGCGCGAAGGCATCGCCTACTGCGAAAGCGTGCGCGACTTCGTCTCCCGCGACCTGCTGCTCAAGATCCTGGTCAACGAGGAAGAACATGAGGACTTCCTCGACCGTCAGTTCGACCTGATCCGTCAGGTCGGGATCGAGCGTTACATCCAGCTCAACTCCGCCCCTGCCCCCGATCAGGAATAACCGGGGAAACCGGGCCACGCTTTCCTTACGGGAAGTGTGGCCGGCCTATGGCTGCCCCGCCCATCGGCCGCGGGGCAGCGTTCCGGCCAGAAACAGTTCCACGGCCTGATCGATATGGTGGCGCGTGGCATCATCCAGTCTTGCCGCGACCAGCCCCAGAACTGCCTGCTGGAACGGGTACTGGATTACCGCAGCCGTCAGGTAATCCGCCGCGAAACCGATATCGTCAATTTCGATTTCCCCTTTGCGCACACCTTCGTGCAGGACATCACCAATCAGGCCGGCAGCCCTGCGGGCGCCGTGTGAATGAATATTGCGGGCAAGGGCCGGAAACTGCCGGCTTTCGGCGGATACCACGCGGTACATCCCCACGCTGCGGTCCGTCAGCAGCCAGTCCAGCAGCAGCGTGCAGACTGAAACAAGCCGCGACCGGATATCCCCGTCGGCTGGCATCAGCAGCGCCAGCGCATCCAGCCGCACGTCAATCGTGGCGCTGACGGCGGCTTCAAACAGCACGGCCTTGCTGCGGTACCGTGCGTAAAGGGTACGTTTCGTAACCCCCGCCGCATCCGCCACCATGTCTACGCTGGTCGCCCTGAATCCCTGATCGAAGAACAGCCGGACGGCTTCCTCCACAATCCGTTCGGACAATGTCGCGGCCTCCGCAATGGACGGACGTCCCATACGACCGGGACGAGTGTGTTCCTTGCCTGGCATCCTGCTGCTGCTTTCCTTCTGCACTGACGACCGGCCCCGTTACACGGGCCGCGCATAACGCACACATGGCATATGCCAGAGTGTAAAATACACCGTATGGGATATTTTTCGGGTTGCTTTCTTTTTTAAATTTAAAATACACTTATGCGTATACATATTAGAATTCCCAATATCTTCCGCCTTCCCAGCAGCCCGGGTGTGATTTTCCCGTCGAAAAGTTCAGATATCCGCCTCTGGATCAATGCATGACCTTACTTTTTCATCGCATATACCCCGTAACGGCAGGGCTGCCCGTGTTGACCTTTGAGGAAAGATTCATGATCGCGTCATTTCATTTGCATACGACCTGCGCGGGACAGCCGGAAGGTGCCGCAGCATGAAGTGGCGTGATGCAGCGATTGGCGCGGGTGTTGCCGTAATCGTGGCGGTTGGTGGGGCGGGATGGTATGTCGTCCAGCACCGCGGCGACCTGCCCGCGGGCTTGGCACGCGCCAACGGACGGCTGGAACTGGCCCGCATTGATGTGGCGGTCAAGTATCCCGGCCGTATCACCGAACTGGATTTCCACGAAGGGGATACGGTCGCCAGCGGCCAGGTCCTGGCGCGTGAGGACGATACCACCGCGCGTGCACAGGTCGATGCGGCGCGCGCGCGCCTGCGTGCGGCACAGGCCGACGTCGCCCGCGCGGGAGCGGAACATGACGCGCGCCTGTCGGCCCAGCATCTTGCCCAGCTTGACCTTGACCATGCCCGCACCATGTTCCGCCAGCATCTGGTATCCGACATGGAAGTTTCGCAGCACCAGACAAACCTCGACACCACGACTGCCGCCGCCGATGCCGCGGGCCGGGCCGTGGACGCAGCACAGGCGGCCGTGGATGCCGCGCAGGCACAGGTGACGGAAGCGGCCTCCGCCGATGATGACATGACGATCCGCGCACCGGTGGCGGGCCGGATCGAATACCGCATCGTGGAAAAGGGCGCCGTGCTGCCCGGCGGCGGGCGCGTGGCCTCGCTGCTGGACCCGACGGACATGTACCTGACCATTTTCTTCCCCTCGCAGCAGGCCGGACGGCTGCGCGTTGGGGATCAGGCGCGTATTGCACTTGACGCCCTGCACCAGCAGGTGATCCCGGCCACGATATCCTTCATCTCGCCCGAAGCGCAGTTCACGCCCAAATATGTCGAAACCGCAACCGAGCGGGACAAGCTGGTCTATCGGGTAAAACTGCGTGTCTCCCCCGAAACGGCCCGGCACTATGGCGACGTGCTGAAATCGGGCATGACAGGCGACGGGTATGTGCGCACCGACCCGTCGGCCCGCTGGCCCGCGACACTTGATGTAGCCGATGCCCCGCAATGACCGCCGATACGCCGCATAACCCGGCAGGCATCACCATTACGGGGGTTACGCACCGCTATGGCACGGTCACGGCGCTGGATGACGTGACGCTCGACCTGCCTGCGGGCACCACCATCGGTCTTGTCGGGCCGGATGGGGTGGGCAAGTCCACCCTGCTGGGCCTGATCGCGGGGGTGCGGCGGCTGCAGGCCGGCACGCTGAACGTACTGGGGTCGGATATGGGGGACCGCCGCGCGCGTGAGGCGTTCCTGCCACGTGTCGCCTTCATGCCACAGGGGCTGGGCCGCAACCTGTACCCCACGCTGTCTGTCTGGGAAAACATCGATTTCTTCGCCCGCCTGTTCGGGCTGGACGCGCAGGCGCGTGACGCGCGCATCCAGCGCCTGCTGGACGCCACGGGTCTGGCCCCCTTCCCCGACCGGGCGGCAGGCCACCTGTCGGGTGGCATGAAACAGAAGGTCAGCCTGTGCTGCGCGCTGGTGCATGACCCCGACCTGCTGATCCTGGATGAACCGACCACGGGCGTCGATCCGCTGTCACGCCAGCAGTTCTGGACACTGGTGGACCAACTGCGCAAGGAACGGCCGTCCATGACGGTCATCGTCTCCACCGCGTATATGGACGAGGCGGAGCGGTTTTCGTGGCTGGTGGCCATGGATGGCGGCAGGGTCCTGATCAGTGACCGGACCCATAGCGTGCTGGAACGTACGCACACCACATCACTGGAAGATGCCTACATATCGCTGCTGCCCGATAACAAGCGCCAGCAGGCCAGCGGTTTCGTCATCCCGCCCTATACCGATCCCGGCGGGCCACCCGCGATCGAGGCCGAACACCTGACCCGCCGCTTTGGCAGTTTCACGGCGGTCAGCGATGTCAGCTTCACCATCAGCCGGGGCGAGATTTTCGGCTTCCTCGGCTCCAACGGCTGCGGCAAGTCCACGACCATGAAGATGCTGACCGGCCTGCTGGACGTGACCAGCGGCACGGCAAAGCTGTTCGGGGAACAGATCACGGCGGGCGACATGAAAACCCGCATGCGCATCGGCTACATGTCGCAGGCGTTTTCGCTGTATGAGGAACTGACCGTGCGGCAGAACCTCATGCTGCAGGCGCGGCTGTACCGCATGCCCGCAGGCAGGGCCGCGCAGGCGGTCGAACAGTCGCTTGATTCGTTTGAACTGCGCCCCTATGCCGATGTCAGCCCCGCATCCCTGCCGCTGGGTATCCGCCAGCGACTGCAGCTGGCGGCGGCGTGCATCAACAACCCCGAAATCCTGATCCTTGACGAACCGACCTCGGGCGTGGACCCCGCCGCGCGCGACATGTTCTGGCGGCACCTGATCCGCCTGTCACGTGAAGGGCATGTGACAATTTTCGTGTCCACCCACTTCATGAACGAAGCGGCGCGGTGTGACCGGATCTCGCTCATGCACCGGGGGCACGTTCTGGCGGTCGGCACGCCGGCCGAACTGGTCAAGAAACGCGGGGCGCCGAATCTGGAAGCGGCCTTCATCGCCTATCTGGAAGATGCCGAGGCCGCGACCGACGCGCAGACCCCGCCGCCAAAACCGGCCACGCCCACGCGCGCATGGTGGCACGGCGTCAGCAGCACGCTGGCCACCCGCCTTGGCCGGGTGGGCGGAAGCTGGCTGCCACGGGCATGGGCCTTCGCCCGGCGCGAGGCAGTCGAACTGCTGCGCGACCGGCTGCGCCTGACCTGCGCGCTGCTCGGGCCGCTGATCCTGCTGGTGGTTGCGGCATCCAGCATTTCGTTCGATGTGGAAGGGGTCGGCTTTACCGTCAGCGACCATGACCGGACCACCATCAGCCGCCAGCTGATCGACAGTTTCCGCGGCTCGGCCTATTTCCATGAACGGGCACCCGTGGCCGATGCCGATACGCTGGACTGCGCCATCCGCAACGGGCGCGTCCAGCTGGCGCTGGATATTCCCGCAGGCTTCGCGCGCGACATGGAAGCGGGACGCAGGCCGGAAGTGGGTGTGATCATTGATGGCGCGGTTCCCTTCCTTGCGGCAAATGTGCGCGCCTATGTCACCGGCGTACTTGGGGAATATGCGTCCACGCTGGGGCAGGAACTGCCACGGGGACCGGCAACACCCATCACGATCGAGCCGCGTTTTTCCTATAATCAGGAATTCCGCAGCATTTACGCCATGACCCCCGGCGTCATCATGCTGGCGCTGATCCTGATCCCGACCATGCTGACCGCGCTGGGCGTGGTGCGTGAAAAGGAGGTGGGGTCGATCGTCAACCTGTATGCCTCCCCTGCATCGGTCGGGCAGTACCTCATGGGCAAGCAGGCGCCGTATGTGGCGCTGGCGACGATCAGCTACTTCATGCTGGTGGCGGTGGCCGTGATCATCATGGGCGTGCCGCTGAAGGGCTCGCTGCTGGCGCTGACGGTGGGGGGTGTCCTGTTCGTGCTGTCGGCCACCGGGCTTGGCCTGCTGATCTCGACCTTTGTCAGCTCGCAGGTCGCAGCCATTTTCGGCACGTCCATCATCTGCCTGATCCCGGCGGTCAATTTTTCGGGGCTGCTATATCCCGCGTCAACACTGACAGGGATCAGCCGCATCGTGGGACTGGGCTTTCCGGCATCATGGTACCAGCTGATCAGCCTTGGCTGTTTTACCAAGGGCCTGGGGATCAGCAGCTTCTGGCCCATGTATCTCGCGTTGGCTGCCTTCGGGGCCGTCTATATGCTGGCGGCCCGCCTGCTGCTGAAAAAACAGGAAGCATGACGGCATGATGCGCTGGCTGGTCAATGTGGGTCTTCTGTGCAGCAAGGAACTACGCAGCCTTATGCATGATCGCGTGCTGCTGGGGCTGATCGTATTTGCGTTTTCCGCAGGCGTGCTGCTGGTGGCCAACGGGGTGAAGGTGGAGGTCTCCAACGCCACCATCGCCTTTATCGATGAAGACCATTCCGCCCTGTCACGCCGGATGCGCGACGCGGTGCTGCCACCCTATTTCAAGCCCCCCGTGCTGGTGGACCGCGCGCAGGCCCTGCATGGCATGGATGAGGGCGACTACATTTTCGTGGTCGACATCCCGCCCAATTTTGAATCCGACGTCATGGCCGGGCGCATGCCCGCCATACAGTTGCGGGTGGACGCCACCGCCATGACGCAGGCGGGACTGGGCACGGCGTACCTGAATGAAATCATGCTGGCGGAAGTTACCGACATGCTGCATGCGCCCGCACTGGTGGACCAGATCCCCTTTACCGCACCCAGCCGTATCCGCTTCAACCCCAACAGTGAATCGAAATGGTTTACCTCGGTCATGCAGATCGTGACCAACATCACCATCCTGTCCATCGTGCTGGTGGGGGCGGCGGTGATACGCGAACGCGAACATGGCACCTTGGAACACCTGCTGGTCATGCCCGTCACGGCCAGCGAGATCGCGGTGGCCAAGATCGTCACCAACGGGCTGGTCATTTTCGTGGGGGCCATCATTTCCCTGTGGCTGGTGGTGCATGTCTGGCTGGGGGTGCCTCTGGCGGGATCGATCACGCTGTTTGCCGCGTGTTCGCTGCTGTACCTGTTTTCGGCCACGGCGCTGGGTATCATGCTGGCGACGGTTGCCCCCACCATGCCGCAGTTCGGGCTGCTGGTCGTGCCGGTCTATGCGGTGGCGTACCTGCTGTCGGGGGCGGCAACGCCAGTGGAAAGCATGCCCCCCGCCATGCAGGTGGTGGTGCGCTTCCTGCCCACCACGCAGTTCGTAAACCTGTCACAGGCCATTCTGTACCGCGATGCGGGGCTGGGGGCGATCATCCAGCCGTTGCTGACCGTGACCGTGACGGGGATTGTCTTTCTTGTATTTGCGCTCGCGCGCTTCAGATCCATGTTGGCAAGGCAGGAATAATGAGGAACAGATTGGCACGGGTCGCCTGCGTGGGGGGCGTTGCAATGGCCGTGGGGCTGGCGGGATGTTCGCCATTCCACACGCGCACACCGGCATCGCACGTCGTGGTACCGGGACAGTTTTCACAGGCCCCCGCATCCACGGTCCCATCAACAGACCTGACACGCTGGTGGGAAGCATGGCATGACCCGGCCCTGGTGCAGGCGGTGGACGCGGCCCTTGCCGCCAGTCCCGACATCCGCATTGCGCGTGATCGCGTGCGTGAGGCGCGTGCGATGCATACGGTCGCAAAATCCGCGCTGTATCCCACCGTGGGCGCGACGGGAAACATGATGGGTGGCGGCATGTACTGGCGCAACCCCAGCGCCCTGCCCACCAGCGGTGATCCTGGCACCGACGGGCATCTTGCCGGTATTGGCGCATCATGGGAACCGGACCTGTTTGGCGGGCGCCATGCGGATGTGAAGGCCGCAAAGGCGGGCATGCAGGCGGAAGAAGAATATTTCCACGGCGTGCAGATGGTCATCGCCGCCGATGCAGCCAGTGACTACCTGCAGGCGCAGGGAGTGCAGCGCCAGATCGCCCTGACCGACCGCAGCATCAGCATGCTTGAACAGCTACGCCGTTATGCCCAGGCACGCTTTACCGCCGGGCAGGCAACGGCGGCGGACGTGATGGGCGTTGACCAGAAACTGTCTGACCTGAAGGCGCGCAGGCCGGTGCTGGTGGCCCAGCTTGACCTTGTGCGCAGGCGACTGGCCGTGCTGTCGGGTCAGGTACCCGAAGGGCTGCCCGCGCTTACGCCGCCGCCCACCTATTACGTACCCCCGGCACCGGCGGGACAGATGCCCGATACCGTGCTGGAGCGTCGCCCCGATATCCGTGCCCGGCGGGATCAGGTGGATGCGGCTCTCAACCGGCTGAAAAGTGCGAAAACCGACCTGCTGCCCCGTTTCGGCCTGGAATTCTTTGGCGGAGACGGACGGCTGCGCTTTGACGGCATTCCCGGCCTGTCGGGCACGGGGGGACTGATCGCGCTGACCACGTACCTGCCGATCTTTACCGCCAACCGCATACAGGCCCGCATACATGCCGCCAGCGCACGGCTGGATGCAGCGGTGGCAGGCTATGACAACAGCATCCTGCATGCCCTGGCGGAAGTCGAGGACGGGTATGAAAACCGCCTCAGCCTTGATGGCCGCGATACGGACCTGACCCGGGCGCAGCATCAGGCCGAACAGGTCGCCCGTGACATGATGGGGCTGTACACAGGTGGCCAACGCACGTTTGGCGATGTGCTGAGCGCGCGCATGACAGCACTGGATGCACAGGCCAGCGTCCTGAGCAATCAGGACGCCCGCACGACCGCCACCATACAGCTTGCCCGCGCACTGGGCGGGGGCTGGCAGCAGGAAGGCGTGGAAGTCCGCAAATAACTAAAGTCTCCCGGCGGCGCCTTTATTGCCACAGGTGGCACTTTCTGGCCCTGTGTGAAAAAAAGCTTTGCCAGAAACGTCTTTACAGACGGGAAAGCAGGATACACGCCACGTTCCTGCCCCGGCGCATTACCACGCCATTATTGCGGAACCGGCGAGCAGATGCTGGAAACCGGCTGGTCCGTCATGACCTTTTGCGTAAAGATTGCGGAATCCGGCAAGGAGGCCAGAACGGTTCGGGAATGATCCAGCCCCTTATAGAGATGGGCCTCCACCTTACTGCCCGCGGCACAGGCGTCATGCACCAGCAGAAGCTGCCCGGACGTCGCCACGTCGCGGTCCTCGCTACCGGTTCCAACAAAGACCGGGCGTGACAGTTTGAGTGTCGGGTACATCATGGCCTGGAACACCGGAGCCAGAAGCCGGACCGCCTGCGACCGCAGGATGGCGGCCGTGGTCAGGCCCGCCCTGTTCACCGCGTCTTCAAGCTGGAAAACGCATGTAGTGTCCACCATCCGGTAAAACGGCATGGCCTGCGGAGTAAAGACATCTTCGGGTCGGACATGCGAATCAATCCCCGCTTCACCCGCCGCCATCAGCAGGACATATGTCGCAAGCGGATCAGGACGGAACGTGGACGCCATGGCGACCGCAGGCAGCGTCTGCATGACGGCGGGCGACATATAGGGCACGCCAGTTGCAACCGTACCCCGTATATTGATTTCAGGCGCGTAGAGGGGCGCGTACCCCGCGGATGCAAAAGCCGCTGCCCCACCCTGCGACTGCCCGACAATCATGACCCGGTCGGTCAGGTTGGGCAGGCTGCCCAGTGCCGCCCGCACGGAGTCCAGCACGCCAAATGCCTCGACACGGGTATTGAGGTACGGGTGCGGCCCCGGCGTGCCCAGCCCTTCGTAATCCGTAGCGACAATGGCGAAACCCCGCTTCAGCCATGCCGACAGGTAGGCCGTATCACGTGGCGTATGGACATTGACGGACGGGGCGCACCGATCGGCATTGCCAACCGTACCATGCGCCCACGCGACAACGGGCCATCCCCCCGCCGGTGGCCTGCCCGACGGGTAATAGACAGCACCGGACACAGTAACCGTGCCCCTGCCCGTCACGCCATCGGTTGATGTGTACAGGATATGATAGGCCGCCCCCTGCCCCGGCAGTCCCAGGGCGGGCGCCAGTGGCGTGGATTCAATCATGTGTCCGGGCGTCGGGCCTGCCTGCACCGGCCGGGACAGGTCACCCGCCGCCACAGCGGAGGTTGCGCCGGTTACGGCCAGCAGAAGAGTCAACACAGCTTTTTTATACGACGCACGTAACACGACACTCTCCATCCGGGTGGAAAGATGGCAGGCTGGCGCCTGACACAGTCCACGTGACCAAATATGTACCGGGACATTTCGTGCGCTGTCCGGCCTTGCGCCGCAGGCAGGCATGAACGGGGCGGGACCGTTGCGTGCAGATGAAGGGACATGACGCCCTTCCGCCCCCTTGGCTCGACATGATCCGATACTCGTGGCAGAACCCATTGCCTGTCAATGTTACGGGCATGATGGGCACGTACGCCCATGCCGGACAGGAGCCACCATTTTCTCGCGTCTTGAATGTTCACGATGCGCTGCTGCATGATGACCCGGACAAGAGGAGATTGAATGAAGCCCGTCGCCCCCACCCTTTCCCCCAAGCCGGGCCTGCGTGAACGTAAGCAGGCACGCGCGCGCACCACATTGATTGCCGAGGCGATGCGGCTGTTTTCCGCCCAGGGGTATGATCAGACCACGGTGGACGAAATTGCTGACGCCGCCGAAGTGTCACGCCGCACCCTGTTCCGCATGTTCGAAACCAAGGGGGATATCGTGCTGGCATGGACGCGGGGCATGACCCAGACGCTGAATGATGCGCTGGCGACCTGCCCTGCCGACATGCACCCGGCGGATGCGATGATGCATGCCTTTACATCACTGGTGCCCCGGATCGCGGCGAACCGGCAGGATACCTATGCTTTTGTCTATCTGATTGAAAAGACGCCTTCGCTTCAGACCGTCAGCCTGCAGAAATATGGCAAGTGGGAAGACTGTCTGGCGGAAGGGCTGGCGAAGCGGATCACCGAACGCAGGAACCGCCGCATGGCGGCGCGCCTTATGGCGCGGGGCGGTATCGCCATTTTCCGTACGGCGCTGGATGAATGGATCCGGCTGAAGGGCCGGCCCGCGCTGGTGCCGCTTTTGCAGAAAACATACGAACTGCAGGCGTCACTCTGGCCCGGTCATGACGACGACGGGCCAGAAGAAGACGCTGCCTGACGGGCAGGCAGCGGTAAAAAGGACCGCGTGCGTCAGTCCAGGCGCACGGACGGACGAACAAACACGTCCAGCCAGTCAACAAGGCAGGACATAAGGCCGCGGAACGTGCCGTAGATTTCGAACTGATGCTGGCGATACAGCATTAGATGGACCATGCGCGCACTGATGCCACGCAGCCAGCCACCACCGAATACCTTGCCACCGGGGAAGGTTCCCCAGCCGTTGTAATCACCCAGAGCTACGACCGCACCCTTGTTATGAAAGGCGAATGCCGGCATCGGACGACCGTTGATCCATGCGGGCATGTAACGGGCCAGATGGTGGGCCTGCTGGCGGGCCGCCTGCGCAGTGGGGGCCACGGGCTTTTCCGCAATGAAGGCACAGTCGCCCATGGCGAAGATGTTGTCGTCTTCCACAAGCTGCAATGTCGGGCGGACTTCCAGCTGGCCGGAGCGCGACAGCTTCAGTTCACCGAATTTGCGCGTGACATCGGGTGCCTTCACACCTGCCGCCCAGACACGCAGTGTCGCGGGAATGCGCGTGCCGTCCTTGAGCATGAAGCCTTTGTCATCCGCGCCGCTGACCATGGCGGACGTCTGTACCTTGACGCCGATGGCCTCCAGTTCCTTCTGCGCCGCAGTGGACACGGCCTCGGGGAAGGCCGGCAGGATGCGCGGACCCGCTTCAAGCAGGGTGATGTTCAGCTTGGGCGGCTTCTTGCCAAACGTATAGAGGGAAGCAAGGCCAAGCGCCTTGTGCAGTTCGGCCGCAAGCTGCGTGCCCGTGGCGCCACCGCCGACAATGGCGATGTCAAGCTGCTCGTTATTTCCGAAGGCCTTAAGCAGTTCCGCGCGGAAACGGTCGTTGAAGCCGTTGGCATCGACAAGGTTGTCAATGAACAGGCAGTTTTCGGCAACGCCCGGGGTGCCGAAATCATTCGCGCGGCTGCCGATGGACAGTACCAGCGCGTCATATTCCAGCTTGCGTTCATCCAGGATCACCTCGCCCGTGGGTTCGACAACCGGGGCCAGCGTGATGGTCTTGGCCTTGCGATCCATGCCCGAGATCTCACCGGGCCAGAAATCAAAATGGTGGCGGCTGGCCTGGGAAAGGAAGCTTATACGGTCATTTTCGTTCGCGGCGGTGCCTGCGGCAAAGCAGTGCAGCATGGGCTTCCACACATGGGCGAAGCTTTTGTCCACCAGTGTGATTTCCGCCCGGCCCGACCTGCCGATGGAATTACCCAGACGGGTTGCCAGCGCCAGTCCGGCAACGCCACCCCCAACAATAACGACCCGAAACTTTTGTGCCATCCTACGTCCCTCCAACCCTGCCGCACAGCGCCCCGGCCCCTGTGGGACACACCCTGTCGCATGCATGATAAATCAAAAACAACCCATATCCTCTTACCCTGCCCATATGGGGTACGACACCGGACGGCCGGGCCGGAAAAACCGGCCCGGCCGCCCCCTGCCCATCAGGGCTGTGCGATTTTCACCGCGTCAGCGGATCAAAAGAAGCCACGCTTCTTGTCGCTGTAGCTGACCAGCATGTTCTTGGTCTGCTGATAGTGCTCAAGCACCATCTTGTGGGTTTCACGGCCGATACCGGACTTCTTGTACCCGCCGAATGCCGCATGCGCAGGATAGACATGATAGCAGTTGATCCAGACGCGGCCGGCTTCCAGCCCGCGACCCATGCGATAGCAGGTGTTTGCATCGCGGCTCCATACACCCGAGCCAAGGCCGAAGGGGGTGTCATTGGCGATGGCCAGCGCTTCTTCTTCCGTCTTGAAGGTCGTCACGGCCAGAACCGGGCCAAAGATCTCCTCCTGGAAGATGCGCATCTTGTTGTTGCCCTTGAACACGGTCGGCTGCACGTAGCACCCGTTGTTCAGGTCACCGCCAAGATCCGGACGACCGCCACCGGTCAGCAGCTGGGCACCTTCGCCCTTGCCGATGTCGATGTAGGACAGGATCTTTTCCTGATGACCGTGGGAGTTCTGGGCACCCATCATGGTGTTGGGGTCCAGCGGGTTGCCCTGGCGGATCGCCTTGATGCGGGGCAGCGCGCGCTCCATGAACTTCTCATAGATCGATTCATGAACCAGCGCACGGCTGGGGCAGGAGCAGATCTGGCCCTGGTTAAGGGCGAACATGGTGAAGCCTTCGATCGCCTTGTCCAGATAGTCGTCATCATGGTCCATGATGTCGGCAAAGAAGATGTTCGGCGACTTGCCACCCAGTTCCAGCGTAGCCGGGATCAGGTGTTCGGCAGCGGCATGCGCGATCATCTTGCCGGTCGGGGTGGAGCCGGTGAAGGCGATCTTGGCAATACGGTCGCTGTTGGACAGGGCAGCACCCACGTCCTTGCCCAGACCGTTGACGATGTTCAGCGTGCCGGGCGGGAACAGGTCACCGATCAGTTCCATCAGCACCAGCATGGAAGCGGGCGTGCTTTCGGCAGGCTTCATGACCACGCAGTTACCGGCGACCAGTGCGGGGGCCAGCTTCCACGAACCCATCAGCAGCGGGAAGTTCCACGGAATGATCTGGGCCACGACACCCAGCGGTTCGTGGAAATGGTAGGCGATGGTGGTGGCGTCGATCTCGCTCAGCGTGCCTTCCTGGGCGCGGATGCAGCCGGCGAAGTAACGGAAATGGTCGATGGCCAGCGGAATGTCGGCGGTCAGGGTTTCACGGATGGGCTTGCCATTGTCCCATGTCTCGGCCCGGGCAAGCAGGTCGAGGTTCTTTTCCATGACATCCGCTGCCTTGAGCAGGATCAGCGCGCGGTCGGCCGGCGCCATCTCGCCCCATGCGGCCTTCGCCTTGTGCGCGGCATCAAGTGCCAGCTCCACATCCGCTGCGGTGGAAGCGGGAACTTCACACAGCACGCGACCATCCACGGGGGATGTATTGGTCAGGTAATGACCTTCAACCGGGGCAACCCACTTGCCGCCGATGTAGTTGCCATAACGGGCCTTGAACGGGGGGGCTGCTGATATGCTATCTGAGAGCCTGATCCGAAAGTTTTTGAACAATACCAGCCTGTTGTGATTCATCCGTCTTTACGAAGAGATGGAGTGAATGGTGACATGGACTGGTATTGCCCGACGTGAACATAGCCGGGAAGGACTGCGATATCCATCGGATATGATGGACGGGGAATGGGCTTTGATCGTGCCATTTGTGCCCCCTGCGAAACGGGGCGGTCGCCCTCGCACGACGGATATGCGCGAGGTGGTCA
>NZ_NKTX01000050.1 GCF_003207815.1 Komagataeibacter oboediens | reverse complement strand
CACTCGCATATAACTGCAAAAGAATGGCACGGCTTCAGGCGGCATAAGCCGGGTCAGCCTCGACCTTATAACCCTCAAAATGGCCAACCCGACAGACTGATAGGGCAGTCAAATTCCTCAGCATCCAGATCGGCAAGCGGAAGATACGCCCAGTCGTATAACCGCTCGCCCTTTGTGCCGCTTCCCGCTGACAGACGGCACCAGGCCTGCTCTGGAAGATTTGCGGCAATATCTCTGGCTTCTCCTGCAATCAGCGGGCCTGTCGCCCATGACCCGAACCAGTGATTGCCTCTGACCCCCAGGACATATCCAGTTCCTGCCCGGCGAAGCGTGCGTTCCACATCACCGACGCCATACACGCTGTCTGCTGCAACCCAGCGAAAGGGCACACCGGCCTCAATACTCCGCTCAATCATCATCGAGGCTAACGCCGGTTTGGTTGCAAACACCACGTCATCGGGAACGTGGGCCTGCTTCAGGCGCTCACGGTTCGACGTCCAGTCTTTTGGAAGATACAGAGCGCGGTCAACAAAGGCATGGCCCCGCGCCGATACATAGATGACAAATACACCAATCTGGCAGTTCGTAATCTTGCCGACAGACCCAGTATACTGTCGCCCCACACCGCAGGACGCCTGACCTTTCTTCAGAAAACCGGTCTCATCGATGACCAGCACACCATCTTCAGTGCCCAGATGCTCGACCACATGCACCCTGACGACATCACGAAGGGCATCGGCATTCCAGTGCCCGCGCCCCAGAAGCGCCTGTTGCCGCCATGGACCGGGATCTCCTGCAGCTTCCGCACGCATCCATCCCGTCTTGCGTGGTTCATTGCCAATCAGAACGTCAAGGAAGGCGCACGCAGAAGCCGCAACACGCTTCTGCGTAAACAACGGCGCGATCCGCTCCCTGGCGGACCAAAGCCCGGACGCCCACAAATCCAGCGTATCTTCAACTGACGCACCGCCACTCATCATATCCTGAAGCATGGTTCCCCATAGATTCAGAACTCAACACAAAATGCAACTGTAGTGCTAGTATCTGCTGCCTCATATTTTCTAACCGAAACCGGACTTACTGCTTCCCCTCCCGTTGCCGTCATTTGACGATATGGACATGCGAAGCGTTTATGTGGCCGGTCCTACGTAGACTTTGCTTTGATTGCCATCCATCGCCGCCCTACAGTTACTGGCAAAGGCTATCTGTTTGGGAACTCGCTGTGGAATCAAGGCCACCACGATATTCAAGGAGCGCACTCCGGACGCAGCGTCAACTGCGACCAGCAAAGAGATAACGGAACGATACATTTTGCCTATGAACCTATTGGCTCCGGATCGAACGGATGTGGATCTGGTCGGATCGCTTTAAACAGTGAGTGATAGGGCTACGTGAACTTAACTCTTTGGACAGGACATTAACGCGACGAATTGGCGTGATGACCTGGATGGCATACCCAACCATAATCTGTATCGATCATTATTGCACGGATTGTATGGTATATGGTCGAATGGAATCTCATCGAATGTATGGAAATTCCATCCCATGTCCGCATACCCCTATCTCGCCCACTGGAAAGAAGAGATCAGCCGGAGTCCGAACGCGATTTACATGACGCTGGCCGATGCCCTGGCGCTTTCCATCCGCAAGGGCGACCTGCGGGAAGGGGACAGGCTACCGCCACAGCGAACGATCGCAGAATATCTTGGCACCAATCTGACGACCGTGACCCGCGCGTTTACCGAGGCCCGACGGCGCGGCCTTATTGACGCGACGGTGGGTCGGGGCACCTTTATCCGTGTTGGCGCGGGGGAGAGTCATTGGCGTCATACCGGCCCGGCTGTGGTTGACCTGACCATGAACCTGCCGCCGATCCCGCAGGAACCGCCGTTGCAGCGGATCATCCAGAACGACATCGCGGCCATCCTGAAACAGCAGGATCTGAACAGCCTGATGTCCTATCGGGTTACAGGCGGCACGCTTGAAGAACGCCAGCTTGGTACGAAATGGATCGCGCCCGTCATCGGGCAGCGGCGCACGGACGAAATCCTTGTCTCACCCGGTGCCCAGAGTGCACTGGCGGCGATCGTCAGCACGCATACGCAGCCCGGCGACGTCATTGTTACCGACCGTATTGCCTATCCGGGCATCCGGACCATCGCGGCGCAATTCGATCTCATTCTGGTCGGTGTGGACAGTGACATGGAAGGCATGATGCCGGACCAGCTTGATCGGGTCTGCGCCGAACATCATCCCCGGCTACTCTACTGCATTCCGACCATCCACAATCCCACCACGGCCACGATGTCCCTGCAACGACGCAAGGACATCCTGAAGGTCGCTCAGCGCCATCATCTGCATATCGCCGAGGACGATCCCTACAGTCTTTTGATGGACAATCCGCTCCCGGCGCTGGCAGCACTCGATCATAGCCGTGTCAGCTACGTGGCTACCCTTGCCAAGACGCTCAGCCCCGGCCTGCGCACCGCCTATGTGGCCTTGCCCAATGCGGACATGACCCGACGGGTCGCGGCGGCCATCCGGGCCATTGCGCTCACCAATGCCGGCCTGCTCAGCGCGCTCACGGCGCGATGGATGCAGACAGGGCAGGCACATACAATCCTGCATGCCATCCAGAAAGAACTGCGCCTGCGCCAGTCCATTGCCCGCAGGGTTCTGGGGGAGGGGCATTGCATGAATCCCGACGGGCCGCATGTGTGGCTGAAATTGCCGGACTGGTGGGGCAGTGCGGATTTTGTGGCGTACGCCCGCAGGCGGGGTCTGGCGCTGGTTCCCAGCACTGTTTTCACCATCAGCGGCGAGCCGCCGCAGCGTGCACGGATTGCATTGGGCAGCGCACCGGATGCTGCAAGCCTTGAGGAATCCCTGCATGGCGTGCTGTCGGTCCTGCAACACAAACGCTCACCCGGCTTTGCCGATATTGTGTGACCTGCGCGCAGCGTCTGAAATCGACGGGAACATCTGATTCCGGGGCGCGCCATGCGGGCACATGGAAAAAACAAAAAGGCACTTCATTCACGACTGCGTGATTATAAAATCACGCTAAAACAGACCCTTATGGATGCCCCTTACGATTGTATGGTTGCCGTATATTTTTTGTATGTCTCTGTTTTGGCAGGATGGCGGCATGTGATCTGATTTGAGCCGTTTGTACCCTTTTCATAAGGCATACAATATTTTGGCTCTCTGCCATCCCGTGCCACGTTTGCCTCGGCAACGCGGTCAGCCCCGGCTCCCTGCCGGAGACCGCAGCACACGGGAGAGATACCATGCCGAAAGTCGAACACGCTCCGCATAAAGATGGCGACTGCTTCGTCAATTATGAAAACAAGGTCTTTGGGGACGTCAAAGCCCAGCCCGGCGAAAAAGCCCTTATCACCTTCCACACCGTCGCCAATGAAGGCTCGGTCGGGTTCGTCAACCTGCTGCAGGCCACCCGCCTGATCCGCAAGGGCTTTGAGACGTCGGTGCTGCTGTATGGGCCGGGCGTGACCCTTGGTGTGCAGCGCGGCTTTCCCCGTCTGGGTGATGAAGCTTTCCCAGGGCACATGAACTGCAACAAGCAGATCGCAAAAATCCTCGAAGAGGGCGGCAAAGTCTATGCCTGCCGCTTCGCGCTTCAGGCCCTCTATGGCTACGGCGAGCAGAACCTGATCCCCGGCATCACGCCGATCAATCCGCAGGACGTGCTCGACATCATCCTGCTGGCCCGGCGCGACAACGCCTTCATCCTCAATACCTGGACCCTCTGAAGGCCGAAGGGAGGACCGCAAGCCATGTCCCGTATCGTTCGCGCCGCAGCCATCCAGATCAGCCCCGTCCTTGGTGACGATGGTCTGGGGACTGCCCGGAAAGTCTGCCAGGCCATCCGCGAGGCCGCCGAAAAAGGCGTGAAACTGGCGGTCTTTCCCGAAACCTTTGTGCCGTACTACCCCTATTTCTCGTTCATCCAGCCGGCCTTCCGCTTTGGTGGGGAGCATCTGGCGCTTTACGAGCGCGCCGTCGTCATTCCCGGTCCGGTCACCGACATGGTGGCCGAGGCCGCGCGCCAGACCGGCATGGTCGTGGTGCTGGGCGTGAACGAGCGCGATTTCGGCACGCTCTACAACACCCAGATCATCTTCGACGCCACGGGTGAAATCCTGCTCAAGCGTCGCAAGATCACGCCGACCTACCATGAACGCATGGTCTGGGGGCAGGGTGATGGTTCCGGGCTGAAAGTGGTGGACAGTGCGGCCGGTCGCATTGGCGCACTGGCCTGCTGGGAGCATTACAATCCGCTCGCCCGCTACGCGCTGATGACCCAGCACGAGGAAATCCATTGCGCCCAGTTCCCCGGCTCGCTGGTAGGGCAGATCTTTGCCGACCAGATGGAAGTCACCATCCGGCATCACGCGCTGGAATCCGGCTGCTTTGTTGTGAACGCCACGGGCTGGCTGACGGACGGGCAGATCAAGGAAATAGCGGGCGACCCTGCGCTGGAAGGGCCGCTGCGGGGTGGGTGCTTCACGGCCATCGTCTCGCCTGAAGGGAAGCTGCTCGGCACACCGCTGACGGAAGGCGAGGGGATGGTAATTGCCGATCTCGACTTCGCCCTGATTACCAAGCGCAAGCGGATGATGGATTCCGTAGGGCATTACGCCCGGCCCGAACTACTCAGCTTGCTTCAGGACCGGCGGCCTGCCCGCACCGTTCATTACGTTGGGGAAGCCGATCCGTTTCCTGCATCTACAGATGAGGTTGCGCCATGACCGTTCCAACACTCGGCACGCTTTCCGGCCGCAGGCTTGTTACTGACCTGCAATCCTTCGGACTGCAGATCGGCGAGCACACCGGCGGCATTGCCCGCAAGGGAGGCGCCGGTCCTTCGGATCACAAGACGATTACCATTGCAGGCCAGACCGTCATGGTCCCGGTCTATACATCCGGCGCGCAGCATTCACCATTTCAGGCCAGCCCGCCAGACCAGCACGGGGCCAGCACGCTGCTACGCGATGGGCAGACACTGGGCACGATCCATTTTCCGGCCGCCCCGCGCTTTTATGGCCTGAGCACGGCGGACGGCATTCCCTACTGGAAGATCGCGCTGCTGCATGGGCGCGATACGCTGGCGACCACGGTGCACCAGACCTGCATCCGCTATGCCGACCGGCGCACGTCCTGCCAGTTCTGCGCCATCGGCCAGTCGCTGGAAGCCGACCGCACCATTGCCTACAAGACGCCAGCACAACTGGCCGAGGTCGCCAAGGCCGCCGTGGAACTCGACGGCGTGCGCGACATGGTGCTGACCACCGGCACGCCTAACGTGGTGGACCGGGGTGCAGCCGTGCTGGCGGAATCAGCCCGTGCCATCCGGGCGGCTGTGGATCTGCCGCTTCAGGTCCAGTGCGAGCCGCCGCGCGATCACGACTGGTTCCAGCGCCTGCGCGACGCCGGGGCCGACAGCCTGGGTATGCATCTCGAAGCCGCAACACAGGCGGTACGCGAGAAGATCATGCCCGGCAAGGCCACGGTCAGCGTGGATCGCTATATGGACGCTTTCGCCAGCGCCGTGCCGGTCTTCGGGCGCGGCCAGGTCAATACCTACATTCTGGCCGGTCTTGGCGACAGTGCCGCAGATATTCTGGCTCTGGCTGAACGGCTGATTGCGCTCGGGGTCTATCCCTTCGTGGTGCCGTTCGTGCCTATTTCCGGAACACCGCTGGAAAATCATGCGCCGCCTTCTGCCGATTTCATGAAATCCGTGCTCGCACCACTGGGGCGGATGCTGCGCGAGGCGAACATGAAATCCACCGACATCCGCGCCGGGTGTGGCCGGTGTGGCGCCTGTTCCTCCCTTTCGGCGTACGAATAATGACAGCGATCCTCGAAGGCGTGGACAACCGCCCGTTCATCCCCACGGAATATGTCGTGCGGCTGGCCCGCACGCCGTGGGAACGGGCTGGCCACCATGCGCTGCGCCGCGACGTGTTCTGCACCGAACAGCAGGTGTTTGCGGATGATGACCGGGACGCAATCGACGCGGTTGCCATTCCCATCATCGCGGCGTGCTGCATGGCGGGCATGCCGGACCGGGTGGTGGGCGCGGTGCGCATCCATGAAGCCGAACCCGGCGTCTGGCGCGGCTCCCGTCTGGCCGTCCATGAAGACCACCGCAAACTGGGACGGATCGGCGCGGAACTCATCCGCATGGCGGTCAGCACGGCGCACGGGCTTGGGGCCAGGCAGTTCCTGGCCCAGGTACAGGAACAGAACGTGCTTTTCTTCCGCCGCCTGCACTGGAAAAGCCTTGGAGCCATGACCCTGCATGGGCTGCCGCATCACGACATGCAGGCCGACCTTTCGCGCTATCCGGCGCATGGGCAGGACCAGACATGGCTGCTGCGCCCGCAGCCTCGTAACCGGCAGGTGGCATGATGGCGCGAGAACTGGGCACCCTGCTGCACAGCCTGCGCACAGGCCGCGCTCTAGCGGCCAAGCAGGACATTGCGGAAATCAGCGCCATTCTTGGTCCGGCTAGCAGAGAGGCCATTCGTCTGGGTGATGACTGCGCCGCCATACCGGATGCCGATGGCTATCTCCTGCTGGCCAGCGAGGGGTTTCAGGACAGCTTCGTGCGCGCCATGCCATGGTTTGCCGGGTATTGCGGCGTGATGGTCAATGTCAGCGACATTGCTGCGATGGGTGGCCGCCCCGTGGCGGTGGTGGACGCACTGTGGAGCGATACGTCCGAAGTGGCAGCCTCCATCCTGACCGGCCTGCGTGACGGCGCCGACACCTACGGCGTGCCTGTCGTGGGCGGCCATACCAACAGGCGCAGCACCCATAATTCCCTGTCGGTGGCGATCCTTGGCCGTGCCCGTCATCTGCTGACCAGTTTCGATGCCCGACCGGGCGAAGTCCTGATCGCCGCCATCGACCTGCGCGGCCGCTGGCACGACCCGCACCCGTTCTGGGACGCCAGTTCCGCCCTGTGTGGCACCGAGGGGGCTGCGCGCCTTCGAGATGATCTCGATCTCTTGCCCGGCATTGCCGAGGACGGCCTGAGCCGCGCCGCCAAGGACATCAGCATGGCCGGACTGCTGGGCACCGCGCTCATGCTGGCCGAATGTTCAGGCATTGGCATGACCATCAGGCTCGATGACATTCCACGTCCCGACGATGCACCAATGGAACGCTGGCTGTCCGCATTCCCCAGCTATGGCTATCTGCTGACAGCCCGGCCCGAGGATGCCCGGGCAATTATCGCACGTTTTCAGGCACGCGGGATCACTGCCGCCATCATCGGACAGTGCGATATGACACGACGCCTTGATATCATATGGGACGGGGAGAAAGAAACCTTCTGGGATCTCGCCCGGACGCCGCTCATGGGGTTTGTGTCATGAGTCTGTCCATTGGCATCCTGACCCATTCGACCAATCCGCGCGGTGGTGTGGTGCACGGCATGGCGCTGGCGGAAGCCCTGTGTGACGCGGGCCATGACGCAACGCTGATTGCGCCGGACGTGACAGGGGCCGGTTTCTTCCGCACGCCCCGCTGCGCCACAAACTGCATCCCGGCCGTGCCTGAGACCGACCTGCCAACGCTGGTGGAACGCCGCATTGGCGAGATCAGGGACGCCCTGCGTGGGCAGCATTTTGACGTGCTGCATGCGCAGGACCCGATCAGCGCCAATGCACTGGCCGAACTGGTGGAAGAGGGACGGATACCGGGCTTTGCCCGCACGGTCCACCATCTTGACCATTTCACGCACCCGGTCCTTGCCGCGCGGCAGGAACGGGGGATCAGGGCGGCGGCCGAACTGTTTACCGTCAGCACAATGTGGGAAGATGTCCTGCGCAACGACCATGGCCGCGAAGCCCCGGTCGTGGGCAACGGGGTTGATCCCGTGCGCTTTTCGCCCGTAGAAACCGCGCACGATGCCACGTTGCGGGCGCGGTATCATCTGCCTGCCGATCGTCACCTGATCCTGTCCGTGGGCGGGATCGAGCGGCGCAAGAACACGCTGCAATTGCTCGACGCATTTCTGGCCCTTCGCTGCGAACAGCCTGATGTGCATCTGGTTGTGGCGGGCGGGGCCTCACTGCTGGATCATTCTGCTTACCGCAATCGATTCATGGCGCGTCTGCGCGAAAGCGGTGCGGCCGATCATGTCACCATCACCGGGCCGGTTGCGGATGAAGACATGCCTTCATTCTATCGGCAGGCGGACCTGCTGGCCTATCCATCCGTAACCGAGGGGTTCGGGTTGTGCCCGCTGGAAGCCCTGGCTTGCGGCACGCCTGTTATTGTGCCGGCAATCGCACCTTTCACGGAGCATTTTTCGGCAACGGATGCGCTGTGGTGCCAACCGGCGCACCCCGACACCTTGTTCATGGCGTTGCGCGACGCCCTGCGCGTCGAAAACCGTGACCATTTCCGGGCCAGCGGCTCCGCAACCGCCCGCCGTTTCGACTGGGGCCATGTCGCCAGTCGGCACCTCCCCGCATATCGGTGTCTGGCAGCGCGGTCGCGCACCGATGCCATTGCTTCAGGAGTTCTTTCACCATGCCCGAAATGACCTTTCGCGTGCGCTGGCCCGATGGGAAGGAGACTGACTGTTACTCCCCATCGCTGGTCATAAGAGACCACTTCACGACCGGTCAGGATTATCCGGTCCGGGAGTTTCTTGAAAAGGCGGACACCGCCCTGACGGACGCCAGCGAGCGGGTTCGCGCCCGCTACGGCTTCCCATGCAGCCGCGCCCTTGGCCAGCTTCAGGCCATAAGGCAGACCGGTGCGCCTTTTCTAAACCAGTCCGATGCGCAGGTGCGCATCCTGTCTTTCAGCTATTGAGACGAAAAGAACGACCATGACACAGAACGAGAAAAGCATCCCCGTTATCATCGTGGGCGGCGGACAGGCCGGGCTCTCCATGAGCTGGTATCTCTGCCGCGAGAAAGTGGAGCACATCGTCTTTGAGGCAAAGACGGCCTGCCATTCGTGGGACGATGAACGCTGGGACAATTTTTGCCTGGTCACACCCAACTGGCAGTGCGAACTTCCCGGTCATCCCTACAAGGGGAAAGACCCGCACGGCTTCATGGTGAAGCAGGAAATTATTGACTACGTGAAGGGCTTTGTCGCCTCCTTCAATCCGCCCCTGCGCGAGCACACAGCCGTTACCTCCATCACCCGCCATGAAGGTGGTGGCTATCGCGTGGTGGCAGGTGGTGAGACGTGGCACGCGAAGCATGTGGTCATCGCATCGGGCGCGTATCAGGATGCGGTGATCCCCGGTTACGCCAGCGCGATCGACCCTGCCATCCATCAGGTTCACTCGCAGGATTACCGCAATGCCGCCCAGCTTCCGGACGGCGCGGTTCTGGTCGTGGGCAGCGGTCAGTCCGGTGCGCAGATCGTCGAGGACCTGTTTCTTGAAAAACGCAAGGTCCATCTCTGTGTCGGCTCCGCCCCGCGCGTCTCGCGCTTCTACCGTGGCCGCGACGTTGTGGATTGGCTTGCGGACATGCACTTCTACGATCTTACGGTGGATAATCACCCTCTGCGTGACGGTGCACGCGACAAGACCAATCATTATGTCACGGGCCGAAATGGCGGGCATGACCTTG
The DNA here is from genome assembly GCF_003207815.1 of Komagataeibacter oboediens. Taxonomy (GTDB): domain Bacteria; phylum Pseudomonadota; class Alphaproteobacteria; order Acetobacterales; family Acetobacteraceae; genus Komagataeibacter; species Komagataeibacter oboediens. Next base: position 5,654 of record NZ_NKTX01000050.1, on the reverse strand, counting down.
ATCTGCGCAAGTTCGCGAAGGAAGGCGTGGGCCTGCACGGCACGCTGGAGACCATCCGTGACGAAATCGCGCACTTCGCGCCGGACCTGAAAGAAAACCTTGATGATGCGGACAGGACCAATGCCGACATCAAGAAATCCATCGATGCCTATATCGCCCGTGAAGGGATCACGGCCCCGACCGAAGCCCCTTATGTGCCTGTGTGGGAGCCCGATGGCAGTAACACCCCGCTCGACCTGAAGGCGGCCGGGATCACTTCGATCCTCTGGTGCATCGGCTTCCGTCCGAACTATCGCTGGATCGACGTGCCGGTGTTCAATGGGGCAGGCAAGCCGGTCTGGCATCGCGGCGTGACCGATGCGCCAGGGTTCTACTTCCTCGGCCTGCCATGGCTGCACACATGGGGCTCGGGACGGTTCTCCGGTGTCTCGCGCGATGCCGCGTGGCTGGCCAGCCAGATCACCGGCAAAGACGTGGCCGTAGCCTGAACGGAGGACAGCGCCATGCTTCCATGGACAACATATGAGTCGATGTATGACGCGGCCATAAGCCAGCCAGAACAATTCTGGCTGGAGGCGGCACGGCGCGTCACATGGAAGCAGGCACCTGTGACCGCATGCAGGACGCGGGCGGATGGCTGGCATGACTGGTTTCCCGACGCCACGCTCAACACCTGCCATAACGCCGTCGACCGGCATGTGGAGGACAGACGCGGCGGGCAGGCGGCGCTGATCTGGCATTCCTGCGCCACAAAGGAACGGCAGGTGGTAACCTACCGGGAACTGCAGGGCAGGGTGGCCGGGTTTGCCGGTGGCCTGCGATCGCTGGGAGTAGGCAAAGGCGACCGCGTTTTGATCGCCATGCCGACCATGATCGAGACGGCCATCGCCATGCTGGCCTGTGCCCGGATCGGGGCCGTGCATGTGGTGGTTTTTGCGGGCTACGCCGGGCCTGAACTGGCGCGCCGGATTGATGATGTGGCCCCGAAAGTCATCATCATTGCCAGTTGCAGCTTTCAGGGGCAGACGCCCGTAGCGTCCGCGCCGGCCCTGAACGAGGCACTGGCCAAGGCCACGCACCGCCCACAGGCCTGCGTTGTTGTGCAACGTGCAGCGTGTCCGACAGCCCTTCTGCCAATGCGGGATCATGATTTCCATATGCTGGAACTCTCCGCGCCAGCAGAGCCGGTCATGCTGAGATCTGAAGATCCCCTGTATATTCTTCACACGTCCGGCACGACAGGTCATCCGAAGGGTATTGTGCGTGACAATGGTGGCCACGCTGTAGCCCTCGCCCTGTCCATGGAGCTGATTTATGGCTGCAAACCCGGCGATACCTTCTTCACGACATCGGATCTGGGCTGGGTGGTTGGCCATTCCTACGGCGTCTATGCGCCGCTGCTCAGCGGCTGCACCAGTGTGATTGTGGAAGGCGGCGCATCGGCTTCCGCCATCCGCGCGCTTTGCCATGAGCATGACGTGAAATGCCTGTTCACCACACCAACACAGATGCGCCTCATGCGGCAGGAAAGCCGCAACCTGTCAGGGGCCATCCTGCCTGCACTGGCCCGCATTTTCGTGGCTGGGGAATATGCGGACCCGACCCTGCTGGAGTGGGCACGGTCGTATTTTCGCAAACCTGTAGTCAATCACTGGTGGCAGACCGAAACGGGGTGGGGTATTACCGCTCATTTCTTTGGCCTGTCTGAGCGTGAGCCGGTCTCGCTCATGAACGACATCGGGCGGCCTGCACCGGGATTTCGCCCGGAAATCGTGCCGTCCATACCCGGTGAACAGTGCGGGGAAATTGTCCTCTCCCTGCCGCTGCCACCCGGCTGCCTGGCTGGCGTATGGAAGGATGGAGCGATCCGTGTTCCTACAGCTTATCTGGACGAGACCGGACAGTATTATCGCACCTTTGACGAAGGCATGATCGAGGCCAGCCGCGCCGTGCATATGCTCGGGCGTTCCGATGATGTCATCAAGGTCGCAGGACGGCGGATTTCGGGCGTGCAGATCGAAAAGATCATCGCCACCCATCCAGCCGTTCATGCGTGTGCCGTAGTTGCAATTCCGGACGAACTGCGAGGGCAGCGACCTGTCGCTTATGTGGTTCCAGATCCCGAAGCGGAATACGCACCTTCTTCCGAGGAAATCGTTGCGCGGGTCAACGAAGTCCTCGGGCGCTGGGTTGGCCTGAAAGAAGTCCGCTTCGTCAGGCAACTGCCGACCACCGTGTCCGGAAAGATCACGCGGAAGCGCCTGCTGGTCTCCTGACGTGAGCAGTATCGTAATGGATTGGACGGTCTTCTCATACCTGAACATGCGGTGTGGTTGGATCAACCGGGTCGGCTCAGGGTTCGGAAACGCTCTTTCTGCCCCGGACTGGATTTTATCCGGGGCAGAAAACACACATCCCCTATCAGGCGACGCGGATCAGCTTGCGGTTGATGAACTCCTCAATGCCGAGGAAGGACAGTTCGCGGCCAAATCCCGAATTCTTGATCCCGCCAAAGGGCAGTTCCGGGGCGGCGGCCGTGGCCGTGTTGATGAACATCATGCCGGTCTCGACCGCTTCGGCCACCCTTTCTGCCCGGCCAAGATCACGCGAGAACACGGAACCGCCAAGGCCATAGGGGGAATCATTGGCCAGTTCGATGGCCTCATGCTCCGATGCGACCTTATGCACGACCGCAACGGGGCCGAAAATCTCCTGATAGAAGACCGGATTGTCCTTTGACACATTGGTCAGGATGGTCGGTTCCATGAAGAAGCCCGTCCGCTCCATCCGCTTGCCCCCGGCCACCAGCGTTGCCCCTGCCTTGACCGCTTCGTCGGTCTGCGCCAGTGCGGTGTCGAGTGCCTTCCTGCTGCTCATCGGGCCATGGGTCGTGCCTTCGGCCAGCGGGTCGCCGATGCGGAACTGTGTGATGGCTTTCTTCAGCCCCGCGAGGAAGGCGTCATAGACCTTCTCATGCACGATCATCCGCTTGGCGGCCGTGCAGACCTGCCCGTTATTGGCGAACCGGCCCCATGTCGCCCATTTGACGGCCAGTTCAAGGTCCGCGTCATCCAGCACGATGAAGGCATCGCTGCCACCAAGTTCCATCGTGTCCTTCTTCAGCGCCGCACCCGCTTCGGCCGCGACCGTCTGGCCCGCGCGTTCGCTACCCGTCAGGGCGACGCCACGAATACGGAAATCCTTGATGAGTTCAGCGGACTGGTCATTGTCGAGGAAGATGTTGGTATAGACGCCCACAGGTGCACCTGCATCGTGGAACAGCTTTTCAAAGGCCAGCGCGCATTGCGGCACGTTGGGCGCATGCTTGGCGATGACCACGTTGCCCGCCATCAGGTTCGGCCCCGCCACGCGGGCAAGCTGGTAATAAGGGAAGTTCCATGGCTCGATGCAGTAGATCAGGCCAAGCGGCTGGTTGATGATCTTTGCATGGCCTTCCTTGACCTTCAGATGCGTGGGGGCAAGGAATTCTGCCGCACCATCGGCATAGAAGGACAGGATATCGGCGGTGATGTCGATTTCTTCCAGCGCGTCAGGCAGCGCCTTACCCATCTCGGTCGCAATCAGGCGCGCATGCGCCACGCGATCGCGGCGCAGCAGGTCGGTGGCCTTTGACATGATGACCTTGCGGGCGGCGATGTCACGCTTTTTCCAGTCGGTCTTCCACACATGGTCCGCGCGATCGACAATCGCCTTCATCTGTTCGGATGTGTGAAGCTCGAACGTGCGTTCCACGGTTTCCGTGGTCGGGTTGAGGGTCTGGTAAAAACTCATTGGTCCGTTTCCCTATTTATTGATTATGGAAAGGATAGTCGGTGTAGCCATGCGCGCTGCCGCCATACATCGTCGCCGGGTCCAGCAGATTGAGCGGCCAGTTATGTTCCAGCCGCGCGGGCAGGTCCGGATTGGCGATGAACTTCCGGCCAAAGCCGATCATGTCCGCCCATCCATGGCCCAGCACATGCTGTGCCTTGTGCAGGTCGTACCGGCCCGCGCACAGAATGCGGCCGCCAAAGATGTCGCGCACGCTGGCGCGGAAGGCATCCGGCATTTCCGGCGCATTGTCCCAGTCGGCTTCGGCCAGCGAGACATAGGCGATGCCCGCATCCGCCAGTACGCGCACGGCCGCCGTGTAGGTTTGTGCCGGATTGTCCTCCAGCAGGCCGAGATACACGCGCTCTTCCGTGGTTGTGCCAAACAGCGGAGAAAATCGCACGCCCATCCTGTCAGGCGTGACGACGGCGGAAACGGCCTCGACCACTTCGCGCAGGAAGCGCAGGCGGTCGGACAGGCTGCCGCCATAGGCATCGGTGCGGAAATTGGCCCGTTCGGATAGGAACTGGTTGATCAGGTAACCATTGGCGGCGTGGATCTCCACCCCATCGAACCCGGCAGACAGTGCATTGCGCGCCGCCTGCGCATACATCTCCACCAGTTCATGGATTTCGGGGATGGTCAGTGCGCGCGGCATGTCGGGTGGCACCAGTTTTCCCGTGCCCGGTCCCGTGGGGATGAACACGTTCACGCCTGTTGCCGCAACCGCCGACGGAGCGATCGGTGCCTCATGACCGGGCTGCAATGCGCGGTGGGACACGCGGCCTACGTGCCATAACTGCGCGAAGATGGGCCGCCGCTTTGCGTGCACTGCATCAGTGACCAGTTTCCAGCCTGCGACCTGTTCGGGTGAATAGATGCCTGGTGTCCAGGCATAGCCCTGCCCGCGGGGTTCGATCTGCGTGCCTTCGGTAATCAGGAAACCCGCCTGCGTGCGCTGCGCGTAATACTCGGCCATCAGCGCGTTGGGAATGTCGCCAGGCTGGGTGCTGCGGCAGCGTGTCAGCGGTGGCAGGAAGATCCGGTTTTCCAGCGACAGGTCGCCCAGCCGCGCAGGTCCGAATAAAGAAGATGAAGACATGATCAACCCTGTTTACAAATGCAGGCCATCCGTCCGGCCCGCATGTAAACATTGACCCAGCCTGCGGTGTGCGCAAGAACGCACATAAACCGCCACTAGTGTCAGGAATGATACCATGCCCCGCATCCGTCACACCACGCTGGCCTGCAGCCCCGGCTGCACGGTGGAAGCCACGCTCGAACTGTTTGGGGGCAAGTGGAAGGCGCTGATCCTGTATCATCTGTTCGAGGACGGGGTGCTGCGGTTCGGCGAACTGCGCCGCCGCCTGCCCAACGTCACGCAGCGGATGCTGACCAACCAGTTGCGCGAACTCGAGGCCGACGGACTGGTGTCACGCACCGTCTTCCCGGAAGTGCCGCCGCATGTGGAATACGCCCTGACCGATCTGGGAAAGACGCTGAAGCCGGTCATTCAGGCGCTCAAGACCTGGGGAGATCGCTATGCCCATTCTGTCCAGCGGAACAAAGATGGTGATTGAGATTGGCTGAGAATGTTTGCAAAAACCATGGAGACGGCTGGCTTCATTTTCCTCGCGATGGAATAATCCATCATCAGACAGACCGAGATTTCGGGAAATACGATATTTGGTGATTATCTATCGCCGAAGTATTGATCGCCTTCAGAGCCCGATCCGAAAGTTTTTCAAGCTTGACAATGCCTTGCTGTCCGTCGTGTGAGCATGCGGATCGAGGCGATCAATGTCCATGCGGTTGAGGACGCA
>NZ_NKTX01000004.1 GCF_003207815.1 Komagataeibacter oboediens | reverse complement strand
CGCACCCGGCCGAGGCTATGTAGAGCATCGCATTGACCACCTCGCGCATATCCGTCGTGCGAGGGCGACCGCCCCGTTTCGCAGGGGGCACAAATGGCACGATCAAAGCCCATTCCCCGTCCATCATATCCGATGGATATCGCAGTCCTTCCCGGCTATGTTCACGTCGGGCAATACCAGTCCATGTCACCATTCACTCCATCTCTTCGTAAAGACGGATGAATCACAACAGGCTGGTATTGTTCAAAAACTTTCGGATCAGGCTCTATGGCGTCGTTGTAGAAGGCATCATCAGTAAATATCAGTTCACAATCGCAATGCATCAAGCCAGATTCCACCGCGGAAAACAGAATCCAATATTCCTACGTTTATTATAACGCACGACAATGACGCCCAGGACTGATTTTGGCTGAGGTATACTTCTTTCAGACGTCTTGCACAACGATGAGGCTGAAGAAGCTTGCATGGTCAGTAAAGTTTTCCTAGGGCTTCACATGAATGATGATGCCGCAGGGCGTATAGCAGCCAGACCATTCGTCACAAGGCAACATGCGTATAGGATTTTCCCTACGCCTGCAACACAAGCGAATATGCAGTCTGAAACGAAAATGAGCGGTACATCAAAAGATGCTTGACCAAAAAATCTGACCGACCCCAGCGTGCCAAACACAGTAATCTGCATTGAAAGGCAGCCACCCGATAATATGAAGAATGGAGGTAACGCGTAGGCTTGCCCAAAAAAAGGCTGTGACATATAGGAATGACGCGATTATCGACGGGGATAACATGAAATATTTGAAAAAATCATGCGGTATAAATTACATATTTATACTGTGCATGATAATGTATTTAGGTGATACTCTTTTTTGGGAGCACTTACCCGTAAAAATAAAAGAAAACTGTTTATCACTTACCTTTAATAGCATGATGGATCATATGCTTCATGGAAGTTTTGATGTTGATCCAGAGACTGTTGGGCAAGAGGGATTTCTTCGTAATGGCCATGTTTATGCCTATTGGGGAATATTTCCGGCCTTGTTGCGCCTACCAGTAATTTTCCTGCCACATGGCCTTCACATAGATATCACACGCCTGTCATGTGCCATTGCAGCTATTCTCATGTTCTGTATTAACTTACGGAGTATTAGCTATATTACTACACGCACCGCATCGACCGCATCATGGGTCAGAAGCCTCCTTTTCGTAGCGGTGGCATTCACTGGTGTGCAGATATGCTTCCTCTGTCCGTCTCTTTATCAGGAAGTATGCCTATGGGCGCTAGTTTTCGGCATGATGTTCGTTTATTGGGCTCTGCATTCTTGCCTAGATCCAGAAGAAGCTCCGAAAGCACTTATCTGGATGTCTGCGGCCTCTGTGGGTGCGCTTCTAACACGCGTCTCTATGGGGATCGGAACTTATGGTGCCGAGACTCTCCTAGGTCTACTAGTTTTATGGCGCTGCTGGCGCAACACATTAGGCGCACCGCAGGCGACGGTCCGTAAATGGTTGTATCAATGCGCCGTCGCAATCATCATCCTTATTGTAGGCATCCTGCTCGCTGCAGGAATCAATTTCGAACGATGGGGCAATCCCCTTACGTTCGCGAATTATAATCTTTATCTTTTTAACGAACAATATCCCGACCGTCTTATAAGAACGGAACATTACGGTCTCTTCAATATCCAGCGCATTCCTCTTGGCCTAATCTATTTCTTTTTTCCGCTATGGTTCATTCGAAATGGGGATCATCTGTTTTTCCAGGACGCGTTTACGCGCCTGATAGATGCGGCCGAACTGCCACCAAGCAGTTTCTTTCTTACAGATGGTGTCTTTCTTCTTTTAGGCTGGATTTTTGTATCGTCGCTGATGAAGCGAGCACTACAGCCTCGATCCATGATGGTTCGAACATCCTCTCTTGCAATCATTGTGGGGCTATCCGTGCCTGCCATACTGATGCTCATGGCGATCAGCATGAATTACCGTTATCGGGCTGAATTTTATCCCCTAATCATCTTCATGGGCTTTATGGGAGCCCACAGTATTTCCTTGAACAATGGCTGCGATAGAAAATGGCTCAAGCCGCTGTGCTGGGGGCTCGTTGCCATCGGCATTCTCACCTCTCACGTCGTATTGATTCTCTATGATGTCAGCGAACTTGGCCCAGCCACGCGCTTTCTTACAAACGGAGTTGTAAGTTATTATCGATCCAAATTTTGTATTTAACGTGAATAAAACCTCTCGCAGACACTATGGCTTTCCACTCGTGTCTGCGGGATATATTTTTTTATTCCAAAATCACTTCATAAATAACGTCCCCGCCTTCTGTCCTGACGGGGAACATCTGTCGTCCCCGTCGGGACAGACTTCATTGTATCGTGCATGATCAGGTCATGGCGCCCCCCTGCGAAATGCGTCGGGCAGGCCACTTCATCATCACGATAAAGACATCGCAGATCTGACAACGGAAATATGAGCGACCTCCCGCATGGGGCGTGGCATGTCAGCCTGCCGTGCCACCACCTGATGCTGTTGGAAGAGATGTCTTTCTGCGCTTCAGCATATGGTGGGCAATCATCTGCCCGAACTGGATCAGCACCTTGCGGCCCATCTTGCTTTCCCCTTCATGACGCGACCGGAAAACAAAGGGCAGTTCAATCACACGTGGAGCGGTCTTCTGCACCATCAGCAGATCAAGCAGGATCTTGAACCCCGTACCCGACAGGTCGCTCACCGATCTGACAAACAGATCACGCCGCACGGCGAAAAAACCGCTCATCGGGTCGCTCACCTTCACGGGCAGGCATAGCTGCGCGATCCGGATGCCCGCATTGGACAGGAACAGCCGCCACCAGTTGGCCAGGCCACTATTGTCGCCACCTTCCACATGCCGGCTGCCGATCGCCACATCGTACCCCTGGTTCCGGATGGCATCGAACATCTGGCCCAGCAGCCGCTCGTCATGCTGCATGTCGCCATCCATCACCGCCACAACCGGCGCCGATGACGACAGGATTCCCTCGATCACGGCGGAAGACAGGCCACGACGGCCCACCCGCAGGATGCCACGCACCCGGCTGTCAGCCTGCGCCAGCCGCCAGACTTCATCTATGGTGCCGTCAGGCGATGCATCGTCAACGAATATCAGTTCCCAATCGAGATGCACCAGCGCCTGCTCCACCGCGTGAAACAGGGGCTCGACATTTCCGCGTTCATTATAGCACGGGATGATGACGCTAAGGACCGGCCCCGGTCGGGATATACCTTTTTCATGCGACTCAGACTGCGAGGGGACTGAAGAAGCTTGCATGGTCGGTAAAAATTCCTAGGGCTTTACATGGATGGCGATGCGGCAGGACGTACCGCAGGCAGACCCCCCATTACAAGAGGTCATGCGTAAAGGATTTCCCCTACGGCTGCAATATAAGCGGATATGCAGCCTGAAACAGAAACAGGCCGGTTACCAAAAGGCAACCGGCCTGCAAACCTGGTCGGAGTGAGAGGATTCGAACCTCCGGCCCCTGCGTCCCGAACACAGTGCTCTACCAGGCTGAGCTACACTCCGTTGCAGGCGGCTATACAGGGCTGCTGCATTTTAGGCAAGGGGATAGATGAAAGATTTACAGCGTGGTGACCCTGTCGCGTGCATCTGCCTGCACCGACAGGGCAGCCAGCGCCGTCATCAGTGTCGCCACATCGGGCACCACCTCAAACAGGTTCCGCGCGGAAGGGGAGGCAAACCCATCCGCGATGCAGCTGTCCACCATGGCCAGCAGCGGATCGGCCCACCCCGCCACATTGACGATATAGATCGGCTTGTCATGCTGGCGCAGCTGCCGCCACGTCATGATCTCGATCGTCTCGTCAAAGGTGCCCAGTCCCCCCGGCATCACCACAAAGGCATCGGACTGCGCGAACATGCGCGCCTTGCGATCATGCATGCTGTCGGTCACGGTCAGGTCGGTGACACCTTCATGCATGATCTCACGCGAATGCAGAAAGGCGGGAATGACCCCCGTCACCGCCCCGCCCGCAGCCAGCACGGCGTCCGCCACGGTCCCCATCAGGCCAACATGCCCCCCACCATAGACCAGCCGGAGCCCGGCCCGCCCCAGCGCGGTGCCCAGCGCGCGGGACTGCGCCGCATATTCCGGCCGGGAACCGAAACGCGATCCACAAAAAACAGCAACGGATGAAATCTGCATCTATCCAGCTCAGCTCCCCACAGGATTATCGTTTTCCCACGCCTGTCAGCGTGGCAGGAATCTCAACATAATGGTTACACCCACACCCGCCAGCGTAAACAGGGCCGACACCAGAAACAGCGCGCCATAACCCATGGTCTGGATCACCAGCCCCAGCAGGGGGCCCGACAGGCCCACGGCAATATCAAGGAACACGGAAAATGCCCCCAGCGCGGCCCCCCGGTTTTCCGGCCCGACACGCGCCACCGCCAGCACGCCCATGGCGGGGAACACCAGCGAGAACCCCGCCCCGGTCAGCGCCGCCCCCAGCGCCGCCCCGCTGATCGAGGAACACCGCCACAGCACGACCAGCCCCAGCGTTTCCACCAGCAGCGAGATGAACGTGACCACCAGTCCACCCCGGCGGTCAATCTGCCGGGCGAACAGGAACCGCATGAGCACGAACGCCAGGCCGAATCCGGTCAGCGCCGTCGCGGCCCCGTTCCAGTGGTTATGGGCGTAGAACAGGGCAAGGCAGGCCGAAATCGTCCCGAACCCCACGGACCCGCATGCCAGAACCGCCCCATGCGGCAGGACACGACGGAACACGGCATGGAACGGCATTGGCGGTGCCTTGCTGGGCACGGGCGGCACCGGGGCGTACTGCCGCGCCAGCAGGAAACCGAACAGGGTCAGCCCCGCCGAGAGCATGCCAACCACCGTCAGTCCGCCATATGGCAGCGGCAGGCCCGACAGAAGCTGACCGATTGGCGCGCCCAGCGCGATGCCGCCATACGACGTCACCCCGTTCCATGAAATGACCTGCGCGGTGCGCGCGGCACCCACCCGTCCGATATTCCACATGATGGCGCCAGTCGCGGTCCAGCTTTCTCCTATTCCCAGAAAAATACGGCTGGCGATCAGCAGGATGATGGACAGGGCCGCGAAATGCAGCAGTACGCCCGACAGCATCAGCGCCAGTCCCGACAGGGTACAGACCGCAAGACCGGTCACCACCGTGGGCTTGGCCCCACGACGGTCCGCCTGCCGCCCTGCCCCCGCGCGGGAGGCAAAGGTGGCAAGGTACTGCACGGATACCGCCAACCCCGCCAGCACCGTGTTATATCCCAGCACCTGGTGCACAAAAACCGGAATGACCGCCATCGGCAGGCCAATATCGATGTAACAGAGGAGGTTGAACAGCACGACGGGAAGTATCCGCCGTGTAGGAGACCCCGATACAGCCTGCGGCCCGGTCATGATACGCATAAACTCCGTAAATAAAAAACAAACGCCCAGATCAAACGCGGATACCAGCAATACGGCCAACCCCACAAAATCATTGTGGAGCCGAGGCACCATAGGGCTTATGGGAAAACGTGAAAAAACCAACCCATGACTATTCGTTCCCGCATGACAGCCCTGTGCGGGATGCATGCAGGCGTGATCAGGAAGGATGCAGGACCCCATGACGCAATCCCCCACCCCGGACGCAGGTGGCTATACAACCGTTTCCACCCGCACCGCCTATGAAAATCCATGGACCCGCGTGCGCGAAGACATCATCATCCGCCCAAATGGCAAAAAGGGGCTGTACGGCGTGGTGGAACGGGGGGATTTCGTCGTGGTCCTGCCCCTGTGGGACGGACCGGATGGCCCACGCGTCACCCTGATCCGCCAGTACCGCTATCCCATCGGCAAACGGATGTGGGAACTGCCCATGGGCATGTGGGAACACCGTCCCGACGCCACGCCCGAAGACGTGGCGCGCGGCGAACTGCGCGAGGAAACCGGCCTGCTTGCCGAGCATATGCGCGAAGCCGGCCTGCTGTATCAGGGTGCTGGATACACCACCCAGAAAGGTCGCGCCTATCTGGCCACCGGCCTGCGGCAGGGCCCGCACCAGCGTGAGGAAACGGAAGAGGACATTACCTGCCACGTCGTCACGCTGAAGGAGATGGAAGCCATGATCGTGGACGGGCGGATCACCTGCATGGTCACAATCGCGGCATTTGGCCTGATCCGCGCGCGCGGCTGGATCTGACCGGGCCGGGACTCGCTGTTCGGGCGCCAACCCCGGGACGTTCTGTTCCGGGAGAGAAGATGAAGGCCGCCGGGCAGTCCCCGATCGTCGCGGCGGCTCCGGGTTCAGATTGCATGCTGTCCGCACGAGATGCCGGGGAAACAGCCCTTTTTGAACAATACGACTGCAGCCCGATGGGCTTTGGGAAGGCACATCATCCGCCAGACGGGTTTGATCGGCCAGCCATTGCGTAAGGGCCGCAGAAATCCGCTCAGATCTCCAGCATCCCCACCGGATGAAACGGTTACATGGGCCCCTGCATGGACCCTACCTTGGCAGGGCACTTTCCCCTGAAGACCGTTCCGGACCACAAAAACGATCCCGTGCGGTTCAGCAGGTCAACGGATCCTGCGCATGGCCACGGCGCAGCGGGGGCAGGTAACGCTCCAGCTTGACACGCAGCGGCATGAGATAGGTATTGCCGCCCGCCTGCGCCACCGTCTCCATCATCTGCCGTGCAAAAGCGATGTTGGCGTCCAGCGTCGGCTCGAAATCATGGGGGAAAATGACGTGGTTCGTCGTTTCCCAGTATGAGCGTGACTTCGGGCCAATCACGGGGGAAATACCCCAGAACACATTTTCCCCATGAAGCCAGTTCATGCACAGGTCCAGCATGCGCATGTCAAAAATGGGCTGGGTAAAGAAACCGGCAGCACCGGCTTCCTTCTTGCGGGCTATGGCCTCCATTTCCTTGTACGGCGCACGGCGGTACGGATCGAAAGCGGCATAGACCGTCAGATGCGGCGCTTCACGCCGGTACCGGGCAATCATGCTCTCGCTGGTATTGGGATAGGTGCGGTGCTTCAGGTCCGATGGCGGATCCCCCTTCACCACCAGCACTTCCTTCAGGTCCGGGTCATCCGCACCCGGTAGCGGCGCGTCGGGCGCGATGTCGATGGCGCGGATATGGGGCACCACACGGGGGAAAATTGGACGGACCAGGGCCGCCGCCTCCCAGCTTCGGATGGAAAAACGCAGGAGGTCGGGAATATTGAGCATCTGCGCATCGGGAAACAGCCGGCGGACATCCTCGGCATCGCGTAGCAGCGTTTCCTGGTCGCGCGGAATCAGTTCAACGGATGTCAGCGTCATGTGTTTTCTCCTGAACGCGCCTTGCCCTCCACCAGCATGCGGGCCGCATCAAGGGTGTTGCGCAGCAGGCAGGCGATTGTCATGGGCCCGACCCCGCCGGGTACAGGCGTAATCAGGCCCGCGCGCCTGACGGCTTCATCAAACTTCACATCCCCGACCAGCCGCGTCTTGCCATTAGGCAGCGTCACGCGGGATATCCCGACATCGATCACTGTCGCACCAGGCTTGATCCAGTCGCCACGCACCAGTTCGCGCACGCCTGTCGCCACCACAACGATATCCGCCTGCCGGGCAAGGGATGCGGTATCGCGTGTATCGATATGGGCCACGGTCACCGTGCAGCCTTCACGCAGCAGCAGTTCCGCCATGGGGCGGCCCACCAGATTAGATGCCCCGATCACCAGCGCATCCCTGCCACGCATGTCACCCACGTAATGACGCAGCAGCAGCAGGCAACCCAGGGGCGTGCACGGCACGATACCCGGCAGCCCCAGCGCCAGTCGGCCGGCATTGACCACGCCCAGCCCGTCCACATCCTTTTCGGGAATGATCGCATTGGTCACCGCAACCGGGTCCAGCCCCGCCGGCAGCGGCAGCTGCACAAGGATACCATGGATTTCAGGATCAACATTCAGCCGTTCGATCAGGCCCAGCAGTTCCTTCTGCGATGTCGTGGCAGGCAGCATGTGCATGAATGAGCGCATACCCGCGCGATGGGTCTGCAGCGCCTTGTTGCGCACATAGACCTCACTGGCCGGATCATTGCCCACCAGCACCACCGCAAGGCCGGGGGTGACGTGATACCGGTCATAGAAAGCGCTGACATCGGTCGCGATATCCTGCGTCATGCGGGCCGCGAAGCCCTTGCCGTCAATCAGGCGCGCGGCAGGGTGTTCCTGTGCATCGGATACTGCTGGACCGGTCATCATCCCTCCGGAAACGAACATGGCGATGCCAGCAGATAAGGCAAGAAACCATGGTGCGACAATCATCCCCCGCCAGTTTTCTGGCCCATACCGTAAAAAAACCGGCTTTTTCCCGTCCGGATGCAAAAAAGGCCGGGGCATTCCTGCCCCGGCCCCTGCCATCCGGTAATGGAAATGGCTTACTGGTCGTCTTCCTCGCTGCTGGTCGTATCCGAATCATCGCTGTTGGGGCTGACGGCCACAAAAACACTCTGCCCATTGCGCACGACCCGCAGCAGGACGGAATGGTTGGCCTGCAGTGCCTGCCGGATGGCGGACACCGTGGCGCGCGGGTTTTCAACCGGCACCTCACCCACGGACTGGATGACGTCGCCCGCATGGATCCCGGCCTGTTCGGCAGCGGAACCGGGCTGCACGTCACTGACCACCACGCCACGCACGTTTTCCTCCAGCCCGAGCTGCTGGCGCATGTCAGGCGTCAACGGCGCAAGTGTTACGCCCAGCTTGGGTCCCTTGTCCGCATCGTGGGAGGTATCGCCCACCGTGCCATCAGCCGTGCCACCCTTGCCAAGGCTGGAAATCTGGACACTGGCGGTCTGCGGCTTGTTGTTGCGCAGGTACGCAATCGTCGCCTTGGTGCCCGGCACGATGGTCGCTACCTTGACCGCAAGCGTATGCGGCGTGTCGATGGGCTGGCCATTCAGCGCGGTGACGACATCCCCCGCCTTCAGCCCCGCCTTTTCAGCCGGGCTGCCGGCACTGACGCTGGCTACCAGCGCACCCGTCGCCGGCGCACCAGAGGGCGATGGCTTCATGCCCAGCGCACTGGCCATGGACGGCGTGATCGCCTGCGCCGTCACCCCCAGATACCCACGGGTGACGTGACCGGTCTTTTCAAGCTGGTCCACAATATTCTTCACGGTATCGGACGGGATGGCGAAGCCAATCCCGATCGACCCGCCAGAAGGCGACAGGATGGCGGTATTCACCCCCACCACCTTGCCATCCTGCGTGAACAGCGGGCCGCCGGAATTGCCGCGATTGATCGGGGCATCGACCTGAATGAAGGAATCATAGGGGCCATCGCCAATGTCACGCCCGCGGGCCGAGACGATACCGGCCGTCACCGTGCCGCCAAGGCCATACGGGTTGCCCACGGCCACAACCCATTCACCCGGTTCGACCTTGTCCGAATCCCCCAGTTCGATAAAGCGCAGCTTGCCCGATGGCGAGACCTTGAGCAGCGCGATATCCGTCTTGGAGTCGCGCCCCACGATCTTGGCAGGCAGCGCCGTGCCATCATCCAGCGTCACGGTAACCTTGGTCGCCCCCTTCACCACATGGTTGTTGGTCACGACATATCCGTCGGGCGAAATGATAAAGCCTGATCCACGGGCCTCAACGGTATGATGGGGCTGCTGCGGCATCATCTGGAAGGGAAAGGGGAACGGAAAACCGCCGGGCATGCCACCCGGGCCACCATCCTCGCCCGTATCGGCATCCTTGATCCGCGCCGTGATGGAGACAACGGCAGGTTTGACCTGCTTGACCAGGTTCACGAAATTCGGAAGCTGCTGGATCTGGGTGTCAGGATGGATGACCCCGCTATCTTCCGCCCGCGCCAGAGGAGCCGAGAGCAGGCAGCCCCCCGCTACGGTGCTGGCGACGAGTGTAGCCAGCATCCGGTTCCGGAACCGGCGGGGGGAAAGGGTGTTCGACCGCAATACGTCTGACATGGCATCCCTGAACATGGTTGTCCTGCTGAAATCTCAAAACGACGGACGGGACCGACCGCCGGGGCTTACAGTCCCATTGCCTGCATTGTGCCGCAAGACAGCCGACCCGTGTTATACCGTTGCATGACAAATAGGTTAGGCGCGCAGCCGCTGGAAAAACTCCCGCAGCAGCCGTCCCGCCTCGCGCTCGCGCACGCCGCCCACGATTTCGGGGCGATGCAGGCAGCGTGGCTGTGCAAACAGGCGTGGGCCATGTTCAACCCCGCCCCCTTTCGGGTCATAGGCCCCGAACACGATCCGGCCGACCCGGAAATGCGTGGCCGCGGCGGCGCACATCGGGCATGGTTCAAGCGTGACATACATCGTGCAGTCAGCAAGACGCAGCCCCCCGCGCTGCACACTTGCCGTCCGCATGACCTGCATTTCCGCATGGGCGGAGGGATCGCCCCATTCTTCCACCCGGTTGCCCGCGCGCGCCAGCAGCAGCCCGTCCGGCCCCGACAGGGCGGCACCCACCGGAACCTCCCCACGCCGGGCCGCGGCACGGGCTTCCTCCATCGCGATATCCATGAAATGCCCCGGCAGGGGACGTGAACGTGTCATGCGCATCCGGTCGCGGTCCCCTTCAGTCCCGATATGTCCGCCGTCGTCCATTTTTTTGTGGATCGGCACAACTCCCACCTGACAATATCGTTTCACATAGGTGGCAGTAGGGGCGGATTCTCCCTACTGTCCTTCTGGCAGACCGCAACTGGCCCATCCCATCCCGGGTCATGCAACCACCCGGGGCATGGGTGACCTTTATGGGAGTAAGGTGATGCATACGCTCACGCTTGTTCTTGCCACCGCTGCCATTGTAGCGGGGATGGCCGCCTCGGACGATCTGCGCCACAGGACCACGCAGGCAGGCGAACCCTGTGTCCTGACCTGCATGCTGCGCACGGACCAACGCTGACAGTTCCCCGGCCCATGCCAGACCACACCCCGGCATGGGCCGTCCTTCATTTCCCCGCCGGGCCGCGCATGACCATGCCATGGTCACCTTCCGGGCTGGCCGCAGGGATCTGCGCGCGCCTTACGCCCGACCGGTTGCCGCGATGGCGGCCGAGTTCACGGTCGTCTCTTCATACCCGTCCTCCGCAGATGCGGGCAGCGGCATGGGCAATTCGTTGACCGTGACGATCCGCCACCCCTCCGGCAGGCGCTCGATCACGCTCAGCGCCAGGTTCTGCACGGAAAAATGCAACGCCGTTTCCGCATGGATACGCAGGGCATGCGCCAGGGCGGCGCGAATGGCCCCGCCATGGCTGACCACGACCATGTCCTGCCCCGCATGTTCCGCCGCCAGACGGTCCAGGCACGCGCCAACCCGGGCACAGACCTGCACCATGCTTTCCCCCTCCGGCGGCAGTTCGGTGGCACTGACGGACCAGAACGGGTGCGCGGGCAGGCTCAGCCTTTCGGGCAGGGTATCGTGGGTGATGCCGTGCCATTCTCCCATGGACTGTTCAGTCAGGTCCGGCTCAACCTGCCATTCATGCGGGCCATAGCCCGCCTGCTGGATGGCGCGCGCCGTCTGCTGCGTGCGTGACAGTGGCGAGGTGAACCACAATGCCGGATGCGGCAGGCGACGGGCCAGTGCTTCATACATCCAACGCTGGGCCACAAGGCTGTCGGGGCACAGGGGCACGTCCATCGCGCCATACAGCCGCATGCGGGCGTTCTGTTCCACCAGTGCGTGGCGGATCAGCCAGAATCGGGTCACCCCCCTCTGCAACTGGGGAGTATCAAGAAAATTGCTGTGGTTTTTCTGTATGGTCACGCTGGACATCCATTGAACGGGAAAGTCGTGAAAACTCAGGCTGGCAGGATGGCGCGCGCCTGCCAGCCATGAGGCAGATAGGTCTGTACCGGCGCGGCCATGCTCAGCCGCGACCAGTGCCGCAGGATCAGATTGATCTTGTCCACGATCCGTCCCACGTTACGCACTTCACGGCGCAGGCGTTCGGTCGGATCCATGCCTTCATGCGACGGCTCCCCCGCCACAAGCCGGGCACCTGCGGAAATACGCAATGCCCCCGCGACCATACCGGGCAGGCCGGGATGCGCCAGCGGCACGGGCTGGCCCACATGACACAGCAGGCAAGCAAGGGCCACGTCGGGATCATCGGGCGGGATAAGGCCCGACAGGTCGGTGTTGAGCCACGCATAAAGCCGCCGCGCATCCGGCAGCGCCAGCGGACGGAAGCCTTCCCCGTCACAGCCGGGCGCACGCACGAAAAAACACATGATGGTCGGCAGGGTGTCCCACGCCCCTTCCATCGGCACGCGTTCTGGCCGGACAGGCGGCAGGAGTTCCAGAGCGGGTTCCGCCATGATGCGGGCCGAAACCGCAGACAGGAAACCACGTAGCCGGTCATGGACCGTCGCACGGGGAATGCGGCTGAACGCGGCCATTTCCGCCAGTGCCGCGCACCAGCGCAGGATCAGCCCGATGTTATGCCCCGCAGGCAGACCGGCTACCGCCCCGCCCCGCGGCCAGGCATGCCGATAGCTGTAATCCTCCAGCCCCACGGGCACGGGACGGGGACCATCCAGCCTGCGGCGCACACCCACGGGCAGGAGCAGGGCCCCGCAGAACGGCGGCCCGGTAAAGAACTTGGACCCCGTGACCATGACCATCCAGCCCCTGTCCAGATAGTCGCGGACCCGCATCGGGTCCAGCCGGGCCTGACAGGCATCCACCACCACGTCCGGGCCATCCCCCATCCCGTCCATTGGTGCACAGGCCTGTTCCAGCGCCGGAAGCCCCGGCGCCAGCAGCCCGGTCTTGGACAGGTCGAGCCGGTGCAGCAGCACATGCCGCCCCGCAGCACGCATTTCATGGGTAAGGCGGCAGGTTTCGGCATCCACGTCCGCGACCGGGCGGACATGTCCCTCCGCATCGCGCATCGGCACGTTCACCACCAGCGTATCGATGGGGAATCCCGCAATCGGCGCCCCCCGCGTCACACCGTGGCCAAGGGCGGTATCATTGGCGAAATGGCACCCCATGGCGGCCAGCGGCACGCCGCTGCCGGTTTCCTCGGGCGCAAGCACGATATTGCTGAGGGGTCGCCCGCCCGGTGCAAGGGATGCAAGGGCCAGCGCATACAGTTCGCAATCCGTGCCGGAGGGGGCCAGCACGACCCCTTCCCCCGCCACGAGGCCGAAATGCGCTGCGATATCGGCCTGTATGTCCGTATCCAGCGCGCAGGCCGCCTCTTCCCCGCGCCCATGCAGTGCACCGGCCAGCAGGGACAGTCGCGCTGTCTCCGCCCCCGCGAACCCCCGTTCGGACAGCGATGACGCCGTGGATGAGGCAAAGGTAATGGCCCATGGCCGGGGCCGGTGCGAACAGCCGTAATGGTTCAGGCCCGTTGCCGGGTCCACTGCCAGGCGGGCATCGCCGCCCGTGGCCATCAGGTTCTCGGTCGGTCCCAGTATGGGCCACAGGCCACGTAACGCGTCATGCAGCGCGGCAAACCGGTCGGTGCCGACGTGTCGCGGCACATCAGGCTGAAGCGGGGCAAGGGCCTGCCATATCTGCTGCAGGGCAGATGGCGGGGGTACCTGTGCCTGCGCCATCTGTGGTACCCATGTCGCGGGCGCATCTGCATCCGACCGCCCGGTATCAAGGTACCAGAACAGGGCCGCCGTGCGCGCGGCACAGAAAGCGGCGCACAGCGCCCTGTGCGGCACGATTTCCAGCAGGGGGGCAAGTTCCAGTGCATGGCGCAGGAAAAAGGCCGTTTCCTCCTGCTGTCCCTGCGCTGGCAGCCCCAGCACGATGGCGCCCGTGGGCTGGACACGGAATGGCAGGTCCAGCGCCGGGTCCAGCGCGATCTGCCGCTCGCCCGCAATCACGCGCAGATCCGGCCGTTCCAGAACGCGCAGCAGTTCCTGCGTCAATGTGTGGGCGAACACCGTGCTGCTTCCTTTTCCACATTGTCAGGCGGCGCGGTCCAGCCAGCCTGTTCCATGATACGGCGCATATGCTCCGGTGGCATGGCCGTGGCGTGCACGGGCACATCCAGGGGTAAATGGATGCTCCGGCTCATAAGGTGTAGCGTCCCCGCGTCCCGGGCGCCATAGCGCGTATCCCCGCGTATGGGACACCCGATCGCAGCGCAATGCGCACGCGCCTGATGGGTCCGCCCGGTTTCCAGTACCAGTTCCAGCCAGCTTATGGGCTGGCCTGCGCCGTCATGCCCCGTTCCCAGCACGCGCCAGCGCGTCCGGGCTGGCTGACCGCCGGTTTTCACGGGCTGCATCCGCCACTGCCTGTCGTGTTCCACCCGCGCAAGCGGGACATCGATCACCCCCTGCGCCGCATCGGGCGCGCCCTGCACGATGGCCCAGTAGGTCTTGCGCGCTTTCCCTGCAGCCAGACACGCCTGCACCGCCACCAGCGCCTGCTTGCGCAGGGCAACCACAAGACAGCCCGATGTATCCCGGTCCAGCCGGTGGGCCAGCCACGGGCCATTGCGATGCCGCGACAGGGCAGGAAACCAGTCCTCGACGCTTTGTCCCCCACCCCTGCCCGGATGGACCGGCAGGCCGGGCGGCTTGTCCAGCACGACCAGCCGGTTGTCACGGTACAGGACCGTAAACGGCAGGGTGGCGGAGGGCTGTTCCACCGCACGGGACATGGCGTGGGGTTTCATTCGTCTTCCGTCGGGCGGCGCATCAGGACTTCGCGGCGACCGACATGATTGGCCTCGCTGACCAGCCCTTCCTTTTCCATCTGTTCGATGATCTTGGCGGCACGATTATAGCCGATCGACAGATGGCGCTGGATGAAGGATGTGGACGCCTTGCCTTCGCGTGCCACGACCTCGACCGCCTGCGCGAACAGGCCATCTTCCTCCCCGCCGCCGGCAGGTGCGGCGAAGGGTTTGCCGGAACTGTCCTCTTCCTGCGGGGAAATGACGTCATCATCATAAATCGGCTCACCCTGCGTGCGCAGGAAGGCGACGACGGCCTCCACTTCATTGTCGTCCACGAACGGGCCATGCACGCGCGTGATCCGGCCACCGGCCTGCATGAACAGCATGTCACCACGCCCCAGTAGCTGTTCGGCCCCCTGCTCGCCCAGGATGGTGCGGCTGTCGAACTTGCTTATGACCTGAAAGGAAATACGCGTCGGAAAGTTCGCCTTGATGGTGCCGGTAATCACATCCACCGACGGGCGCTGGGTGGCAAGGATCAGGTGGATGCCCGCAGCACGCGCCTTCTGCGCCAGACGCTGCAGCAGGGCCTCGATTTCCTTACCCGCCACGATCATGAGGTCGGCCATCTCGTCCACCACGATCACGAGATATGGCAGGGAATCGAGGGCAAGCTGCTGTTCTTCAAACGTAGGCTTGCCGGTTTCGGGGTCATAACCGGTCTGTACGCGCCGGGTCACGATCTCACCACGCGCCCGCGCTTCGGCCACGCGTTCGTTGTAGCTTGCGATGTTACGCACCTGCAGGTGCGCCATGGCCCGATACCGGCGATCCATTTCGCGCACGGCCCATTTGAGCGCCGCAACCGCCTTGGCCGGTTCCGTGACCACTGGCGTCATGAGGTGGGGTATCCCCTCATAGATCGAAAGTTCGAGGATCTTGGGATCGATCAGGATCAGGCGGCACTGTTCGGGCGAAAGACGGTACAGCAGCGACAGGATCATGGAATTCACGCCCACCGACTTGCCCGACCCGGTGGTGCCCGCGATCAGCAGGTGCGGCATGGCGGCGAGGTCGCTGTAAACGGACTCGCCCGCAATATCCTTGCCCAGCGCCAGGTTCAGGCGCGCACGCGAATGCGCCCATTGCGGATCCATGAGCAGTTCGGAGAAATAGACCGTCTCACGCCGTGTATTGGGCACCTCGATCCCGATCACGTTACGACCCGGCACGGTGGCGATACGCACGCTGAGCACCGACAGGGAACGCGCCACGTCATCCGCCAGACCAATCACGCGCGCGGCACGGATGCCGGGAGCAGGCTGGAGTTCATACAGCGTGACCACCGGACCCGCGTGATAGGCGACGATTTCACCCTGCACCCCATATTCCGACAGCACGGTAACAAGCTGCGTGGCATTGGCGTGCAGCAGTTCCTCGGTCGGCTTGGTCGCTTCAGCAGATGGTGGGGGCTTGAGCAGCGACAGCGGCGGAAACTGCCATTCCGGCTGCGGCGGAGGCGTATAGGCGTCTTCCGTCAGGGCCACGGGCGTTGCGGGGGCATAATCCGGGCCGCCCGTCGCCGGTTCTTCCGCTGCACGGTTTGTGCCCGAAAAAAAGCGCGACAGCAGGTTCGGGCGCGCAGGCTCCTTGGCAGCAGCCGGCAGGTCATCGGGGAGCGACGGAATGATGGGTGTCGTCTCCTGCCCCTCGGTCTCCTCATGCCATGGCAGCCGGTCCGATGCCGGCGTGGACCCGCCCGTAAGCAGGGGCTGGGTAATTTCCTCGTCCATGCCCGGCGGGTGCATCCAACTGGTCTGCAGCGAAACCTGCGCGGGTTTGCCCCCGTCCGCCTTGCGGCTGCCCAGCGCTGCGGGACGAACGACCGTTTCCGGTTTTTTGACCGGTGCGGGCATGGACTTAGGCACGGCAGCTACAGCCGTCTTGGGATCGGTTACCGGCATGATGCCCGTGCCGGGCATGGAGGGCTGTCCCGTGGACACGTCCGGGTCCGCCTGCATCACGCGGCTGCCCGTATCCGCAAGCGGTGTCTGGAAAGGCGAGGCCTCAGCCGTGTCATGCCTTACGCCGGAAGCCGGGGACGCCGTGGGTCTGGCCCGCTGCGACATGTCGGGATACGGGACCGTGTCCGGCATATCCCGCGCCTGCGCCCTGTCCCCCGTTACGCGCCGCAACCAGATGGCCAGCACCATGGGCTGGCGCAGCAGGACCCGGATCCCCCGGCCAATGCCCCGCCATTCGGACAGGGACAGCGCAAGGGCCAGCAGCAGCAGCAGCCCGCCGAGCACCAGCCCCAGCAGCCAGACGACAAGCGGCCCCCCTCGCCCCACGAACACGGTGGCCGCCTGAATGGACATATGCGCCACCGACAGGCCGACAGCCCCGCCCGGTCCCGCCTGCGTGGGCCACAACGGGGCATGAAGCGCTGGCAGCAGCAACGGCACGGCAGCAATGTCAGCCGCGATGACCGGCAGCCCGCAGACCAGCGCGATGAAACGCAGCAACGCCGATGTCAGCCCGTGGTGCCGGATCAGCCGCCATCCCCATGCCAGCAGGCAGAAAATGGCCAGCACGTCCACAATCCCGAAATTCTGGAGCATGAAATCGGCAATATACGCGCCCGGCCGCCCAAGCAGGTTGGCCGGGGGCTGGGCGCTGGACGTATTGGCTGATGGATCGCGTGGATCATAACTCCACAACGCAATGGCGAAACACAGCGCCAGACTCCACAACCCCAGCCCCCCCGCTTCGGTCAACCGGTCGCGCAGACGCGACCGTACCGGGCCGGAGGACAGCGAGTCAGGGACAAAACGGCTGAAAATCGCCAAAAATCCATATCCTGATCATAAGTCCCGGCATGGGGGTGCCAGCAGGGACCAAACGCACAAGGGAAACAGCCAGTACACTACACTCCATGCCTGTCATTTCCGTCAAACGATCCAACTATAACCCCGTCCGCCCCATAGACAGAAGGCCGCTGGCAAAAATACGGCAATCAATCATGCCGCGTCATCCGCGCCATGCCGCCACGCATACAGGCATGCGGCCCCATGCCTGCGTTCCAGCAGCAGCCGGTCGGCAGGCACAGGCGCGGGTTCTGCCGCAGCCGTTTCCACCACCACCAGCGTTGCAGGGTGCAGCCAGCCCCCACGGTCCAGCACCGCCAGCGCCCGTGCAGGCAGGGCCTGGTTATAGGGTGGGTCAAGGAAAACCATGTCCACCGGCGCTGCCGCCCCACGTGGTGACAGGCGCAGCATGTCCTGTGCGCGGATTATGGCGCGATCCCCCATGCCACAGGTCGCGACATTTTCACGCAGGGTCCGCAGGGCGGCACGATCGCGTTCCACGAACACGGCGCTGGCGGCCCCACGGGACAGGGCTTCCAGCCCCAGCGCACCCGTGCCCGCGAATCCATCCATGACACGCGCGCCACGCATGGTGTCCGCCCCCGCCCATGGCGCATGAGCCAGCGTATCAAACAGCGCCTGCCGCACACGGTCCGCCGTGGGGCGCGTGGTCTGTCCCGGCGGCGCGCGCAGGGTACGCCCACGACAGTCACCCGCAATAATCCGCATTACGCCCTGCGCTGTGACGTGGCGGACGGAAGCCCGGGCACCTGTTCACGAATGACCTTGCCAGTGACTTCTTCCAGTTCGCCGCGCTTGAGGGTGCCAAGCTGGAAAGGACCATAAGACGTGCGGATCAGGCGGCTGACATGCAGGTTCAGTCCCCGCATGACCTTGCGGACCTCGCGATTCTTGCCCTCACGCAAGGACACGGTCAGCCACGCATTGTCTCCCTTTACCGAATCCAGATGTGCCTCGATCGGGCCATAGCGCACGCCCTCGAATTCACTGCCATGGGCAAGGGAGGCCAGCATCCGTTCGTCCACCACCCCGAACACACGCACGCGGTACCGGCGTATCCAGCCATTGCTGGGCAGTTCCAGCCTGCGGGCCAGTTCGCCATCATTGGTCAGAAGCAGCAGTCCCTCACTGTTGAGGTCCAGCCGCCCCACGCTTATGACGCGCGGCATGCCCGGTGGCAGGGACTCGAACACGGTCGAACGCCCTTCGGGATCGCGATGGGTTGTCACCAGGCCATCGGGCTTGTGATAGCGCCACAACCGCGTGCGGTCAGGCGCGCTGACCACGGTGTTGTCCACCTGAACGATATCGCCCGTATCCACGAACGTGGCCGGATGGGTGACGACCGCGCTGTTCAGCCTGATCCGTCCTTCGGCAATCATGCGTTCGGCATCGCGGCGGCTGGCCACGCCCGAACGGGCCAGCCATTTGGCGATACGGTCGCCCCGTTCCGGTGCGTTGGATGGGGAATTGTCCTGTGTCATGTTCGTATCTGCCTCGCAGCGTCGATCAACCCTTCGAACAGGAGACGGTCCCCTGCCGATATGCCAAATTCCGGATGCCACTGCACCCCGATGCAAAATGGATGGCCAGGCAGTTCAATGGCCTCGACAACCCCATCAGGCGCTGTAGCACAGATCACCGCACGCCCTGCATCCGCGACCGCCTGATGATGGGACGAATTCACCGCCAGCCGCCCGCCCCCCACCAGGCGCGCCAGATGCGTGCCTGCGATCACATCCACCATATGCCCGGCCTCATCACGCGGATTGGGCTGTTCATGCGCAAGGGCCGTGGGATAGGTGTCGGGAATATGCTGCACCAGCTTTCCCCCCAGCACCACAGCCAGAAGCTGCATGCCGCCACATATACCCAGAACGGGCAGCCCACGCGCCATGGCGGCACGGACAAGGGCCGTTTCCGCTATCGTCCGCCGTGGCTTGGTCTGCACGCTGGCATGCTGGTCCGATGCGCCGTACAGATCGGGCGGCACGTCAAACGCGCCCCCCGTGACCACCAGACCATCCAGCCGCGCGACCATGGCCGCCGCCTGCTGCGCATCATGCCCCAGGGCAACCGGCAGCCCACCGCACGCAGCAATCATATCCATGTAATTCTGCCGGATCGCGTACCACGGGAATCGGGAATAACCGTCCCGGTCATCCGTTGCGGGTGGTTCGCTGTCCAGAGTGACCCCGATCAGGGGGAAATGGGGTTTCATCCCGCCTGCCTAACGGAATATCCAGCCAAAAGGAATGGAGATGCCACGCTGTTCCCTTCCCTGATTGCCTGACAGAGTCGAAATGCTGGAGCCCCCCACGGAACAGAATACAAAAAATCCCCACCGGGCATGCCATGATGGGGATTTTCGTAAACCTGTTAAACCCTATGGTGGGCGCACAAGGGCTCGAACCTTGGACCCGCTGATTAAGAGTCAGCTGCTCTACCAACTGAGCTATGCGCCCACAGGGTTACCCGCTTGGATGAGAGGGCTTCTAGCAGTCAGCCCATTGTCTGGCAAGGGGAATTTTTTATTTTTTTGAAATTCCTACCGCTGCAGCAGCCGCAGCACGCCATCAAACTGCTCCAGCGACCGGTAATCAATGCGGATGCTGCCCCCTTTTCCGTCAAAGGATATCTGTACCTTCAGCCCCAGCCTGGCCGCAAGATCGCGTTCCAGTGCAGCGATTTCAGGATTGCGGACCGTTTTATCCGCCCTGTCGCGTGCACTCGCCGCCTTGCGCTCCTGCTGTTTGGCCAATGCTTCCGTCTGCCGGACATTAAGCCCCTGCGCCAGCACGGTTTTTAGCGCCGCAACCGGATCGGCATGTGCCAGCAGGGCGCGGGCATGCCCGGCGGACAGGCCGCGATGACGCACCGCGTCACGCACAGGCGGCGGCAGCTGCAACAGACGCACCATATTGGCGACATGTGGACGGGACTTGCCTATGGCGCTAGCCAGTTCATCCTGCGTCAGGTCATAGTCATCTAGCAGGCGCTGCAGGCCCTCGGCTTCCTCAATGGCATTAAGGTCGGCACGCTGGAGATTTTCCACCAGTGCCGCCGCCATGGCGTCCCCGTCATCAAGCGGACGGATATGGACGGGCACGTCATGCAGACCCGCGATCTGGGCCGCGCGCCAGCGGCGTTCGCCCGCAATGATCTGGTAAACCCCTTTCCGCCCCGGATGAGGACGGACAAGGATGGGTTGCAGGATTCCGCGTACGCGGATGGAACTGGCCAGTTCATCCAGCGCACCGGGCTCCATCTGCTGGCGTGGCTGGAAGGGGCTGGGCTCCATGACGTCAACCGGCAGGCTGGAAATGGCTTCCGGCGCCTTGCGGGCCTCTACCGCCGGGGCGGCGGGCAGCATGTTGACCTGCTCACCCAACAGGGCAGCCAGCCCGCGACCGAGACGGGGACGACCGGCATCCTTCTTGGTTTTCATCAGCTTGCCTTCCCTTTTCGTGCTGCGTGCAGCCCCAGACGGTCCACCACTTCGGTGGCGAGGGCCTGATAGGCCAGGCTGCCAGATGAACGGTGATCGTAATTCATCACCGGCTGCCCATGGCTCTGCGCTTCCGAAATCCGGATATTGCGGGGAATGAGGGTTTCCATCACCCGGTCACCGAAGAAGCTGCGGGCGTCATCCGCCACCAGTTCCGACAGGTTGTTCCGCCGGTCATACATGGTCAGCACAATACCATCGAGCTTCAGCGCCGGATTGAGCGACTGGCGCACACTGTTGACGGTACGGACCAGCTGGCTGATCCCTTCCAGCGCAAAGAACTCACACTGCAGCGGCACGATCACGGACTGCGCCGCCACAAGGGCATTGAGGGTCAGCAGGCCGAGGCTGGGCGGACAATCAATCAGGATGGTATCGTAATCCGCCCCGATCTGCGCCAGCGCATCATGCAGCCGGTATTCCCGCCGGTCCGCCATGACCAGTTCCAGTTCCGCGCCCGCCAGTTCCGTATCCGCCGCGATCAGCGACAGGCCAGGCACGGCGCTGGGCTGCACCACCGCGGCTGCCCGCGCGCTATCTTCCAGCATGGCGTAGGTACCGCTGCGCCGGGCATCATACCCCACGCCCAGACCGGTCGAAGCATTGCCCTGCGGGTCCATATCGACAAGCAGGACCTTCAGCCCCGATGTCGCCAGAGCCGCCGCCAGATTGATGGCCGTGGTTGTCTTGCCCACACCGCCCTTCTGGTTGGCCAGCGCAATAATGCGGGGGAAAGCGGCAGAGCCGTTTTCCGTATCATTCATTGTTGTGGTCTGTGACACGCCTGATATCGCTCAATTTTAGAATCACACCATCCGTATTTGTACGGCTTGGAATCCGGGTTGTCGCCATGTGCCAGTCGGTGCTGGCCGTCATCAATTCTTCTTCCGCATTCCGTCCTTTCAGAAACAGGCAGAAGCCATCTGGGCGCAGAAAACGCGTTCCCCATTCCAGCAGGCGCGGCAGGGGAGCCAGCGCGCGGGCCGTCACCACCTGTGCTGGCGGAACATCCGCTGTCTCCAGCCGCTGCGCGCACACGCACACCTGCACGCCTGCGGTCCGTGCAGCTTCGCGCAAGAAAGCGGCCTTGCGCTGATCCGATTCAATCAGCGTGACCCGCGCATCCGTGGCGCAGGCGATCACCAGACCGGGGAACCCGCCACCAGACCCCATATCCACCAGATCAATGGGACCAGACGGAATCATCTGCGCCAGTTGCAGACTATCAGCAATATGGCGCGACCATAAATGCGGCAGGTCATGCGGGGATACAAGATTGATCCGCTGGTTCCAGCGCAGCAGGATATCGGCATAGCGGTCCAGCCTGTCGCGTGTTTCACGTGAAACATCGGGCATGACGGGCCTCATACCGCAACCTGCCTTTGCCGCACATGCGCCAGCAGGGCAACCAGGGCCGATGGCGTAATACCCGGGATACGCTGTGCCGCGGCAAATGTCATGGGGCGAACCCGTGCCAGACGCTCCTGCATTTCCGTGCTCAGCCCACCCACCAGCGCATAGTCCAGGTCTGGTGGCAGCGCCATGCGCCCTTCCGTGGCAAGCTGCCGGATTTCACGGTCCTGTCGGGAAATATAGCCGCTGTACCGGGCTTCGGTCGCCAGGTGCTGGGCTATGCGGGGTGGCAGGTCGGCAAACCATGGCGCCACCCGGGCAACCGTTTCAGGAGATGCGTCCGTAGCCAGCACATCCAGCAGGGAGCGCGCGCGCCCGTCAGCCGAGACATTCACCCCTGCCCTGCGCAGGATATCGGGCGTATAGGTTTCATTGCGCGCGCGAGCGGTCGCGGCCTCAATCGCGGCACAGTCCCCACGGTAGCGCTGCGCACGCGCAGCCCCGACACACCCCCATTCCAGACCACGCGGCGTCAGCCGCAGGTCGGCATTATCCGCCCGCAGGGTCAGGCGATATTCAGCGCGGGACGTAAACATGCGATAGGGTTCGGACACGCCCTGCGTGGTCAGGTCATCGATCATGACGCCGATATAGGCATCCCCGCGATCAAGGGTGACACCGGGTTGCCCTACCGCATGCCGGGCGGCATTGACGCCTGCGACCAACCCCTGCGCGCCCGCTTCCTCATACCCGGTCGTGCCATTGATCTGGCCGGCCAGGAACAGGCCTGGCATGTTTTTCAGTTCCAGCGTGGGTGCCAGTTCGCGCGGGTCCACGTAATCATATTCCACTGCATAGCCCGGCCTGACAACCCGGCAGTTTTCCAATCCAGGTATGCTGCGCAGCATCTCTACCTGCACATGTTCAGGCAGGCTGGTGGAGATACCATTGGGATACACCAGCTCTCCATCCGTGCTGCCGGGCAGACCTTCGGGTTCAAGGAAGATCTGATGGGACTCCCGCTGTGCGAACCGCACGACCTTGTCTTCGATCGAAGGACAGTACCGCGGTCCCCGCCCTGATATTGCCCCGCCATACAGGGCAGAAAGCTGCAGGTTCTCGCGTATGATATCATGCGTGCGTGGCGTGGTGGCTGTAATGCGGCACGACACCATGGGGTTCGTGATGGCGTCCGTCATGCGGCTGAACGGCTCGGGCACGGCATCGCCCCTGTCTTCCGCCAGGGTGTCCCAGTCGATGCTGTCCCGTGCAATACGGGCCGGTGTCCCGGTCTTGAGACGTCCCATGCGCAACCCCAGTGCGGCCAGACGTTCACCCAGCGCATTTGCGGGCTGGTCCCCTACCCGCCCGGCAGGCTCGCTGTCATGTCCAACATGGATCGTCCCGCGCAGGAATGTACCAGTGGCCAGCACCACAGCCCCGCAGGCGAAGGTACGACCGTCCTCACAGATCACGCCATCAATCCGCCCCTGCCCATCAAGCTGCAGGTCACCGGCCGCTCCTTCGACAATATCCAGCCCTTCGGTCTGCGCCAGCAGGTCCTGAATCGCCTGACGATAGAGCGAACGGTCAGCCTGCGCCCGCGGTCCATGCACCGCAGGCCCCTTGGAGCGGTTCAGCAGTTTGAAATGGATCCCGGCCCGATCCGCCGCGCGCGCCATCAACCCATCCAGCGCATCGATTTCACGCACAAGGTGTCCCTTGCCAATCCCGCCAATGGCCGGGTTGCAGGACATGATGCCAATCGTCTCGCGACGGTGTGTCAGCAGCATCGTCCGCGCGCCCATACGCGCAGCGGCTGCAGCGGCTTCGCATCCCGCATGGCCGCCGCCCACGACAATCACATCATATTCGCGATTCATCCCGGCGTCTCTCCTACTTGCCAATGCAGAACTGGCCAAACACGGTATCCAGCAGGGCCTCGACATCCACGGCCCCTGTCAGGCGCCCGAGCGCGCGCATTGCCAGCCGCATCTCTTCCCCCCGCATTTCCGGCCATGCCATCATCCGTGCCCGACCGAGGTGATGGACCGTCTCCTCTATCGCGGCGCGATGGCGTGCCCGGGTGAAGGGCGCGCTGGCCCGACCGGCCGTCAGGGCACGTGCCCGGTCAGCCAGAACGCTCCTTAGCACATCCATGCCCGCACCGGTGAGAACACTGATCCCTATTACGCCATCCGGTGCGGGAGACAGGTCCGTCTTGTTGCATACCAGCACCCCGTCCCCATCCAGCCGCTCTGCTGGCGGACCATCTGTAAACACATGCACCACGCAATCCGCCTGTTTCACGTGAAACAGTGACCGCCGCACGCCTTCGGCTTCAATCTCATCATCGGTTTCACGCAGGCCCGCCGTATCGACCAGCGTAACCGGCACGTCCCCCATGACGACACGGATTTCAATCGCATCGCGCGTCGTACCAGCCCGTGTGGACACAATGGCGGCATCCCGCCCCGCCAGGGCATTCAGCAGGCTGGACTTGCCAACATTTGGTTCCCCCACAATGGCGAAGACCAATCCACGCCGCAGGCGCGCGGCACCCTCGCCCGTAGCCAGGTAATCCTGCATGGTCGCGTGCAGCGCCTGCAGGCCATTCACCAGTTCCTGCTCGACTTCAGGCGGCAGTTCTTCATCAGGGAAGTCGATCAGGGCCTCCTGATGCGCCAGCAGCACGCGCAGCCTGTCGGCCCATTCCTGGTACAGTCGGCTCTGCGCCCCATCGACCTGCGCCAGTGCCTGTCGCCGCTGGGCTTCGGTTTCCGCATCGATCAGGTCGGCAATGCCTTCCGCCTGCATGAGGTCAAGTCGGCCGTGGGTAAAAGCACGACGGCTGAACTCTCCCGGCTCCGCCGGGCGCGCGCCCATCGCCACCAGCGTGTCGGCCACGGCACTGATAACCGCCGGTCCCGCATGCAGGTGCAGTTCCGCGCTGTCTTCCCCCGTATAGCTGTCTGGCCCCGGAAACCACAGCACCAGCGCGCGGTCCAGCAGGACGGGCGCGTCCCCATCCCGCCGCCATAGCCCCCGCAGGGACGCACGACGCGGCGCAGGCAGGCGTCCGCACAGGGATTCCACAATCCTGCCCGTCCCCGGACCACTCAGCCGCATGACGGCTATGGCCGCACGGGACAGGCCACTGGCCAGCGCGAAAATGACGGGGGGATGACGATCACTTTCCTGCACAAACATCTCCATGGTGGCCATCATCATTTTGTCAGTTCCGGGAACGGCGTTATCGTTCACCTCTTTGTCCTGATCAAGGTGACTCATGCCACAACTTTCAATGCATTCGCCACTCGCGCCCCTGACCATCTCTGTCGAGGATGGAAAAATCGTGGCGCTTGACTGGGGCTGGGGTCGGGATCAGGAAGAAACACCCCTGCTGCTGGAAGCGCGTGCCTGGCTGGATGCGTATTTTGACGGTGACGCCACGCTGTGCACCCTGCCGCTGGACCCATATGGCACACCCGAACAGATCGCTGCATGGCGTTTCATGCAGACCATTCCCGTGGGCCAGCAGGTCTGCTGGACGGATGCGGCGCGTCTGGCCGGTGTCTCCAACGATGCCATCATCAGTGCATGCATGGAAAATCCCATTCCCATCCTGATCCCCTGCCACCGCATCAATTTTGATGACTGTGCGCAGTATGATCCCGAAACCTATCCCGGTGATGAAGGTGCGCGGGACCGGCAGTTCCTGCATGATCTGGAAACCCTTTCCGCGAGCCCCCTGGCCTAATTTCCCCTGCACCAGCTACAGGACGTTCAGGACATGAATACCGTCATCCGCATTCATGAATATGGGGGGCCTGATGTCCTCCGCACCGAAACGCTACCCGTTCCCACCCCGGCAGCAGGCGAAGTCGTGCTGCGGCAGGAGGCGATCGGGGTCAACTTCATCGATACCTATTTCCGCACCGGCCTGTACAAATTCCCGGCCCTCCCCGCCGTACCCGGCATGGAGGGCGCCGGAACCGTCACCGCCATCGGCCCCGGCGTGGAGGACATCCGTCCCGGCATGCGCGTGGCCTATGTCACGACCCCAGGCGGCTATGCCACGTTCCGTACCATTGCGGCTGACAGGCTCGTGGTCCTGCCCGATGACATCCCGTCCCAGACTGCCGCCGCCATCATGCTGCGCGGACTGAGCGCGCATATGCTGCTGCGCGAGGTCCATCGCGTCCAGCCCGGAGAGAACATTCTGGTCTATGCCGCAGCCGGTGGCGTGGGGCTGCTTATGTGCCAGTGGGCACGCCATCTGGGCGCACGCGTCATTGGCGTCGTCTCAACGGTTGAAAAAGCAGAACTGGCCCGGGCCAACGGGGCAGCGGATGTCATCATTGGCATGGACCGGATACGGGAACAGGTCAGCGACCTGACAAATGGGCGCATGCTGCCGGTCGTGTATGACAGCATTGGCCGCGACACCTTTGAAACCAGCCTGTCCTGCCTGATGCCACGCGGTCTTATGGTCAGCTATGGCAATGCATCGGGGGCGGTGACGGGCGTTGATGTCGGCACGCTGGCTTCCCATGGCAGCCTGTACCTGACGCGCCCGGCCCTTACGACCTACATTGCCAAACGGCCCGCGCTGCTGCATGCCGCCAGTGAACTGTTCAAACTGGTGCGGCAGGGCATCATCAAACCATGTATCGGCCAGTCCTTTCCCCTGACCGAAGCGGCAGAGGCCCAGATCGCCCTTGAATCACGCAAGACCACGGGCAGCACGATCCTGATTCCCTGAATTACAGCCGGAATAACAGAAGTTTCCGGGTACCGTCTTTTTTCAAGAAAGCAGCGCCTTCTGAAGCATTTTGAAAAAGCTTCACCAAAAACTTTTGCCCTTCAAAACAAAAAACCCCGGCCTTACAGCCGGGGTTTTTTCAATCCGTCACGAAGCAACCCGATCAGGTATTCATCGCATCGAAGAAATCGTGGTTGGTCTTGCTGTATTTCAGCTTGTCCAGCAGGAAGTCCATCGCATCCATGGTCCCCATCGGGGCAAGGATACGGCGCAGGACCCACATCTTGGCCAGATCGGCCCGATCAACCAGCAGCTCTTCCTTACGGGTGCCACTCTTGGTGATGTCGATGGCAGGGAACGTACGCTTGTCAGCCAGCTTGCGGTCAAGGATCAGTTCGGAGTTACCGGTGCCCTTGAACTCTTCAAAGATGACTTCATCCATACGGCTGCCGGTATCGATCAGCGCGGTCGCGATAATGGTCAGCGAACCGCCTTCCTCGATATTACGGGCCGCACCGAAGAAGCGCTTGGGGCGCTGCAGTGCGTTTGCATCCACACCACCGGTCAGCACCTTGCCCGATGACGGCACGACGGTGTTGTAGGCACGGGCCAGACGTGTGATCGAATCCAGCAGGATCACGACATCACGCTTGTGCTCGACCAGGCGCTTGGCCTTTTCCAGCACCATTTCCGTAACCTGGACATGACGTGTAGCAGGTTCGTCAAAGGTGGAGGACACCACCTCCCCCCGCACCGAACGCGCCATGTCCGTCACTTCTTCCGGCCGCTCGTCAATCAGCAGCACGATCAGGAACACTTCGGGATGGTTCGCGGAAATGGAGGAGGCGATGCTCTGCAGCATCACGGTCTTGCCGGTGCGCGGCGGGGCCACGATCAGCGCGCGCTGGCCCATGCCGATGGGCGAGACAAGGTCGATCACGCGCGATGTGAAATCGCGGTTCGGAGTCTTGCCCTTCCCCTTGCCATTGGCTGGCGGTTCCGTAGCGCCCCCCACAGCCGAGTTCTCGACTTCCATCTTCAGGCGGCGTTCGGGGTAAAGCGGCGTCAGGTTATCGAAATTGATCCGCTGGCGCACGGCCTCGGGCGGTTCAAAATTGATCGCGTTGACCTTCAGCAGGGCAAAATACCGTTCCCCATCACGGGGCGCGCGGATCTGGCCCTCAACCGTGTCACCGGTGCGCAGGCCGAAGCGGCGGACCTGGCTGGGGGAAATGTAGATATCATCAGGTCCGGGCAGGTAATTGGCTTCCGGTGAGCGGAGGAAGCCAAAGCCATCAGACAGGATTTCAAGCGTGCCGTCCCCATAGATGGCCTGATCATTGTCGGCCAGTGTCTTGAGGATCGTGAACATCAACTCCTGCTTGCGAAGAGAAGATGCGTTTTCAATGTTCAGACTTTCAGCATATGCCAGAAGGTCTGCTGGGGATTTGGCCTTGAGTTCGGCGAGTTGCATGCAGGATATGCCTATAAGTGGGCAGTTCACGAAAGGAAAGGAAAAGCCGGCAATCAGTTTGAGAAGGCGCGTCGATGACGGACCCTGACCATATTCGGACGAAACGGTTTGATGCAGCTTAACGGATAGGTGGGAATCCCGAGCACGCCATGAAATGGCACCCTTCGGGACAGCGAAACCATATGCCTTTAATCATGCGCCGTCAAGCATCCGCACCTGTCCATGCCATGGAACCCTGCAGGCATGGGGGCGATTATACTGTCTTCATGGCTGTAACGCCACGGCGCGGCACAATATTCACCTGGCCATTGCGGCGTTTCGATCCGGTTCCACTGCGAATTTCCAGCCTTTACCCATCGGGCACCGGACAAGGTTCCTGACGGCTTCATGATAAAGCGTTGATAAAAAATCAGCAGAGGCACCCTGCGGTTGCGTTTCTGAAAAAAGCCCTGCCCGCAACGCCCTTATGATCCGCACGATGGTTCATATACCCGGCGTGTGACAACCGCACGCTCAGAACCCGATGACGGCATCCCCGCCAAAGGTGAACATGCCATTGTTCCGCCCACCATTGAATGGCATGGTCCCGTTCAGTGCACGGTCAAAGCGGATTTCGGGGCGCAGCATGAACACCCCGATATGGTGGCCAAGTTGCGGGCGATAGCTGACACCCAGCGTCATTTCGCCATACGTCGTGCCATGGCTGGAGGCCGATGGCCCCGGCACGACCGTCCCCCCTGTGCCAGCCAGTGCTTCCATGTAGGAAGTGTTCCCCTGGAAGGTCGCAACCATGGCGTTGTTATTGTCGCGGTATATTTCCCCACGGTAATTGAAGGTCAGGTCACGGTTGATACGGTAGCTGAGGAAACTGACGAAGCTTTCCGCATCCACGCCGGCAAACTGCCCCCGCGCGCCAATGCCGCGCGTGCCCTCGTCATGCAGGTAATTGAATTCCGCCGTCAGGTTCAGCCGGTCATTCACCTGATAATAGGCACTGATATCGTTCCAGAACCGCTGGGAATGATCGGCTTCATAATGGCCGATGGCGCGCCATGAATTTTCCGGCCCGACGCGGCTCAGTTCCACGATACGCAGCCTGCCGTGGGCCAGTCTGTTCAGGTTGAACCCGAAATACCCGGCTGGCGCACTGTTGTTGTCCGCATGCCCGAATGATGTCTGGTTCCCGGTATCAATGCCGAATGTCACATCCACCATGGGCGTGACATGCCAGTTGAACATGGCGCCCACATGCTGGAACGGCACGGAATATTCAGATGTATAGGCCAGCGTGTAGAAAGGCCGGGAGGTCGGATCAAGCCCTTCCACCCCCATCGGGGCCTGCAGGATGCCCGCCTGCATGTCCAGCCCGCCACGTGTCAGCCATGGCAGGTGAACATCCATGTGCGCCTGCGCGGGGATCAGCTGGTACCGGGCATTCCATTCCCGGTCACTGATGCCCAGCACCTGATAGTACCGCGCATCCGATCCGTACATGCCCTCCAGCGTAAAGCCGACCTGATATCTGTTTACGGTGGGATCGATTGCCTTGTTCAGGGTGAATTCAGCCTGGTTCAGCTGGACCTGATTGGCATGGTCGGCAAGGAAGTCACCATAGTTGTAACCGGGCTGTGGACGGGCGGGATTGGCCATGATCCCCCCTTCGATCTGCGCGCTCAGGGTAATGTCACCCAGCCACCGGGCAAGGCCCGTGCTGCTGTCATGCCGTAGGCCGGAAAAGACATGAACCTGCGCGCGTGCAATGGCAGGCAGACCGCACAGCATGCTGGTGATGACCAGAAAACACCCCAGTTTACGGTTTGATTTCATGGTGGCCTTCCCCCTCTCCCGGTCTACCCGGGCAGGCACGGACAGTCTGCGCGCGCTCCGGCGTTCATGAATTTTCTTTTATTTCGTTTCCCTCGCCAATGGAACATAAATCATTGAAATGATTCGATATTATAATAATTATGATGCCGATATGTCAGGCAGGACCGCCTATTTTCCCAGCCATCCACGCCGCCAGAACCAGATCAGCGGCAGCACCACCGTCGCCGCCATAAGGGCAAGGGAATACCAGTACCCATATTTCCAGTTCAGTTCCGGTATATCATGGAAGTTCATGCCGTAGATGCCCGCTACCAGCGTGGGAGCCACGCCAATAAAGCTGACCACGGTCAGGATCTTCATGCCATTATTCTGTTCGATGCTGATGAAGCCCAGCGTCGCATCCAGCAGGAACTGCACCTTGTTGGCGGTCTGGGATACGAAATCGTTCAGCGAGCGGATATCACGCCCCACCGTCGCCAGCCGCGCCTGCAGGTGTTCAGACAGGTCATGGCGCTTGTTTTCGCCCAGGAAAATGGAAATCCGTTCCAGTCCCAGCAGGCTGTCGCGCACGGATGAACTGAGATCGCCCGACCGGCCCACCCGGCGCAGCATGTTGCGCAGCAGGGCACCCGCCTGCGCCTGGCTTGGCTCCTCGGACTGGAACACATCCTTCGACATGCCATCCAGCGCCTGCCCCAGATGTTCCAGAATATCGGCCAGCCGGTCCACGATGGCTTCCAGCAGCATGATCCCCGCCTCATTGGAAACCAGGGGCGTCGCCTCGCCCGCCACCGCGCGCGCCACCACATCAAACGCGCTGAACCCGGTATAGCGAATGGTCAGCAGCCTGCCGGGCATGAGCACGAACCCCACGGGGGATACGAAAAAATCATCCGGCGTCTTACGCACCAGCGGCGTGGACAGATAGACGCCATTGCCTTCGGTAAAGAGCCGTGACGAACTTTCAATCTCATCCAGCTGGGCACGGGTGGGAACACGCAGGCCCGTCACCTCGGCGGCCAGGGCTTCCTCCTCCTCGGTGGGATTGAGCAGGTCCAGCCACGCCGCACCGGCCGCATCCTCCGCAGTCGTAACGGTCCGGGCCGGGGCGCCGGGACGATGGGCGAGAAACATGGGCAGTCTTTCTTTGGTTCGGGTCGTTGTTCATCCATCATGTGACGGCAAACATGTCAAATCATGACATGCCCCACGATACGGCAGGGGCTGGTATTTTGCCGCCATCCGGTCCAGAACCGGCTGACAAGCGGCCAGGGACGGCTGCATGACGATACCATTGAGCCACGCACCTATTCTTGTGGAGTAGCGAAGTTGAGCGCAACAGACACACAGGCAGGCGCCAACAGCCTGCGCAGCGGGCCGGACGGTCGCGGCCGTTTCGGCATTTTCGGCGGCCGTTTTGTCGCTGAAACCCTGATGCCGCTCCTGCTGGAGCTGGATGGCGCCTACAGGGCCGCACAGGCGGACCCCGAATTCCGGCGTGAACTGGATTATTACCTCAAGGATTATGTCGGCCGTCCCAGCCCGCTGTGGTTCGCGCGCCGCATGACCAGGGAGCTGGGCGGCGCCAAAATCTACATGAAGCGCGAGGAACTGAACCACACCGGTTCCCACAAGCTCAACAACGTTATGGGGCAGATCCTGCTGGCCCGCCGCATGGGCCGTACCCGCATCGTGGCTGAAACGGGCGCGGGCCAGCACGGTGTCGCCACCGCGACCGTGTGCGCGCTGTTTGGCATGAAATGCGCGATCTACATGGGCGCCACCGATGTCGAGCGCCAAAAGCCCAACGTGTTCCGCATGCGGCTGCTGGGTGCCGAGGTCGTGCCCGTCACCGCAGGCGCGGGCACGCTGAAGGACGCCATGAACGAAGCCATGCGCGACTGGGTGACCAACGTACACGACACCTACTTCCTTGTTGGCACGGTGGCGGGGCCGCATCCCTATCCGCAGATGGTACGTGATTTCCAGTCCGTCATCGGCGTGGAGACAAAGGAACAGATCATGGCCGCCGAAGGCCGTCTGCCCGATACGATCGTGGCAGCGATCGGTGGTGGGTCGAACGCCATGGGCATCTTCCATCCCTTCCTTGATGATCCCGAAGTCAGGCTGATCGGTGTCGAGGCCGCAGGCTGCGGTCTGGACAGCGGACGCACCGCCGCCTCCATCGAACGCGGCAGGCCCGGCGTGCTGCACGGCAACCGTACCTACCTGCTGCAGGACGCGGACGGGCAGATCACCGAAGCCCATTCCATTAGCGCGGGCCTCGACTACCCCGGTGTCGGCCCCGAACATTCATGGCTCAGTGACATCGGGCGCGCCGAATATGTGGGCGCGACCGACCAGGAGGCACTGGACGCCTTCCAGCTGTGCACCCGCACGGAAGGCATCATCCCCGCGCTGGAAAGCGCCCATGCCATTGCCTACGCCGCAAAGATCGCGCCCGATATGGCAGAGGACAGGATCATCGTGGTCAATATTTCAGGCCGGGGGGACAAGGACATCTTCACCGTCGCCGAACACCTGGGAGTGAAACTGTGAGCCGCATCGCCCGCCGCTTCGCCACCCTGCGCCAGCAGGGACGTGGCGCCCTGATCCCCTATGTCGAAGCCTGCGACCCCGATTTTGATACGTCGCTTGCCATCCTGCGCGGCATGCCTGCCGCCGGTGCAGACCTGATCGAGGTTGGCGTCCCCTTCTCCGACCCGTCAGCCGATGGCCCGACCATCCAGAAGGCGGCCCTGCGCGGGCTGAAGGGCGGTTCGACCATGAAGCGCGTGCTGGAAATGGTCGCGGCCTTCCGCGAAGGCGATGACGAAACCCCGATCATCCTGATGGGCTACACCAACCCCATCGAAGCCTATGGTCCCGAACGCTTCTGCGCGGATGCGCGCAAGGCGGGCGTGGACGGGCTGATCGTGGTCGACATGCCGCCAGAAGAAGCCGACCTGCTGGCAGGTCCCGCCGCTGCCGCCGGGCTGGACATCATCCGCCTTGTCGCTCCCACCACGCCCGATGACCGCCTGCCGGTCGTCTTCAGTGGCGCATCGGGTTTTGTCTATTATGTCAGCATCACCGGGGTGACGGGCACGCGCACCGCCAGCACCGATGAACTGGCCCACGCCCTGCCGCGCCTGCGCCGGGCTACCGACCTGCCCATCGCCATCGGCTTTGGCATCCGCACGCCCGAACTGGCGGCGAACGCCGTAAGCGTTGCCGATGCCGCGGTCGTGGCCTCCGCCCTGCTCAACACGCTTGAGGCCACGCTCGATGCCAATG
The DNA here is from genome assembly GCF_003207815.1 of Komagataeibacter oboediens. Classification (GTDB taxonomy): domain Bacteria; phylum Pseudomonadota; class Alphaproteobacteria; order Acetobacterales; family Acetobacteraceae; genus Komagataeibacter; species Komagataeibacter oboediens. The sequence continues at coordinate 132,015 of NZ_NKTX01000004.1, read as the reverse complement.
GCCAGGCCACGGCCCGGACCGTGCCCGCCGTGCTGGAACAGCTGCGCGCACTGGCCGATGCCGTGCATGCCGTGCGGAAATAAAAGACAATCTGGCCCAATCGTTCATCTGCCTGTATGGAACAGGCCCCATAAAGCTTAAGGGAGAGGCAATATGAGCTGGCTGACCGAATATGTCCGTCCCAAGATCCGCGGCCTGCTCAAGCGGGAAGTGCCGGACAACCTGTGGACCAACTGCGAATCGTGCGAGCAGATGATCCTGACCAAGGACCTGCGCAAGGCGATGAACGTGTGCCCGCATTGCGGCCACCACATGCGTGCAACCGTGCCCGAACGGCTGGAATGGACGTTTGATAACGGGGAATACACCCGCATCGAACTGCCCAAGGTGCCGGTTGACCCCCTCTCCTTCCGTGACCGCAAGCGCTATACGGACCGGCTGAAGGACGAACGCGCCAAATCCCAGCTTGATGAATCCATGGCCGTAGCGCATGGGCAGATCGGCGGGCATAACGCGGTTGTCGCCGTCATGGCGTTCGAATTCATCGCGGGCACGATGGGTGCGGGATTGGGCGAGGCCTTTCTGGCCGCAGCCCGCCTTGCCATCCTGCAGCAGTCCCCGCTGATCGTCTTTACCGCGTCCGGCGGCGCACGCATGCAGGAAGGCATGATCAGCCTCATGCAGATGCCGCGCACCACGGTGGCGGTCCAGATGCTGCGGGAAGCGGGGCTGCCCTATTTCGTCGTACTGACCAACCCGACCACGGGCGGCGTGTCCGCATCCTTCGCCATGCTGGGGGATGTGCAGATTGCCGAACCCAATGCCCTGATCGGCTTTGCCGGACAGCGCGTGATCGAGGATACCGTGCGCGAAAAGCTGCCCGAGGGCTTCCAGCGCGCAGAATACCTGCTGGAACACGGCATGCTGGATATGGTGGTCAAGCGCGGCGACCTGCCCGGCATGCTTGGTCGGCTGATCGGCCAGCTCAATTACCGCCACATTGCGCCGCGGCCTGCGGCCTGATTTCCGGAAAAGAACGCCACGCATGAATGCCCCCACGCTTGGGCCGGAATTCGTTGGCCGGACAGGGCAGATACTCGAACGGCTGAACCGGCTGTATCCGACCCTGATCGACCTGTCACTGACCCGGCTGGAGACCCTGCTGGCACGCCTTGGCCACCCGGAACGCCACCTGCCGCCCGTCGTGCATGTCGCGGGCACCAATGGCAAGGGCAGCACATGCGCGTTCATGCGCGCCGTGGCCGAAGCTGGCGGATGGCGGGTGCATGTCCTGACATCGCCGCATCTGGTGCATGTGACGGAACGATTCCGCATTGCGGGCCAGATCGTGACGGAAAGCGAACTGGCTGGCGTTCTGGAAGAAATCGAGCAGGTCAATGCCGGCGCACCCATTACGGTGTTCGAGGTACTGACGGCTGCGGGTTTCATGCTGTTTTCACGCCATCCCGCCGACCTTGCGATTGTCGAGGTCGGGCTGGGCGGGCGGTGTGACGCCACCAATGTGCTGCGCCATCCGGTCGCCTGCGCGATCACGGCCATTTCCATGGATCACGAGGCGTTCCTTGGCAACACGCTGGGCGCGATCGCGGGCGAGAAGGCCGGCATCATCAAACCCGGCGTTCCCGTCACCACAGGCCGCCAGCCTGCGGAAGTCATGGCCCCACTGACCCGCACGACGCATGATCTGGGCAGCCCGCTGTGGCGGCGCGATCATGAATGGTCCATCACACCCGCCCCGGACGGCGCCAGCCTGCGGTATCATGACCGTCATGGCACGCTGGACCTGCCGCTGCCGGGCCTGCGTGGGGCGCACCAGATCGACAATGCGGGACTTGCCATCGCCACGCTGCGGGCCAGTGGGCTGCCCCTGCCGCCGCAGGCATGGGCGGGTATCGCCCACGCCCGCTGGCCCGCGCGGATGCAGCGCCTGTCCGGCCATCTGGCGGCACTGCTGCCGCCGGGTTGGGAGCTATGGCTGGATGGTGGCCACAACCCCGGCGCGGGCGAAGTGCTGGCGCAGGTCATGGATGAATGGACGGACCGTCCCACCCATCTGGTCATCGGCATGAAGCAGACGAAAGACGCCACCGGCTTCCTGGCGCCACTGCTATCCCGCGCCGCCTCCATTCAGGCCGTGGCGGAGAAGAACCAGCATCTGGCCCAGCCGGTAGCCGACATTATCGCCGCCGCCGGTGGCCGGGCAACGGCAGGCCCCACCCTGCATGATGCGCTGACGCACCTGACGGCAGCGGCAGGGCCGGATGCCGCCCCTGCCCGCGTCATCATATGCGGAAGCCTGTATCTGGCAGGTGTCGCCCTGCAGCTTGATGGCTGGCAGTCCGACTGACAGGTAAGATCCCAATCGTTTCCCGGTGCCGCCTTTTTTCAGCAAAGGCGGCGTTCCCTGAAGCCTTTTGAAAAAGCTTCACCAGAACCTGTTACACCCGCCCCCTTGACCACAGGGCGGGTGCACGGTGACCTTGCCCTATCTGCCACCAGGCAGCGGTTCGCCCTGCCCGATCTCACGCAGGGGCAGGCCGGCCATGAGCCTCTGCTCGATCTTTTCCAGCGACATGTCGCGCGTCTCCGGAATGAATCGCCAAGTCACCACCACGAAAATCAGGTTGAACCCGGCAAACAGCCAGAAGGTCGGCCCGTTGCCCATCCATTGCAGCAGTGACAGGAAGCTTGCCCCCACGATCATGTTGGCGATCCAGTTGGTCAGCGTGGAAATGGAAATGCCAAGGTCACGCCCCTGCAGCGGCTGCACCTCCGAACACAGGACCCAGATCAGGGGGCCGGCGGACATGGCAAAGCCGGAAATATAGATCAGCAGCATGAAGACCGAGATGATCTGTTCCGTCTGCCCCAGGTTGGGCCGGTTCAGCATGAAACCAAGGCAGCCCATGCCCACGGCCATGATGATGAAGCCGGTATACAGGATGGGCTTGCGCCCCCACCGGTCCACCAGACCAATGGCGATAAAGGTGGCCAGCATGTTCACCAGCCCCACCATGGCGGTGCACCACAGCTGCGCCGGGCCGATATAACCGGCCAGCGCGAAGATCTTGGGCGCGTAGTACATCACCACATTCACGCCAGCGAGCTGCTGCATGACCTGCAATGTCATGCCCAGAAAGATGGAGCGGCGGAAATTGCTGTTGTGGCGCAGCAGGCTCCAGCCGCGCTGCTTCTGCTGCAGCTGGCGGCTGATGTTCTGGATTTCCTGCATGGCGGCACTCCGGTCATCACGCAGGTCCACCAGTACCTCCAGCGCCTCCTTGCGCCGGCCACGCATCATGAGCCAGCGCGGGCTGTAGGGCAGGAACAGCACCCCGATCAGGAACAGCACCCCCGGCACGGCGGCGATGGCGAACATGCCGCGCCAGTTACCGGAATAGCTGAACATCGTATTGCTGAGGAACGCAATGAAAATCCCGGCCGTAATCATGAGCTGATAGGTCGAGATCATGGCGCCACGCGCCTGTTCGCTGGCGATTTCGGACAGGTACAGGGGCGCGGTGAATGCCGCCACCCCGATCGCCAGCCCCATGATCAGCCGCCCCACGATCATGGACGGGATCGACCATGCCAGCGCACAGGCCAGCGACCCCGCCACGAACACCGCCGCCCCCACCAGCAGCGCATGCTTGCGCCCGATCTGGTGCGACATCCAGCCACCACACAGGGATCCCACGGCGGCCCCCCCCATCATGGCGCTGACAATCCATTCCTGCTGCACGATGGAGGCATGGAACGTCTGGGCCAGCAGGTCCAGCGCACCGGATATGACCCCGATATCCAGCCCGGCCATAAGGCCGGCAAGTGCGGCAAGACAGCCAATGACGAGAGTACGCAGCCGTGCCGTATCGAATCCGTTAGCTGCGGGCTGATTTTCCATGAAAGCCGGTCCTTTGATCTTTTTCTTGTTGCCGGTGATCAGATTATTCCGACCGGGCAATCCCGGTCAGCAGAAAGAACGATACACCATATCTTCGCGTCCGGTCAGGATCATGTTCCAGCAGCTCATCGATTACAAATCGTTTTACCCTGAGAACGACCGGCATATCCGCTGTATGCCCTGCCGGATCGTCCGATTCCATGATTTCCATCATATTTGCAAGCCATGGCGGCACGCCCGGGCGCTCCGTCAGCACCAGTGGCGCGCGGGGGGAAAACACGATGGTGCCACGCACCTGTATCGTTTCCAGGTCCGCCTGCGTGGTCACATGGTACAGGTAGGCATCAGTTCCCTCGCCCGCCCGCAGGTGACGCACGTCCACCCGCGTCAGACCGATCGCCACGATATCAAGATAGGTCAGGGCATGCGCGATACCTTGCAGGGGTGCGGCAAACAGGTCCGGCTGCCCGGCTGCGGGCGCGGCAGGTGGCGCGTCCCCGCGCTGCCGCGCCTTCGCAGGCTTCCTGCTGCGCATGAGGGACGCAAAGGGCAGTTCCGCCATCCGGCCTTTTCGGCGTTGCGCCATGTCCGTGCCCCATCAATGACCGACAGATGCCGTTATCGCCCGTTGTGGTAAATGCAGGCCGTCAGGCGCATGCGGCGCACACGCCCTCCGCCTCTATGGTGGTCTGGCGGACGGAAAACCCGCGGGCACGCGTCACATCCAGCAGCGCCTGAAGGATAGGGGGATCATCCAGTTCCGTCACGCGCCCGCATTTGCTGCAGATCAGGAACTGCGCCGCATGGACATGGCCATGGCTACGGCAGTCATGGCCGGATTCCAGCATGTGCCGGCACCCGACAAAGGCGGACAGGCGTTCGATCTTGTGGATCAGCCCCTGTTCCATAAGGAAGTCCAGTGCCCGGTAGACCGTGGGCGGCGCCACCGGCTTGCCACGGCTTGCGCGGATCTGTTCCAGCAGGTCATAAGCCCCCAGCGGGCGGTCCGACGCCAGCACCAGCCCCAGTACCAGCCGGCGGATATCCGTCAGCCTGACAGCACGTGCCACACACACGGCCGCCGCCTGGTCAAGCAGGTTTTCCACCCCGTCGGGCAAACCGGTTCCGGCCGTCTGTCTCGTGCGGGCCACTGCTGGTGCTCCTGTATCCGGTTACCGGCATGGCCCCGGTGCGCCCGCATGCCTCCGGGCCGGGTCAGTCCGGCAGGTGATCCGCCCACATGGCCATAAACGCCATGAAAAGGGCAAGGCCAGCATGTATCCAGATCAGTCCGCGCAGCGTCAAGACAGGAACCCTGTCCCGCATGCCTGCCCTGTCGGGCGTGTTCCCCACCATGCCGCCATCCCCCTGCCTGTCGGTCCATCCGGCCCGTCATGCCGCAAAAGGCTGGATTTTTCCTTAACCCTGCGCAGGCGGTCTATTCACCATCCTCATGGGGCAGCATATGGTAGGTGCGGTTGAAATAGACCAGCCCACCGCGCGGGCTGCTGTTGCGCAGGCTCTCCACCGCGCCGAACATGACACTGTGGGTACCCACTTCCACGATCCGCTCGATCCGGCAGTCCAGCGACAGCACCGCTTCAGCCAGCACCGGCGCGCCGGTGGTCAGGGTGTCCCAGTGCCCGCTGCGGAAGCGTTCGGCCTGTTCCAACGGACTGGCGAACACACCCGATATGTCCTGCTGGTCGGCGGCAAGGACGTTGATGCACATGGCGGCGTCCACACGGAACCGGTCGCGCACCCGTGAATTGCGGTTCAAACACACCAGAACGGTTGGCGGCGTATCGGTGACCGAACACACGGCGGATGCCGTAAAACCCGCCGGGTCATCAAGTGTTCCGGTCGTAACCACATTTACCGCCGCGCCAAGTCGCGCCATGGCGTTGCGAAAGGTGAGGGCGTCAATCCCCATGGTGCTCCTGCCTTGGTAGCTGTTGCATGCCTGTGGTCCGCACGCAGCCGTGACGCCGGACGATAGCGGGGGTAGCGCATTCTGTAGCGGTTGAACACAGCAAACAGCACCAGGGAAACACCATGGACAACGGATTGATCGATATACGCCATACCGGCCGGCTGGGCCGCATTACGCTCAACAGGCCTGCGGCACTCAACGCCCTGAACATGGACATGCTGGACCGCATTGACGCCTGCCTGCGCGCGTGGCGTGACGATGGGGCGGTCGAAACCGTGCTGATCGACAGCGCCAGCCCGCGCGCCTTCTGCGCGGGGGGCGATATCCGCGCCATACGCGACCGGCTGGCAACACATGGTCTTGAGGCCGGGGCCATGCCCTTCCGGCGCAGCTACCGCCTTGCCGCCACGCTTGCCGGGTATCCAAAGCCGGTCGTGTCCTTCATGGATGGCATCGCCATGGGTGGCGGGATCGGGCTGGGTGGCCATGTCCGGTACCGGATCGTGACCGAACGCGCCGTCCTCGCCATGCCGGAAACCGCCATTGCGCTTACGCCGGACGCGGGCGGGTCCTACCTGCTGTCCCGCGCGCCCGGCATGAGCGGACTGCGCCTTGCGCTGACGGGCGGACGAATGAACGCGACAATGGCGCTGGATGCGGGATTTGCCGACCGGATGGCCCATTCCACCACGCTGGACGCCATAAGGCAGGCGCTGACCCACACACCTGCGGGCCGGGTCATGGACAGCCTCCCGCCATGTCCCCCGATGCCAGGGGGACCGGACACGGCAGCCATCGCGACCGTCTATGATGCGCCCGACCTGCCCGACCTGCTACGCAGGCTGCAGGCGCATAAGGCCGACTGGGCGCGTGACGACCTGGCGGCAATGACGCGTGCCTGCCCGTTTTCGCTGTGCCTGACACTGGCGGCCTACCATGCCGCCCGCACCCTGCCGGATCTGGACCATGTGCTGGAACAGGAATTCCAGCTGGTCTGCCACCTGCTACTGCGTCCCGACTTTGCCGAAGGCGTGCGCGCCCGCCTGATTGACAAGGATAATGCCCCAAACTGGAGACCCGAATGCGTTAATGCCGTTTCCCCGCATGAAATTGCAGCCTGTCTGCATGACCATGCCTGTTCACCCCTGGGCCTGGGCACCGCCGGTCCGGACAGACGATAATTTATTATCACACATAAAGTATATGAAAATGCCATTTTCTGACCATTACATTCCCCTGACCCATCACAGCAGGCTGGGGGATGAATTCTATGACGTGGTGCAGGCCGCCGCCTTCCCCGCGCACATCCTGCGCTACCGGAATGATGACGTCTCACCCCGCATCGGGCTGGATACGCTCAGTGACGCAGAATGGGTGCGCCATTTCGGATATTTCGATCCCCTGCCCGGTTCGCTGCCGCAGCCACTGGCCCTGCGCTATCACGGCCATCAGTTCCGGGCGTACAACCCCGACCTGGGGGACGGGCGCGGCTTCCTGTTTGCGCAGCTGGAGGACAGCGTGGACCGGCGCGTGCTGGATATTGGCACCAAGGGCAGCGGCACCACGCCATGGTCACGTGGTGGCGATGGCCGCCTGACGCTAAAGGGGGGCGTGCGCGAAATCCTGGCCAGCGAACGGCTGGATGCCGCGGGCGTACGGACCTCGCGCACGCTGAGCGTGGTGGAAACGGGGGAAAACCTGCACCGTGGCGACGAACCGTCCCCCACGCGTTCATGCGTTCTGGCGCGGCTGAGCCATTCCCATATCCGCATCGGCACGTTCCAGCGCCTTGTCGCCCATCAGGACCGCGCCAGCCTGACCCGGCTGGTGGAATATGTGATCGAAACCTACTACCCCCACCTCGCTGGTGCTGCTGATCCTGCCGCCGCCCTGTATGACGCCGCCACGACCCGCATTGCCGAAATGACCGCGCAGTGGATGACGGCCGGCTTCGTGCACGGGGTGCTGAACACCGATAACATCAACATTACCGGCGAAAGTTTCGATTACGGGCCATGGCGGTTCGCGCCCACGTTCAACCCGACCTTCACCGCCGCCTATTTCGATCATTCCGGCCTGTATGCCTACGGCCGCCAGCCAGAGGCGATGATGTGGAATGTGGCACGGCTGGGAGAATGCCTGCTTTCCCTTTCCACGCTTGAGAACATCCAAAGTATTTTTGATGACTTCTGGGAACGATATGAACGTTTTCTTGATATTTCAGTGCTTAATCGGCTTGGGCTGAAAGATATTTCAAGAAAATCATCCACCAGTCTGCGTGAATGTCTTTTTTCTTTCATGGATGAAAGCCAGATTGGGTTTGAATTTCCATTTTTTGACTGGTATGGTGGCGAACAGAGCCAGAAACGTGCCGTAACAGGACCGCGTGGAGACTTTTATGCGCAGGACAGTTTCCGATCCCTGCACGACCGGATCATGCGCCATGAACCGGTGCCGGGCGTCGATCTGTCACAGCCATATTTCCACAATGGGATCGCGTGCGTGATGTCTGTCGAAACGGTGGAAGCCATCTGGCAGCCCATCGCGACGGCCGATGACTGGTCCCGCCTGCGTGACGCACTGCGTCAGGTCGCCAGCATGAAAGCCGCCGTGCAGACCCATGCCCTCCGGGACGGTTGACCCCGCCCCGGGAACCCGGCCGTTACGGATGAATTATAAGAAGAAGGAAGGAAAAGGCACCCGCATGAATAACCAGACCCCACCAGCACACCCCACGCCAGAGGCAACGGAACCGTTGCCCGACATGTCCCAGATCGAGATTTCCCCCAACGCACGCAAGACCTTATGGCTCGCAGCCATCGTGGCCGCAATCTGTGGCGGCCTCTATGGTTACGATACCGGGATCGTCTCGGGGGCGCTGCTGCTGATCACGCATGATTTCCACCTCAGCAGCTTCTATCAGGAGATGGTAGCCTCCGCCATTCTGGCTGGCGCCGTGATGGGATCGCTGCTGACCGGGTGGATGTCCGAACATTACGGGCGCCGCAAGTCCATCATGATCGTGACGGCCATTTTCGTGCTGGGCGCGCTGGCCTGCGCCTTCTCGCCCGATGTCTACACGCTGATCATTTCACGTGTGTTCCTCGGGCTGGCGGTTGGCGGATCCACGCAGGTGGTACCCATGTACATCTCGGAACTGGCGCCAGCGCACAAGCGCGGGCACATGGTCACGATGTTCAACATCGCCATTGGCATCGGCATCTTCGCCGCCAACATCATCGGCTTTGCCGCACGTGATGCATGGGGCTGGCGGCCGATGGTGGCGATCGCCGCCATTCCTGCTGCCATCGTGTTCATTTCCATGTTCTTCCTGCCCAAAAGCCCGCGCTGGGCGGCAGAACATGAAAGCCTTGATTCCGCGCTGGAGCAGCTGCAGCGCATCCGTACCTCCGAACGTGACATCCGCCGCGAAATGCGCCGCATCCACGCCAATGCGAACGAGGAAACCGACCCGCGCGACATCGGCTGGCGTGGCCTGCGCCAGCCATGGGTGCGCCCGGCCCTTGTGGCCGCACTTGGCGTCGCCTTCTTCACGCAGGCAGGCGGCCTGGAAATGATGATCTACTACGCGCCGACCTTCCTGTCGGATGCGGGGTTTGGCAGCTCATCCGCGCTTATGGCCAGCATCGGCATCTCGATCATCTATCTGGTCATGACCGTGCTGGGGTCGAACATTGTCGACCGCATCGGTCGCCGCAGGCTTGTGCTGGTCATGGGACCGGGCAGCGTGCTCAGCCTGATCGGCCTTGGCATCATGTTCCTGCTGCACCCGCAGCCGGGCAGCATGGGCAGCTGGCTGATCATTGCCTTCATGCTGCTGTTCATGGTGTTCAATGCCGGTGGCATCCAGGTCGTGGGCTGGCTGCTGGGGGCGGAAATGTTCCCGCTGTCCATGCGTGGCAACGCCACCAGCCTGCATTCGGCCATGCTGTGGGGCAGTGACCTGCTGGTGACCAGTACGGCGCTGACGCTGGTCACCAAGATCACGCTGGGCGGCACGATGTGGTTCTACGCCGGGGTGAACCTGCTGTCGGTCCTGTTCGTGTATTTCATGGTGCCTGAAACGCGCGGCGCCTCGCTGGAAGACATCGAGGAAGCACTGCGCGAGGGTCGCTTCCGTCCGACACGCGGCAACACCGCCATTGTCGAGGAAGAAGAATAATACTCCACACCGCCGGGTTCGGTCGGTAGCATTAAAAAACGGGCGTCCCGGTCAGGGGCGCCCGTTTTGCGTCAGGTGAAGTCATGAAAGTTTCCGGGTGCCGCCTTTTTCCATAAAGGCGGCGTTATCTGAATCTTTTTGAAAAGGATTCACCAAAAACCTTTCGTCCGGATCAGACAGCTTCTTATGCGTGGGAGGGCTGGGGGTCAGCAATCAGGGCCACGCGCAGGGCAGGGGAGACGGGCAGCCTGAGCACCTGCTGGTAAAATGCCAGTTCCAGTTCCCATGCCTGCCGGATGGTGGCTTCCTGCCGGAAACCATGGCCTTCGCCCTCAAACTCGTACAATGCACACGGCACCCCACGTCCGCGCAGGGCGGCGACCATGGACCGTGCCTGCGCGGGGGGCACCACCCGGTCATCCAGCCCCTGCAGGAACAGGACCGGCACCCGGATGTCCGCCACCTGTGTTATGGGCGAACGGGCCAGATAGGTTGCCTCATCCGCAGGGTAGGGACCAACCAGCGTATCCAGATAACGTGATTCAAACTTGTGGGTATCCTGCGCCAGAGCCCGCAGGTCGGTCACGCCATACAGACTGGTACCCGCCGCGAACAGGCTGGAGCGCGCCAGTGCCAGCAGCACGGTCAGACCGCCCGCGCTGCTGCCACGTATGACGATACGGGCCGGGTCAACCTGCCCGGTCGTGGCAAGGTACTGGCAGGCGGCAATGCAGTCATCCACGTCCACCACGCCCCACTGCCGTTCCAGCCGTTGCCGGTAGGCGCGGCCAAAACCGGTCGAACCACCATAATTGACGTCAACCACGGCGAACCCCCGGCTGGTCCACCACTGCACCTTGAATGAAAAGGCGGGATTGGCGCGTCCGGTCGGGCCCCCATGGGCGACAACAACCAGCGGCGGCTTTTCGCCGTCCGGCCCGCGATACCGGGTATTGGCGGGCGCATAGAAAAAGGCATGTCCCGTGCCCTCACCACCGGGCAGGGGAAAATGGATCGGGGCAGGGCGGGCGATGTCGGCTGCCGCCAGCGGCAGCTCCGTTGCCCGCCGCAGCACCTGTGGCGCATGGCCCGGCTGGCCGCGCACGACCGCCGCCGCGTTATCAGGCGGCGCATCCAGCCACGCGAACCCGTCCCCTTCCACCGGGACGGGGCAGCCGGACGGGTGGCCAAGGTCCAGCGGCGTCACCACGCCGTCACGGATGGAAACCATCCGGGTATCGCCATCGTTGATGACCATGGCAAGGATGCTGCCATCCGCCAGCGGCACGTAACTGCGCAGGCCGAACACCCAGTGGGGCTGGCCGATTTCGGCTTCCATGGGGGCCAGCGCCACGGGGGGGGAGGACGTCGTATCGAACCGGTAAAGATTCCACCATCCGCTGCGATCAGACAGCGCCAGCAACCGCCCCGCCGCGTCCCAGCAGGGTTCAATGACCGATTCCATCTGCGCGTCATCGCCCGCGGCACTCCACGGGGCGGCAAGGCGCGGCGGATCATCGCCTTCCTGCAGCAGGGTGGCGACACGCAGGCGCGTCGCATCCCACGGCATGGCGGGATGGTCCCATTCGATCCATGCCATATACCGCCCATCGGGCGAGGGGCGGGGGGAAGACAGGAAATCCGGCCCCATGACCAGCGGTGTCCCCCCATTGAACGCAGGATCCACCGTCGCCGTACAGTCCAGCACCACGATGGCGGCGGCAGGTTCCTCGTCTTCCGCGCGGTGGTCTTCCCGCACGCAGAACAGGAAGCGGCCGTCGGGGCTGAGTGTCAGGTCGGCATACCACAGCCCAGCCCCGGTCGAGAGGCAGCGCGGCGTCCCGCCTTCCACCAGCCACAGGCTGCCGTCGCGACGGTTGCTGAACGCAATGATACCCTGACACACCGCATACGCACCGCCGCCATATTCATGTACCCGGGTGCCGACATCAAACGGGGCAGGGGTCACGTCTTCCACCTGTCCCGCACGGGCACGGACCAGCACGCGCCGTCCCCCTTCGGCCGGGCGCCCCTCGATCCAGTAGATGTCACGCCCATCCACCCGCACATCCGACAGGGAAACCGTCTTTCCCGCCACAAGTGCCGCGCTGACGGGTGAGGGCCATGTGCCATAGGGGCGCACCCCGGTGCCTGTCGTGGCGCTGGTGCTGGACTGGGTCATGTTCTTGCTCCTGCCATTTGTGCGTGACAATGGTATCGGAATTGCACACACCGCGTTTTACGCTCTGTCGTCCATACCCTACATACTCTTTTTATTTGTGACAGGTAGTCCGCTGCTTCAGCATCTTGAACATCTTTTCCAGCATTACGGCTATGGCGTGATTGGCGTCATTGTCATGCTGGAAAGCATGGGAATCCCCCTGCCGGCGGAAACCCTGGTCATTTCGGCCGCGATCTACTGCGCCACCACCCACCGGCTGGATATTGCATGGGTGGCGACGGCCGCGATCGTGGGCGCGATTACAGGGGACAACCTTGGCTACCTGATCGGACGCTGGCTTGGCTACCCGCTGCTGGAACGCCATGGGCCCAAGGTGGGGCTGACGCTGCGGCGCCTCCAGACCGGCCGCTATCTGTTCGCGCGGTATGGGGGGATCATCGTCTGCGCGGGACGGTTCCTTGCCATCCTGCGTGTATTCGTGGCCCTGCTGGCGGGGGCCAACCATATGCCGTGGTCCAGATTTCTGGTGTACAATGCGCTGGGCGGCACGATATGGGCCGGTGGATATGCCTATGCCGCCTATTATCTGGGCCACAGGATCACACGCATTTCCGGCCCGGTGGGCATAACCGTCGCAATAGTGGGCGGAATTGTGATGGTATGCGCCATCATCTTCCTGCGCCGGCACGAAGCGCGCCTGACGGCGCAGGTGGAAGCCGCAGCCCTGAAGGAAATGCATCAACCCAAGGAACAGGCGGACACATGACCAGACACTGGACCATTCGGCAGGCCCCACGCATGGACGGACGCCTTGCCCTTGTCACCGGGGCCACTGGCGGCCTTGGCTACCAGACGGCCCTTGGCCTGGCGTCACGCGGGGCCCGGGTCATCCTGACGGGGCGCAATCCCGACAAGGGACTGGCCGCACTGACGCGCCTGCAGCTTGACGCGCCCGGGGCGGATGCCACGTTCCGGCTGCTTGATGTCTCGAGCCTTGAATCAATCGCGACCTTTGCCCATGCACTGGCGGAGGAAACCGACAGGCTGGACGTTCTGGTCAACAACGCGGGCGTCATGGGCACACCGCACCGCATGGAAACACGCGATGGTTTCGAAATGCAGTTTGGCACCAATTTCCTTGGTCCCTTTGCACTGACGGCCCGCCTGCGACCCCTGTTATGCGCGGTCCCGCACGGTGGCCGGGTGGTGACGGTGGCAAGCCTTGCCGCCCTGACCGGGCAGATCGTGTTTGACGACCTGCAGGCCCGCCGCCGTTATGCCCCCTTCCGCGCCTACCGGCAAAGCAAGCTGGCCGACCTGATCCTGGCGCTCGAACTGGACCGTCAGGCGCGCACGCACGGCTGGCCCCTGCATTCCATTGCCGCCCATCCCGGCTGGGCCAGGACCGATATCGCCACCAGCAGGCTGGATACGGAACAGGGGTTGCAGGAACGGCTTACCCGCATCGGCGCGGTCTGGGCGTTCCGCCTTATGGGACAGTCCGCAGCCCACGGCGCGCTGCCCATCGAATTCGCAGCCATGGCGCCGGAAGCTCGTGATGGTGGCTATTACGGACCGAGCGGCCAGGGTGAACGTCGAGGACATGTTACCGACGCCTTCGTTCCGCCCGCCGCCCGCGACCTGACCATTGCACGACGGCTGTGGCAGGTGGCGGAGCGGCTGACCGGCACATCGCTGTCATAAATGAGAAAGAATAAAAATTTCTGGCTGCTGCCTTGTTAAAAGGCGGCATTCCTGAAGCTTTTTGAAAAAAGCTTCACCAAAAACTTTTCCAACCGTCTCTCAGCGCCGGATAAAGGTCCAGTACAATGGCTGACGGCCTGCTTTCAGCGCCTTGGCTTCGTAACGGGTGGGGGGCCAGCCTTCGGGACGGAGTGTTGCGGGCGGCGCCGTTTCAAACAGTTCCTGCGCACCCATGACTTCCTCAACCCATGCCTGATAGGTCGGGTCATCGCTGGCTACGCGCCAGACCGCACCCGGACGCAGGATACGGGCAGCCTGCTTCACCGTTTCGGGGTGGACAAAACGCCGCTTCGCATGGCGTGACTTGGGCCACGGATCAGGAAACATGAGAAACAGGCGGTCAATGGACGCATCGGGCAGGCCGCGCAGCAGGATGCGGGCATCTTCATCCCATATCCGCAGCATATCAGGGACCGGGGCGGTTGCCTCCTCATCATCCGGCACGACGCGGGACAGCAGGGAACACAGCCCGTTTTCAAAGACTTCGCACGCGATATAGCCGACATCCGGATGGGCGGCATGCTGGGCCAGGGAATGTTCGCCACCGCCAAAACCGACTTCCAGCCATATCTGCGCCGGCCTGTGGCCGAAACCGGCCGCCGGGTCCGCAATGGCGGATTCCGGGAACCGCATCCGGAGCAATGTCTGGTCCAGAAGCCGCTGCTGGCGGGGACGCAGCGGATGGCCGCGCTGACGCCCGTAAAGCCGGTCAGGAGATGCCTTTACATCCACAGAGGCCGTCATATGTCCGAAAATCCTGCTCCTGCTGCCGCGTGGTGCACGCCGCACGGCATGATTACCCCATTGGGGCGGGGGAAAAACACAGCGGGGGCTGCCATGACCGGCTTTTGCAAGCAGTCATGGCAAGCCCCCGATGGGCTCCGGCCCGTATATAGGCCAAAGCAGGCGGAAGAATGAACCCGCCAGAATGCCGCCTTTCCGAAAAAAGGCGGCGTCCAGAAAATTTTACCGTCTTTTAGCGGTTGAAGGCACCACGCAGGGCACCGACCAGATCGGTCTGTTCCCACGTGAAATCGTCCTTCGCCGCATCCGGCGTGCGGCCAAAGTGGCCGTAAGCGGAGGTCTGGGTGTAGATCGGACGGTTCAGGCGCAGATGCTTGCGGATACCGCGCGGAGACAGGTCCATGACCTCACGCAGCACGCGGCCCAGCTTTTCCTCATCGACATCCTTGCCCGTGCCATCCAGGTCAACATAGACCGACAGCGGATGAGACACGCCAATGGCGTAGGAAATCTGCAGCGTGCAGCGATCAGCAAGACCAGCCGCCACAACATTCTTCGCCAGGTAACGGCAGGCATAGGCCGCCGAACGATCAACCTTCGTCGGATCCTTGCCCGAGAACGCGCCACCGCCATGCGGTGCCGCACCGCCATAGGTATCCACGATGATCTTGCGCCCCGTCAGGCCGCAGTCACCATCCGGCCCGCCGATGACGAACACGCCGGTGGGGTTAACGTAGAATTCATCTTCCGGCGGCATCCAGCCTTCCGGCAGGACGTCGCGCACGATGCTGCCCAGTTCCTCACGGATGGTGGCCTGGCTGGCCCCTTCAACGTGCTGGGTGGAAATCACGACGGAAGTGGCGCCAACGGGCTTGCCATCGACATAGCGCAGGGTGACCTGGCTCTTGGCGTCCGGCTGCAGGGCTGCGGCACGCGGGTCGCCAGCCTTACGCAGGTCACGCACGCGGTGCAGGATATCATGCGCATAGAACAGCGGCGCAGGCATCAGGCTTTCGGTTTCACGCGTGGCGAAACCGAACATGATGCCCTGGTCGCCAGCGCCCTCGTCCTTTTCACCGGCGCTGTCCACGCCCACGGCAATATCGGCGGACTGTGCGTGGAGGTAGTATTCCACCTCGGCATTGCGCCATGAGAAACCGGCCTGATCGTAGCCGATGTCCTTCACCGCGTCGCGCGCGCCCTGAATCAGCAGGTCGGGGGTGACGGAGGCCGGGCCACGGACTTCACCCGCAAGGATGATGCGGTTGGTGGTGACCATCGTTTCACACGCAACGCGCGATTCACCGTCTGCCGTCAGGAATGCATCGAGAACGGTATCACTGATCCGGTCGGCGACCTTGTCGGGATGCCCTTCGGATACCGATTCCGATGTAAACAGAAAATCGCCTTTATTACGCATGATGGTCCTGTCTGCCTCGTGTGGAGTAGAATAACGCCTGCGAAACCGGGCGTACGATCGCATGCGTTTGGCCGAAACAGGACCAAGCGTCAAGCCATTTCCCTGAATACCACCATCCCACGCCACACCCCCGGCATGCCCGGTTATGCAGGGCGGTCCAGCCCCAGTACGTCTTCCATATCATAAAGGCCGGGCGCACGCCCCGACAGCCACCGCGCCGCCCGGACCGCGCCGGTGGCATAGACCCGACGGTCAAAAGACCGGTGGGTCAGGCTGATCTGTTCATGCCCCGATGTAAAAATGACCGAGTGCTCGCCCACGATCTGCCCACCACGCAGGGCGGCGAAGCCGATCGCCCCATCCGCGCGCGGGCCGGTATGTCCGTCGCGACCACTTTCGATATGATCTTCCAGCCTTACACCACGGCCTGCGGCTACCGCGCGGCCCATGGCCAGCGCCGTGCCCGATGGGGCATCGACCTTCTGCCGGTGATGCATCTCCAGAATTTCGGCATCATATTCACTGCCGGGCAGGACGGCGGCCATCTGCCGCGCCAGCCGGGTGACCAGCGTCACACCGGGGGAGAAATTGGCAGCCTGCACCACCGCGATCTTCTGTGCCGCCGCATCAACCGCCTGCTGCTGCGCCGGGGACAGGCCCGTCGTACCCAGCACCCATGCGGTACCGGTTTCAGTCAGTGCCGTTGCATGCGGAACAACCGTATCGGCATGGGTGAAATCAATCACGACATCGCAATGACGCGCCAGTTCGGCAATATCGGCATATACCGGGCATTCGATACCCGCGACTTTCTGCCCATCACGTGTCGTGCCACCAGCCAGAATGGCGTCACCGGCGGGCACTTCTTCAGCCAGCAGGCGACCCACGCGCCCGTTCAGGCCCGCGATCCCGATACGCAATGACTGCGCGTTCATTGAGCTTCTCCACCATTGTCCAGATATAGAAATAGCGGCGCGACCGGGGGATCGCGCCGCCTGGGCCTATTCATGGTGCAAGTTGGGGGGGATTCACCATGAATAGTGACCACGACCCTACACCTGAATAATCTGTCATTTCAACCGCCGCCCTTGCATGTCAGTTCAGGAAAGAGGCGGCTTACAGCTTGCCTTCAAAAAAATCCTTCACCTTGCTGAAGAAACCGGTGCTTTCGGGGCTGCCCTTGGCATGACCCGCGGCGTCGCCTTCAAATTCCTCCAGCAGTTCGCGCTGGCGCTTGGTCAGATGGCGCGGCGTTTCCACCACGACCTGGATATACATATCGCCACGGGCGGAAGACCGCAGGACCGAAAACCCCTTGCCGCGCAGGCGGAAATGTTCGCCCGTCTGGGTTCCTGCCGGAATCTTGACCTTGGTGCGCGACCCGTCCACGACCGGCACCTCGATTTCGGTGCCGAGGGCGGCCTGCGCCATGCGCACGGGCACGCGGCAGTAGATGTTGGCGCCATCGCGCTGGAAGATCGCATGCTGTTCAACCGATACATGGACATACAGATCGCCTGCGGGCACGCCCTTGCCGCCGGATTCCCCTTCGCCGGAAATACGGATGCGGGTGCCATCTTCCACCCCGGCGGGGATCGTGACCTCAATGGTGCGGTTCTTTTCCACCGTGCCGGTACCGTGACATTCCTTGCACGGATTGCGGATCAGGCGGCCCGAGCCATGACAGGTGGGGCAGGGACGTTCCACGAAAAAGAAGCCCTGCTGCGCACGTACCTTCCTCGCGCCATGGCACGACGGGCAGGTTTCGGGCTGTGCATCCTTGTCCGCCGACCCGGTGCCGTCACAGCTTTCGCAGGTGACGCGGGTGGGAACGGTGATCTTTTTCTTAACGCCGGCAAAGGCCTCAGCAAAGGTGATGGTCACCTGCACCTGCAGGTCGGCACCCGAACGGCGGCCACCGCGCCTGCCGCCCATCATGTCGCCGAACATCTGTTCGAAAATGTCGCCCAGACCTCCACCACCGAAATCAAAGCCGCCAGCGCCGGGACCACCGCCCTCGAACGCCGCATGGCCGAACCGGTCATAGGCCGCGCGCTTCTGGTCGTCCTTCAGCACGTCGTAGGCTTCGTTGATTTCCTTGAACCTGTTTTCCGCTTCCGCATCCCCGGGGTTCCGGTCGGGATGGTACTTCATGGCCAGCTTGCGATACGCCCGCTTGATCTCGTCACCATTGGCATCGCGAGAAACTTCAAGGACTGCGTAATAATCTATCTTGGTGGCCATGTGGGTCCTCTAGCAAACGCGGCCGCCCGGCATCCTTGCGGCACGATCCTCGCGTTCCAGAATAGTGTTGTTGTGCAGAATATGAAAAGCGCCCGTCTTCACAGAAGCACGGGCGCCACCCTGGTGGAAAGGTCGGGCGGGCCCGAAGGCCCGCCCTCCATTCCGGAGCCTGTATGACGCCTTGCGGCGATCAGGACTTCTTGGAGTCGTCCACGTCTTCAAAGTCGGCGTCGACAACCTTTTCGTCCTTCGGCGCACCGCCGGGGGCAGCACCCGCTGCACCGGCAGCACCTTCGGCCTGGCCTGCCTTGTAGACCGCTTCGCCAACCTTCATGGCAACCTGCGTCAGGCGATCGGTCGCCGTCTTCAGGGCTTCGGCATCGGTACCTTCAAGTGCCTTGCGCACATCGGCAATCGCTGCTTCCGCTTCGGTCTTGTCAGCCGCCGGAACCTTGTCGCCTGCTTCCGCCAGCGACTTCTCGACCTGGTGGGTCAGACCTTCGGCCTGGTTACGGGCCTCGACCTGTTCCTTCTTCACCTTGTCGGCTGCGGCGTTGGCTTCGGCATCCTTCACCATCTTTTCGATGTCGGATTCCGACAGACCACCAGATGCCTGGATCTTGATCTGCTGTTCCTTGCCGGTCGCCTTGTCCTTGGCCGAGACGGACACGATGCCGTTGGCGTCAATGTCGAACGTCACCTCGATCTGCGGCACGCCACGCGGTGCGGGGGCGATACCGGTCAGGTCAAATGTGCCCAGCAGCTTGTTGTCAGCCGCCATTTCACGCTCGCCCTGATAGACCTTGATGGTCACGGCGCTCTGGTTGTCTTCCGCGGTCGAGAAGGTCTGGCTCTTCTTCGTCGGGATCGTCGTGTTGCGGTCGATCAGGCGGGTGAACACACCACCCAGCGTCTCGATACCCAGCGACAGCGGCGTCACGTCGAGCAGCAGCACGTCCTTGACGTCGCCCTGCAGCACGGCACCCTGAACAGCCGCGCCAATGGCGACCACTTCGTCAGGGTTCACGTTGCGGGCGGGTTCCTTGCCGAAGAACTCCTTAACGGCCTCGATCACCTTCGGCATACGGGTCATGCCGCCGACGAGGATGACTTCGTCAATCTCACCAGCCGAAACCGACGCGTCCTTCATGGCGGCGCGGCAGGGTTCCAGCGTGCGCTGGATCAGGTCGTCCACCAGGCTTTCCAGCTTCGCACGGGTCAGCTTGACCACGAGGTGCTTCGGACCGGAGGCATCCGCCGTGATGAACGGCAGGTTGATCTCGGTTTCCTTGGCGGAAGACAGTTCGATCTTCGCCTTTTCAGCTGCTTCCTTCAGACGCTGCAGGGCCAGCTTGTCCTGACGCAGGTCGATGCCCTGCTCACGCTTGAACTCGTCAGCCAGGAAGCCGATGATGCGGGCGTCAAAGTCTTCACCGCCGAGGAAGGTGTCACCGTTGGTGGACTTCACCTCGATCACGCCGTCGGAGATTTCGAGGATGGACACGTCGAACGTGCCGCCGCCAAGGTCATAGACCGCGACCGTGCCGCCGTTCTTCTTCTGCAGGCCATAGGCAAGCGCTGCGGCAGTCGGTTCGTTGATGATGCGCAGAACTTCCAGACCGGCGATCCGGCCGGCATCCTTGGTGGCCTGACGCTGTGCATCGTTGAAGTACGCGGGAACCGTGATGACGGCCTGCGTAACCTTCTCGCCCAGATAAGCTTCGGCGGTTTCCTTCATCTTGCCCAGAATGAAGGCGGAAATCTGCGCAGGGGCGTATTTCTTGCCCTGTGCCTCGACCCATGCGTCGCCATTGTCACCCTTCACGATGGCGTAGGGGACCAGTTCCTTGTCCTTCGCCACGGTGGGGTCGTCGTAACGACGGCCGATCAGGCGCTTGACCGCATACAGGGTGTTGGACGGGTTTGTGACGGCCTGACGCTTCGCTGCCTGACCGACCAGCATTTCACCGCTGTCGGTAAAGGCCACCATGGACGGGGTGGTGCGTGCGCCTTCGCTGTTCTCGATAACCCGCGTCTCGTCGCCTTCGCGCACGGCAACGCAGGAATTGGTCGTACCAAGGTCGATACCGATAACCTTGCTCATTCAGATACTCTCCTTTTCAGCGGCCTGCCCGGACCCGAAGCATCGGGGCAGACCCTTTCTTCAATATCGTCCGGTGAGGGGGCGGACTGTCTGTTCCACATCCGCCCATGGCACCGGTGTTACCATCCGATGTAGGCAGCCCCCGCGCAGCTTTCAAGGGTCTGAAGACATGCGCGGAAACGATTTCACCCTGCCTGCGCCGGCCCCTTTGACACGACAACCATTGCCGGCTTGAGCAGCCGCCCGTGCAGCGTCCATGCGGGGGTCCAGGCCTCCATCACGGTGCCCTGCGCGTGTTCGTCGCTATGCTGTTCGGCCATGGCCTGATGGAGGTTGGCGTCAAAGGGCTTGCCCTTTGCGTCTTCCGCCTTGATGCCATTGCGTTCCAGAATGCCCACGAACGACCGTTCGGTGCTTTCGATCCCTTCGCGCATGCGCGTCAGGATGTTGTCCTCGCCTTCGGTCGGCTGGGGCAGGCTGGCCAGCGCGCGCTTGAGGTTTTCGGCCGCTTCGACCACGTCCTTGGCGAATTTCTGCACGGCGTACTGCCGGGCGTCTTCCACCTCGCGCTTGGCGCGGTTGCGCACGTTCTGGGTTTCGGCTTCTGCACGGACCCATTTGTCACGCAGGGTCGCGACCTCGGCCTCCAGTTCGGCTATGCGCGGATCGACCGCGGCCTGCCCGGCCTGAGCTTCCGGCGCCTGGCCGGAATGCTCGGCCGTCGCGGGGTTGGGTGTGCCGTCGCCGTTTGCGGCATCGGCAAAGGGGGTGGGGTCTGTGTTCTCGCTCATGCTCTTACAAGTAGGTAACGGCTGGCCAATGGACAAGGCATTGCGTTCCCGGCAGGCATGCCGTTTTTGCGCAACTTGTCCCGATTCCATGGAACAGCCGGAACGTCATGGACGTTCCAGTGAAGCAGGATACCCGCATCCCCTCATGACATGCGGGTGAATATGACGCTATGCTACATACGTGCGCCGGACAAGAACCGGCGGCCATGCCCGCATCGGCAGAGGAGCGAAAAGAGACCCCCCATGGAGCCAACGAAACAGACGATCGTGCTGGTTGATGATGACAGGAACATCCTGACCTCCGTGCAGATGACGCTGGAGGCGGAGGGATTCATTGTCCGCACCTATACCGATGGCGAAAGTGCGCTGCACGGTCTGTCGTCACGGCCGGCGGATCTGGCGGTGCTGGATATCAAGATGCCGCGCATGGACGGGATGGAACTGCTGCAGCGCCTGCGCGCGCGCTCGCAACTGCCGATCATTTTCCTGTCTTCCAAGGATGAGGAGGTCGACCAGCTGATGGGCCTGCGGCTGGGGGCGGATGACTACATCACCAAGCCCTTTTCCCAGCGCCTGCTGCTGGAACGCATCCGTGCGCTGCTGCGCCGCAACGAGGTCAGCCGCAGCGAGGCTGCAGGCGTAAGCCCCACCGGCACCATGGTACGGGGCGGGCTGTCGCTGGATGAAACGCGGCACCAGTGCCTGTGGCATGGCCGCGATATCCAGCTTACGGTTACCGAATTCCTGCTGGTCAAGGCGCTTGCCGCACGTCCCGGCCTGGTCAAGTCACGTGACCAGCTGATTGACGCGGCATATGGCGAGAACATCTATGTCGATGACCGCACGATCGACAGCCATATCAAGCGCGTGCGCAAGAAATTCCGCCAGGTCGATGAGGAATTCAACCAGATCGAGACCCTGTACGGAATCGGCTACCGTTACAAGGAAGAATGACCCAGCCGGTGCCGCGTCCCGTTCTTTCCCTGCCCCCGGCTGTCCTTACCCCCCTGCGCCGCCTGATCCCGCGCCGGTGGAGCGGGGAGGGCAGGAACGCGGTCGCGGAATTCATGGAATACCGCACCCGGCTGGTTTCGCCGCTCATGCGGCGCATCCTGCTGGTCAATACGCTGCCGCTGGGGCTGCTGGCGCTGACGCTGCTGTACCTGACGCAGTTCCAGAACAGCCTGCTGGAAGCCGAGGTTTCGGCGCTGCGTGAACAGGCCTGCATCTATGCCGGCGCGCTGGGACAGAGTGCTGTCATCGTCTCGCGCCATGACGTGACGCTCGAACCCAATCTTGCCCGCCCGCTGCTGCTGCGCCTGACCGAACCAAGCCCCAGCGCACATGCCCGCCTGTTCGCCCCCGACGGGCAGATCGTGGCGGACAGTCGCGTGGAACAGGCCGGTCGCCACGGCAATACCGCCAGCCCCCCTGTGCCCCCCGCGGCGGAGGAGGATGAGCATTCCCCGCTGTATCCCCCGTCGGTCAACATGGGCGAACGGCTGTACAACTGGCTCCTGGCACAGCTGCCCACCCTGTCGGGTGAGCGGATCATGACGCTGGACACGCCGGATTCCGATCCTTCCATCCAGCCAGTGACCCAGCCGGATGGCACGCGGGTCATGGAAATACCGCCCTATATCCGCCGTAACGCCAACCACCAGCTTATGGTTACGGTGGCCGAACCCGTCATGCATGACGGGCGGACAACGGTGGGCATCATTCAGCTTACGCGGGAAGCACGTGACGTGGACCGTTCGCTGTTTGCCGTGCGGTCGTCCATCCTGTCGCTGTTCCTCATGGCGCTGGCGCTGACCATCCTGCTGTCATGGTACCTGTCACTGACCATCGCGCGCCCACTGCTGCGACTGGCGGCATCCGCCCATACCATGCGCGAATCCTCCAGCCGTACGGACGTGGTGCCCGAACGCCTGCTGGCGCGACGCGATGAAATCGGCGAAGTCGCCCGCGCGCTTCAGGACAGCGCCAGCGCGCTATGGGCCCGGATGGACGCCATCGAACGGTTTGCTGCCGATGTCAGCCATGAAATCAAGAACCCACTGTCCTCCATCCGCTCGGCCATCGAAAGCCTGCTGCGCATCGACGACCCCGTACGCCAGCAGCGGCTGCTGTCGATCATCAACGATGACGTGCGCCGACTCGACCGCCTGATTACCGACATTGCCGACGCCAGCCGTGTGGATGCCGAACTGTCGCGCGCGCGCGCGGAACCGGTGGCCATAGTGCCGCTGCTGTCGGTACTGGTGGAAATACACCAGACCACCCGCCAGCCGGGACAGCCCTACATGGCGGTGGCCAGCAGCGGCGACAGTCCCGAACGGCGGCTGACCGTCCTTGCGGTGGAAGACAGGCTGGTGCAGGTCCTGCGCAACCTGATCGGCAACGCGATTTCCTTTTCCCCGCCCGATGGCAAGATCCTGCTGAGCGCGGTGCCGGCAGGCGGCATGGTCGAAATCGCGGTCAGTGATGAAGGACCGGGCATTCCGCAGGCCAAGCTGGACAATATTTTCGACCGTTTTTATTCGGAACGCCCCAGCAGCGAGAATTTCGGGCAGCACTCGGGTCTTGGCCTGTCCATCAGCAAGCAGATCATCGAAGCCCTGCGCGGCACCATCAGTGCCGAAAACCGCATCGACGCCGATGGCCATGTCCAGGGTGCGCGCTTCGTGATCTGCCTGCCGCGGGTGGATGTGAAGCCGGAGGTCAGCCGACCTCATCCGTAGCGCGGGCATACCGGCGGTAGCGGAATGGTGGCGGTTCGGCAGGCAGGGTTTCCAGCACCCGGACGACACGGTCATGATCGGGTGCCCGGCTGCATACGGGATCGGTCGCCGCGGCATTCCCCGCCAGCGCAAGCGCCTGACAGCGGCAGCCTCCCCAGTCCTTTTCCCGCTGGTCACAGCTGCGACACGGCTGGGGCATCCAGTCCGTACCCCGGAACATGGTGAACAGCGGGGAGTCGCGCCAGATATGTGCAAGCGTATCATGCCGCACATCGGGAAAGGCGACATTGGGGATCGTTTCGGCCGCATGGCAGGGCAGCACCCGGCCCGAGGGCGAGATATTGATGAACCGACGCCCCCAGCCCCCCATGCAGGGTTTGGGACGGTCGGCATAATAATCGGGCGTGACGTAATCTATGGTCAGGCGGCCGGCGTATTTCTGACGCGCGGCTTCCACTGCCTGCGTGGTCTGTTCAAGCTGTGCCGCCGTGGGCATGAGGGCCTCGCGATTGGCCAGCCCCCAGCCATAATACTGCGTATGCGCGATCTCGACCCGGCGCGCGCCCATTTCCACCGCCGCATCCAGCATCTGTGGCACGCGGTCGGCATTTTCGCGGTATATGACGAAGTTCAGCGTCAGTGGCATGCCATCCGCCGCAATCAGACGTGCAGCTTCCAGCTTGCGCGCCTGCGCGCCCTTCATGCCGCCCACATGTTCGGCATTGGCGGTATCGATATCCTGAAAGGACAGCTGGACATGATCCAGCCCGGCATCCACCAGCACGGGAAAGGTCTTTTCGTTCAGCAGCACGCCAGAGGTAATGAGGTTGGTGTAAAGACCCAGCCCCACCGCATGACGGATCAGGTCGGGCAGGTCCGGGCGGCTCATCGGTTCCCCGCCCGAGAAATGGACCTGCAGCACGCCCATTTCCGCGGCCTGGTCCAGCACGCTGATCCAGTCCTGCGTGGACAGTTCGTTGCGGCGCGGTTCCAGCGCCAGCGGGTTGGAACAGTACGGGCACTGCAACGGGCAGCGATGCGTCAGTTCCGCCAGAAGGCTCATGGGGGAAAGGATGGTTTCTGTCATGCCACCAGCACCTGCCGCGTCATAAGGTCACTGACCATGACATGGACATCGCGGCCGATCACATCAACCGGGGCCGCGAAACGGTTGGCCAGATCCGCCACGATCTGACCCAGCGTACGCGTGCCATCAACCAGTTTCAGCACCTCCGCCGCGATGGGATCGGGGATGAAGGCGCGTTCGGGAGCCTGGATGATCCACCGTTCACGCACGCGGTCATGCTGTAGCCGGACCCCGCGCGCGAAACGGATAACGCTGTCATCCGTAAGACCTGTGGTCATGCCACATCCGGGCGGAACGCGCCGGGGGGAATGCGGCCGGGATTGACATAGGCGTATTCCAGTTCATCCAGCATGGCCCACAATACGCCACACTTGAACTTCAGCGCGCCCAGTACCGCCTGCTGCTGTTCGGGCGTGCGGGCATTTTCCTTCACGTAACCCAGCGCGAAATCGGAATCACGCGGGGCCTGCGTCAGACGCGGCTGGAAGTAGGCTAGCGTTTCGGGCGTAATGAAATCATAATGCCGCAGCATGCCCGCGACCCGCTCACTGATGATGGTGGGCGAGAACAGTTCGGTCAGTGATGAAGCAATGGCTTCAAGAATGGACCGGTCGCGCACGAACGCCACATAGGCATCCACCGCGAACCGCGTGGCGGGCAGCAGCCCTTCGAGCGATTCGACATAGGCACGGTCCAGCCCCAGCCCGTCGGTCAGCTTCAGCCAGCGTGCCACGCCGCCCGTGCCCGGTGCATCACCATCATGGTCCACCAGCCGCCTGCGCCATTCACGCCGCAGTTCCGCCGTGGGCAGGCGGGCAAGCAGCGTTGCGTCCTTGGCCGGGATGCTGGCCTGGTAATAATAGCGGTTCAGCGCCCATGCCTGCACCTGCCCGCGCTTCAGCCGCCCGTCATGCAGCGCACGGTGGAAGGGGTGCAGGTTGTGATAGCGTTCCGCCCCGATGGCGCGCAGTGCGGCTTCCAGTTCATCGGGGGAAAGCAGGGGTGCGCTCATGCCGTAATCCTCATCCCGTCGTGGGAGACTTCCCACCCTGCGGCCTCGACGGCGGCGCGTTCGGGCGAATCCGCCAGAAGGACAGGGTTGGAATTGTTGATATGTATGAAAATCTTGCGTTTGATGCTCAGGTCACGCAGGGCAGCAATGGTGCCGTCCATGCCATCAATGGACATATGGCCCATGCGGCGACCGGTTTTCTCACCCAGTCCCGCGCGGACCATCTCGTCATCAACCCATAGCGTGCCATCAAAGAACACGGCATCCGCCCCACGCAGGCGCACGCGCAGGTTGTCGGTCATGCGCGCGCAGCCGGGCACGAAACAGACACGATGCTGCCCGTCGGATATTTCCAGCCCGACCGTTTCGCCATTTTCACAGATTGCCGCCGGGTCCGGCCCGGACTCGGCATAAAGCGGCACCTTGCCCGGCACCGCGAACGGTACGATGGTCAGCCCGGCTGGCGTGCCGTCACCCAGCTTCAGCGCCAGCGACTGATCGAGTCCCATAGGCGTGCGGGTCACGACCGCGCGGTTCAGGGCTTCAAAAATGGGATTGGCGTCCAGCATGGACAGCACTTCGGGTGTTGCCAGCAGGGTAAAGGGCTGACGTTCGCGCAGGGTCAGCAGGCCGGTGATGGTATCCACCTCGCCGCCCGTCAGGATGACACCGGCGATGGGCGTGGACCGCAGGCCTTCGCTGGGGTGCAGGGCCGGGGTCTGGTTTATCTGGGCCCGCAGGTCGGGGGAGGCATTGACCACGAACCAGTTCTTTCCATCCCCACTTATGGCGATGGAAGCCTGTGTGCGGGGCAGGGCTGCCGGATCGCCGGCCCTGGCCCGCCTGCAACCGGGAGCGTTGGAATTCCATTGTGGAAATCCGCCACCCGCCGCCGCGCCGAGAACGATAATGTCGATCATGGACGCAGACTGTAAAAGAAAATCGCCGCCTGTGCGAGACAGGCGGCGATGTTTCCATCTTACTTCTTTTCGCCGCAGACGTAGCTGTTGATCTCGGCACCCAGGGGGACTTCAACGATCTTGGGGGTATTCCAGGCCATGGGACTCTCCATTGATTGCAGTTCCAGAAGGCGGCAGGCCTTCGTCTTGGGGTATTTGACCCCTGTCCAATCCTGCTTTCAAGTACCGTCTCCCGCCATATGGGGCCCAAAAATTCACGTTAGCGTGTACGCACCATCACCCCCTGCAATGGTTGCGTAGCGGGAATGTGCCAAAAACCTTGGTCCTGCCCCCCATATGCCGCCATAAGGAACGGATTGGTACGATACGAATTAAGCGGCCACAGGAAACACCACAGCCGTTGGGGCCACGCCAGCACCACCTCAGGACCTGATCATGCCGCCCGAGACAGAGCCACCCCCACAGCAGCCATCTTATGAACAGGTGCAGCAGCAGCGCGCCATCGAGGTCATGCGCCACAGCCGCATCGACACGCGCACCGCCTGCCTTCTGCTGCTGAGCGTGCTGGCGGTTTTCTATACCCTGTATTTCGCGTCCGCCATCATCCTGCCCATGATCCTGGCGCTGGTGGTGAACCTGCTGCTGTCCACGCCGCTGCGCTTCCTGCACACACGGCTGCGCCTGCCCAAGCCGCTGGCGGCCCTGTGCCTGATCCTGTGTGTGTTCGGCATTGTCGGCGCGGTGGGGACCGCCATTTCCGTTCCCGCCACCGGCTGGCTGGAACGCGCACCCGAGGCGATCAATACGCTGCAGGAACGCCTTGCCTTCCTGCGCGGTCCGTTCCAGCTCCTGACCAGCGCATCCGACCGTATCCACAATTTCATGACCATCGCAGGCGGCCATGTGGACCACCCGGCCGCCGTGACCGATACGGCCGATGGCCATGTCATTGTGGTATCAACCCCCAGCACGGGCGGCCTGGACCGGTTCAGTTCGTCCATCCTGCTGGGCACGCAGGCCTTCATGGGTCAGTTCTTCACCATGATCCTGATGCTGTTCTTCCTGCTGGCGCAGGGGGACAGCCTGCTGCGCCGCTTTGTGGAGATCATGCCGACCTTCGCCGACAAACGGCGCACGGTACAGATCGCCTACCAGATCGAACGGAACGTTTCACAGTATCTGGCCACCATCACCATCATCAACAGCCTCGTCGGGCTGGTGAACATGGCGCAGTGCTGGCTGCTGGGCATGCCCAACCCGCTGCTGTGGGGGGTGATGGCGTTCCTGCTGAACTACATTCCCATTATCGGACCGATGATGGGGATCATCATCTATTTCCTTGTGGGACTGTTCGTTTACCCGTCCGCATGGCAGGCACTGCTGCCACCCGCCATCTATCTGTGCATCCACCTGACGGAAGGGGAAACGATCACCCCCATGGTGCTGGCGCGGCGGTTCACGCTCAACCCGGTTCTGGTCATGGCGTCACTGATGTTCTGGGACTGGCTGTGGGGCATTTTCGGGGCGTTCCTGTCGGTGCCCCTGCTGGCGGTGTTCAAGATCATCTGCGACCATGTCGAGATCCTGACTCCGATCGGCCATATCGTGGGGGGACCTGCACGCACGACCCCGCCCAAACCGCTGTTTACGGATGCACCCGATCCGCCTGATGACAGGCAGGCGGGACAGGATGACTAGGTATTGCCCGCCGCCAGCACGTCAAGCTTCGCCGCCGACACGATGGTGATGGCATAGCCCTTGCCCACCTCGATCATGCCCTGGCTACGCATCCAGCTAAGCGTGCGGCTGACGGTTTCGATGGTCAGGCCAAGGTAATCGGCAATATCACCACGCGTCATGGGCAGGTGCAGTCGGCCGCCATTACTTTCGTGACCGGGCAGCTGGCTTGCATGCATCTGATCCAGCAGGAAGCTGGCCACGCGTTCGCGCGCGGTCTTGCGCCCGAGCAGCAGCATCTGGTTCTGGGCGGCGACAAGTTCGTTGGATGCTTCTTCCAGCAGGCGGCGTTCCAGCTTGGGAAAATCATCCAGCAGGTCGGCCATCTTGTCGCGTGAAAAACGGCAGACCCGCACGGTATCGACCGCTTCCGCGCCAAAGGCGTAATTGTCCGACACCGCAAGCCCGAGGAAATGCCCGGGCGAGGCAAAACCCGTGATCTGCCGCCGCCCATCAGGCAATGCCTTGAACAGCTTGACCGTGCCGGACGTGACGTTGAAAAAGTCGGTGGCCGGCGCGCCTTCCTCGATAAAACCACGACCGGGGGGGATAATGGTTTCCACCGCCGCATCCGACAGGCGGGAAATGTCATCCGGTCCGATCACGCTGCACACGCTGGTGGGGCGGACGCTGCACGTCGTGCAGAAATCCGTCTGCACGCCGGACGACCCGATGACGATACGCCGAGGCCTCGATTCAAACTGACACGAAGGCATATCCGACATAAATTATTCCTAATCACTTTCAGGCGCCTGCGTTCCGGCGCCGAAGTAACCGGACATGCCTGGCTCCCTAGAAATACACTAATGCATTTGCCAAGATGTGGGGAGTATGGCCGATGGATTGATGTAAATCAATGCGTTCCGCCGCGAAATATCAGGTAAACAGGCCTGTAACCAATAAAAACCTCCAGCCCGAGGAAAATCCGACGCGTGCAGGCCGTCCCCCCGCCTATGGTCCGACGACTGGACCCTGCAGATGTCCCGTTGCTCTATCCGTTGATCAGGATCGCCCTGCCGCATATCTCCATGCAGGACTGGATACGCATCGGACGCAGGCTGGCCCGGTCCGGCCCCCGCGTGCGGGAAGGGATTCTGGTCGCCCATTACGGCATTGCCCGGCCACCCTGCGCCATGGCTACCTTCCGCCGGGGGTTCGACCTGTATTCGGGTGATACGCTGACATCGGATTACATCATCACCCTGTCCTATACCCAGCGGCAGAAGATCGTGGATGCGCTGATCCCGGCCATGGAAACACTGGCACGCGAACTGGGATGCGATGCAATACGCATGTTTTCCTATAGTAACCGGGCGATAAATCAGGACAGCCCGGTCCGGAAACTGTGTTCCACAAGCCACATTACCAAAAGAACAGTCAGGCTGGACCGTAATAAGGAAATAGTTCACCCGTCCTGATTGATTCATATCAAAGCCGAATGCTAGGTGAGCGTGATTTCTGCACCTAACAAATCAAATTGAACATTCTTAACGATCCCGTCTGCATGCCAGCCGGAATGAAACTAGGGTCTGCTCACGATGAAGAACATTCGTAAACTCGCCATGTCGGCTGCACTGGGCGCCACGGCACTGGCACCTGTCGCGGTCCATGCGCAGACGACAGCACCCTCCACCTACGTCAATGCACCGCTGGCACAGCCCGTGGCCGTGGCACAGCCCCGTAACGGCCACTGCGGCATCTTCCAGACCTGCGCGACCACCAAGATCGGCCTGGGCAAGGGTGACTTCATGATCCGCCTGTCCGCCGTGGGCGTGCTGCCGGAAGATCGTGACAGCAAGGTCTGGGCCAGCGTCAATGGCAGCCCGTATGGCGTAGTAAGCGGCACCCGCATCAAGACCACCAACCAGGTCATGCCGGAACTGACGTTCGAATACTTCGTGACCGACAACATCTCGCTGGACCTGATCGCCACCAGCACCCGTCATGAAGTGGCGGCCGAAGGTGCCAATGTCGGTGGCAAGCTGGATGTTGGCAGCGCATGGGTGCTGCCGCCGACGGTCACGGTCGCGTGGCACTTCCGTCCGCACAAGCGCCTGAACCCGTATGTGGGTGTGGGTGGCACGTTCATGTGGTTCCACAACATGAACGCTGCTGGCAATGCGCTGGGCACGACGAAGCTGAACTCCGGCTTTACCGGTGGTCCGTCCATCAACGCCGGTGTGGATTACCAGCTGGTTGGCAACTGGTTCTTCAATTTCGACGTGAAGCAGATGTTCGTGCGCATGCACGCATGGGCCGAAAATGGCAACGAAAGCGTGAAGGTCATGGCCCACGATTCGCTGGACCCGACCGTCGTTTCCGCCGGTATCGCCTACCGGTTCTAATGGCATGAACGCGGCGGACAGTTCCCTGCTTTCCCGTTATGGGGGCAACCTGCCGCGTTACACCAGTTACCCCACCGCAGCGCAGTTCAGTGATGCGGTGGGACCGGACGACAGCCGTGCGTGGCTGTCCTCCCTCCCGGCGGACCAGCCGGTTTCCCTTTATTTGCATGTTCCCTTCTGTGACACGCTGTGCCGGTTCTGCGGGTGCAATACCGCCGTTCTGCGCAATGCGGATGCGCGGGCCGCCTATGCCGCCCTGCTGCATGAGGAACTGCGCCGCATCATCACCCTGATCGGCCCCGGCCGCCGGGTCACGCACCTGCAATGGGGCGGTGGCACGCCCACGACACTCCCGGCCAGCGCCATGCGCCGCGTCATGCAGGCCATCCGCCGGGATTTCGATATCGCTCCGGATGCCGAAATCAGCATCGAGGTCGATCCCCGGCATCTTCCCCCCGACTATCCGGCCCTTCTGCATGAACTCGGGTTCAACCGCGCCAGCATGGGCGTGCAGGATCTTGATGCGGACGTGCAGGACGCCTGTGGCCGGATCCAGAGCTGGGAACAGACCAGCGACTGCCTGACCGCCCTGCGGGATGCGGGGGTGAACTCCATCAACATCGACCTGATCTACGGCCTGCCACGGCAGGACACGGCAGGCGTGGCGCGCACGGCCCGCGCGGTGGCCAGCCTGCATCCCGATCGTCTGGCAGTTTTCGGTTATGCGCATGTGCCATGGAAACAGAAGCGCCAGAACCTGATGCCGGTGGGCGACCTGCCCGGCCCGCAGACGCGCATTGCCCAGCGCGCGGCGATTGACGCGACCCTGCGTAACGAAGGCTTCCTGCCGGTGGGCCTGGATCATTACGTCAGCCCGCACGACAGCATGGCGCGTGCCATGGCCTCCGGCACGCTGCACCGTAATTTCCAGGGCTATACCACCGATACGGCACCGGCCCTGATCGGCGTGGGGGCATCGGCCATTTCCTCGCTTCCCGGCGGCATGACGCAAAATGCCGTCTCGTCCGCCGCCTATGCCCGGCTTATGGGAAACAGCCCCGACAGCCTGCCTGTCGTGCGCGGTGTGAAGCTGGATGCGGATGATCATGTGCGCGCCGCGATCATAGAACAGGTC
This sequence comes from Komagataeibacter oboediens, assembly GCF_003207815.1. Classification (GTDB taxonomy): domain Bacteria; phylum Pseudomonadota; class Alphaproteobacteria; order Acetobacterales; family Acetobacteraceae; genus Komagataeibacter; species Komagataeibacter oboediens. The sequence continues at coordinate 99,748 of NZ_NKTX01000004.1, read as the reverse complement.
ATGTGCGACCTGCGGGTCGATCTGGCGGAGGTCTGCGCGCAGTATCACCTGCCCACCAGCCATTTTGTCCCCGAACTGGCGCATCTGGCTCCCATGGTGGCGGATGGGCTGGTCCGCATCACCGGCCGCCAGATACAGGTCACGGAAAAGGGGCGCCAGTTCGTGCGCCACGTCGCCGCCGCCTTCGACCGGTACCTGACAGCGGACAGTGCCACCCGCCACGCCAGCGCCCTGTAACCCACAGGCCGCCGCCCCCGATGGCAGCGCAGGCCCAGAGCAGCAGAACCTTTTCCCATGGAAACGAATTGCGTCATCGCAGCCCTTGCCGCCACGCCGGCTACGCCGTGGCCCTTTCCGCACTGGCAGCTTTATGACGTACTGCCCGCGCCGGTGGCCGCGGCACTGGTGACATGGACGCCAGATGCCCGTTTCATAGGTGGCGACAGTGGTGGCCAGCGGGCGGGACGCAACGGGAAACGGCTGTTCATCACGCCCGCGCAACGCGCGGCGAACACGGCGCTGGACCATCTGGCAACCCTGTTTGACACGACGCAGACACGCGCCGCCTTTGCGGACAGGTGCGACGCCCATCTTGAAAACGCGGCCCTGCGCCTTGAACTATGCCTTGATACGGATGGTTTCTGGCTGGAGCCGCATACCGATATCGGCGCCAAGCGGCTGACGCTTGTGATCTCACTTTCCATGGGTGCGCAGGCGACACAGTGGGGCACCGACCTCATGACCGCATCGGGCGCGGTCGTGGCGCGGGCTTCGGGCATGTTCAATTCGGGGTTGCTGTTCATACCATCCGCCCGGTCATGGCACGGCTTCGTCCCGCGCCCGATGACGGGCATACGCAGGACACTGATCGTCAACTATGTCGGCCCGGAATGGCGGGCAACGGACGAACTGGCCCGCGGGACGGCAGCACCCTGAACGCACCGCCATTGCACGGACCGAAGGAACGGAATGCGCAACAAGCCTTTATTCGCGCACCAAACGGTTCTAGGAAGCACTGCTATACAGTGTAATCCCATTCATCCCATTCATCCCATGTCACCCCGGTCATGACGCAAGAGGACAACAGAGGTATGAGCGAGACCCCGCGCGAGACTATGGAATTCGATGTCGTTATTGTTGGCGGCGGCCCATCGGGGCTGGCGGCGGCGATCCGGCTGCGGCAGGTTGCCCCCGAGGCGAGCGTCTGCCTGATTGAGAAAGGCAGCGAGATTGGCGCCCATATCCTGTCCGGTGCCGTGATCGAACCCCGTGCGCTTGCGGAACTCCTGCCGCACTGGCGCGAGGAAGGGGCCCCGCTGAACACGCCCGTGACAGAGGAGCAGATGCTCTACCTGACACGGAACGGCAGCCTTGAAATCCCGTTCCTTGACCGCGTGATGCCGCACATGAGCAACCACGGCAACCATATCGTAAGCCTTGGCGATTTCTGCCGCTGGCTTGCGGGCCGGGCGGAAGAACTGGGGGTCGAGATCTATCCCGGTTTCGCGGGTGCGGAGGTGCTGGTGGACGATAGCGGCCGGGTAACCGGCGTCGCCACCGGGGACATGGGCATCGGCCGCGATGGCAAGCCAGGCGACAATTACGCGCCGGGCATGGAACTGCGCGCGAAATACACGCTGTTTGCAGAAGGCTGCCGCGGGTCGCTGACCAAGCAGGTCACGGCGATGTACAACCTGCGCAAGGGCGTGGACCCGCAGACCTACGGGCTGGGTATCAAGGAACTGTGGGAAATCCCCAGGGAAATGCATCGCCCCGGACTGGTGCAGCACAGCTTTGGCTGGCCGCTGGATGACCGGACCTATGGCGGGGCGTGGATGTACCATTTTGGTGACAACCTGGTGTCCTACGGGTTTGTCACGGGACTGGACTATCCCAACACATGGCTGTCCCCGTTTGATGAAATGCAGCGCGTGAAGCTGCACCCGGCCTTCCGCCCGTATTTCGAGGGCGGTCGCCGCATCGCCTATGGCGCGCGTGCGCTGTCCGAAGGGGGAATCCAGTCTATCCCGCGCCTGACCTTCCCCGGCGGGGCACTGATTGGCGATACGGCAGGCTTCCTGAACGTACCCAAGATCAAAGGCACCCACACGGCCATGAAGTCGGGCATGCTGGCGGCGGAAGCCGTGGCGGAAGCGCTGGCGACGGACCGGGTGGAACCGGGATCCTATACCCGCCGCATCCGGGATTCCTGGCTGTGGACGGAACTGCGTTCGGTACGCAACATCCGCCCCGCCTTCGCCAAATTCGGCATGAAGGGCGGCGCGCTGTATTCGGGCATCGACGCCATGCTGCTGCGTGGCCGCGCACCATGGACGCTGCATACGCGGCACAGCGACAACGAAGTGCTGGAACCGGCCTCGATTTCGGAAAAGATCAGTTATCCAAAGCCCGATGGCAAGATCACGTTCGATCGCCTGTCCTCGGTCTTCCTGTCCAACACCAATCATGAAGAAGACCAGCCGGTTCACCTGAAGGTCCGCAACATGTCGCTGTGGAAGACGGTGAACTGGGATGTGTTCCGCTCCCCCGAAAGCCGGTACTGCCCGGCAGCCGTTTATGAAGTGGCGGATGAGGGCACGGACCCCCACCTGCAGATCAACGCGCAGAACTGCGTCCACTGCAAGACTTGCGACATCAAGGACCCCGCCCAGAACATCGACTGGGTCACGCCGGAGGGGGCAGGCGGTCCGAACTATCCCGGCGGGATGTAATCATATGGCAGGTACGGTATGTATCTGCCACACCGATTGCCCTTATCCGAAGACAGACAGGCAAATATGCAATGAAGGTTCTTGTACCCGTTAAGCGCGTGATTGATTACAACATCAAACCGCGAGTGAAAGCCGATGGTTCCGGTGTTGAAACCGCCGGCGTCAAGATGTCCATGAATCCGTTTGATGAAATCGCGGTTGAGGAAGCCGTGCGCCTGAAGGAAAAAGGCGTGGTGAGCGAAATCGTCGCGGTTTCGATCGGTGAGCCCAAGGCGCAGGACACGCTGCGCACGGCCATGGCCATGGGGGCCGACCGGTCCATTCTGGTGGAAACCGATGTGGTGACCGAACCGCTTTCGGTGGCCAAGGTGCTCAAGGCACTGGTGGAAAAGGAAAAGCCCGACCTGATCATCCTTGGCAAGCAGGCCATTGATGATGACATGAACGCCACCGGGCAGATGCTGGCGGGCCTGCTGGGCCGCCCGCAGGCGACCTTTGCCTCCAAGGTGGACGTGGCCGATGCCGCGGTAACCGTCACGCGCGAGATTGATGGCGGGTCCCAGACCGTAAAGCTGGCGCTGCCGGCCATCATTACCGCAGACCTGCGCCTGAACGAGCCGCGCTACGCTTCGCTGCCCAACATCATGAAGGCGCGCAAGAAGCCGATGGAAAAGATCACGCCTGCCGATCTGGGCGTGGACATGACGCCGCGACTGAGCGTGATCTCGGTTGCCGAACCGCCTGAACGCAAGGCGGGGATCAAGCTCGACTCGGCAGCGGAACTGGTGTCGCGTCTGCGTAACGAAGCAAAGGTGATCTGATCATGACCGTACTCGTTTATCTGGATCATGAAGCCGGGGCGATCCGCCAGGCCTCGCGTTCCGCCATTGCGGCCGCCAGCCAGCTGGGCGATGTCGATGTGCTGGTCACCGGGCCGGACGCGGCTGCCGCTGCAAAATCCGCCGCCGCCATTCCGGGCGTGAAAAAGGTACTGCAGGTTACTGACACCACCGGCAGCAGCGAACTGGCCGAACCGGTTGCCGCCCTGCTGGCGGATCTGGCGTCGGGTTACAGCCATATCCTGGCGGCGTCATCTGCTACGGCGAAGAACGTCCTGCCGCGCACGGCCGCGCTGCTGGATGTGCAGCCGATCCCTGATATCGTCGCCATCAACGACGCCGATACCTTTGTCCGTCCCATCTATGCCGGCAGCGCGCTGGCGACGGTAAAGTCGGCGGATGCAAAAAAGATCATCACGGTCCGCGCATCTTCCTTCGATCCGGTGGCAAGCGAAGGCGGCAATGCGGTGATCGAGGAAGTGGCCCTGCCCGCAGGTCCGGGTGGGTCCACTTTCGTCGCCACCGAACTGTCGAAGTCCGAACGGCCGGAACTGGAATCCGCCCGCGTTGTGGTTTCGGGCGGTAATGGCATGCAGAACGAAGAAAACTTCAAGCTGCTGGAACCGCTGGCCGACCGTCTGGGTGCCGCCATCGGCGCTTCGCGCGCAGCGGTGGACAAGGGCTTCGTGTCCAACGAATACCAGGTGGGCCAGACCGGCAAGATCGTGGCGCCGGAACTGTATATCGCCATGGGGATTTCGGGTCAGATCCAGCATCTGGCCGGGATGAAAGACAGCAAGGTGATCGTTGCGGTGAACAAGGACCCCGAAGCACCGATCTTCCAGGTCGCGGATTACGGGATCGTGGGCGACCTGTTCACCATCCTGCCGCAGCTTGAAGCGGAACTGGACAAGGCAGGCTGACGCCTGACCGCTTCATACGCACGCAAAAGGGGCGCGGAGGGATACTTCCGCGCCCTTTTTCATGCGTGCCTATTCATTTTCCAGCACGGCATGGGCGCGGGCAACCACGGTGTCGTATTCCTGTTGTGTCAGGTCACCGCGATGCAGCATTTCGCTCGCCCGGGCCAGCGCGTCGCGCGCGTGGGTCGCATCCGGTATCGGATAGCGCCGCCCCGGCAGGGCAAAGGCTGAATCCGGCAGGGCATTGCGTTCGGCCGCAGTCAGTCTGGACATTGGTATTCCTCCCTCAACGGAATGGTTTCCACCAGCGTGGGAACCGACGCCACAGTAGAGAAAGCCAATCGGGACAAGATACGTAAAAGACGGATGGCACCCATTATTTTATGCCATGCGCAAAAAAACAGGGCCCCCCGTTACGGGGGACCCTGCCAGGGGGATGCGGACACTGAAGGTGCTGCACCCATTCCGGTATTTTTTCCGGATGTTCTTTGTTTTTATGGAAGCCTGATCGCTTCGTGTGATTCTGTATGACATGCTTATTTTAACAGGTCAACATAAATATAAATAAAAATGAAATTTTACTTTTTTTGCACTGCACAATTCATCTGTTTATTTTGCACCGCACAATGCACTGACAATATATACGGCATGCGCCCATATTTTTTCGGACCGGTCGAAAAGACCGGCTGCACATGGCCCTTGTGCCAGATTTCATTGCCCCGCATCATGCACGCCACGAGCGCGGCAGCTCCGGCCTGACCATATGAACGCCAGCAGACAGGACACCCGAATGGGGGGACATACCGTAACCCGACCAAAAGCCACCTTCTGCACGGGGCATATCGTTCGCCACGTTGTGGTCATGGCCGGGACCGGCGCCATCGGGCTTATGGCGGTCTTCATTGTCGACCTGCTGAACCTTTTCTACATCTCATGGCTGGGTGATCCCGCGCTGACCGCCGCAATCGGGTTTTCCGGCGTGATCAGCTATGTGCAGATTGCCGTGTCCATCGGCCTGTCCATCGGCATCGGGGCCATTACCGGCCGGCTGATTGGCGCAGGCAAGATGGAGCAGGCGCAACGTGTCGCGTCTTCCTTCGGTATGTTCATGATGGGCGCGTGCCTGGTGATCGGCCTGTTCACGGCATGGCTGGCCACACCACTGCTTGCACTGCTGGGGGCAAAAGGGGAAGCCGCACGACAGGCAACCCTTTTTCTTGAAATCGTCTCGCCCGGGCTGCCGCTGATCGCGGCGGGAATGGGGTGTTCAGGCCTGTTACGGGCCATCGGGGCAGCGCGCATTTCCATGAACGTGACCCTGATGGGGGCCATGATCACGGCCATTGCCGATCCGCTGCTGATCGTGGTGATGGGGCTGGGGCTGAAGGGGGCTGCGATCAGCACCATCCTTTCGCGCCTGGCTGTAGCACTGGTGGGCTTTCGCTGTGCACGTCGGCACGGGCTGCTGGCACTGCCGGTACGCACCCATGTCATGGCGGACACCCGTCTGGTGGGTCAGGTGGCGATGCCTGCCATCCTGACCAATCTGGCGACCCCGGTGGGCAGCGTGTTCGTCACTCATGCCATGGCCAGCTTCGGGCTGGCGGCCATTGCGGGGCAGGCGACCATCGACCGGATCGTGCCGGTGGCGTTCGCGTTCGTCTTTGCCCTGACAGGATCGGTGGGGCCGATCATGTCGCAGAATCTGGGGGCGGGAAAGCTGGACCGGGTGCGCGACACACTGGTGGCCTCCCTGTGGCTGGTCGCGGGCTGTGTGGCCATTACCTGGGCCGTTCTGTTCCTGGCGCAGGACATTGTGGTGCGGGTATTTTCGGCGCAGGGCACGGCGGCCATGCTGATCCACCTGTTCTGTAACTGGACAATTGCCGGTTACGTTTTTATCGGCATGCTGTTTGTGGCCAATTCCGCCTTCAACAATCTGGGCTTCCCACTGTATTCGACCCTGTTCAACTGGGGACGGGCGACACTGGGCACCATTCCGTTCGTATGGTTTGGCATGCAGTTCGGTCCCGCCGGAGTACAGGTGGGACAGGTGCTGGGGTGCGTATTATTCGGGTCCTGCGCGGTCATGACCGCCTTTGGCGTGGTCCGCAGGCTGCATCCGGGCGACAGGGCGACGGAACCGGCCATGCCGGATCTTCCCCCCGCGCAGACGGGCGAGGCGGGGCTGATCGAACTCGACGAACTCGATCATTCCACCTGAGCCGTGGCCTGGCAGATCCTGGAAACGTTTTTGGTGAAGTTTTTTCCAAGAATCTTCAGGTAACACCGTCTTTTTTGAAAAAAGGCGGCACCCAAAAACTTCTTGTTTTTGAAATCGCAAGCGGAGGTCGAACAGTATATGTCCACAATCCGATAGACAGGGCACCTGCACGGGCAGGTACGTGCTTACCCTATCTCTCACTAAAACAGTGAAAACACACTATTCTGTTTTTTAAGGGGGGTACCAGATAAGGAATCTGGTGGAGCCAAGGGGAGTCGAACCCCTGACCTCCTGAATGCCATTCAGGCGCTCTCCCAACTGAGCTATGGCCCCACTGTCCTGACTGACTGACCGTTTCGATGGTCCGCCGTGGTCCGGTTCGCGGGGTATAACCGTAAGCCCCGGGCAATGCAACCCCCCACAATCCAATTTATTGCAGGATGATATGCTGTGCCCGCAGAGCCTGCAGCACCGCCAGCAGGGGCAGTCCCATAATGGCGGAATGTTCCCCTTCCACCCGGGAAAACAGGTGAATGCCCATGCCCTCCAGCCGGTAACACCCGACACAGGACAGAATCGCATCGCCTTCGATCGCCAGATACCGCTCGAGAAAGGAGTCGCTGAACACACGCATGTGCAGCACGGGACAGGCGACATGCCGCCAGACCTCGACCCCGTCACGCAGCATCACCACCGCCGTATGCAGGACATGCGGCCTGCCGCGCAGCATGCGTAACTGCTGGCGGGCCCTGTCCAGGCTTTCCGGCTTGTCAAACCATGCCCCTTCACATGACAGCATCTGATCCGCCCCGATCACGATCGCGCCGCGGTCCACACTGACGGCGCGGGCCTTGGCGCGGGCCAGTTCAAAGGCCGTCTGCCCCGGCGCCATGCCGCGGGCACGGGCATCATCGCGAATGGCGTGTTCATCAACATCCGCCGATCTGTAATCCGCCCGCACTCCCGCCGATTCCAGCAGACTCCGCCGTGCGCTGGAGCGGCTGGCGAGTACTATCGCGGGCGACTCCGCCTGTAATGGCAGGGGCTTTAGTACTAAATTCGAGTCGTCTGGCATTGCCCTCTCCGTACTACCGAAGTGAAACATGAATTTCGGCGCGTTCGAGTACTGGGGTACATGGGGACAGTACTCCAAACAATTCTGTGCCGTACCGAGTACCGTGGACAATGGGTACACCTCCATTCGCGGTGGGTTGTACACAGGCTTATGTCGGTACATTCTGGATAACCGTCCACAGGCGCGGGAATCCTTGGAGTCGGAAACTGTACACTCTGTGGGAAAAGTGGGGTACATTTTCGGAAACGTGGGTACCCCGTCATCCACAGCACTTAAAGCACATCAAAAATTTTCTTTCTCTTTTCTTTTATTGTTTTGAAAGAGGCGCGCGCGTTGTGCCTGCCCGCTATCCGTCACGGCGAAAGTACGAGATAGTCCGGCCACAACGAAACAGAACGACGGATCGATGACTGAAACACGCAAACCCCTGCTCGCCACCCTGTTGGGAGAGGCAACATGGCCACCTCCGGTATGGCTGATGCGGCAGGCGGGCCGGTTCCTGCCAGAATTCCGGGCGCTGCGTGAAAAGGCGGATTTCATAACCCGCTGCATGACCCCGGACATGGCGGTGGACCTCACGCTGCAGCCCATCCGCCGCTTTGGCATGGATGGGGCGATCCTGTTTTCCGATATCCTCATCCTGCCATGGGCAATGGGGCAGTCGCTGGAATTCGTGCCGGGCAGGGGGCCAGTCCTGGGGGCGGTCCGTTCACAGGCCGACCTGGACCAGCTGGACCCGACACGGGTAGAACAGGCGACCCGCCCGGTCATGGAAACGCTGGGGCGGCTGCGCAAGGCTGTTGACGGTCCGGAGGCGATCGGTCCGGCCAGACCGGGACAGGTCACGCTGATCGGCTTTGCCGGCGCGCCGTTTACGGTGGCGTGCTACATGGTGGAAGGCCATGGATCGCGTGAGTTCGAGGAAACACGCAGGCTGGCCTATACCGATCCCGCATTCTTTGACCGGCTGATCGACCTGCTGACCACCTCCACCGCGGACATGCTGTGCAACCAGATCAGCGCCGGGGCTGAAGCGGTCATGCTGTTTGACAGCTGGTCGGGCCTGCTGCCGCCGTCACAGTTCCGCAAGCATGTCATTGAACCCGCACGCCGGATTACCGAAATCATCAACGCCCGCCATCCCGGTGTGCCGGTCATCGGCTTCCCGCGTCTGGCCGGGCTCATGGCGATTGAATACGGGCATGTGACCGGCGTAAACGCGATGGCCCTGGATACCGGGGCCGACATGAAGGCCGTTGCGGAAAAAGTGCCTGACACGCTGGTGCTGCAGGGCAACCTTGACCCGATCCGCGTGCTGGCGGGTGGTGAAGGCATGCGTGCCGAAGCCCGCGCCATCCGTGATGCGATGAAGGGACGCCCCCATGTCTTCAATCTTGGCCATGGGGTCATTCCCACCACGCCCCCGGAACATGTGGGCGACCTGATCAAGACCATACGGGATGTATGAATGATGTTACCTGCCGCCCTGCGTCCTGATGGCGCGCTCAGACTGGTCATTTTTGACTGTGACGGTGTCCTGATCGACAGCGAGGGGCCGTCATGCCGCATGATTGCCCGCACCTTGCGTGAATATGGTCTGGCCATCAGTGACGAGGACGCGGTCCGGCGCTTTGCCGGTCACGCCCTGACGGCGCTGAAACATGAAATCGAGCAGGCGGAGGGCATAATCCTGCCCGATGACTGGCCTGCGCAGATGCAGCACAACCTTGTCACCCTCATGCGCAGCGAGGCGGAAACCATAGACGGTGCGCCCGCCATGCTGCGCGGTGTGGCGGCGCTGGGCCTGCCCTACCGGATCGGTTCCAATTCCTCTGTCATGGAAATGGAGGCGAAATTCGGCCGCACCGGGCTGGATGAACTGATCGCGCCTGCGCACATCCATTCCGCCCGTGACATGGGCCAGCCCAAGCCGGACCCTGCGGTCTATCTGGCGGCGGCGAAGGCGCAGGACGTGCCGCCTGAGAACTGCATCGTGCTGGAAGATACCGATACCGGCGCACGCGCAGCACAGGCGGCGGGCATGGCATGCGTGCTGTTACGGTCTGCCGACCTGCCCGCGCCATCATGGCCGGGGCTGCTGCGGATCACGCATCTTGACCAGTTCGTGCCGCTGCTGCGGCGTATCCTGGACAGCCAGAAACCGCACGGTGCCGCGCATGATTGATGCGCTGGCGTCCATCATGCTGTGGCTGAAGGCATTCCACATCATGTCGTTCATTGCATGGATGGCGGGGCTATTCTATCTGCCGCGGCTGTTTGTCTATCACTGCCAGGTGGCGCCGGGCACGGCAGAATCCGAACGGTTCAAGGTGATGGAATACAAGCTGCTGCGCTTCATCATGATGCCGGCCATGATCAGCACATTCCTGTTTGGTGGGCTGCTGTCGGCCATCCCGGGGCTGGTTGACTGGCACTCGGGCTGGTGGATCACCAAGCTTGCCTGCGTGCTGGCGATGGCGGGGTTCAATGGCGCGTGCGGGCGGTGGCGGCGTGATTTCGCCAATGACCGCAATACCCGCCCCGAACGGTTCTATCGCATGGCGAATGAAGTGCCGACCGTTCTTATGATGATCATCGTCATCATGGTGGTTGTCCGCCCGTTCTGAGGCAGGCGGACAACCATTCACCGGATCAGAGCAGGGACTTGCCCTGCTTCAGCACGGCGTTACACACCTTGGTCGATACCTTCTGCTTGAGGTTCCCGGTCAGCGACGACAGCGAGAACGTGTTGCCGTTTCCGGTATCCAGGATACCGTTCTGGCCGTTGGTGTACTGGGTGCTGGAGGTATCAAGGCCAGCCTTCTGCTTCAGCGAGGACAGCAGCGTGGTGGGGCTGTTGCCCTGCAGGTAGTTGTTCTGCACGCAGTAGCTCAGCAGGCCCGTGACGTTGGAGGGAGCGAGCGACGAGACGGACGGCACGTTCAGGCCGCTGCCCGACAGCAGGCCGGCAGCCTTGCCAAGTTCACCCGACGAGCCACCGGTCAGGCCGCCAAAGCCCTGTGCATGTGCAGGTGCGCCGGACAGGGCGGCTGCAAGCGGCAGAGCCGCGACGAGCGCCAGGAAACGGTTCGTTTTTTTCATTTAATGATAACTCCTGAAATCCGGCCCGAAGGAAAGCCAAGGCCACAATACATTATATCCGCCTTCGCCGTGGGGGGGATAGCCCGCCGCCACGGCTTTTATGCAATGCCGACCATAAGCATGCCGTAGATCTTGCCCATGACGGGCATCACCACGTACTGCAGCAGGAGCAGCAGTACGAGCGGGCTGAGATCGATATTGCCAATGTTCGGCAGGATGTTGCGGATGGGGCGCAGCACCGGCTCGGTCATGCGGAACAGGAAGTTGGAGATGTTCCAGACAATCTGGTTCCGCGGGTCCAGAATGCCGAATCCCAGCAGGAAGCTGAACAGACAGGCCAGCATCACCACATAGTAATAAAGCTGTATGAGTTCAGCCAGCAGGTTAAAGATAATGGTGATCAACGGGCCAACCTTCATGGATGATGGGAAACAGAATTTAGTGTCCGGCACGCCCGCATACAACTACTATGACGGCGGCGGGCAGGAGAGAAAAGCGATTGTGCGCCCAAAAATGGGTCTTGACTTACTGCCTGTGCACGGTATCTATCGCGCGAGGAATGTGGGGCTGTAGCTCAGATGGGAGAGCGCCTCGTTCGCAATGAGGAGGTCAGGGGTTCGATTCCCCTCAGCTCCACCACTTTCCTTCTTTCCAGAAATAAATGTCTGTCCGACAGACAGTCTCCACACGGAACTGATCTGCGTTTGCCGCCTTTCTTTCAGACAGTCTGCGCAGTGAACCTCCGGCGCTTATTCAGGATGTGTCTGACAAGATTTTACTGAATCTGTCCGGAAAAGGCGCAAGACGGAAACTTTTGTCTTCTGACCAGGTGTTTATTGCTGGCGGCTGTATCAGGATAGTGTGTCGTCAGCCTGTGTGGGCAAAGCGACCAGTTCGATTTCCGCCAGTTGCCCGGTCCGCTCGAACTGCTTGACCAGCCGCAGTGTCGTTGCGGGACAGGTGCGGCCGAACAGATCGTTCAGAAGGGGAAAGCAGGTGCTGAACCCGTCGGTTTCACGCAGCGTAAAGGTGATGCGGGTGACATTGTCCGCCCCCATGCCCTGCTGGTCCAGTTGGGCCATGCCCGTTGCCAGCGCCTGCCGGATCTGGGGAAACAGGCCAGCAGGGAACTGCCCGGTTGTGGCATCGAAGCCGGTCAGGTGCCGGATGTGTATTTCCGGTGAAGGGCGGAACGGCATGATTTCTTCCATTGAAGTCAGAATCACAAAATGGTCATGTTTTGTCCATAAAAAATTTTCCATCCCCGAAATGACGTTTTTCGGATACCTCCTTCATCCATGAATGACCCGGTCCAGATCCATGCGTCCTGCGCCGCGCGGGGGAAGCAGGGCATCATGCTCTGCGGGCCGTCGGGTGCCGGGAAATCCGACCTGCTGCTGCGTCTGATCGACGCGGGGTATGACCTTGTGGCCGATGACCGGGTCTGCATGCATGCAGGCTGGGCCAGTGCGCCCCCGGCACTTGCGGGCCTTCTGGAAGTGCGCGGCATCGGGATCGTGCGCATGCCCTATCGCGCGCGCGTGCGCGTTGTGGCTGTTGCAAGGCTGGTTTCTCCCACGGATTACCCGCCGCGACTCCCCCCGGCGCCCAAGCGTGATAAGGTAGTGGGGCAACCGGTGTTTTTCCTTGATCCGGCACAGCCCTCCGCCGTAGCCCGGATCGGGCTGGTCCTGGATTGCGTTGCCGGTGACAGGCAACTGCTGGATGAAAGACAGATGTGATATCGTCGCCACTTTCCATTGCAGCCCGTTCGGGGAACAATGGATTCACGAAAAGGTTCCGATCCCGCCATGAGACCGCGATTTGTCATTGGGCATGTGGCTGACAGAAGTCAGGGTTTTGCGTGACTGACACCATGCATGAAGACACACCCCTTCCCCGTCGTATCTTGCTTGTCACCGGGCTGTCCGGGGCAGGCAAGTCCTCGATCCTGCGTATTCTGGAGGATCTGGGGCACGAGGTGATCGACAATCCGCCACTGGGCATGCTGGACGAAATCGTGGCGCGTGCCGAACGTCCGGTGGCGGTGGGTGTGGATTCCCGCACGCGCGGGTTTGATGCGTCTGCCGTGCTGGAGGCGCTGGCACGGCTGCGGGTCAACCCGGCGCTGAATGCGGAACTGATTTATGCAACAGCCGAGGAAAGCGTCCTGCTGCGCCGCTACACGGCCACCCGAAGGCGTCACCCTCAGGCCGTTCATGGCACAGTGAAGGAAGGGATCGAAGCTGAAATCCGCCTGACATCCCCCCTGCGTGAAGCGGCGGATGTGGTGATCGACACCTCCGACCTGCCCCCGCCGGAACTGCGGCAGCTGGTCGAGGCCCGGTTCGGGGAATGGACGGCGGGGGGACTTGATGGCCTGACGGTGGCCCTCATGTCCTTCGCCTTTCCTGCAGGCCTGCCGCGGGAAGCTGACATGGTGTTCGACGCCCGTTTCCTGACCAATCCCTATTATGACCCAGCCCTGTCCTCCATGACCGGGCTGGACCAGGACGTGGCTGATTATGTGGCCCGTGACCCGGATTATCAGGAATTCCTGGACCGGATCGCGGGGCTGCTGGAACTGGTGCTGCCGCGCTTCGTGCAGGAAGGCAAGAAATACGCCACCATCGCCATTGGCTGTTCGGGGGGGCGGCACCGCTCCGTCACGCTGGTGGAGGCGCTTGCCCTCAGGCTTGCACAACGTGTCGGGCATACCCATCCACATGATGCATGGCCGGTGGTGATCATGCATCGTGAACTGGCCCGTCAGGGCCGCAGCAGCTGGCGGTGGGCCAACCGGCCCCGCGGGCTGCCGGAAACAACGGAGCAGAAAGACCCGCAATGATCGGTCTTGTGTTCGTGATGCATGGTGTCCTTGGCGAGACCCTGAAGGGGGAACTCGAACACGTCGTCGGTCCGCAGGCGCAGGCGACGGTGTTCAATGTTACCTCCACCTCCCTGCCTGGTACATGCCGGACGGCCCTGCAGCAGGCCATCGACTCGGTCGATAGTGGTCAGGGCGTCATTCTGCTGACCGACATGTTTGGCAGCACGCCATCGAATGTCGCGGTGTCCGTTCTGGAAACCGACCGGGTGGAAGTGCTGGCGGGGGTCAACATGCCCATGCTGGTCAAGCTGGCGCAGATGCGGGGTCATGCGGATATGCAGGACTGCCTCAATGGCGCGGAAGCGGCAGGCAGGCGGTACATATCCGTGGCATCCCACCTGCCGGCGGCCTGTCTGTCCGGTGTCGGGGAATGCGTGGGCGAGACGGACAGCGTGGCAGGCCACGGTGGCTGAAGCGGCAGCGCAGCCCGCATCGCACCAGGCGGATGTGGAAATCGTGAACCAGCGCGGGCTGCATGCGCGCGCGGCCGCGAAATTCGTGACGGTAGCGGAAAAATTCGACGCGGGCGTTGATGTCACCCATGCGGGCATGACGGTTTCGGGCCATTCCATCATGGGACTTATGATGCTGGGTGCGGGCAGGGGGGAGACCGTCACCATCACGACCTCCGGTCCGCAGGGGCCGCAGGCGCTCAGAGCCCTGACGCGGCTGGTCGGGGCCGGGTTTGATGAAGACGACTGAACGCCGTCCGAAGCAGCGTCCCCGCGCGGGAGAAGTCCGGCTGGAAGGCCAGCCCGTTTCATCCGGGGTTGCGATCGGGTATGCCGCCGTCGCGCATGAACCCGCCCCCCCGCCAGTGGACATGGCGCGCCGGGATTGTGATCCCGCGCACGAACGTACCCGCCTGCATGACGCCATAAGCCGTTCCGTGGCCCAGCTTGGCCGGCTGCATGACCGTCTGGCGCTGCTGCCGGAAGACGGACAGGTGGAAATCGGTTCCCTGCTGGAAGTCTACCGCCGCATGCTCGGGCCGTCGCGCCTGCGGCGCGGGATCGAGGCGCGGCTGGAACAGGGCATGCTGGCCGAAGCCGCCGTCATGCAGGAAACCGAGACGCTGGCGGCCCTCATGCTAGCCCCGCCCGGCCGTCCTGCACCGCAGGGGGAAGATGCCGTGGCCGCACGCAGGCGGGCGGGCGAATTCCGTGAAATCGGGCGCAGGCTGGTCCGTAACCTCAGTGGCACGCCCTACCGGTCCTTTTCCACCCTGCCCGATGGGGCCATCCTGGTCGCGGAGCAGTTGCGTCCCGCTGATGCCGCCCTGATCGATCCCTCCCGCATTGCCGCCGTCGTGACGGAAGAAGGCGGCAGCACCGGGCATACCGCCATCCTGCTGCGCGCGTTGGGCATTCCCGCCGTGCTGGCGGCCCATGGTCTGCTGGCGCAGGTGGGACGGCGCACGCGGCTGGTGGTGGACGGGGCGACGGGACGGGTCATCGTGCGTCCGTCCAGCCGCACGGCGGCGGCGGCCCGGGTCGAGGTTGCGTCCTACGCCCGTGAACGCCAGATGCTTGGCCGCCTGCGTCGCCTGCCCGCGCGACTGTCCAGCGGGGAGGTGCTGACGCTTCAGGCCAATCTGGAAATCCCGGCCGAACTGCCCATGGTCGCGCAGTCGGGGGCGGCGGGCATCGGGCTGCTGCGCAGCGAATTCCTGTTCATGAACACGGATACGCTGCCTGATGAAGAGCTGCAGGAAGCCATCTATCTGCCCCTGATCGAGGCCATGGCGGGGGACCCGGTCACGATCCGCGTGGTGGACTGGGGCAGCGAAAAAAACAGCGATGCCCTGTCACGCGTGGGAATTGGCAATGGAGGTGACGCCAATCCGGCGCTGGCGGTGCGTGGCATCCGGCTGCTGCTCCAGCACCGCGCGCTGCTGGAAACGCAGTTTGCCGCGATCCTGCGCGCGGCCCATGCGGGGCCGGTACGGGTGCTGCTGCCCATGGTTTCCCTGCTGGAGGAACTGCAGGCCGCGCGTGAGATCTATGCCCGCGTCGGGCGCAGGCTGCGGCGCAGGGGGGTGAAGATACCGGATCCCCTGCCGCCGCTTGGCATCATGATTGAAACACCCGCTGCGGCCCTGATGACGGATGTGCTGGCGCAGGAAGCCGAATTCCTGGCCATCGGCACGAATGACCTGACCATGTACACTCTCGCCGCCGATCGTGCCGCGACGGATGTGGCGGCATTGTATGACCCGCTGCACCCGGCCGTGCTGCGGCTTATGCGCATGACGGCGGATGCGGGGCTGCGGCAGCGCAGGCCGGTTTCCGTCTGTGGGGAACTGGCGTCCGATCCGCAGGCGGTGCCGCTGCTGGTGGGGCTGGGGGTGCGGTCCTTTTCCATGCATGCGTCTGCGGTACCACGGGTGAAGCGGGCCATCCGGGCCGCTGCCATGGATGACTGCCGCCGCATGGCCTGTCGTGCACTGGAAGCAACGGACGGGCAGGAAGTCCGCGCCATGCTGGCGCAGTATGCCCACACCCTGCAGCACCCGGATGATGGATAGGGCACAGGCTATCCGCCTGGCCTGTGGGCGGGCAGTGCCTGTCCGGTTGGTGCGGGTTGGTCTGGCGTGCGTGCCGCTGCTGACAGACAGCGGTCGTGCTGCCGGGGCCGGTTTCCGACCGGCACGGGGCCATTATGCCATTTCGCTTATTGCCCAGCCTCCCGCGGTTGGACTAAGCCTCCCGCATTGGCTCATTTCCAGCTTGCGTGAAAGGTCACCCGCTGATGACCCCCCCGAAGACCGTGCCGGTTCGGCGTGCCCTGATTTCCGTTTCCGACAAGAAGGGCCTGCTTGATCTTGCCCGCGCCCTTGTCGCCCATGGCGCGGAAATCCTCTCGACGGGTGGTTCCGCCCGAACCCTGCGTGAGGCCGGGATCGCCGTGCGCGACGTGTCCGAACATACCGGGTTTCCGGAAATCCTTGATGGTCGTGTCAAGACATTGGTGCCGCAGGTGCATGGTGGCATCCTTGGGCGGCGGGACCTGCCCGCGCATGTCAGTCAGATGGAAGAACACGGGATTGCCCCGATCGACCTCGTGGCCGTCAACCTGTACCCGTTCG
This sequence comes from Komagataeibacter oboediens, assembly GCF_003207815.1. Lineage (GTDB taxonomy): Bacteria > Pseudomonadota > Alphaproteobacteria > Acetobacterales > Acetobacteraceae > Komagataeibacter > Komagataeibacter oboediens. The sequence continues at coordinate 82,875 of NZ_NKTX01000004.1, read as the reverse complement.
AGGCCACGGTGGCGTCGGGTGCCGGTGCGGATGACTGTATCGAGAATATCGACATCGGTGGCCCCGCCCTGATCCGTGCCGCGGCCAAGAACCATGCCCATGTCGCCATCGTCACCGATCCGGCTCAGTATGGCGACATCATCACCGCGCTGGAAAACGGTGGCACCACGCTTGAACAGCGTAAGGTGCTGGCCGGTGCCGCCTATGCCCGCACGGCGGCGTATGACGCCGCCATCGCCGCATGGTTTGCAAAACAGGAAGGCGAGGAGCTGCCGTCGCGCATGATCGTTGCCGGCGAAAAGCGCGAGAGCCTGCGCTACGGCGAAAACCCGCACCAGAAAGCGGCTTTCTATACCGACGGGTCCACCCGCCCCGGCGTGGCCACGGCAACACAGGTGCAGGGCAAGTCCTTGTCCTACAACAACATCAACGACACGGATGCGGCGTTCGAGGCCGTGGCCGAATTCGACGCGCCCGCCGTGGTGATCGTCAAGCACGCCAACCCTTGTGGGGTGGCCGTGGCGGCGACACAGGCGGAAGCATGGGACAGGGCGCTGCGGTGTGACCCGGTTTCGGCCTTTGGCGGGATCGTGGCGCTCAATCGCACGCTGGAAGCCGAAGCGGCATCACGCATCGCCGCGATTTTCACCGAAGTGATCGTGGCCCCCGACGCTACTGAGGAGGCACGCCAGATCCTTGCGCGCAAGAAGAACCTGCGCCTGCTGCTGACCGGCGCACTGCCGGACCCGGCAGCCGGTGGCGTGGTAGTGCGGTCGGTGGCTGGCGGCTTCCTGGCGCAGACGCGCGATAATGGGCGCATCACGCCCGATGCCCTGAAGGTGGTGACGAAGCGTGCGCCGACTCCGGCGGAAATGGCGGACCTGATCTTTGCCTTCCGTGTGGCCAAGCACGTCAAGTCGAACGCCATCGTCTATGCCAAGGACCAGAGCACGGTGGGGATTGGCGCAGGCCAGATGAGCCGCGTTGATTCCGCGCGCATCGCCGCAACCAAAAGCGCCGACGCGGCAAAGGAAGCAGGCATCGACCATCCGCTGACACAGGGCAGCGTCGTGGCGTCGGATGCGTTCTTCCCCTTCGCGGACGGTCTTGAGGCCGCCATCGCCGCAGGCGCCACTGCCGTGATCCAGCCCGGAGGCTCGATCCGTGATGACGAGGTGATCGCCGCTGCCGACAGGGCCGGCATCGCGATGGTTTTCACAGGTATGCGCCATTTCCGGCACTGATCCCACAGCCAGCCCCCTTGCCTGCGCGTCAGGGATGGCATGAGATAGCACGCCCGGTGGACGACCGGGGTTAAGACAGACGAAAGACGGGTACCCGCATGGACATTCATCGACGTTCCTCCTGCCGCCTGCTTGCGGGCGTGCTTGTGGCTGGCAGTCTGGCGGCGGGCGGTGCCCATGCCGCCGGCAAGGGCGGCGCACAGCCTGCACCAGCCGCCCCGGCTGCGGCACAGGTCGCGCCGGTGTTCGACATGAGCCCCCTGCCGGTCACCACCGGCCTGATGACGCAGTATATCCTGAGCCCGGCGGGACAGCTGTCGGGCATGCTGCTTGCCGATGGCACGCAGGTCTTTTTCTCCCATGACCTTGGTGAGCAGCTTCCCGCCATCGCGCGTCCGGGCGAACAGGTCAGCGTCAATGGCCTGAAGGGCATCGGTCATCCCATCGTGCGGGCCTATGCCGTAACGGGCCCACGTGGGCGGCGTATTGCCGACGTACGCCCGCCCGCTACGGCGCCGATGCCGTTGGACTCCCCCAGCATCGGGCCGGACGTGCCGGTGGACGGCACCATCCTTGCCCCGCTGTATGACATGCAGGGCGGGGTGCAGGGCGTGATCATGCGCGACCATAGCGTCGTGTACGTGGGGGAAAAGAATGCAAGCCGCCTTGTCGCCTGGCTCAAGCCGGGGGCGACGCTGCACGCCATCGGCACCGGCGTTACGGGGGACCATGGGACCGCAATCAACGCGCGTGAGATCGGACCCGACGTGAACCAGGCCATTCATGTCGAACCCGCTGATGCCCCCCCGCCCGGCGCGTTCCCCGGCAGTGCCGGGTACGACGTCATTCCCGGTGGTTCCTCGGGCGATTAAAGGGCGGGCGTACTCCCCGATATGGGAAAAAAGATGCAGGGGTGGCGTGTTTGTTTGCCACCCGTTGCTTGACAGGTTATTGCAGCATCGTTAGCTAGCGCCTGCACCCTTGGGAGGTGCGAGAAGTGGATAAGGATAACGATCCGTCCGACGAGTCCTTTGACCGGCGACTGGAAGCGGCCCGTGAGCGTCTGAACCCGCCCGCAGCCGTGGAACGTGACACCGGTGGGACACTGTCCGATCTGGGCCTGGTGATCAGGTCAGGAACGGAACTTGTGTCGGCGCTTGTGGTCGGGGTTGCGATTGGCTGGGGGCTTGACCACTGGCTGCATACGAAGCCCTGGTTTCTTATTGTCTTTTCGCTCTTGGGCGGTGTGGCAGGTGTGCTTAATGTCTGGCGTCTTGTCAGGCCCGATGCCATAAACACTAAGGCAACGGGACCGGATGACGGTCCCGGACGGATATAGGGAAGAACGAAGTTGGCGGCCGGATCATCCATCGACGCGCTCGGTCAGTTCGAGCTCCATCCAGTTTTGGGTGCACTTGGCGAATCCCTGCGGTTCAGCCAGTCCCCCATGATGATGATTGTTGCCGCCATTGTGGTTCTGGCATTCCTGTACGTGGGCATGCGGCCCGCTGCGGTGGTGCCGGGGCGGCTGCAGTCCGCGGCCGAAATGTGCTACGACTTCATCTACAACATGGCGGTTGATACGATTGGCCCGGAAGGCCGGGCTTTCTTCCCGTTTGTGTTCACACTGTTCTTCTTCATCCTGGTCGGGAATTACCTCGGCCTGCTGCCCTTCTCCTTTGCCTTCACCAGCCATATCGCCGTGACACTGGCGCTGGCACTGATGGTGTTCTGCCTCTCGATCATCGTGTCGCTCAAGGTGCAGGGGGCAAAATTCTTTGCCCACTTCATGCCCGCCGGCGCCCCAAAGGCCCTGGCCCCGCTGCTGATCCCGATCGAGATCCTTTCCTTTCTTTCGCGTCCCGTGAGCCTGTCGATCCGTCTGTTTGCCAACATGGTCGCCGGTCACGTGATGTTCGACATGTTTGCCGCCTTCACGATCATGCTGGCCGGTCTGGGCTTCTTCGGTGACATCATCGCCGTTGGTCCCGTGGTCATCAATATCGCGCTGATGGCACTCGAATTGCTGGTTGGCGCCTTGCAGGCCTATGTGTTTGCAATCCTTACCTGCATCTATCTGAGGGAGGCGGTGGCCCACTAACGGGTCGCTCCCCGCTTCCATCTATTTCAATCCAGAACGTCTGAAACAAGGAAAACAAGACATGGATATCGCAGCAGCCCGTGAAATTGGTGCCGGTATCGCCGTTATCGCCCTCGCTGGCGTTGGCATTGGCCTGGGTAACATCTTCTCCACGCTGGTCAGCAGCATCGCGCGCAACCCGTCCGCGCGTCCGCACGTGTTCGGTCTCGGCATGCTGGGCTTCGCCCTGACGGAAGCCGTCGCCCTGTATGCGCTTCTGATCGCGTTCCTGATCCTGTTCGTCTGATACGCTGGAGGCGAACATGGCGCGCGCCGTGATGTATGACAACATCCGAAGGGCGGGGACTCTCTTGGCCTCGTCCGCGCTGGCTCTGCCGCTGATGGCCATGGTTGCCCCTGGCGCGCGCGCCGAGGGCATGCCCCAGCTTGATTTCGGTAATCCCTATGTCATCGGACAGGTGATATGGGGCGCTGGCATTTTCCTGGTCCTGTACTTTCTGCTGAGCCGTTCGGCCCTGCCGAAGGTGGAAAAGGTCCTGTCGCTGCGTCGTCAGACGATTGAGACGGATCTCGGGATTGCGCACAAGGCCAAGACCCGCGCTGATGAAGCAGTGGCCGACCTGCATGAAGCCCGCCGCAAGGCGCTGGCGGATGCACAGGCCAATGTGGACAAGGTTGTCGAGGAGGCACGTCTTGCCGCCGCCCGGCAGACCGAGGAAATGAACGCGCGTCTGGCGACGGAAATCCAGGATGCCGAAACCCGCATTGCACAGGCACGCGGGCAGGCACTGGCATCCGTGCGCGAGATTTCGACAACGACGGCGGAAACGCTGATCCTTCAGTTATCCGGCATTGCCGCCCCGGCCGATTTCGTGACGGCAAAGGTCGGTTCTGCTGCGGCAGCACGTGGTCTCTGACGCGCTGCCCAAGACAGACAGGTCATAATCATGTTTCATGATCCCCGTTTCTGGTCGGCTGTTGCCTTTGTCCTGTTCTTTGTCCTGTTCGGGCGTTCGCTGTGGAAACCCCTGGTGAGCGCACTGGACGGACGGGCAGAGCGCATCCGCGCGGAGCTTGATGAAGCGGCGCGTCTGCGCCGTGAGGCCGAACAGATGCTTGAGGATGCGACGCGGGACCGGGAAGCGGCTCTGGCCGAGGCCAAGGAACTGGTCGAACATTCCCTGCGTGAAGCTGCCAATATTGCAGTCAAGGCCCGTCAGGACGCCGAGGACATCGCAGCCCGCCGTGAACAGATGGCCAAGGACCGGATTGCATCGGCGGAACGTTCCGCCCTGCGTGAAGTCCGTGAAACGGCTATTGATATCGCCATTCAGGCCACGCGGGAAACGCTGGCCGCAAGCCTGCCCGCTGATACGGACGGCAAGATTATCGACAAGTCCATCGGTGACCTGCCGGCGGCCCTGTCACAGCGTGCTGCCTGATCACCGTTGGTGACAACCGGCATGACAGGGAATGGGGTGGAAGATCGCCCCGTTGTCTCCATAATCGCGGCTGTTCTGAACGAGGGACCGAATATCCGTCCCCTGTGTCAGGAAATTGCCGCTGTCCTGGGTCAGTTGCCCCGTGCTGAAGTCATATTTGTCGATGACGGTAGTACGGATGATACCGTGGCGGAGCTTGAGGCCGTAAGGCGCGACGGTATCCTGCCCGATCTGCGTATCCTTGGCCATGATACGGTTTACGGAAAGTCGGCCGGCCTGCGTACCGGCGTTGAAGCCGCACGGGGTGAGTGGGTTATCCTGCTGGATGGCGATGGGCAGGACAATCCTGCCGATTTCATACCCATGCTGGATATATGCCGCACGACAGAGGGGCGTGCTCCACTGGTCGTGGGTGTGCGGACCAAGCGGCGTGATACCATGTCACGCAGGCTGGCATCGCGTTTTGCAAATGCCCTGCGCAGCCGCCTGCTGAATGATGGCTGCCCCGATACGGGGGCATCGCTGAAAGCGTTCCGGCGTGAGGATTTCCTTGCGCTGCCGCAGTTTGAGGGACTGCACCGTTTCCTGCCCTCCCTTATGGGCAGGCGGGGGGTGCCGCTGGCCTGTTATTCGGTTCATCATCGCAACCGGCTGCATGGAACGTCCAAATATACCAACCTTAATCGGGCTATTGTCGGCATTCGGGACATACTGGGTGTCATGTGGCTGAACAACCGCGCCAGGATACCGAAACGCGTTACTGAACGCTGAAGGGACCGTGCCCATGACGCGCTTGACATTGCGCCACTATATCCTTGTGGCGCTGTCCGTGTTTGTCCTGTTCCTGCCGGGGCGTGCATCGCTTCCTCCGCTCGATCGTGATGAGCCGCGTTATATGGAAGCCACGGCCCAGATGCTGCACAGCGGCAATTATGTCGATGTCCGGTTTCTGGATCAGCCCCGCTATCTCCAGCCTGCTGGCATATACTGGCTTGAGGCCACTGCCGTGCGCCTGACGGGCATGGACGACAGGCATGCGGTCTGGCCCTACCGTATTCCCTCCCTTCTGGCGGTAACCGGTTCCGCCGTTCTGACGGCGTGGATCGGGGCTGCCCTGTTCGGGCCGATGTGCGGCCTGCTGGCTGCGGGGCTGCTGGCTGTCTCGGTGCTGATGACGGCCGAAGGGCGCATGGCCACCATTGATACGACCCTGCTGCTGTTTGTGCTGCTGGCGCAATGCGGTTTGCTGCGTGCATATCTGGATCGGGAACGTGACCTGGCCACTCCGCTTGCCGCAGCCCTGCTGTACTGGATCGCGCTGGGCTGCGGGCTGATGCTGAAGGGGCCGGTTATCCTGATCCCCGGATTTGGCACGCCACTTGCGCTGGCGTTGGTGGAACGGCGCATTGACTGGTGGAAACGGCTGCGTCCTGCATGGGGCTGGCTGGTCATGCTGGCCATCGTACTGCCGTGGTGCATCGCCATCGGGGTCATCAGCCACGGGGACTTCTTTTCGCGGGCAGTCGGGCGCAATTTCCTTGGCAAGGTCGCCAGCGGACAGGAAACGCATGGCCTGCCGCCGGGCTATCATCTGGTGGTGTTCGCCATTGCGTTCTGGCCGGGGTCGATTTTTGCTGCCATGGGGCTGCCTTTTGTATGGGAACGCCGGTTTCAGCCGCACGTGCGCTACCTGCTGTGCTGGATCGTACCGCACTGGCTGGTGTTTGAGGCCATTGCGACCAAGCTGCCGCATTACGTGCTGCCTACCTATCCGGCCATTGCCATCCTGACGGCGGCGGCGATTGTGTCCTTTCCCACCGATTGGGAATGGCCACGGGCAATATGGGCGCGCAGCCTTATTGCGGCCTATGGGCTGATCTGGTTCACGGTCGGGTCGGTTCTGGCGTTTGCGGGACCGGTGCTGCTGTGGCGTATGGAAGGAATGGTGTCCCCTGCCGCCATGCTGGTACCTGCGGGCGCGCTGCCGCTGCTGGTCCTGTCCGGTTACCTGATCCTGCACCGGCAGGCATTGCATGCGGCCATGGCGGCGATAGCTGCGGCCGTCATCATCCATGTCGGTCTTTTTACAACCGTCATTCCCCGGTTGCAGACCATATGGCTCAGCCCCCGCCTTGCGGCGATGGTGGACGCGCATCGTCCCTGTGCCCGGACCATCGTGGCCTCGACTTCGGATTCGGAACCCAGCCTTGTCTTCCTGCTGGGGCAGGATACGCGGCTGGTCAATGCCACGGCTGCGGCGGACTTCCTGCAGCAGAACCAGAAATGCGGCATGGCGCTGGTGGGTGCACAGGATCTGGCGGCATTTAGCGCCCGCATCATGGAAAACGGTCTGGACGTGCACGAACTGGGGCAGCAGACGGGACTGAATTATTCAACCGGCAAGCATCTGGAAATCGGATTATATGCTGTCGTTCCACCGGCAGCGCCTTAAGCACCGTTTCGGAATGACCCGGTGATAAAAGTTTCTGGGTGCCCCCTTTTTTCAAAAGGGCGGCATTCTCTGAACCTTTTTGAAAAAAGCTTCACCAAAGACTTCTTTGTATTTCATGGATAGTTATTGAGTCAGTTCTGCCATGACTGGTGCCAGTCGTCTTTTTCCTGTTCCGTCAGGGGGAGAGGAAGCGCCATCCGGCGCTGGCTGGAATCCACGCAGGTTTCCATTACCGCCATCAGGGCCACGGCCTGTATGGGGGGCACGGGATTAAGCACCCGGCCCATGATTGCATCGCGTAGCATGGCGTAATAGATCCGGTAATCGCCCGGCGGGGTGGGAAATGCGCGCGGTGTTTCGCTGCCGTCGAAGACGAGCAGGTCATCAGGATCTTCCCCCCAACCCTGATCACCGGGGCGTATGCCGGACCGAAGCTGATTTTCCTGCTGATCGGTCCTGCGTTTGAGCACCGTGCCGCGTGTACCATGCACGACAAAGCGTGGACCGCTCCATGCCGAGAGCAGGCTGCAATGCAGGCTGACCCGCCTTTCCCCATATGTCAGCAGCACCTGCGCCCAGTCATTGCCGCGTGCATCATCGCGCTGGCGGGCCAGACTGGCCTGTACATGATCCGGCAGGCCAAACAGTTGCAGGGCCTGATCAGCCATGTGCGGGCCCAGGTCGAACCACAGGCCGCACCCGGCTTCATCCGTCTCGCGCCAGCGTTCACGCACCTGCGGACGGAAACGGTCCATGCGCGATTCCAGTTCGGTCATCCGCCCGATCTGCCCGTTGGAGATCAGGGTACGGATGCCCAGAAAATCGCTGTCCCATCGCCGGTTCTGGAAAACGGACAGGAACCGGCCCTGTTCACGCGCAACCTGCGCCACCATACGCGCCTGCGCCAGTGTAGTGGTAAACGGCTTGTCCACCACCACATGCAGTCCGGCGCGTAACGCTGTGATGGCAAGGTCGGCATGAGTGGTGTTTGGGCTGGCGATCACCACCATGTCCAGATCCGGCAGGGCAAACAGGGCATCGGGTGTCGCCGTGACCGTGACCTCCGGCCAGTCGCGCAGCACCGTCTCCGGTTGTCCCGAACTGATGGCGACAAGCCTGAGTCCCGGTATTGCGGCGATCAGGGGGGCGTGAAAGGTGCGGCTGGCAAAACCGTAGCCGATGAGGCCGACCCGTAATGGCCAGTGTGATGGTGTGGACATCCGCTTCCCTTTCGCTGGTGTGCGCAGGGGCCAGTATCAGGCACGTGCGGTATCCCGGCAATCGGGGCGGGACGCTGTAGAATAAAAGTTTCCGGGGGCCACCTTTTTTCAAAAAGCTTCACCAGAAACGTTAAAGGACAGGGACCATGGCGAGGGCCATCACGCGGTCCCCACCAGTGTCAGAACAGCAGGATCATACCGCCGGATGCGCTGTTGTCGCTTTCCTTGTACGGCCCATGGGCGGCCGAACTGGTATGGGCATATTCCGCCACAAGGTTCAGCCAGTCGGTCATCTTGTAATAGGCCGCGCCTACTTCGGATTCATTGCGGCGGACCAGATCGGGATCGTTCTCGCCCGGGGCCTGGTACAGGTTACTGACACCATAGCTTCCGACCAGTTTGAACTTCTTGGTGAAGTTATACATCATCTGGACATAGTAGCCTTCCGATGCACGCTTGCGCCCGTTGCTGGCAACACCGTCAAAGAACAGGCCGGTCGTGCCCAGGCCGCTGCCGCGATAGTAGTAGCCCACGAACTGTGCCGGTCCGTAGGTCAGCTTCGTGCCGATTTCGCCCGCTTCCGCCGTAACCCCATGTTTTTCACCCGGTACAACCGGCACGGCCGTGCTGGTTAGCGTAGAAAGCGTATGGGGAGCCCCATCGATCAGTACAGAGGAACTCGCCATCGTCATCTCGTTGCGGCTCAGGTCCTGCTGGTGCTGGGTCAGGAAGCTGGCCCAGATGCGGGCACTCAGTCCACCGATCTTGAAGTCATAGGTCACCTTGCCCTGGATCATGGGCGAACTGTGCTGGGTGGAACTGGCCGAATAGGCATTGCCATTGGCGTCATCACCCGAGAAATCGAACTCATCCAGCGGCTGCAGGATGCCGATCGTGCCCTGGAAACCCTTGATCGTGGGCGACTGGTAGGAAATCTGCGGAATCCAGTCGGCATATACATAACCGACGCCGATACGGCCAAGCGACGTATTGCCCGGGGCCGAGTTGCTGCCAGTGGAGCCGACACTCAGCAGGGTCGCATCATCAAGGATCGCGTCACCGCCAAAGATGCCAAGGTCACGACCAATCTTGAACGTGCCCCATTTCTTGTTGCCCGCCGTCACGTACACCTGACGAAAATCGATGCCGGCGGTGCCAAGGCCCACCGGACTGCCGCCGGTATTGGCGTTGAAGGCGCCGTTCTTGGCATTGTCGATGCCCGGATACATGCCCATGACGGCCGCAAGGTCAATGCCGTTCTGCGTGGTCTTGAGCTTGAGGATCAGGCCTGCCGGCAGCAGGCCGTTGCGCAGCGCCGAGGAATCGAATCCGCTCGATCCGGTCGAGACGCCGCCTGCGACCGGCATGCCGCCAGCCGGGCTGTTATAGGTATAGAACCCGTTGATAAAGCCCGACAGGTTGATGTCGATCGGGCCTGCCTTGAAGGTCAGGCCTTTCCCGGCCTCGTATTTTTCCATGCGCACGAATGACAGGCCGCCCCCAAGGCCCATGGAATGCTGGGCGGCCAGCCATGTGGATTCAGCCGACGCGGCGCTGGCCTGCGCACTGGCTGCCGCCTGCTGCGCCTGCGCCAGAACATAGTCGGGGTCCATGCCACCGCCGCCAATGCCGATCTGGCCGGGGGGCTCGACCTGCTGGCCCAGCGCGGTCCGCATCTGGGTATGGGTGGATGTTGAAGCCGCCGTATGACGTGTGGGCATGTATTGCGGCGCGCGGCTGGAGGCAGCTGCCGCTTCGTGCACGTGCTGCATGTGATGGGCCAGCAGCCCCCTGTACTCGCCCTGTGTCAGGCTGCCCTTGGCCTTCAGGATATCGAGGAGTTCGCTATAATCGTCAGCCCGCGCATCTTCGGGAAAGGCGAGGGATGCGCTTCCGCTTGCCATTACAACTACCGCGCCAATACGCGCCAATTTTCCTGCCGACATAGTATTAAACTCCCTGTCCGCATTCCTGTTGTATAAAACCCCGCGGGTCAATGGCCCCCATCAGGTCCGGCAGGCCCGGTCCGGGGACATGACAGTCCTGTAATGACATAGGGATTTTTCCCCGCATACGGGGCGGTGGCGCAGGGGAGTGGCATCTATCCAGATGGATTCGTTGCCCAATCTTCCTTTTTTTTCATACAATGTTCAAAATATGGTCAGTCGGGAACACATGTGCGTTTTCTGACCGGATGCGTACGATATCGCAGTACGGAAGGGCAGGGAAACGGAAGAACGAAGTGGTTTCGTAACATTCTCCACGATCCATCAAACAATCGTGTGCGCATGTTTTTTCTGCCCTGTGACCAGTAAAAAAATACACAGGTACGTTACGGGCAGTCAGGAATACAGAATATCCAATCACGAAGCTGTGTTTGTATTCTATTGGTTAATTATTGACTGTATCCTGTTTGCCCATCGCCACATTCACGACCGTGCGGGCCTGCCGCCATGCGGCTTCCAGCGCATCGACCATCATTTCGTGGGGGGCGGTCCAGTCCTGCGTCTCGTGTCCGGGCATGGTCAGGCGTGCGCGCCACTGTCCCGTTCCCGCCGAGGAGGGCTGGCGGTCAATGTTCACCACCCAGTCCGCGGGTATGCGTGTCAGTACCCGTGCCAGCCGTTTTTCCGGTGTCAGCGGTGTGGCGTAATTATGTGACATGGGATCCTCCTTAACTGTGGATAAGATGGGCTGTGCCCCTTGACGCAGGCGGGGATAACCCCAAAAAACGCAGGCTTTGCGCGTAACCAAGGATATGCCTGCCGTGTCTGCCTTCCCCGGCCTTGTTCCCGATGCATCCGTCGATGGCGTGGCCCATCTGATCCAGACCGCCCTGACACCCGTTTTCATGCTGTCGGGTATCGGAACGCTGCTGAACATGTTCAACACGCGACTGGCCCGTGTCAGTGATCATATCGAGACGGTACGTGACAAGCTGGAAAATGCGGATGACAAGGGCGGTGAAAGTGCGGGGCTGCTGTTACGCCGACTGACGCATCTGCATTACCGTACCCTGCTGCTGGATGCCTCCATCCTGTTTGCGGGTGTGGGTGGGGCGTCGGCCTGTGGTTCGGCCTTTGCCCTGTTCATGGGTAGCGTCCGGGATTCGGCCATTGCGTGGTGGCTGGTGCTTATGTTCGGCAATGCGCTGGTGTGCACCGTCATTGCGCTGGCCATGTTCCTTGGGGATAGCCTTGTCGCGTGGCACGGCCTGCGGGTTACGACCTTCCTGCCGCACAAGAAGGACATGATGAACAACATCGTGGACTGACGCGATGTCCGGATGCTGTTCCAAAGTCATTTATCGGTAAATGGCAGAAGTGTTCGGATGTCGTTTTTTTTAAAAAGCATCACCAGACTCAGCTTTGGTTTTTCAGCCTTCGGCCTGCTGCCCTTCGCGCCGCGCGCATAGCGGCAGCAGCACAAGGAAGTAGCCGAAATAGTACAGTGCCGCGATCCGGCCTGCGATCATCCAGCCCCCTTCGGCATGATGTCGCCCCACCAGCCCCATCAGCACGAACGATATGACCAGCCCCACCATGCCGATCCGGCAGGCCGGGCGGAAACGTGCCGAGCGGATGGGCGAACGGTCCAGCCAGGGCACCGCGAACAGGACCAGGATCGATCCCGCCGCTGCCAGCAGGCCACCGAACTTGGACGGCACGGATTGCAGCAGGCCGTAGAACGGCAGGAAATACCATTCCGGTTCAATATCGGCAGGTGTGTGCATGGGGTTGGCGGGACGGTAATTTTCCGGTTCCGACAGCAGGTCCGGCCACAGGAAGGCCAGCGCCACGAAAACCAGCGCGAACAGCACGAGACCCGTCAGGTCCTTGGTGGTGTAATAAGGGTGGAAGGGCACGGTCTGGCGTTCGGGCACCGGCCTGCCATCGGGGTTGTTCGGCCCGCTGACATGCAGCGCCGCCACATGAATGGCGACGACAGCCACGATGGCAAACGCCATGAGGAAATGCAGCACGAAAAAGCGGTGGATGAAAATATCCCCCAGATGGTCGCTGCCTTCCATGACGTGTTCCAGCGTGCCGCCAATGACCGGCACGGCACCAACAGCCTTGCCCGCGACATCCGCCCCCCAGTACGACATCTGTCCCCATGGCAGCACATAACCCGCGAACGCCGTGACCATGACCATAAGCAGCAGGACCAGCCCGCTCAGCCACAGGATTTCGCGCGGCTGCTTGTATGACCCGTAATACAGCCCGCGGAACAGGTGGATATACAGGGCGGCCATGAACAGGCTAGCCCCCGTCATGTGCATCGCGCGCAGCATCCACCCACCCGGCAGCTGGCGTTCGATCATTTCCACCGACATGAACGCCCCGGCGGAGGTCGGGGTATAGTTCATGGCCAGAAAAATGCCCGTCGCCAGCATCAGCACCAGCACGGCGGTCAGGATTGCCCCGAAATTCCACAGGGCATTCAGGTTTTTCGGCATGCGGAAATCAATATATTCCTGCCGAAAGCCGCTAATGACCGGAAGCCTGCGGTCAATCCAGCCCACGATGCCGCCAGGACCTGCGGATGGCGCATGCGGGGGAATGTTTTCGGGGAGGCTGGGCCCGCTCATTCTTGTTTCCTGAATTCAGCGAATGGAAAAATCAGGAAACGGTGTAGCAGCCACAGGGGCGGCAGGCACCTCATCTTTTGAACCGGGCATGATTTCATGGCGCCACAGTCCTGCACCATGCAGCAGGACATGCAGACAGGCACAGACCGAACAGGTAGCGCCACAACAGACATATACTGATTGTAAGGAAAGTGGCGCACCCGAAAGGACTCGAACCTCTAACCCCCAGATTCGTAGTCTGGTGCTCTATCCAGTTGAGCTACGGGTGCGCTGTGAGGCGGCTTTTAACTGACCCCGTCGCACCCCGCAACCCCCTTTTTCGATTATCGAAAGATTTTTTTTATTTCGCCCTGCGCGTAAGCAGCCGGGCGGCGGTGCGCCGGGTCCATATGCGGATGTGTTCCATGTACAGGTAGATGACCGGCGTGGTGTAGAGGGTCAGCAGCTGGCTCATCATCAGCCCCCCCACCACCGTAATGCCCAGCGGGCGACGCATTTCCACCCCGTAGCCGCCATTTGTGATCAGTGGCACGGCGCCCAGTGCCGCCGCCAGGGTGGTCATCAGGATCGGGCGGAAGCGCTGGATGCAGGCATCCCGTATGGCCTGCTGCGGGGGCAGCCCGCGGTCGCGTTCCGCATGCAGCGCGAAATCCACGATCAGGATGGCGTTCTTCTTGACGATCCCCACCAGCAGGATCATCCCGATCATGGTGATCAGGGAAAACTCCTGCCCCAGCGCCCATAGCGCCAGCACCGCCCCGACCCCGGCAGATGGCAGGGTGGACATGATGGTCAGCGGGTGAATGTAGCTTTCATACAGGATGCCCAGCGTCACATAGATCGTGACAAGGGCGGCGATGAAGATCAGCACCTCGTTTATGATGGCGGACTGGAACTGTGCCGCCTGCCCGGTAAACCCGCCATGAATGGATGGGGGAACATGCAGCCGGATCATGGTGTCGGCAATGGTGGCCGTCGCGTCGCTCAACGCCCTGCCGGGGGCGAGGTTGAAGGAAATGGCGGCGGAGACGAACCCGCCCTGGTGTGACACCGTAATCGCGGTGGGGCGCGGCACAAGCCGCGTCACATCCGAAAGCGGGATCATGGTTTCCATGCTGGACGACACGGCCGACCCGTTTGACGCTGCTGCCCCGCCCGCCAGTTTGTTGGCGATTTCGTTGCGGAAGGACTGCTGGCTCAGCTGCGTGCTGGTGCTGGCCTGCGTGGAGGAGGCCATGCGCGCGCGCACCGTATTGGACACCGTGCCGCCGCCGGGACTGCCGCCAGCGGTGGAAATGCGGAATGACTGCAGGATATCGGGGGACGTGCGGTACTGGTCCGCCACCTCCATCACCACATGGTATGTTGCAAGCGACGTGGAGATGTTGGACGCAATGCGCTGGCCGAATGCGTCATACAGCGTGTTGCTGACCAGCTGTGGCGTGACCAGATACCGTGCCGCAAGGTCGCGGATGATGTCGGCATGGATTGCAGCACCATTGTTCATGATATCCGTCGTGACATCCCGCAAGGCCGGGTCCGTGCGCAGCGCCGCCGTCAGGGCGGGAACCCATGTGTACAGGGCATCCGCGTCATCGCTGGTCAGCAGGTAGCGGTATGCCCCTTCCTTCTGCCGCCCGCCACCACCGCTTATGTCACCCGCCGAGAACAGGGAGACATCAAGGCCGGGAATATTGGCCAGCCGTTTATGAATGCGTTCGATCATCTGGTCGGGACCGTCGCGGCGCTGGCTGCGGTCGATCATCTGGGCGAAGGCCTGTCCCTCGATATTGGTGTCGCCGGAAAAGGCGACGACTTCTTCCGTATCGGGGTCAGCGGTCATGGCGTCGCTTATGGCGCGGATTTTCTGTGTCATGGCAGGGAAGGACGTGGTCTGGTCGGCGCGGAAGAAGCTCATGACCATGGCCACGTCTTCCTTGGGCAGGATCCCCTTGGGCATGAGCACGATCACCCCGACCATGATCGCCAGGCTCAGCGGCAGGGTCACGGCGGTCAGCACGTGGTGGCGCAGCGCCACATCCAGCGTACGTTCATAAAACCGCAGCAGGTGCAGGTAGCCCGCTTCCAGCCAGTCACCCACCGCGCGCGGCCAGCGCCGCCACCACGGCGTGCCGGCGGGCAGGGGGGCATCATGGCTGACTTCCAGCAGCAGGCTGCACATCATGGGCGTCAGGCTGAGGGCAAGCACCAGCGAGACGGTGACGGTAATGGCCAGCGTCATGGAAAATTCGAAAAAGACCTTGCCCGGCGTGCCCCCCAGCAGCAGCAGCGGCAGGAACACCGCCACCAGCGATATGGTGATCGACATGACGGTGAACCCGATTTCACGCGATCCCTGAAGGGCGGCCTGCATCCGTCCCATGCCCGCCTCCATGTGGCGGGCGATGTTTTCCAGCACCACGATGGCGTCATCCACCACGAAGCCGGTCGCGATCGTCAGCGCCATGAGGGAGAGGATATCAAGCGAGAAATGGAACAGCGACATGACCGCCAGCGTCCCCGCCAGCGAAATGGGCACCGTAATGGCCGGGATCAGGGTGGACCGTGGCGTGCGCAGGAACACCAGCACCACGGCGACCACCAGCAGTACCGACGCCAGCAGCGTCCACTGCGTATCGGCCAGCGACGCGCGGATGGTGATGGACCGGTCCATGGCAGGGGTCAGCGTCACCCCCGCCGGCAGGGCCGCGCGCAGGGCGGGGATACGGGACTTGATCTCGTCCGTCACGTGAATGACGTTGGCCCCGGCGCGGGGGCGGATGATGGCCATGACGGCCTTGTGCCCGTTCAGGAAGCCGACCTGGCGTTCGTTTTCAACGCCGTTGCGCACGCTCGCCACATCCTGCAGGCGCACGGGGTGGCTGTCGCGGTAGCCGATGACAAGGTCACGGTACTGCGCGGCCACGCGCGCCTGATCATTGGTTGCCAGCGTGTAGCGCGTGGTGTCGTTTTCGATCACGCCCTTGGGCGTATTGGCGTTGGCTGATGCCAGGGCAGAGCGGATGTCCTCGAACCCCAGCCCGTATTTGAACAGGGGCCACGGGTTGATTTCCACCCGGACGGCGGGGGCGGAACTGCCCGCGATTTCAACCCAGCCCACGCCCTGCACCTGCGCCAGCAGCGGCTGCAGGCGGGTCTTGGCGATGTCATACAGCTCTGACATCGGCTGCGTGTCCGATGTCAGGGCCAGAATCATGATCGGGTTGTCGGACGGATTGGCCTTCCAGTATTCCGGCTGTGATTCCAATGTCGCGGGCATGTCGGCGCGGGCCGCGCGCAGGGCAGCCTCCACGTCATTGGCGGCGGCGTCGATATTGGTCGATTCATTGAATGTCAGCAGGATGAAGGCGTTATCCTGACTGGAATCGGATTCAATCTCGCTTATGCCTGCGACCTGTCCCAGCCTGCGTTCCAGCGGGGTCGTGACGGAACTGGCCATCTGCTGGGGGGACGCGCCTGGCTGCGTCGCCATGACATAAATGACCGGCACGGCGATATCCGGCAGATCGCCCACCGGCAACAGCCGGTAGGCGAACAGGCCTGACAGGACAATGGCGGCCGCCAGCAGGGTGGTCGCGACCGGACGCAGGATAAAAATACGGCACAGGTTCACTGCCTGTTTCCGGGTGTTCGGGTCATGTTGTCCTTGATTCAGATGGAATGCATGCGCACGGATTTACGTGGATGACGTGGCATGGTCCGCGCTCAGCCCGGTTTCCGCCATGGTGCCTGCCTGTCCTGCGGGCTGGCGGTAATAATAGTATTCGGCAACCCGGATCGGCAGCAGGTCCATGAAGCGTGATCCCGCCGCCAGCCACCACGGGAACGCGATGCGTCGCCTGCCGCGCGCCACACCCGACAGGATGGCGCGCACCGCGTCGCCTGTCTGGGTCAGGCCGGGCATGTGGAAATCGTTCTGCGCGGTCATGGGGGTGGCAACAAAGCCGCAGCATACGCTGGACATGACAATGCCTGCCCGTTTCATGTTGGCCCCTGTCGCCACCATGAAGCGGTCCACCGCCGCCTTGGATGCGCAATAGGACGGCGTGCCGGGAAAGGACACAAGTCCCGCCACCGATGACATGGCGCAGATGCGTCCACGCACCCCGTCGCTTCCGCGTGGCTGCGCGCGCATGACATGCAGCGCGGGCAGCACCGTGTTCAGCACACCATCCACGTTGGTCGTGAACATGCGGCGGACCTGCGCATCGGGTTCATGAGGCGCGTCATCCTCTCCACGGGTGGAGGCGGTTATGCCCGCGCACGCAAAGACCAGGTCCAGCGGGCCCGCAGTGCCAATCCATTGTTCCATGCCGGCCTGATCGCGCACGTCACGCACCTGCACGCGGGCGTCGGCGCCGCGTGCAATGCAGCGTGTCGCCACGTCGCGCAGGGCGTCGGCATTACGGCCACCCAGATGCAGCGTGCGTCCCGGCCGGGCAAGGGCCAGGGCAAGTCCGCGTCCGATCCCCGAGGACGCGCCGGTAATGAGTATCGAATCCTGTTTCATATTCGCAGACTACATACTCCCTGTTAGAACTGCGCTACCCCGTTTATGCATCCGGCGCGCATTTGCACCGCCACCGCCAAGGAGACCGGCATGACCCAAGCACCCATTTCCCCCCGCACGCCCCCTGCGGCCCCGGTCCGGCGCCGTGGGGTCTGTCTGGTTATTTCAGCGCCATCCGGTGCGGGCAAGTCAACCATTGCCAATGCGTTACGGGCGTCGGAGCCGCAGCTGCTGCATTCCGTATCCGTGACCACCCGACAGCCGCGACCGGGGGAAACGGACGGGATCCATTATCATTTCCGCAGCATGGACGAATTCACCCGCATGGCGGATGCGGGCGAGATGCTGGAATGGGCGACCGTGTTCGGCCGGGGATACGGCACCCCCCGCGCCCCGGTGGAACAGGCCCTGTCGGAGGGGCGCGACATGGTGTTCGACATTGACTGGCAGGGGCACCGCCAGATCCGCGCCGCCCTGCCGGGGGATGTGATCAGCCTGTTCGTGCTGCCGCCTTCGATCGAGGAGCTCGAACGCCGCCTGCATGGCCGCGCATCGGATGAGGCGGATGAGATCGCGCGCCGCATGCAGGCCGCGCGGGACGAGATCTCGCACTGGAATGAATTCGACCACGTCATCATCAATTCCGATCTTGATACGGCCATCGCGGAAGCCCGCGCCGTGCTGGTGGCGGCCAGGCTGGAACGCCACCGGCAGGTGGGGCTGATGGACCTGGTGGCCAGCTTCGGTATCTGACCTGCACAGGCGGGCTGCATGGCCAGCCCGGCCGCGCATGTGTTTCATGCACCATGGATGATGGACAAGGTGCCGGGAATTCGTGGATATGCCGATAGCGCGGCGTCCGCCGTCGTCCTGATCCCCTGTCTTTCGGATTCCCATGCCCCCGCGTAGTCTTCCCGCCCCTGCCATGCCGTTCTGGATGATTGCCCTGCTGGGGCTGCTGACGGCCATCGGCCCACTGGCGACCGATATGTACCTGCCTGCCTTTCCCATCATGGATGCGGAACTGGCCGGTGGCCATGCGGGCGCCAGCCAGGTCACGCTGGCGGCGTGGTTCGCGGGGCTGGCGGTGGGGCAGTTCAGCCTTGGCCCCATTTCCGACCGGCTGGGCCGCAGGCTGCCGCTGCTGGGCGGGCTGGTGCTGTTTACGGTGGGATCGGTCGGGTGCGCCATGGCCGCCAGCTTCGACCTGTTCTGCCTGTGCCGGTTTGTCTCGGCGCTGGGCGGGGCGGCATGCGCGGTTCTGCCACGCGCCATCGTGCGTGACGTGGCGACGGGGGCCGCCGGCGCGCGGATGATGTCACAGCTCATGCTGGTGTTCGGGGTCATGCCCATCCTTGCACCGTCACTGGGCAGCCTGGTGCTGATGATGGGGCACTGGCGGTGGATTTTCATCATTGCGGTCATCTATGGTGCGGCAGGTCTGGTGACGGTACTGGCTACCATGCCCGACACCATGCCGGTGGACAGGCGCATAGCCTTTTCCCTGACCGGCACGATCGCCCGTTATGGCGGGCTGGTGCGTGAACCGGTGTTCATGTCCAGTGCGTTGATCAACAGTTTCTCCTCGTTCGTCATGTTTGCCTACATCACCTCCGCGCCCATGGTGTTCGAACATCTGCTGGGGTTCACGCCTACGCAGTTCGGGGTGTTTTTCGGGCTGAATGCGGGGATATTCATTGCCTGCGCGCAGATGAACGGCAGCCTTGTGCACCGGATCGACCTGTCGCGGCTGCTTGATGGCGGCATTGCGTGCTGCCTGCTGGCGGCGACCGCATGCCTGACGCTGTCGCTTGCGGGCGTTGCGGGGCCTGCCCATCCCGTGCTGGTCTGTGTGCTGATCAGCAGCATTACCGGCTGCCTCGGGTTTATCGGGCCGAACGCCACGGTGCTGGCGTTGACCCATCATGGCCATCAGGCGGGAAGTGCTTCGGCACTGATGGGCACCATCCAGTTTTCCCTTGCGGCGGCCAGTGGCTTCATTCTGGGGCATGTTGCCTTCCGCACGCCCGCGCCGCTGGCGGTGGTGGTCATGGCGGGCGTGGGCTGCATGGTGGCGTGCAATATGTGGCGCCATGCCTGCAACCGGCGCCTGGGTGGCTCCGGCGCGCCGTAGGCCCGTGGGCGTGGTCGTGGTCCATCATGCGCTTTCGCTTTGACGTGGGTGGCCTGCCGCGCTACGGCAGGGATATGTCTGCTGAACCTGTCATCCGGTCTGGCGATCACCCTCATGCGTGGGAGGCGTCGTGAACGGCGTACTCGATTTTATTGCCGGATTGGGCAGGGCCGTTCTGGATATCGTCCGTATGGCGGGGCGGGTGGCGCTGTTTGCCGCCGTTGCCCTGTCGCATGTGGTCCGCCCCCCGTTCTACTGGCGCACGCTGTGGGGTACGCTGGTTGAAATCGGCTATTTCTCGCTGCCGGTCGTGGCCCTGACGGCGCTGTTTTCGGGCGGGGTGATCGCGCTCCAGTCCTATACCGGTTTTGCCCAGTACCATGCCCAGAACGCCATTGCGGGGATTGTCATCCTTGCGGTCACGCGTGAACTGGGGCCGGTGCTGGCGGGGTTGATGGTGGCGGGCCGGGTGGGGGCCGCCATGTCGGCTGAAATCGGCACCATGCGGGTGACTGACCAGATTGACGCGCTGACCACCCTGTCCACCAATCCCATCAAGTATCTTGTCACGCCACGGCTGGTGGCGGGCACGCTGGCGCTGCCGTTCCTTGTGCTGGTGGCCGACATACTGGGTGTGCTGGGCGGGTTTACCGTGTGCGTGATGAAGCTGGATTTCTCGGCTTCCGCCTATATCACGGCCACGATTGCCTCGCTCAAGGTCATGGACGTGACGGTGGGGCTGGTGAAGGCGGCCATCTTCGGGTTCCTGATCGCGCTTATGGGCTGCTATCACGGCTATCACAGTCGGGGCGGGGCCGAAGGCGTGGGGGCGGCGACGACGGCGGCCGTGGTTGCGGCCTCGATCCTGTTGCTGACATTCGACTATCTTCTGACGGACGTGTTCTTTTCCCAATGACAGACACACAGACACCCAAGATCCGCATCCGCGGCCTGAAAAAGGCGTTTGGCCCCAAGGTGGTGCTGGATGGGGTGGACCTTGATGTCATGGGCGGCACGTCGTTCGTGGTCATCGGCGGGTCGGGTACGGGCAAGTCTGTGCTGCTGCGGTGCATACTGGGGCTGATCACGCCCGATGCAGGCTCCATCGAGATTGATGGCGTTGATGTCACGACACTTTCGCCTCGCCAGCGTGAACCCTACATGGCCCGGATCGGCATGCTGTTCCAGAATGGCGCGCTGTTTGACAGCCTGAGTGTCTGGGAAAACGTGACGTTCGGCCTTGTCGCCGCCGCACGTGCGGGCCATGGCCCGCGCATTACCCGTGCGCAGGCCCGCGAACGCGCGGGTGCCCTGCTGGAACAGGTGGGCATGGACCCCGCCGTGGGCGCGCTGTCGCCATCCGAACTGTCGGGGGGCATGCAGAAACGCGTGGGACTGGCGCGTGCGATTGCGGCACGTCCTGAAATCCTGTTCTTCGATGAACCGACAACCGGACTGGACCCCATCATGGGGGCTGTAATCGACGGGCTCATTGCCGACTGCGTGCGCAAGCTGGGATCGACCGCCATCGCCATTACGCATGACATGGCCTCCGCCCAGCGGATCGGGGACCGGGTCGGCATGCTGTATGAGGGCAGGCTGATCTGGCAGGGGCTGCCATCAAGGCTGTTCGACAGTGGCAACCCGGTGGTGGACCAGTTTACCCATGGTCGCCGCGAAGGACCGATCAAGATTGATGTGCGGAACTGATTGATAGGGAAACAGAAGTTTTCGGGTGCCGCCTTTTTTTAAAGGCCGTGTTCTTCTGAAGCTTTTTGAAAAAAGCGTCACCAAAAACTTTTTCTGTTTGGCCAGGGCTTTTCACGCGCCCTCTGACTTTTGCGGCCGGTCGTTCCATATATGATATACACGATCTGTTCTTGTCCAAGGAGCCATCATGGCGCGTCGGCCCGCTAACCGTTTTGTCTGTCAGTCCTGCGGGGCGGTCTTCCCCAAGTGGTCGGGCCGGTGCGATGCCTGCGGCGCATGGAACAGCATAGTCGAGGAAACGGTCGAACCCACCGCAACCGGCGGCACCAATGCCCGCAGGCGTACCGGCGCGCGCATCAATCTGGTCGGCCTTGCGGGCGACACGCCGCCGCCGCCACGTATCGAGACCCGTATCGGGGAACTGGACCGCGTGCTGGGCGGCGGGCTGGTTCCGGCATCCGTCGTACTGGTGGGTGGCGACCCGGGTATCGGCAAGTCGACGCTGCTGCTGCAGGGCGCATGCGCGCTGGCCCGTGCAGGGCGCAAGGTCATGTACATATCGGGCGAGGAAGCGGTGGACCAGATCCGCCTGCGTGCGCGCAGGCTGGGGCTGGAAGCGCCGACGCTGGAACTGGCCGCCGCCATCAACGTGGCTGATATTGTCGCAACGCTGGATGCGGAAAAGGATCTGGCGCTGGTCGTGATCGATTCCATCCAGACCATGTGGATGGAAACGGTGGAAAGCGCGCCGGGTACCGTAAGCCAGGTCCGTGCCTGCGCATTTGAACTGATCCGCCTGGCCAAGCAGCGTGGCTTCAGCCTGATCCTGGTGGGGCATGTCACCAAGGAAGGGGCGCTGGCCGGTCCCCGCGTGCTGGAACACATGGTCGATGCGGTCATGTATTTTGAAGGCGACCGTGGGCACCAGTTCCGCATCCTGCGCGCGGCCAAGAACCGTTTTGGCGCGACTGACGAAATCGGCGTGTTCGCCATGACCGATCAGGGACTGGAGGAAGTACCCAACCCTTCAGCCCTGTTTCTGGCTGAACGGCGCGGGCATATCGCGGGCTCCGCCGTGTTTGCGGGCATGGAGGGCACGCGCCCCGTGCTGCTGGAGGTACAGGCCCTGCTGTCTCCC
The DNA here is from genome assembly GCF_003207815.1 of Komagataeibacter oboediens. GTDB lineage: Bacteria > Pseudomonadota > Alphaproteobacteria > Acetobacterales > Acetobacteraceae > Komagataeibacter > Komagataeibacter oboediens. The sequence goes on along the minus strand of NZ_NKTX01000004.1, from coordinate 60,312 downwards.
AAGGCTGGGGATGGTGGCGCGCGGCGCGCGGTCGTGGGGTGGGATACGGGGCGGCTGAACATGCTGCTGGCCGTGCTGGAAGCGCGGTGTGGCATCAAGCTCAACACCATGGATGTCCACCTTAATATCGCAGGCGGCCTGCGGGTGGGGGAACCTGCGGCCGACATGGCGGTGGCCGCCGCCCTTGTTTCTGCCGCGACCGGGCAGCCTACCAGCGCGGGCTCGGTCTATTTTGGTGAGGTCGGCCTGTCAGGCGAGATCCGTCAGGTCTCGCAGCCTGATACACGCCTGAAGGAAGCCCACAAGCTGGGATTCGAGCAGGCCTTCCTGCCGCGCCGTATTGCACGTGGTAACCGCAAGCCCTCCGCCCCGGATGGGCTGGGCATACAGGAAATCGGTCATCTGGGTGATCTGGTCAGCCTGTTTACGGGCGCCATGGAGGAGACGGCCGGGTGAGTACCCCCGAACGCTTCATGCTGCGCGAACCCGTCATGCTGGAGCGGGAGGTAAAGAAAAGCATCTTCCTGGCGCAGGCGGCACCCGCCTCCACCCCTGCGGACGCCATGGAATTCATTGCATCCGTCAGCGATCCCGACGCCACCCACAACTGCTGGGCCTACCTGATCGGCCAGACCTATCGCAGCGATGACGCGGGCGAACCCGGCGGCACGGCGGGCCGCCCCATCCTGCAGGTGATCGAAGGGCAGGGCTTTGACCGCACCGTGGTTGTGGTCACGCGGTGGTTTGGCGGCACCAAGCTGGGTGCAGGCGGTCTGGTGCGGGCCTATGGCGGGACGGCTGCGGAATGCCTGCGCACGGCTGACCGCATTCCGATCGTGGAAATGGTGTCCCTGACTTTCACCTGCGGTTTTTCCGACCATGCCCTGCTGCGCGCGCGATTGGAAAGCATGGACTGCCAGATCGTGGGCGAGGATTTCGGCGCGCAGGGGGTCGGCATGCAGATCACCCTGCCCGCGGCACGGGAGGCGGAGGTCCGCACCCGCATAACCGACATTACCCGAGGGCAGGCATTGATCCGCGCGGTGGAGGAAGACGACATGCAGGGTGTTGGAGACTAACGGCATTGCCGCTATGTCAGACAGCGTTTCACCTTCACCATACGGAAAAAGACCAGATATGACCGATACCCCGCCGGACCGTCTGTCCGTCAATCCCGCCAGCCCCTTTTACAACGAGGCCCTGCTTGATCGCGGCATTGGCGTGCGTTTCAAGGGCATCGAGAAAAACAACGTCGAGGAATACTGCATAAGCGAAGGCTGGGTGCGTCTGGCCGTAGGCCGTGGCACCGATCGTTTCGGCAACCCGATGGCCATGAAGGTCAAGGGCCCGGTCGAGGTCTGGTTCAAGTCCTGAACCCTGTCTGATAGGAAAACAGAAGTTTTTGGGTGCAGCCTTTTTTAAAGGCTGCGTTCTTTCGAGGCTTTCTGAAAAAAGCTTTGCCAGAGACTTTTTCATGAAAAAGGCCGCATCCTTTCGGATGCGGCCTTTTGTGTATCCCGCAGCGGCGGGATCATTCCTCGTCGATCGGACGCTTGGGGAGCAGGGCCGGCACGAAAACCAGCGTCGCCACCAGCGTGCAGGCCAGCGACAGCAGCAGCAGCCGGCCCATGCTGGCGGTGCCCGGATGGTGGGACGCCGCAAGTGACCCGAAGGCCGTGCCCGTCGTCAGCGCGGAAAACAGCACCGCGCGCGCCGTCGGGCTGGACAGGGGCAGCTTGATCCCCGCCCGCCAGTTCATGACGAAATAGATGTTGAACGACACGCCCACCCCCAGCAGCAGGGGAAGTGCGATGATATTGGCGAAGTTCAGCTGCTCCGGCACTACAATGATCAGGATGACCGTCATCAGCGCCGACAGCAGCAGCGGCGCCAGCACCAGCGCCGTATCCAGCAGCTTGCGCAGGGCCACCGCCAGGATGATGGCGATCATCACGATGGCGGCGGCCGCTGCCGTGACAAAGGCATGCACCATGGTCGCCGCACTCTGCACGATGTCGATGGCGGATCCCGCCGCCATGGGAGCGACCTTCTGGATTTCCTCCACATAGGTGTGCAGCGCCCGGTTGCCCTTCATGTCCTTCGTCGGATGGACCTCGACCAGCGCACGCCCATCAGGCAGCAGGTAGTCATGCGCCAGCTGCGCGGGCACGTCGGAAATCGCAACCGGTTTTACCTGTAGCATGTCACGCAGCATGTTCAGCTGCATGGGCAGGAAGCGTACCAGTGCCTCGTTCGTGGCCAGCACGCGCTGGTCATCCGCCTGCGACAGGTGGGCCAGCGCCGACTGGATGCGGCGCAGCGGGTCATCGGCGGGAAGCTTGTCCATTACACCACCAAGTGCCGCCGCCGTCTTTGCCGCTGCCGTGCGCAGGGCATCCGCATCCGGCGCGGGTGCGGGGTTGGGAACCAGCAGCGTCGGGAGCATGATGTTCGCGGCGTCCTGAATCAGGGGTAGCTTGTCCTTCTGGTCCGCAGGCACCAGCGATCCCAGCCACAGCGCGTCATGCACCATTGGCAGGCTTGAAAGTTTATCGGACATGGCGGCGGCCTGATCCAGGTCCGGCATCAGTACATCCACCGTATAGGGTGAGTACTGCGGCTCCGACATCAGCATGCCCAGCGTGACCATTCCCTCCGACTTGGGGTTCTTGGTATGCAGCGGGTCCGCGTCGAAGGTCAGGCGGGGCACAAGGGCCACGCCCACCAGCGCGATCACCACGAAAACCCCAAGGATCGGCTTGCGATGATGGCGGATCGCCACGTCGACCGGGCGGGCGAAGGCAAACCCGATCTTGCCATGCCCGGATGTGGGCCGGAACAGCCGCAGCAGGGCGGGCAGCAGCGTCAGCGTGCAGATGAAGGCGAACAGCATGCCGAACCCGGCAATCAGCCCAAGCTGCGCCACACCGACGAAGGCGGTGGGGGTAAAGGCAAGGAATCCCGCCGAGGTCGCCATGGCGGCGACAAGGATCTGGTGGCCGGTTTCATTACCGGTCTGCTCAAGCGCGTCCAGCAGCCCCGGTGAGGAACCGTCCGGCAGGGCCTGCGCGCGGAACCGGACCGAGAACTGGATGGCGAAGTCCACCGCGATGCCCACGAACAGGATGGCGAACGCGACCGAGATCAGGTTCAGCTTGCCCACCACGATTGCCGCAAAACCGGTGGTCAGCAGCAGGCCGGAGACCAGCGTGATGATGATGGGGATGATGATGCGCCACGTATGCACCGCCAGGATCAGCCACAGCGAAACCAGCACCAGCGACCCCAGCAGGCCCGCCACCATGCCTTCGGCCACGGTTGCGAATTCCTCGTCCGCGATCTGGGTATCACCGGTGATGTGGACATGCGCCCGCCCGCTCTGGACAAACGGCAGGCTGTTGGCGGCGTTGCGGATGGCGTCCGACGCGGCCCCGCCGGGCTGGAAGGAATCATAATCCAGCTTGGGCTGTGTCACGACAAACTGGTACTTGCCGCCAAGGTCCGCCAGATCGCCCGCCAGCAGGCGTTCCCACGACAGGGGTTCGGGCGTGCCCGAGACCGAGTGCTGCAGCGTCGTGGCGAACCCGTCCAGTGCGGCATGGAAGGGGCCCAGGTCGGCCTGTCCCTGGCTTATGCCCAGTGCGATCAGGTTCAGCGCGTTGAACAGCCCGCGTCCCGACGGGTCGGCGGCCAGTTCACTCAGGAATGGCTGCGCGGTGATGGTGGTGTTCAGCACCCGCTCCAGCGCCTTGGCGTCAAGGAACATGAGGCCGTTGCGCACCAGATAGGGGTCGGTCTGGGGTGTGGTGACGTAATTGAAATGGGCATGGTCGTCACGCAGCTTCGCCGCCAGCGCCAGCGCGGTCTGCTGCGCCTCTTCCGGCAGGGCCGCGTCAATCACGGCGACAAGCTGGTCCTGTTTCTGGGGAAACAGCCGCCCCATCTCGTCCGACCGCTTTTTCCAGTCCAGCGAGGCCGAGAACATCGTCCCCGTATCCGTGGTCACGCCCAGCAGCGCGTAACTGGCATAGGTTGCCCCTACGATCAGAAACGCAAAGACCAGCACCACCGCAATGGCACGACGGGAACAGAAAGCGACAAGGCGCCCAAGCGGTACCGATAGCATGACGAGTATTCAGCCCTTCAGAAACCTACGTCGTGCCGCATGAGGCGCGGCAGTCGGTGAAGAGGCCCGGTTTGGCCCATGATGCGGTCCCGATGCAAGGTGGTTCTTTGTCACACGACGTGACCGCGCATGGCGCGGGCATCATGACTGACCGGGCAGGTGCGCTTCCCCTGCAGTGGACGGGGCGGGACGGATCCAGCGTATTTCCATGACCTGCCATGCCACGAGCGACGGCAGGCCCCATGCAATCTCCCGCAGGCGCTTGATGAGCGACAGCGCGATCCCTACCTGCGGCGACAGGCCGAACAGCCCCCCGATGATGATATATCCCCCCTCCGACACGCCCAGCGCGCCGGGTACGGCGAAGCCTGCCGACTTTGCCGCCTGTCCCACGCTTTCGATCACAAAACTGTCAGCAAGCGAAAGCGGATGCCCCATGGCCTTGAGTACAAGGAAAACCTCGAACGTGCCGAGCGACCAGCCCAGTAGTTGCAACGCGCCCGCGCGCAGCGAATTTTCATGCGTGCGGTAAAGGGCGATGATTTCGGCATGCAGGCCGCGGATGTCATCCACCCCGTCCCATCCCAGATGGGCCGCGATGCGCACCAGCAGTTTTTCCACAAGGGAAATGGCGCCCAGATACTGGCTGCCAAAGAACACGGCGCCCAGCAGGACGGCGGCCCCGGCGCTTTCCATCAATTCATCCGTCACATGCGACCGGTTGACCAGACAGAATAGCACCCCAAGCCCGATCAGCGTGAAGGTGACCTGGCTGAGCAGTTCGATCGTCAGGTCGCAGATCGTCGCGGCAGCGGCGCGCTTTATGCCCATGTTCTCGCGCCGGGCCATGAGGCGGGTGGTAATGACCTCACCGCCCACCTGGGCCACCGGCAGCAGGTTGTTAATCCCTTCGCGCGCGCAGCGCAGGGCGAAAAAATCCATGAAGGCCAGCGGCGCGCGCCCGGTCTGGGCCAGCGTTCGCCATGCCTGCGCCGAGACACAGACCTGGCTTGCATGGAAAATGATGATGGCAGGGATGCTCCACCCGCCGGCCGCAATCAGCCGCAGGATGTCATGCAGACCAAAACGCCCCAGCATCCATATCGTCAGGCCGATACCGAATGCCCCGGCGATGAAGGTAAGCTGCCGCATTCGCCATCCCTGTCCGCAGTCCCTGAAACAGGACCATTAAAAGGCTGTTTTCAGCCATTTAACCGGTCCTGTGTCTATCTTAACAGCCTCTGATTTTCTGAAGCAATGCGATACTTTCAACACAGGCGGCGACCGCTTCGCGGCCCTTGTTGTGCACGTCGTCGCGCGAACGGACCACGGCCTGTTCGTCGGTATAGGTGGTCAGCACGCCAAAGGCGATCGGCACTTCGGTGTTCAGCGTCGCCTGCTGCAGGCCCACGGCGGTGCCCAGGCTTATGAATTCGAAATGCGCGGTATCGCCCTTGATCACGCAGCCAAGGCATACCACCCCGTCATACCGCCCGGTGCGTGCCAGTGTCTGTGCCAGCAGCGGCAGCTCATATGCCCCGGGCGCATACATGACATCGTCCGGTCGCATGGAGATGGCGTGTTCCTCCAGCCATGCCAGCGCGCCATCACGCAGCCCGTGGGTCACGTTTTCATTGAAACGGCTGACCACGATGGCGATGCGCGGCGCGCGGGCGAACTCAAGCTGTGCGGGGGTGGAGGGGATGTTGGTGCTCATATCCGGCGTTTTCCGTTTTAAGGTGTAGAGAGTGTATGAAAATAACCTGTTGATAAAAAACTTTTCTCAGTGCACGTCGGCTGTTGCGGGTTCGCACAGGGCATGCCCCATCCGGGTGCGCTTGGCTTCCAGATAGGCCCGGTTGAAGGGGTTGGGTTCCACCGCAAGGGTGATGCGTTCACGTACGTCAAAGCCATGGCGTTCCAGCGCACGCACCTTGTCAGGGTTGTTGGTCAGCAGGTCGAGCCGCTTTACCCCCAGCGCGCGCAGGATGTCGGATGCCGCCTGCCAGTCACGCGCATCGGTCTGGAAACCCAGCCGGTGGTTGGCATCCACCGTGTCCAGCCCCTCATCCTGCAGGGCATAGGCGCGGATCTTGTTGGCAAGGCCGATGCCACGCCCTTCATGCCCGCGCACATAGACCAGAACGCCGGATTCCGCCTGTCCGATCTGTTCCAGCGCGCCCTGAAGCTGCGCGCCGCAGTCGCATCGCAGCGACCCCAGCGCATCGCCCGTTACGCATTCCGAATGTAGCCGCACCAGCGGGACAGCGCCCGCGCGGTCGGGCTGCCCCTTGACCATGGCGACATGTTCCGTCCCGTCGGGCGCGCGGAAGGCATGGATCATCATGTCCGGGCCGCCAAAGCGGCTGGGCAGGTGGGCGCGGGCAACCTGTTCGATGGCGGGTGGCGCGTCGGGCACGGTGTTCAGCGGGTTGGCCTCCAGCCATTTCGCCAGTTCCGCAATCGACAGGATCTGCAGCCCGTGGCGCGTGGCGTAGGGGCGCAGGTCGTCCATGCGAGCCATGGTACCGTCCTCGTTCATGATCTCGCAGATCACGGCGGCCGGGATCAGGCCCGCCATGCGGGCAAGGTCCACCGATGCCTCGGTATGGCCGGGGCGCGCCACCGTCCCGCCCGGCACCGCGCGCAGCGGGAAGATATGCCCGGGGGAAACCAGGTCCGCAGGCTTCGCGTCGGGCGCTGCGGCCACCAGCACGGTTTCGGCGCGGTCGGCAGCCGAAATGCCGGTGGTGACACCCTCACGCGCTTCGATCGATACGGTAAAGGCCGTGCCGCGCGGGCAGGTGTTCACCTGTGTCATCATGGGCAGGTTGAGCTGCGCAACGCGTTCGGGCGACATGGGCATGCACACCAGTCCACGCGCATGCGTGACCATGAAATTCATGGCATCCGGCGTCATGAGTTCGGCGGCCATGACCAGGTCGCCTTCGTTCTCGCGGTCCTCGTCATCCACAAGGATGATCATCCCGCCCCGGCGGATGGTGGCAACGGCCTGTGCCAGTGCCGGGGGCATCAACGATACTGACATACGCTCTCCACATATTTTGCGATGACATCGACTTCGATATTCACGGGGTCCCCTGCCTGCAGGGTACCAAGGGTCGTATGGTCCCAGGTGTGGGGGATGATCATCAGGGCGATGCGGAATTCATCCGCGTCACAGCCCCCTTCGCCCGGCGCACCGACATCGTTCAGCGTCAGGCTGATGCCGTCGATCGTGATCGACCCCTTTTCCACCAGATAGCGGCGCAGGCGGGCCGGTACGGTGAAGGTGATGTGACGGGCCTCCCCTTCCTGTCGCACCGCCGCAAGCCGTCCTGTTCCATCCACATGCCCCTGCACGATATGGCCCGACAGGCGGGTGGTGGGAGTGACCGCGCGTTCAAGGTTGACGGTGTGGCCTGACGCAAGCCGGCCCAGCGCCGTGCGGTCCAGCGTTTCCGAACTGATGAAGAACGTGGCCGTGCCCGCCGCATCGAACGACGTGACCGTCAGGCACACGCCATTGACGGCAATGCTTTCGCCCATGGTCAGGTCGGGGATGCCGGTGGCCACGGTTATGTCCAGGTCCCGGTCCAGCCGGCGTGCGGCGGTAATGCGGCCCTGATGTTCGATAATGCCGGAAAACATGCTTACTCCTTCACTGCGGCCAGTTCGGGAAACAGGTGCAGTGGCGTCACGTCCCCCTCCCGCACGCGTATGCTGTAATGATCGGTGCCACCATGGCCTGCAGTAATGGCCAGCCAGTCGTGCCACAGGTTCCGCGCCGTGATTTCCGCCAGAAGCTGCGGCCCGGCTTCCACCATGGCCCACGTGACCCCGGCCTGACCCAGCATGTCGGGCAGGGCCGCGATGTCGGTACAGACCTGCACCGCAAAGCCACGGTCCTGCGCGGCCTGCAGGTAGGCGGCGTCGACTTCCCCCGTCCGGGTGCAAACAGCCAGCACACGCGGCGCGCGCTTCGGGTGGTCGGTCACCCGGCGCACGTTCAGGCCCGGATTGTCGGCGCGGATGGTGCTGCCGGTAGTAATCACCGCATCCGTCGCGCGACGCAGGCGGTGCGCAAGGTCCAGCGACGCGGCGGAGGTAAAGGTGGTGCGGCCCGCCGGTGGCACCATGGATCCCGTGGCGTCGAGTGCCTGCTTGACCGTGATCCATGGCTGGCCCGTGCGCATGAAGTGGGCGAAAGGGGCCAGAAGGCTGCGGCACATGGCCTGTATTTCGCCCTGCGGGCCCGTGGGGTGCAGGACGTGCACATCGCAGCCATGCTGGCGCAGGTGGTCCGCCCCGCCCCCTTCGACATGGGGGTTGGGGTCGCGCACGCCGATCCAGACATCGCGGACCGGTGTCGCCAGCAGCGCCTGCGAACACGGGCCGGTGCGACCGGTATGGTTGCACGGTTCCAGTGTGACGACCGCCGTATGGGCGCGATCCAGCAGGCCGCGCTCACGGCACTGGTTTATGGCCTGTATTTCGGCATGGGGGGTTCCGGCGCGGTGATGGCCACCCACCGCCAGGATGGCGCCATCACGGTCCAGCAGGGTACAGCCCACCGGCGGATTGGGGGCGGTCGCGCCCACATGGCGGGCGGCCTCGTTCACCGCCGCGCGAAAGGCCTGCGCGATGGCAGGGGGCATGTCTGGGCCTGAAGGGGGTATGACACCCTGTGGCAACGCGTCCAAAACACAGTACTCCATCCATCCGGACGGACCCAGGGCGCGTAAAACCATTGGCCTGCCTTCACGCACGGAAGGCAGGAGCATAGTTTCCGTTCTCTTTCATCCGGACTGTAACCGTCGGTTCCGGAATTGCACCGGATCTGCTTGACCCCGCCCGCATGTACTGCGGCCGGGCGCTCGCGGACTTATGCCCCTGTTACAGGGAACAAACACCGCCGGTGGGGAATTTCGCCCCGCCCTGAGAACGCCTGCGAACCGGGCGGCGGGCCCGATTCGTATTCAGTAAGGTGATCTTGGGAATGATTTTAACGAATTGCAAGTGCGGCGATGGATAACCACGGTAAGTTAGCGTGATTTCAGATGTTGTCTTCCCTGTGGCGTCCCGGATGCAGCAGGGAAGGAATGCGGCCATGATGGCCGAAATTGACCAGCCGTGCCTCTTCCACTTCGATCCGGCCCAGAAGCCGGGAGCGGATCAGCCATATCGCCAGTGCAGCCCCCGTGAACGGCCCCAGCGCGTAGATCCAGAACGACTCCCACTGTCCCGCCACGACGGCGGGGCCGAAGCTGCGCGCAAGGTTGGAACTGTTGCCCGACAGCCATGCGGAAACCGGGTTGCAGAACAGGAAGAACAGGCCACCCGCCCATGGCGTCAGCCATTTCAGGACCGGATGCCCCGCCAGATAGCACAGCATCAGCACCAGCAGGGCCGTCAGCACCACTTCGGTCACCAGCGGCCAGACGATGGCAACCCCGGAGAAGGGAACGGTCGCGGCATAGGCGGATGCCTGCACCATCCGCCCCCATCCGGGCAGGACATGCCCGAGTGCCGCCAGCAGCACGGTGGCAAGACACGCCCCCGCCATCTGGGCCGCCACATACCCGCACAGGTCCACGATCCCCAGCCGTCCCGCCAGGCTGAACGCCAGCGAGACGGAGGGACTGACATGCGCCCCGCTGACGCGCCCGAACGGGGTGAAAGCCGCAACCGTGCCCGACAGTCCGAAAAACAGCCCGCACAGCGCCGTCTGCACGATGGGGTGGGGACCAAGGACCCGGCCAATGGCGGTATAGGGCGTGGTCAGGACCGTGACGGACACGATTCCGCAGATCATGAGCACCACCGTGGCCACCAGTTCGCAGCCATACAGCTTCCAGTGGAAGGGATGGTCGGGGTGGGGCGACCCGGCGAGTGGCCGGTCCTCAATGGGGCGGGAACCGGGCTGCCGGGGTGCGGTCATGTCCATTACTCCTTCATTCAGCCATGTCGAGGTCTTGAGTTAAGGGAAGGAATGGTGTGGAATAAACGCAATCATGCGAATATATGCCGTGCATGAGAATAGTTAATGCATAGCAGTTGAACGTTTTTTCTATATAGGGTGCAGGCCATTCCTCTATTCCATCCGGCGTATGCCGGATAAGGAAAGGGAGTGGTTTTTTATCTGCCGCGTCCGTTTGTTACTGTATTCATCATCAGTACATGCATCGGGCGCGGACAGGTGGTTTTTTATTAACCGTATGTTCAGGGGCAGACGCGCCAGACTGATGGATTACTGTTGGAAAGTGGATCGTGGTTCCTGTCATCCCGACGGGGTACGCCGGCCGCGCCTGCTGCTGGGCGGGCTGGTGGTCATGCTGGGTGGCATGGTCGTATCCGAGGGTGCCCGTGCGGATGACATGGCGGAAATCCGCGCCCTGCACGCTGAAATGCGGCGGCTGGAAGCCAAGGTCGAACAACTGGAAGCCCATCACGGCATGACGCATGGCAGCCAGCATGTCGTGGCCGGGCGCACGCTGCGGTCTGGCGGCCACCCGTCGGGCGGGGGGGCATCCGGCACCAGCACGATGGGTCAGATCACGGCCATGCCCGACCTGTCGCGCCTGACCATTGGCGGCCCGACCCTGTCGGATGACGCGCAGGCGGCCGCCGCGGCCGAAAACACCATGACGGAATCCATCGTCCCCACCCAGCCCCGGCTCGACCTTGATTCCTCCAGCCCGCTGGCCATTACCCAGACGGGCGTGGACAGCCTGCCGCCCATTTTCCGCATTGGCGGGGTATCGGTGCGGCTGGGTGGATTCATTGATTTCTCGAACATCTACCGCAGCAAGAACCTGACCAGCGGACCTGCCACAAGCTGGGGCAGCTTCCCCTATGCCAACAGTCCCAACGCCCATACGGGCGAATACCGCCCGTCCGCGCAGCTGACGCGCCTGAGCGTGCTGCTGCAGGGATCGCCCACCAAGGACGAGACCCTGTCGGGCTATATCGAAACCGATTTCGGTGGGGCCGCGGGCACTGCCAACAGTTACCAGACCAATAGCTACACGCCGCGAATCCGGCAGGCGTACATGACCTACAGCAACACGAAATGGGGGTTCCACGTACTGGCGGGGCAGGCATGGAGCCTGACCACGGGCTATACGCAGGGCCTGCTGTCACGTCATGAACAGCTGCCGCCGGTGGTCGATAACAACCAGATACCGGGTATCGTGTTCACCCGCGTGCCGCAGATCCGCTTCATCAAGGATTTCGGTCGCAAATGGTGGCTGGGGCTGTCGCTGGAGGCACCGCAGGTGGCTTACGCCGCGTCGGGAAGCTGCTCGGATGTTGATTCCACGAATGACACGTGTGCAGGCGGTGGCGACCATCCCATGCTGATCAATAATACCCTCCAGTCCGGTACGCACCTGCTCTATAGCAATGCAGGTGCCGGCATGCTCAACCCCAATGCCAAATACAGCATGGATGTCGCGCCGGACATCGTGCTGAAGGGCGCGCTGGACACCAAGCCCGCGCATTACGAAATTTACGGCCTCGCGCGCTGGTTCAAGGCCATGTCGCAATCAGCCAATGGCGGTCCGATCCGTGAACGGGTGTCGTTTGCGGGGGGCGTCGGCGGTGACGTGACGGTGCATGTCATTCCACGTTTCCTGCAGTTTACCGGCAATGTGCTGGCGGGTGAGGGCATTGGCCGCTATGGCCCCGGCATGCTGCCCGACGCCACGTTCAAGGCCAATGGCACGCCCGCGCCCATTCCTGAAATCATCGGCAGCATGGGGCTGATTGGGCATCCGACACCCGACCTGCTGGTTTATCTGTATGGCGGCGTGGAGCATGCCGGGCGGCGCACCTATACCGGTACGGATGGCAACCAGTATGGCTATGGTGTGAATGACCTGGCCCTGAGCAGCTGTAATGTGGAAATGATCACCGGCGGCAGCTGTGATGCCCAGACCCATACCCTGGCCGACCTGACGGTGGGCGGCTGGTGGCATGTGCTGCAGGGTGGCTATGGTGCGGTGATGACGGGCGTGCAGTACACCTACCTGCGCAAATTCGCCTATAAGGGCGGAGACGGGGCGTCCCCCACCACGGGGGGGAACACCATTTACGTCACGTTCCGCTATTTGCCGTTCCAGTAGCCGCACTGGCTGACAGTGCAGCCAGGCAGTCATTGACCTGATGGGTCAGGTGAATGTCATGTTCGGCGCTGATGGCGTGAATGCTGTCACGGGTCCAGCGGGCGGGCATGCCATGCGGGGTGCACAGTGCCCCCGCCCCCAGCAGCGGCCCGTTGCCGGGGTCCAGAACCGACAGGACGGCATGCGGATTACGTGGCAACGCCTGACGCAGGGCAGTGCGCAGCTGGCGCGTGGTCGCGTCATCCGTATGGGCGATCAGGTCGGGCACCAGTTCGATCCACCCTCCCCATCCCGCCGCCACGGCACGGCGCAGGCGCGGCCATGCCCGATGCGTGTCCAGTGTCCTGACCGTGGCCTCTGCGCCATCTTCATGGATCTGGCGTGACAGGCTGCGCGCGTTCAGATCCAGGCTGGTTTCGGTGATCGTGCCGGGCTGTGGCAGGCTGGCGGCAAGAGCTGTCAGCCCGATGGGGGGAGCAAGCAGGGCCACAAGCAGCATCAGCCGGGGAAAAGATCGTAGGCGCATGGTCTTTGTTCTCCCTTCTTACTGGTGTTGCGGTATGGTCATGGAACCGGGGAAACGTGGCAGGGGCGCGGCGGCGTTGGGGAAAATCATGGGCACGCGGTTGCAGGGGCGCACACATGTGCCTATAGCCTGCGGCGATGCCCGCGCTGTAGCGGGGCAGCCGCGCGATCCTGACCGGACCTGCCACGCGCGTTGACCACCGGGCCATATCCGGCCCTGATCCTATTTCTGGCGGGTCCTGCCATTTTGGAGAACATACGTTTCATGGCTGCCATGTCCTCTTCCGAAATTTCGCGTCTTCAGGTCTGCCTGCGCCGTCTGCTGGGTTCGCCGGGGCTGACGGTCAATGCACCGCCGCGTGCCGGTCTGTCCGTCGAACTGGCGGTCAATGGTGAAGTGGTGGGTACGGTCCACCGTGACGAGGACGAAGGCGAAGTGTCCTACGCCGTCCACATGACCGTTCTGGAAGAAGATCTCCCCGCGCCGAAGTAATTTCCTCACGGGCCATGGCGGAAGCAGCCTTCCGCCATGGCCTGCGTGTCAGGGCTGGGTAAGTGGCTGGGGCACGGGCCCTGCCGATGCCTCGACCAGCGGGTCGTGCCTGGGGGCGGGCAGGTCCACGCGATGGATCTTCCACTGGAAGGCATGGATGCGCATCTGCAGGCGCAGCGGTGTTTCGTTTTCATGCCCTGGCATGATCACGCTTGCCTCGAACACGCCCGGATGGGTGAAATGCATGTGCACATGCCGCATCAGGCCAAACAGGGTCTGCGGCGCGCCTGGCTGTTCATGTGGCAGGAGATGATCCACCAGCATGCCCAGCTTGTCTGGGCGCACTTCCTCGTCAATGGCGTTCGACATGGCGGATGACGCGAAGGATGAGCCGAATTCCGGCAGTTCGTCATCCGCGTGCTGGGGACCAAGCAGGGTATCGACCGCCTGCGTCTTCAGCCCGTTGCGCACCGATTCCCATTTGAGACAGGTATTCAGGCTGCCCATGTCATGCGTGCGGATGGCCGACGTGATGGACCACAGCGTGAAGAACGGTGACGTGGCGTACAGCGTTGTGGCCGCCGCCAGTGTGCCCGCACAGACCCAGCGCGCCTGCTGGCGGCGCAGGGTGGCGATGCTGTCGGGAATTTCCATGCGGGAAAGATAAGACATTGATTTATACTCCCCCCAGATGGTTTCACGGCTGTTATTGGACTATACTGGAAACATATCCGGCATGCATTGGTTTCATGATTGGTTGAAGAAATTATCACGTAATCGTGATCTGATGTCCGGCGCATCCGGCTGCATCCCGCACCGGGCGCGGTGTATCCGCCATGGATGCGCGACCGGTCGGGGCAGGAGGCAGGGATGAATTTTTCCGAAGACGAAATTCAGCGCTACGCGCGCCACATTCTCCTGCCCGAAGTTGGTGGAACGGGGCAGGACGCCTTGAAAAAGGCCAGTGTTCTGATTGTCGGCGCGGGGGGGCTGGGTTCTCCCGTCGCACTCTATCTTGCCGCCGCGGGTGTCGGGCGGATCGGGCTGGTGGATGACGATGTGGTCGAACTGTCCAACCTGCAGCGCCAGATCGCCCACGTGACCGACCGGATCGGTCAGCCGAAAGTCGAGTCGGCCGCCCGCGCCATGCATGCGATCAATCCGGGAACACGGGTCGATTGTCATAACGCCCGGATGACAGCCGACAACGCCCGCGCGCTGGTGCGTGACTACGACATTGTGTGTGATGGCTGCGATAATTTCGCCACCCGCTACCTTGTGGCCGATGCCTGCGCGCTGGAACGACGGACCCTGATCTCCGCCGCCGTGCTGCGGTTCGAGGGACAGCTGTCCACGTTCCGCCCGGGCGGTCCATGCTATCGCTGCCTGTATCCCGAAGCCCCGCCTGCGGGCACGGTGCCGTCCTGCGCGGAAGCGGGCGTGTTCGGCGCGGTGACAGGGGTGATGGGCACGTTACAGGCGACCGAGGCGCTGAAGGAAATCCTGCAGATCGGCGAAAGCCTTGCCGGACGGCTGCTGGTGTGGGACGCGCTGGCCATGCGTTTCCATACCATTACCCTGCCGGCTGATCCTGACTGCGCGCTGTGTGGTGCGCATCCGGCCATTTACGACCTGTCCGCCCACCGTGACGCAGCCCCTGTGGCCTGCGGGGTGCCGGAAGGGACGGCATCATGATGCGTGACGACGGGGCGCTGGCTATCCTGTTATATGATGGCGCATATGCCCGTGCGCATTATGCGTTCGTAATGGCGGCAGGCGCGCTGGCCATTGGCCGTCCCGTCATCATGTTCGCGGCGGGACGCGGGGTGCATGCGCTGGCGCGTGACTGGATCGGGCTGCATGATGCGGGTGATGATGCATTGGTGCGCGCGCGTGGGGTCGCGGGCATGGATACGTTGCGCGATGCGGTAATTGAACTGGATGCGACACTTATGGCCTGTGAAGCAGCGCTGAAACTGTGCGATCTTCCGGCGGACCGCCTGCTGCCTGGCGTGCAGGTGGCGGGTGTGCCCGCTTTTCTTGAAGCCGCCCGGGGGCGGCAGATCATAACCCTGTAAGGATCAGAGAACACGATGGCGCAGTGCGTGCGGCATGAATTCCTTGCGCGACCGGCCCGTGTGCCGTCCCGCGCCCCCGTGCGGTGGGGGTATCTGACAGCCTGTGCGGCGGTTCTGCTTATGGGTGGGGGGCATATGGATCGTGCCGTGGCGCAGGCCACGTCACACCATCACGCCCATCATGGCAAGACAGCGGCCGGCACGACATCCCTGGGCACGGCGTCCACCCATGCCCATGCGGGTAAAGAGAAGAAAGCCCACGCGGCAGGGGGGCACCGCCACCACCATGCTGCTGCCGTGGCCGGTGCGGCGGCGGGGGCCGCGACCGGCGCGGGGGCGGCTGCCGTTGCCGGTAGTGCACAGCAGCCTGCGCCGCCTGCGCATGCGACGGCGGCTTCCGCGCCTGATACATCACCTGCGACGCTTGCCCCGGTGGATAACACCAAGGGCAGCGTGACCGGCCTGCCGCTGCCGCGCTTTGCCGCATTTCGTGCGGATGAGGTCAACCTGCGCACCGGGCCGGGCCAGCGCTATCCCATTGACTGGGTGTACCACCGTCGCGGCCTGCCGGTGAAAATCGAGCGTGAGTTCGATGTCTGGCGCCTGGTGGAGGATTCGGATGGCCAGAAGGGCTGGGTCCATCAGGCAACCCTGGTGGGAACCCGCACGTTTGTCATTCCGGGACTGCCCCCACAGGGCGATGCCCAGCAGGCAGGCCAGCCCACCGCCAAGGAAACCGACGTGATCGGCCGGGCGGATACGCGCATTGTCGGCCACGTGGCGGATGTGGCTGATGCGGCGGACATAAAGGGTGCGGTCATGCTGCGTTCGGATGCCAGCCCGACATCATCCGTCGTGGCCGTGCTGCGCCCCGGCGTGGTGGGCACCGTGCGCCAGTGTCAGGCGGGAACGTCGTGGTGCAAGGTATCGGTCAAGCAGTACAGCGGCTGGCTGGAACGCAGCACGATGTGGGGGCTGTTGCCGCAGGAGGTCATATCCCCCTCCTGATGACTGATGGAAACAGGCTGGAGAAGAAAATGCCGGATACCCCCTATCGCGCCCTGCGCCGGACCAAGATCGTGTCAACCCTGGGTCCGGCCACGTCAGATCACGCGACCATCCGTGCGCTGGCTGTGGCGGGGGTGGATGTATTCCGGCTCAATTTTTCCCACGGCACCCATGCCGACCATGCGGCCCGCCATGCCGTGATTCGTGATGTCGAGGCCGAACTGGGCCGCCCCATTGGCATTCTGGCCGACGTGCAGGGGCCAAAACTGCGCGTAGGCCATTTTTCCAATGGGAAGGTGCAGCTGAGTGCTGGTGCACGGTTCCGGCTGGACCTTGATCCCACACCGGGGAACGAGACCCGGGTCTGCCTGCCGCATCCCGAAATCATTGCCGCCGCCGCCGAGGGCAGCACCCTGCTGCTTGACGACGGGCGGCTGGCGTTGCGGGTGTGCGGGCGTGGCGATGATTTCCTTTTGACGGAGGTCGTGCTGGGTGGTCCACTGTCGGATCACAAGGGGGTCAACGTGCCCGATGTGGTCCTGCCCATTCCCGCGCTGACGGACAAGGACCGGGTGGATATGGCCTTTGCGCTGGACCTTGGCATCGAATATGTCGGCCTATCCTTCGTGCAGCGCCCCGCAGACGTGCGCGAAGCCCGGAAACTGGCTGCTGGCCGGGCATGGATCATGACCAAGCTGGAAAAGCCGCAGGCCATGGACAACCTGCACGAAATCGTCGCTCTGTCGGACGCGGTGATGGTGGCACGTGGCGACCTGGGTGTCGAATTGCCTCCTGAACGCGTGCCGCTGGCGCAGAAGCGCATCATCCGCGTTGCCCGGCAGCTTGGTCGCCCCGTCGTGGTGGCGACCCAGATGCTGGAAAGCATGGTTTCCGCCCCCACTCCTACCCGCGCGGAGGCGTCCGACGTGGCGACGGCCGTGTTTGACGGGGCGGATGCCGTCATGCTGTCGGCCGAAACGGCGGTGGGGTCATATCCGCGTGAAGCCGTCGCCATCATGGACCGGATCGTGCGCAGGGTGGAGGAAGACGAGGTCTGGCGTCGCCAGATGGAAACCTCCAGCCCCGACCCCGACCATGATGTGCCCGGCGCGATTGCCGCCGCCGCCCGGCAGATTTCCGCCACCCTTGATGCCGCCGCCGTGGTGGCCTTCACCCTGTCGGGCCGCACGGCGCTGCGCATTGCGCGGGAACGGCCGGGCTGTCCCATCCTTGGCCTGACGCCGACCGATGACATCGCCCGCAGGCTGGCGGTGGCGTGGGGTGTGCAGGCGGTCTCGGTCGGGCAGGAAGCCCCCGTTCATAATATCGAAAGCGTGGTGGATCAGGCGCTGGCGGTGACCAAGGGCGATGGCTATGGCGTAGCGGGAGACGCGGTGGTGATCGTGGCCGGACTGCCATTCGGGGTGGCGGGCAGCACCAATACGCTGCGGATTGCCACCGTTAGCTGAAGCTTTTTTCAGAAAGCGTCCTGAAACGCCGCCTTGTCTGAAAAAAGGCGGCAGCCGGAAACCTCCATCTTTTGAAAAACCGTTTTCAGGCCTGTCGGTTTTCAATCAGGCTGCGCCGGATGGCTCGGCCGCGCTTGATGCGGCTGACGATCACGTCTTCATCGCCGGTGCGGATGGCGTCACCCATGGCCTGCGCATCCGCGATGAAACGGTCGAGCATGTCCAGCAGCGCCTCGCGGTTGTTCAGGAAGATGTCGCGCCACATGGTCGGGTCGGACGCTGCGATGCGGGTGAAATCCCGAAAGCCTGATGCCGCGAAATCCAGCACTTCCGATCGCGTTTCATCGGCCAGGTCATCCGCCGTGCCGCATATGGTGAAGGCCAGCAGGTGTGGCAGGTGGCTGACAATGGCGCAGACGCGGTCATGGTGGTCAACGGTCATGCTGCGCACGCGTGCGCCCATCATTTCCCATAATTCCGTAACGCGCCTGATGGCGTCGGTCGGGGTATGTCCGGGCGGGGTCAGCAGGCACCACCGGTCCTCGAACAGGGTGGCGAACCCGGCATCAGGGCCGGAAAACTCGGTGCCCGCCATGGGGTGCGCGGGAATGAAGGCAATATCGGGATACTGCGCCAGCAGTGGCGTCATGGCTTCCATGACCGTGGTCTTGACCGATCCGACCTCGCTCAGGATCGCCCCCTTTTTCATGACCGGCATGACCTGGGCCGCAACCATGGCGATCGCACCCACCGGCACGCATATGATCACGCAGTCCGCACCCCGTGCGGCGGTGGCGGGGTCGGATTCGACCCGGTCGGCAATGCCCAGTTCGGTCACGCGGGCGCGGACCTCGGGGCTTATGTCACAGGCCACCAGCCGACGTGCGATGCGCCGGTCTTCCATGCCGCGCCGCAGGATGGAGGACCCGATCAGGCCGGGGCCGATAATGACCAGCGTATCGAACAGGGGCACGGGTTGGTCCGTCATGGTGGGGCTGTCTGTCTGGCTCTGGGGTTCACAGGGGCGCGGGAGATCAATCCCGCGTGATGTCCGTGGGCGGCGCGGGGTCGTGGATGGACACGGGGGCAACCGCCGGCGCGGTGTCCGCCTGTGTGGAGCGTCGGCGCAGGGCGCGCATTTCCATTCCCTGCCACAGCAGCAGCATGGGAATGCCGATCACCAGTTCACGCCCGCGGCGCAGCAGCGACAGCCCCAGCGAGACGGACGGCGCGATGCCGAAGGCCGAGCCAAGGGCGATATAGGCGGCTTCCTGCACTCCCAATCCGGCTGGCACCAGGAATGACACGGACATGATGCCGCAGGCTACGCCCTCGATCGCGATGGCGCCGCTGAAGCCCAGATGCGCGCCAAGGAAGTAGTAGGCCACCCAGATCGTGGCCGCACTGCCCAGCCAGCCCACGTAATGCAGCAGTGCGCCCTGCACGATGCGGCTGGGGTGGGACCAGATGGCGTCGAAGCGTTCCTGTATGCTGTCGGCGCTGCTCAGCATCGCGTCCTGCCACTGGGCGGCCATGTTGTTGCCCAGCATCTTGCCCGCGCGCTTGAGCAGGTCGCCGCCGCGGCGCTGGGTATAGACAAAGCCCGCGATGCCCATGCTCAGCAGCACAAGGCCGATCATGACCGGCCGGGCGAACGGGCTGGACTGCTGATGGGCCACCAGGCACACCACGGCGGTCAGGATGAACAGGATCTGGCCCATTACCTCCGTAGTGATGTCCACCAGATTGGCGCAGGCGGCTTCGCTGCCATCGATATGGCGGCCCTTCGTCCCGGCGAACAGGTCGCTCGAACACGTGGCGCGGATGCCCAGCACCATGCCGCCCAGCTGCGAAAACGGCAGGCAGGAGGCGGCGGCGTCACGGATCATGCGCGAAACCAGCAACTGCACGAACGGAATGTCCCGACAAGCTGCGTGCCATGCAAGACCCAGTATTGCATCAACTGCAAGCTGGGCCATGACGGTCGCCATGAAGCCGGCAAACCCGATGGAGACGATGGCCTTCATGACCGAACCCGCGCCAAGCCACGCGGTGCAGCCAGTCAGCAGGGCCAGGCCAAGGATGGCCAGCAGGATGGTGAGCTTTCTCAAAAAAGATCCGTCTTGGTCTGTTGGCGTCGGGACACCGGGTAAAATTCATGCCTCAGTGGCCGGTTGTGCCTGACTTACACTACAGCAGGGTCTGGCGCCACCGGGAGGTGTCGGGATAAATGGAACGCCCGCTGGTTGCGAGTCCGTAATCGCAATCGTGAATTCTGTCCCCTGACGGAGCGATCGTTCAGACCATGACTGCCCCAACCCTTGTAACCGGTGCGACCGGTTTTGTCGGCTCCGCTGTTGCCCGTAATCTGGTGGAGCGTGGCCATACCCTCCGGCTCATGGTACGCAAGGGAAGCGACCTGACCAACCTGCGTGACCTGCCCGCCGAACTGGTGGAAGGGGATCTGTCCAGCCCCGACAGTTTCGACGCGGCGGTGAAAGGCTGCCGCTACGTATTCCATGTGGCGGCGGATTACCGGCTGTGGGTTCCCGACCCGGTGCCCATGATGATCGCCAATGTGGAAGGCACGCGCGCGCTGATGCTGGCGGCGCAGAAGGCGGGGGTGGAGCGGATTGTCTACTGTTCGTCCGTCGCGGCCCTTGGCCTGATTGGTGACGGCACGATTTCGGATGAGGAAACGCCGGTTCATGAACATGGCGTGATCGGCATCTACAAACGTTCCAAATACCGTGCCGAGCAGGAAGTCCTGCGCCTGGTGCATGAACGCGCGCTGCCTGCCGTGATCGTGAACCCGTCCACGCCCGTGGGCCCGCGCGACATCAAGCCCACGCCCACGGGGCAGATGATCCTGGATTGCGCGGCGGGCCGCATGCCGGCCTATGTCGATACCGGCGTCAACATCGTGCACGTGGATGACGTGGCCGAGGGGCATGCCCTGGCGCTGGAGCGCGGGCGGATCGGGGAAAAATACATTCTGGGTGGCCAGAATTACCTGCTGCGCGACCTGTTCGCCATGACGGCCGAACTCGCCGGTGTCGCCCCGCCGCGGATAAGCCTGCCGCAGGCCGTGATCTGGCCCGTGGCCGTGGCCAGCGAATGGCTGTCCCGTGCATTTGGCATTGCGCCACGGGTGACGACCGAAATGCTGGCCATGTCGCACAAGAAGATGTTCTTTTCCTCTGACAAGGCAATCCGGGAACTGGGCTATGCCCCCCGCCCCGCGCGGGACGCGGTGAAGGATGCGATCGACTGGTTCCGTCAGCACGGAATGCTGGATTGAGGACCCTGTCATGCTGCTGCTTGCGCTTTCCATTCTGGTGTTCGTCATCTGGCTTGGACTGATTTTCTGCCACGGCTGGTTCTGGCAGGCGGGACCGATCCTCTCCCCCGTGCGTGGCGCGCAGCTTCGGGCCGCGGACTGTCCGGAAGTCTGCATCGTGGTACCCGCGCGGGATGAAGCGGCATCGGTTGTGCCGTGCATAAGTTCCCTGCTGGCGCAGGATTATCCGGGTGAGATGCATGTCATCCTGGTGGATGACAACAGCACCGATGGCACGGGCCGGCTGGCGCGCACCATTCCCGACCCGCGCAGGCGGCTGACGGTGGTCAATGGAAAGGCGCGGCCTGCAGGCTGGAGCGGCAAGCTGTGGGCGGTGGCGCAGGGCGTTGCACGGGCGCGGGAGATGATGCCCGATTCCACGGGGTTCGTGCTGATGACCGATGCGGACATTACCCATGACCCGCGCCATGTCTCGACCCTGGTGGCCAGGGCCCAGGCCGGGAAGCTGGATCAGGTATCGGAAATGGTGGAGCTGAACTGCGCCAGTCCCGCCGAGCGCATGCTGGTCCCGGCGTTCGTCTTCTTTTTCGCGCTGTTGTATCCCTTCGCCAGCGTGAACAACCCGCGCAGCAGGGTGGCCGGGGCGGCAGGGGGCACGGTGCTGGTGCGCTGGAGCGCGCTTGCGCGGATCGGTGGAATCGAAAGCCTGCGCGGCGCGCTGATCGATGACTGCACGCTGGCTGCCCACATCAAGCATAGCGGCGGCCGGATATACCTGGGGCACAGCTGCCTTGCCCGCTCGATCCGGCCCTATCCCCATCCGGCGGATATCTGGCGCATGGTGGCGCGCACGGCCTATGTGCAGCTTGGCTATTCGCCGCTCATGCTGGTGGGAACCGTCATCGGCATGGTGCTGGTGTGGATCGTGCCGCTGCAGCTTGCGCTGTTCAGCCACGGCCTGCCATGCCTGCTGGGGGCGGGGGCGTGGGTCATGTCCATGGCGTCGTACACCCCCACCATGCGGCGTTTTAACCAGTCACCGGCATGGGCGCTGTTGCTGCCGGTCATTGCCGGGTTCTATACGCTGGCAACGATCGGTTCGGCGCTGGATCACCATCGGGGCCGGGGCGTGGTGTGGAAAAGCCGCGCCTATACCGAACCCGATGGCGCAATTTCGACACATATGCGCGGTGAGGGCACCGCAGCCGTAATGAACCGCAGCATGGGGGATGACGTAGGGTGAACAGTGAGGAGCGGAACGTGTGGGGCAGCGAGGATGTCTCGTCGGGCAAGGATGCCGGGGATGAGAACTTTCCCGTAGGCTCCCTGCTGATCAGCCGCAGGCTGCGTCCGCATGTCCATGCCTATTATGATTTTGCCCGCGTGATCGATGACATAGTCGATACCGACCGGCTGGATGCGGATGCCAAGATCACGCGCCTCAATGCCATGGAGGACGTGGTACTGGGCAAGCGCATGGCGCCGCAGCGGCCGGATGCGCAGACGGCGGTGCGCGTGGGCCGCACGCTGACACAGACCGGGGTATCCACTGACACCGCCACCGACCTGATCGTGGCCTTTCGGCAGGATGCGGTGAAAAACCGTTATGATACGTGGGAGGAACTGGAGGAATACTGCCGTTATTCCGCCAATCCCGTCGGCCGCTTCCTGCTGCAGCTGCACGGCGAGGACGCGGGCACGTTCGGCCCGTCCGATGCGCTGTGCACCGCGCTGCAGATCATCAACCACCTGCAGGACTGTGCCGATGACCTGCGCAACCTGGACCGCTGCTACCTGCCGCGTCCGTGGCTGGAGCGCGAGGGTGTCAGCGTGGATGACCTGCGCCGTGGCCATACGCTGCCGGGAATGCGGCGGGTGTTCAATGCACTGCTGGACCGGGTGGATGAACTCAACCGGCATGCGGCGCTGCTGCCCGGACTGATCCGTGACCGGCGCATGCGCATGGAGGCGGCGGTTATCGTGGGCCTGTCAAGGCGTCTGGCGCAGCGGCTGCGGGTGGAAGACCCCATTGCGCGTCGCGTCAAGCTATCGCGCATGGATGTGGCGCGCGCGCTTGCGGGAGCCATGCGCACGCTGGTCTGATGGGCGCGATTTTGTCCTTGGTCGTGATTGCCGCTAAGAACAGGCGGAACTGAAATTCGTAAAGTGAACGGAACACGCGGGAATGGGTTTTTTGCGCGCGCGGCATGATGAGGCCCCGGTACTGGGCTGCGATCCCGCCGATCTGGCCGAGGTGGAGCAGATCGTGGTGCGGTCGGGCACGTCCTTTGGCAAGGGAATGCGTATCCTGCCGCCCGAACGGCGGTATGGCATGTATGCGGTCTATGCCTTCTGCCGTCTTGTCGATGATGTGGCCGATGATGAAGGCGAGCCGGACGACAAGTGCCGCAGGCTGGAAGACTGGCGCGCCCGCATTGCCCGCCTGTATGCGGGCGAGGCGCGTGACGGAATTGACCGCGTGCTGATGGCGACAATCCGTCGTTTCGACCTGCGCCAGCAGGACTTCAATGACGTGATCGACGGGATGGAAATGGACGCCCGTGGTCCCGTCGTCGCGCCGGATGAGGCGACATTCGACCTGTACTGCGACCGCGTGGCTTCCGCCGTGGGGCGGCTGTCGGTGCGGGTGTTTGGCGATGCCTCGGCCCATGCCGATCAGGTCGCCTACCATCTGGGGCGCGCGCTGCAGATCACCAACATCCTGCGCGACGTGGCGGAGGATGCGCGTCTGGGCCGGCTGTACCTGCCGCGTGAACTGCTGGAACGTTTCGGCATAACGCCCGAGCCCGCCGCCGTGGTGCATGCGCCCCGGCTGGAACAGGTGGGGCGTATTCTTGCCGGTCGCGCGCATGACCATTTCCGTGCAGCCGGCCGCGCCATGCGGCTGTGTGACCGCACGGCCATGCGGCCCGCACGCGTCATGGGCGCGACCTATGCCGCCATTCTTGCCGCACAGGAACGGCAGGGGTGGGGGACGCCGGAAAAGCGTGTCTCCCTGTCCCGCCCGCGCAAGGTGCTTGTGGCGCTGCGCGCGCTGGTGGCCTGACCCATGCCGGGACATGTCCATATTGTAGGTGGCGGGCTGGCCGGGCTGTCGGCGGCGGTTGAGCTGGCGGGTGGCAGCGAGCGTGTCAGTCTGTACGAGGCCGGTCCCGCCTGTGGCGGCCGGGCACGATCCTATCTTGACCGCCAGCTTGGCTGCCGGATCGACAATGGCAATCACCTGCTGCTGTCTGGCAACCCGGCGGTGTACCGCTATCTTGGCCTGATCGGCGCGCAGGATACGCTGGTGGGGCCGAAGCGACCGGTTTTCCCGTTTGTGGACCTTGCCGACCGGCTGCGCTGGACGCTGGACCTGTCACGCGGGCGGGTGCCGTTATGGGTGCTGTCAAAACGCAGGCGCGTGCCCGGCATGCGGCTGGCGGAACTGCGCGGCCTGATGGCGCTGATGGAGGCGACGCCCGACATGGTGGTGTCGGACTGCCTGCAGCCTGGCAGCCTTGCCCGCAGGCTGCTTGAACCCTTTGCCATATCCGTCCTCAACACCATGCTCGATACCGGCAGCGCCGCCCTGCTGGGCGCCGTGGTGAAGGAAAGCCTTGCGAGGGGGGGACGTAACTGCCTTCCCCGTTTTCCGGCGGTCGGACTGTCGGAAAGCTTCGTGGACCCGGCACTTGACCACCTGTCGGTGCTGAAGGCCGAGGTGCGGACCGGCAGCCGTGTCAGCGCGGTCGAGATGGTCGATGGCAGGGTTGCCGCCCTGCATGTGGGGGATGAACGGATTGCGATGGGGCCGAATGATACGGTGATCATGGCGGTGCCGGCACCCGTGGCGGCCAGCCTGCTGGCGGCCGACCTGCCGGGGTTCAGCGCCCCGGATGAGTTCGAGTCGATCCTGAACGTGCATTTCCTGCTGCCCGATGCCCCGGTGCTGACCGGCGGACTGGCGCAGGCCCGTTTTATCGGGGTTGTGGGCGGTATCAGTGAATGGGTGTTCGTCAAGGATCGGATCCTGTCGGTTACGGTCAGTGCCGCCAACCGCTATGCCACGCGCGACCTTGATGAACTGGCGGCCATTATCTGGAACGAAGTCCGCGCCGCGATCGACCCGGCCGCCACGGCGCCTCTGCCGGTTGCCATGCCACCGCTGCGTATCGTGCGTGAAAAACGCGCGACCTTTGCCGCGACCGTGCACCAGGACCGCCTGCGGCCCGGCACGCGGACCATGGCGCCCAACCTGCTGCTGGCGGGTGACTGGACGGCAACCGGATTGCCCGCCACAATCGAGGGCGCAATCAGGTCAGGTGCCGCGGCGGCGCAGGCTGTCCATGCCCGCAGGAATACGCCGGGCCGACCGGAACAATGATGTACGGATCTGCAACAGGCCCCCGTCATGACACGGGGAACATGGAATAATGGCAAAGACACCCGAGACGACGACCACAGCATCCCGCGCCCGCAAGACGACAGCAACACCCCGCCGGGCGACCAGACCCCGTGTCGCACCGGATGCTCCGCTGGACCCGGCCGATCTGGACCAGGCGGTAACGCGCGCGCATGCGGCACTGGGCAAGCGGCAGGCGGATGACGGACACTGGGTCTTTGATCTGGAGGCCGATGCCACCATCCCGGCGGAATACGTGCTGCTGGAACATTATCTGGACCGCATTGACCCCGCGCTGGAACAGCGGATCGGGATATACCTGCGCCGGATCCAGGGCGCGCATGGCGGCTGGCCGCTGTATCAGGACGGAACGTTCGACCTGTCGGCGTCGGTCAAGGCGTATTTTGCCCTCAAGGCGATTGGCGACAGCGTGCATGCGCCGCACATGGTGCGCGCACGGCAGGCCATCCTTGACCATGGCGGGGCGGAGCGGACCAATGTGTTCACCCGTATCCAGCTTGCCCTGTTTGGTGACGTACCATGGGACGCGGCCCCCGTCATGCCGGTCGAGATCATGCTGCTGCCGCGCAGGGCGCTGTTCTCGGTATGGAACATGTCCTACTGGTCGCGCACGGTGATCGCGCCGCTGCTGGTGCTGGCGGCACTCCGCCCCACTGCGGTCAATCCGCGCCGGGTGCATGTGCACGAACTGTTCGTGACGCCGCCCGGAAAGGTACGGGACTGGATTCGCGGGCCATACCGCTCCGTCTGGGGGCATGTGTTCCGCTATGCGGATGCGGTGCTGCGGCCTGCTGAACGCCTGATCCCCGAAAAGACGCGGCGCAGGGCCATAAAGGCGGCAGTCGATTTCATCGAGCCACGGTTGAACGGACTGGATGGGCTTGGGGCCATTTACCCCGCCATGGCCAATACGGTCATGATGTTCCGCGCGCTGGGCATATCCGATGACGACCCGCGCGCGAAAGCCGCGTGGGAGGCGGTGCAGCGCCTGCTGGTCAATCAGGGCAAGGAGACGTACTGCCAGCCCTGTGTCTCCCCCATCTGGGATACCGGTCTGGCCGGTCATGCCATGATCGAGGCCGCATCCGGTCCCGGCGGCATCGCGCCGGAGGAGACGAAACGCAAACTGGCGACTGCCGCAAGGTGGCTGCGTGAACGCCAGATCCTGAATGTCAGGGGGGACTGGTCCATCAACCGTCCCGATGTCCGGCCCGGTGGGTGGGCGTTCCAGTACGCCAATGACTATTACCCCGATGTGGACGACACCGCCGTTGTCGGCATGCTGCTGCACCGCGACGGTGACCCGGCCAATGCGGATGCGATTGCCCGCGCGCGGGAATGGATCATCGGCATGCAGGGCAGCAATGGCGGCTGGGGCGCATTCGATGTTGATAACAGCCGCGACGTGCTCAACCACATTCCCTTTGCCGACCATGGCGCACTGCTTGACCCGCCCACGGCGGACGTGACGGCGCGCTGCATTTCCTTCCTCGCGCAGCTGCGTCAGGTCGAGGACCACGGCGCGATCGAACGCGGTATCGCCTATCTGCGCAGGGAGCAGGAAAAGGACGGATCGTGGTTCGGGCGCTGGGGCACCAATTACATCTATGGCACGTGGTCCGTGCTGTGCGCGCTCAATGCCGCCGGGATGCCGCATGGCGATCCCATGATTATCCGTGCGGTCGACTGGCTTCGTCGCCACCAGCGTGCCGATGGCGGCTGGGGCGAAGGCTGCGAGAGTTATGAAGGCGGTGCGCATGGCGACTATAAGCAGAGCCTGGCCTCACAGACCGCATGGGCCGTACTGGGTATGATGGCGGTCGGCCTGCGGGATGACCCGGCCGTGGCGCGGGGCATTGCCTGGCTGGGCCGCACGCAGGGCAGGAATGGCGAATGGAAGGAAGAACCCTATAATGCCGTCGGTTTTCCCAGGGTGTTCTACCTGCGCTACCATGGTTACCGGCAGTTCTTTCCGCTTCTGGCCCTGGCGCGGTACCGGAACATGCAGCTGAGCAACTCCGGCCGTGTTGGCTATGGTTTCTGACTGGGGGCGGTAACAATGTCCGATAGTGTATCTGTGTCCCCATTCTCCCGGCTGGGTATCGTAGTGGGGATGGAGGCGGAAGCATCCCTGATCCGTCCCTTCCTGCCCACGGCCCGTTTCGGGTTGAGTGGGGCCACCCTGTCCGGTGCGCGACAGGCTGTACTGGATCTGGTGGAAGGCGGGGTGGATGCGCTGCTGTCCTTCGGGCTTGCGGCGGGGCTGGATCCCGCGCTCCGGCCCGGGGCGGTGGTCATGCCACGTCATGTCATGGTCAATGGTGAACGTCTGGCTGCTGCTCCCGCCCTGCTGGACTGGTTGGGGGCGGACCGGGCGGATGTCATCAATGGCGATCTGCTGCATAGCGACGTGATTGTTACCGCAGCCACGCGCAAGACGGCCCTGTTCCACCAGACAGGGTGCGTGGCGCTGGATATGGAAAGTGGCGTGGTGGCGGAAATGGCTGCGGCCCGGCAGGTGCCCTTTGCCGTCATGCGTGTCGTGTGTGACCCGGCGGACCGGACCCTGCCGCCTGCCGCGGTTGTGGCGCTGCGGCCGGATGGCAGTCTGGCGGTCGGGGCGCTTGTGCGCAGCATTGTCTGCAACCCGTTCCAGATTCCGGCGCTGATCCGTGTGGGACGGGATGCGGGGCAGGCGCGTGCGGCGGCAAAGGCGGCGCTGGAACGGCGTTTTTCCTGATCCGGGCAGGGGCCGCCATAAGTGCGGGCAGGAATGACCGGACGTGTGGCACGCGGATGTGATATGCGTTGCCATGGCAGGGCAGCCGTGCGCGGGGGGCTGCCTGTCACGGCATGATTGAACTAACCGTTTGATTTACATTTGTTTTTGTCGTGATTCGGGTCAATGTACCCATGCCTGATGGATGCAACATGCGGGATGCAGCCCATTATTTCGCTTCCTTGAAGCCTGCTCCGATGTAGGCAATTGATTCGCATCAATGTCACGAATGGCAGATCAGCGTGACATATTGCCGGTTGTAAAAAACAGGGGGGAGACAGGCATGACACGCGCTGTGCTGGCACTGAACGCAGGATCATCCAGCCTGAAGTTCGCCCTGTTTGCCATTGAGCCGGGGGAAACGGCGGCCTCCCCCAGCCATCGTATTGCATCGGGGGAGCTTGAGGGAATCGGCATCCATCCCCATTTCGTCGCCCATGATGCAGCAGGCCGCGTGCTGGTGGATGAAAAATGGGCCCCCGTCGCCGAGGGAGCGAAAGATGCGGCGCATCATGGCCCCATGGCAACCCTGATGGAATGGGTGGGCAGGCAACTGGGGACCGTGGACCTTATGGCGGTTGGCCATCGCGTGGTGCATGGCGGTCCCGAATTCATTGCCCCCGTGCGGGTCACCCCGGATATTCTGGCCCGGCTTGCGGCCCTGACCCCCTTCGCCCCGCTGCACCAGCCCGGCAGTCTTGCGCCCATCCGCGCGCTGCTGGACCAGCATCCCGACCTGCCGCAGGTCGCGTGTTTCGATACCGGTTTCCACCATACCCTGCCCGCGGTTGCGCAGGCGCAGGCCCTGCCGCGGGATTATGCCGACCGGGGCGTGCGACGGTACGGGTTCCATGGGCTGTCATACGAATACATTGCGTCCGTTCTGCGCGCACGGGCGCCACATCTGGCGCAGGGGCGGACAATTGTCGCGCATATCGGCAGCGGGGGCAGCCTGTGTGCCCTGCAGGCCGGGCGCAGCATTGATACCACCATGGGCTTTTCAGTGCTGGATGGCCTGGTCATGGGGACACGGTGCGGGCATCTGGACCCCGGCGTCATCCTGTACATGCTCAAGGAAGAAGGGCTGGGTGCGGCGGAAATCGAAAATATCCTCTACCATCGCTCCGGGCTGCTGGGGGTGTCGGGCCTGTCGGCGGATATGCGCGACCTGCACGCCCATGCCGGGGTCAGCCCGGAGGTGACGCAGGCGCTTGACCTGTTCGTCTATCGTTTTGCCCAGCAGGCCGGCGGCATGATGGCGGCGCTGCAGGGGCTGGACGGGCTGGTGTTTACCGCGGGCATCGGGGAACATGACGCCCTGATCCGTGCGGCGATCTGCAAACGGCTGGAATGGGCGGGTGTCCGCCTTGATGCGCAGGCCAATGCCGCTCACCATGAAATCATAAGCATGCCGGATAGTGCCGTGGAGGTGCGGGTCATCCCCACCGATGAGGAAACGACAATCCGTCGGCATGTGCTGATGTGTCTGTCCTGAACGCAGGCCGGACAGGGATAGAATGTCTCGGAAGGAACGGAAATGAGTGAAACTGCATCCGCAACACCGCTGTCCGCAGCGGATGTCGCGCTGTTCAACAAGTGGTGGCATGCAGCAAACTATCTGTCGATTGCCCAGATCTACCTGCTGACGAACCCGCTGCTGCGTGAACCGCTGAAGCTGGAACATACCAAGCCCCGGCTGCTGGGTCACTGGGGCACCACGCCGGGCCTGAACTTCCTGTACCTGCACCTCAACCGCATCATCCGTGAACAGGATCGCAGCATCCTGTTCGTTGCTGGGCCGGGCCACGGGGCGCCGGGGGTGGTGGCGAGCACCTATCTGGAAGGCACGTACAGCGAGTATTTCCCCGAAGTATCGCAGGATGCGGACGGTCTGGCGAAGCTGGTCAAGCAGTTCTCCTTCCCCGGTGGCATTCCCAGCCATGCGGCACCCACCACGCCGGGTTCCATCAATGAAGGTGGGGAACTGGGGTATTCGCTGTCCCATGCCTATGGCGCGGCGTTCGATAATCCTGACCTGGTCGTAGCCTGTGTCGTGGGCGATGGCGAAGCCGAAACCGGCCCGATGGCGACATCCTGGCACAGCAACAAGTTCCTGGACCCCAAGACTGATGGCGCGGTCCTGCCGATCCTGCACCTGAACGGCTACAAGATCGCCAATCCGACCGTGCTTGCCCGTATCCCTACCGAGGAACTGCTCAGCCTGTTCCGGGGCTACGGCTATGACCCGATCGAGGTGGCGGGCGATGATCCCGACACCATGCACCAGAAAATGGCCGCGGCGATGGACACGGCCTTTGCGAAGATTGCGGACATCCAGAAAGCCGCGCGCGAGAAGAATGAAACCGCGCGTCCGGCATGGCCCATGATCATCATGCGCACGCCCAAGGGCTGGACCTGCCCCAAGACGGTGGATGGCCTGCGCACGGAAGGGTACTGGCGCGCCCATCAGGTGCCCATTACCGACATGACCAACCCGACCCACCTGAAGCTGCTGGACGAATGGCTGCATAGCTACAGGCCGGAAGAACTGTTTGACGAAAACGGTACCCTGATGCCGGAAATCGCGGCGCTGGCGCCCAAGGGTGACCGTCGCATGAGCGCCAACCCGCATGCCAATGGTGGCCTGCTGCGCCGTGACCTGCGCCTGCCGGATGTGACGGATTATGCCGTGACCGTCTCCTCGCCGGGGCATGAACTTGGCGAAGGTACCCGCGTACTGGGCACGTGGCTGCGTGATGTGATGAAGGCCAACCTGTCTGCCCGCAACTTCCGCGTGCTGGCGCCTGATGAAAACAACTCCAACCGTCTGAACGCGGTGCTGGACGTGACCAACCGCGCATGGAACGCCGAGACCTTCGATTACGACGACCATCTGGCGGTTGATGGCCATGTGATGGAAATCCTGAGCGAGCACACCTGCCAGGGCTGGCTGGAAGGGTACCTGCTGACCGGTCGCCATGGCTTCATGTCATGCTATGAGGCGTTCATCCACATCGTGGATTCGATGGTCAACCAGCATGCCAAGTGGATCAAGCAGGCTGATGAGGTCTCATGGCGCGCGCCGATCGCATCGCTGAACTACCTGCTGACGTCACATGTGTGGCGGCAGGATCATAACGGGTTCAGCCATCAGGACCCCGGTTTCATCGACCATGTGCTGAACAAGAAGGCGAAGACGGTGCGGGTGTTCCTGCCGCCTGATGCCAACACCCTGCTGTGCGTGGCCAAATCATGCCTTGAAAGCCGTGACCGTGTGAACGTGATCGTGGCCGGCAAGCAGCCCGAGCCGCAGTGGCTGGACATGGATTCCGCCATTGCGCATTGCGCCAAGGGCATCGGGATCTGGGAATGGGCCAGCAATGACAAGGGCGGTGAACCCGACGTGGTCATGGCCTGTGCCGGTGACGTGCCGACAATCGAAACGCTGGCAGCCGTACAGTTGCTGAATAAACACCTGCCGGACCTGAAGATCCGTGTGATCAATGTGGTTGATCTGCTGACCCTTGAATCGAAGTCCCAGCACCCGGATGGTCTGGATGATTTCGTGTTCGACAGCCTGTTCACCACCGACAAGCCGGTGATCTTTGCGTTCCATGGCTATCCCGCGCTGATTCACAAGCTGATCTACAAGCGGACCAACTGCCGCAACTTCCATGTGCATGGTTATCGGGAAGAAGGGTCCACCACCACGCCGTTCGATATGACTGTGCGGAACAACCTGGATCGTTTCCATCTGGTGCAGAACGTTATACGGCATGTGCCGGGGCTGGCGGCCAAGGCGGCGTATGCCAACCAGGCCATCAGTGACAAGCTGGTTGAGCACACGCGTTACGTGGCTGAATATGGTCAGGATCTGCCGGAAATCCGTAACTGGCGCTGGTCATAAGGCGTCAGGTTCCTCAGGGTTCCGGAAAGGGGAGGGCAGTAGTGCCCTCCCTTTTTTTATACTGGCGTCGGGATAACCTGGCATGCCGTCTTTTTTCCGGAAGGAGGCGGTTTCCAAAGTTTTTTGAGAAAAGATTCACCAAAAACGTCTTCATGATTTGATGTATATTTCATGCACAGGTGCATGAGGCAGTATTCATGAATAAAAACGGCATGAAGGAGACGTTTTTATCTGTACGAACGTAATCAGTTGGGCCAGTCGTCAGGAGCAGGAGCAGGAGCAGGAGCAGGAGCAGGAGCAGGAGCAGGAGCAGGAGCAGGAGCAGGGCTCGACTGCTGCCCCTCTGGAGCTGCTGGCGGTTGTGTCGCTGCGGAGGTTGGGGTGTGTGCAGGAGCCGAGGTTGAAGATGATGTGATGCCCGCAGGTGGGGATGCGGTCGCGGCAAGGAACTGGGCGAAGCTGTCCTGAATCCTTTGCGCTGCTGCCGGATCGGACAGCAGGGCATTGGGATCGGACGAGTCCACGACAATGACCCGGTCGCCTTCCAGCGGAGAAGGGATGTGGTTCGCCCCCAGCAATGCCCGCACGGCGCGGGCTTTCTGCGGATCATCCTGTTGCGTGATCAGGTCCAGCTGACGGTCCAGCAGGCCGTGACGGTCAATGAAGCTGTTGACGCGCGCGGGAATGCGGATGCACCCCTCGGAATCCGCCTGTCCCAGTCGTGATTCAAGGAAGGTAGGATCGGTTGCATGCATTTCCAGCCGCACGACCGCCACGGCTCCCTTACGGCGCCAGTCTTCTGTCGTCTGCCAGCCGAAATCCCATACACGCATGCCTTTTTCGCCGTTGCCGCGAATGCCATGCTCGTTTTTCGTTCCCTGGGCGCGATAACCGTAAATCTGCCCATCATTGAAGAATATGCCGGCGGGCGTGCGGAAATGCTCTTTCCGGCCCGGCCTGCCCGTGCTGACGGATACCATGCCAAGCGGTACAAGCCGGTGCGCGGCCGGGTCCGTCAGTACGATCCACATCAGCTGAACGGCGGGCGCGCGGTCCACAATCAGGACGATTTCCTCATCCTGCGGCCATTCGGCGGTATGATCGAGTATATCTGTCGCCAGCGTCATGGCGCGCTGGGTCTGGCGTGGGCGGGGATGGGTCGCCTGCGTGCCCAGTTCCTGCTGTATGTCATGCTGTAGCATGATTGCGGTATCAGGCAGGGCGGTGGCATGGGCCTGCATGGCTGCATCTGTCATGAATACGGTGATCAGGGGCAGGGCACGGAACCAGATCAGGCGTAGTGGAAGCGTCATGCAGGCGGCGTACCTTGGGCAAGAAAAGACAAGCGCATTCTTATACCGTATTTAGGTCTGCCTGCGCAGGGTGGCGGCAGGCCGCCCACGGCATGGCCTCCCTGCATGAACCGCCCCGGGTGCGGTGAAGGATAAACCGTCTGGAGGAATGGAACCGGGGGTTCGCTAAGTGTAAACCGAAATCCCCCTTTCCTCTTTGTGGCATATCGGGTTTCCCGTCATGGTCCATATGCGCGGGATAAGGGCCGTAATGGTCAGTTGCTGGCAACAAGTTCCACGGCAGCCAGGGAACAGGTTGCGTCATATGACGTAGGGGAAGGCTGGGCGAGATAGGCCAGCCGTTTTGCTTCCGTGCGGGCCAGATAGACCACGTCCAGGATCAGCCCGCAGGTAAACGACAGGGCTGACAGGATGATAAAACCTGTTGCCAGGAGTGCAGTGGGAAGACGTGGAACAAGCCCCGTATGAAGCCAGCCAATAATGACTGGCATGCCGGCCATAAGGGAAAGACATAACAGGACCACCGCGACAGTGGAAAAAAACACCAGAGGCCGTTCGAGCTTTATGAGGTTGAAAATCAGGGCCATGATCCTGAACCCGTCTTTCCATGTGTTTAGCTTGGATTGTGATCCTGTCGGCCGTTCGAAATAGCGTGTCCGGATTTCCCCGATCGGCATGCGGAGATCGAGGGCATGAATGGAAAATTCCGTCTCGGTTTCAAACCCGCTTGAGAGAGCGGGAAAGGATTTGACGAAACGGCGTGAGAATACCCTGTAGCCGGACAGGATATCCGATATCCTTTTTCCGAATACGGATCTTACAAGCAGGGTAAATATCTTGTTGCCCAGAACATGTCCGGGCCGGTAGGCCGTCGTGGCGGTACTGACGCGTGCGCCATTGACCATATCGAGGCCATTGCTGGATGCCAGCGCAAGCATTTCCGGTGCTGCAGAGGCATCATAAGTCGCATCCCCATCCACCAGAATATAGAAATCAGCGTCAATATCCGCAAACATGCGACGGACGACATTTCCTTTGCCCGGCATGCTTTCCCGGCGCACGATGGCGCCGGCATCCAGTGCCCTTCGGACGGTATTATCGGTTGAATTGTTGTCATATACATAGACAACGGCATCCGGCAGATATTTCCTGAAATCGGATACAACCTGAAATACGGTTGTTTCTTCATTGTAGCAGGGGATAAGAACCACGACAGACAGGGTATTCTTATTTTTTCTTGAAATAAAATCCGTCATGACAATCCAGACATTAACAGAGAAATGCTTTAGTAAAAGAGCGTAAGGCCCACTATCGTGAAATAAACATGGTAAGATCAACTGTGGACCTGATATAGCCGAACGGATTGATAAAAAAAATACCATGAATTTAATTCATGTTAAATTTCCATTACGTGAAGATAAAATCAAATAATAAACATATTAATTATATACCAAACGTAATTCCATAAGTTAAAAATTTTATTTTTGGATATATCAACGTGTGCATTCTGGATATTTTACTATGTGGAAATATAAACCATTACGGTATGGAGCGCAGGTTTCGCCATGAAGCTGTGTTTTTTGTGATGGATAATTCACACAGACCAGGTAAAAAATTGTGGGCAGAGGCATAGTGAACTGCTCTCACTGCAATATCCGTAACGCCGGGAACTCCATCGTAAGGTGAACTGAAGTCCCAATCCGGGGGATTGAAGGTGGAAAATCCCATAGGGGTCGGGATCTGTGCCAGCTCTGAATACAGCATGGCAAAACTATTGCCATGATAAAGGTCGTATCCACTATCCGGGACGGCAGGCGGTGTGTCTGCTACCACGAATGCCTTACATTGGGCGGGTTTATCTGGAACGCTGTCATAAAGCGCCTGCTCCCTGTTCAGGGAGAGGCCCAGAACAGGAGAGAAATTCACCTGTTCACAGACAACAATGAGCAGAAGGACGGTTGTCAGCACATATTGTCTGCGTTGCAGAAGGAAATCGCAGGCAAGTGAAAGTGCAATACATAACGGGAGGGTTTCATACAGGAAAAACCGACTGACGACCCGCAATCCTTTTGCGCCCGGCACAAGATGGAAGACCAGTTGCCACAGTGAAAGTGGCCCGAGCTTGAAACAGAGCAGCAGGATGATAATATTCGTAACCGAAAATATCAGCCATATTGTTCTACTGTAACGTGCTGTTCCATATCGTGTGCCTGCCCAGGCACCCCAGAAGGCCAAGGCAAGG
Organism: Komagataeibacter oboediens; assembly: GCF_003207815.1. Lineage (GTDB taxonomy): Bacteria > Pseudomonadota > Alphaproteobacteria > Acetobacterales > Acetobacteraceae > Komagataeibacter > Komagataeibacter oboediens. The sequence continues at coordinate 24,519 of NZ_NKTX01000004.1, read as the reverse complement.
GTAACAGGCGGAAATCCGACCAGAAGTTCACTGAAATGATAAGGCGTGCGCAGTACAAGGTCTCTGCCCACTCCCCATTGCCCAAGCTGGTTGAGAACGGAAATGGCAAATATGACCCCTCCGTTCCAATGTCCTATGTGAAGTAAATCATAAGGATGTGGCAGATAGGCATAGGTTTCTTCCCATGAGTGCATGCCGGTTTCGCGGGCTTTGCTTAGGTATACGTAAAGGAACGGAACCATTAATGTAATAAAAGAAGATAAAAGAATGAAATAATATGGGTACAAATTGATTTCTGCATTGAATACAGATTTTATGTTTCCTCGAATGCATGAAATCGTGGAAACCGTCGCTAAAAGTATGCAAATGGAAAATACAAAGAACCACAGGATGTAATAACCTGTCATGAAACATGCAGCACATAATGCACTACAGCACAAAGCATAGAGATAAGAACGTTTTCGATTTCCAGAAATATAATTTTCACGTGATATGTAGAAAAGAATGATCAATGCTGGTATGAAGTATATCATTAATATCTGGATATGATGCGCAGAATTTATCCATATATTATTTGATGTTACAAATATAAATGAACCAAATATTGATGAAATAAATTGAAACCTGAATACGGTGCGACACATGATATAAAAAAGACAGAAACCGATAACATGAAGAAAAATACCGGTCACATCATTGGAAATGAATGGACTTTTTGTAAAAAATTGACTTATGCTGTATAAAATACCAAATAAAAAGTATCCATCATTATATCCAAGAGTTTTCAGATATGGGAAGAAGTATTGAGTGGAGCTCCATGTTTCACCATTGAAGAAAACATTTTTCCAATGGTGTAATATGGAAATTTCTATAACCGTATCGTAATCATCTCCAAACAGAACAGAGAACTGGTTTATGATTTGATATCGGTAGCAGATGATCAGTGACGTGAGTATGGCGACGACCAGAAAGGTTAGTTTCTGGAGTGCATGCCTCTGGATAAATCTACTCACGTTTCTCTCCATATTGCTTTTTTATCTTTCGATGTGCATCGCAAAATTACAGACTCTTGGCAATCAAATATCTGAATTGAGAGTAAAAGGATTTCTTGATTAATTTATTATATTTTCGATAAAATATTATATTATTTATTCATTATAAATAACAAAAGAATGTTCTGGGTGGTGATATTCATTGCGGTTTCTGGCTGTATATTTTTTGGAAATCCATTGATTTTTGCACAGAATTCGGAATTGGAAGGTGAATACCACAGCAGGATGGATAAGTGACCAGAATGACGTGGAAGATGAAACGCTACTGACCTGATTGATGAAAAACAGAAGCGTAGAGCAGCACCTTTTGTCCTGATGCACCGCCATAATCGGAAATGGACAGCCGTTTTTGTAAGATGATCAATACCCGCAGCATCCTGTTTGCTCAGGCGGTGGTTGGAAGATACTGCTGGTTCATTCTGAGCGATGAGAGGCAACCGGCTACTGTGTCCGCAGTCTGATATATTGTTTCCGGTTCCAGATCAGTTATGAAACTGCAGGACGTGAAACTAACCTGTCTGATGGTGCCAGTGACAGGTTGGGATCAGGGCATCGGCATCCCACGCAAAAGCCCCGAAGATCACTAATCATACGTGCCAGATTGTGCTTGATCTGTTCACTTTGCCCCTTGGCTTTTGCCGCGGATGCCAGATGTCTGCTTCCCTTGAGACGAGCAGGAACGCGATAACGAAAATAGTAATCAGATTGTTTTTGAATAAGCTCTCCTCTACTCCCCATACGAGGGCTCCGGTGGAGCAGGGTGTGTAGCAAATCCAGACCTGATTGCAGGAATTTATAAAGTATAAATTAAATCAATGTGTTGCGTGGTGCGAGCTGCGGGACTCGAACCCGCACGCCCTGTTGCGGGCGCAAGATTTTAAGTCTCGTGCGTCTACCATTCCGCCAAGCTCGCATGTGCTGACCTGTTTAGCATATGCGTGACACAGGACAATCATCCGGCATGATTTTATTGAATTAAGTGAACATATCCCTTTCTGCGGATCGCAACGGTCTGCTGCTCCCTATAAAGGGCTGAAGCCTGTCATTCTGGCAGTGCACGACAAAAGTCATGCCAGCAGGTCACATTGCGCCTGTCCGGGATGCTATGGGCATCTGTTCTTTCCCGTATCTCTGCGTTACTTCGCAAAGACATCTGACGTTTTACATAAAACTGAAGGTAACAGGTTTGAGACCCGTTTCCCTGCCCCTGTCGCGGATAAAACAGACAGACGCAGGGCCGGGGGCATGCCCAGCCGGCCACACGTTATATGGGCCAGCTGGCAGAAAGGTTTTACTGCTGGAAAGCGCGTGCCAGAATATTCTGTTTTTCCAGCGAGACAGGCAGGGTGGTGTTGGTCAGGGCAATACCCTGCCAGCCCGCGCCAAGTGCCGTGTAAAGGTTGATGGCGTCCTGCAGGCGTTCCAGCCGTGCCATGGCCTCCGCATTCTGGGCGTTCAGGGTCGTGCGTTCGGTTGTCAGTACTTCCAGGAAGCCGACCAGACCGGCAGCATACAGCTTGCGTGCACGCTCGCTGGCCAATGCGCTGTCTTCCGCAGCCTTGGCCAGCAGTTCGGTGTGTTCTTCATCATCATGCCATGCGGCCATCGCGTCCTCGACTTCCTTGAAGCCATTCAGGACGGACTGACGATAGGCCAGTCGGCTGGCTTCGGCCGCAGCCTGCGCCATGCGGATCTGGGAGGTATATTTGCCGCCATGCATCAGCGGCAGCGAGGCCATCATCAGGAACTGCCAGCTCATGCCCCCCATCTGGAACACCTGATACAGGGCCGATGCATTGGGGTTGAAGTTCAGCGGAATGGTGAAGTTCGGATAAAGCTGGGCAACGGCCACGCCAATGCGTGCCGTGGCTTCGGCATAGGTACGTTCGGCCTTGCGGATGTCAGGACGGTTGGCAATGACCATGGACGGCAGGGTGGACGGGAATTCCGGCACCGGCGGCAGCGGCCTGGCCACCTTCAGTTCCAGTTCCGATGTGCCGGGCATCTGCCCCATCAGCACGTCAATCGCATGCGTGATCTGGGAGATATGGGTTTTCAGCGGTTCACGCGCCGCCGTCTGCGAATCCAGCTCCGCCTTGGCCTGTGCGATCTGCATGGTGTTACCCACGCCTTCCAGGTACAGGCGGTTGGTCAGGTCATAGGCATCCTGCGCCACATGGATGTTGTTGTTGGCGATTTCCAGCCGCAGCTGCTGGTCACGCAGCATCATGTAGTCACCGGCCAGTTCGGACAGCATCATGACCATGACGGCGCGACGGTCCTCGATCGATTCCTCGACCGCGCGATTTTCAGCTTCCACGCTGCGGCGGATGCGACCGAACACGTCAATCTGCCAGCTGGCGCTGAACCCGTAGCCCAGGTACGATGCCTGCGGATGGTTGACCGGATTGCCGGGCCGCAGCGGCCAATTGTCGATATTGATCGAATACCGCACATCACCAGCGGATGCCTGCGTATCGACCTGCGGATACCACTGCGATGCCTGCACGTCGCGGATCGCGCGTTCGGCCATGATCCGCTGGCCCGCGACCTGCAGGTTGTAGTTCCCCGCGATCGCCTTATCCACCAGCTTGTCGAGTTCCGGATCCTTGAAGAGGTGCCACCACTCCTTCAGTTCCTTGTTGGTCTCCTCGATCTCTTCCTTGGTGGCGGCGTGGTCGTCCTCGGTAAACTTGGCCGGGGGTTTCATCCGGTCGGGCTGGTAGCGGGGGCCTACCGTGCAACCGGCCAGGAAAATGGCCGATGTCAGGAACAGGCCGGTCCGGCGGGTAACTGCGTTGATGTTCATGATCGTGCCCGGCGCCTTACAGGTGGTCTTGCAGCCATGTCGTCAGACGGCCGCGTTGGGTACGGGACTGGGGACCGACGCTGATCGTGGCGGTCATGCCGGCCGCCAGTGTCACGCTGTCAGGCACATGGTCCAGGTGGATACGGACCGGGATACGCTGCGCCAGTCGGACCCATGTGAAGATCGGGCTGACATCCTGCAGGCCCAGCCCGTCGGGCCTGCCATTCTGGTCGTTGATACCGCGGGCGATACTGACGACATGGCCGGGCAGGATGTCCTTGTAGCCCATCAGCTTGACACGTGCCTCGTCCCCTACGTGCACGCCCCACATCTTCGTTTCCTCGAAGTAGCCGTTGACCCAGTAGGAATCGGCATCGATCACGGCCAGTCGCGCATGACCTTCGGTGACATAGTCGCCCACCCGCAGGTTCAGGTTGGTGATGTTGCCGTTGACCGGGGAATACAGGATGGAGCGCTGCAGGTTCAGCTTGGCCAGATCCAGGGCCGCGCGCGCCGCGTCAACCGACGCGATCTGCGTTGCCACGTTCGAGTTGAAGACTTCCTGTTCTTCCGCCGATACGATGCCACCCAGTCCCATACGGCGGCGTGCGTCATTCTGCTTGAGCTTCAGGTCCTCCAGCGCGCCGTCCAGACGGGCCTGTGCCTCGCGGATGGCCAGGCGGAAACGTACGGGGTCAAGCACGAACAGGGGGTCGCCCCGGTGCACGAACTGGTTGTCGACCACGGGCAGCTGCACCACCGTTCCCGATACTTCCGGCGCCACGTCCACGACATAGACGCGGACACGTCCGTCACGTGTCCAGGGGGCGATCATGTAGGTGTCCCACAAGGTGACGCCCATGACGGCGGCCATCATCACGACAGCCAGAGTCAGGACCACACGGATCAGGGTGCGAAGGAGTGGCATGGGGATTTCTCGAACCTTCTTGGGACAGTCAGATGTACAGGATCATCAGGCAGAGGACGCAAGTGTATAGCGCAACCTCAAACAGGGCGAGATGCCAGAACCATTTCATTATGCCGCACCACCATAACAGTGATCGCAGCAGCATGGTGACGGGCAGCGCGGCGACGGCATAGACGACAATCGGTGCCATGAAGACACCGAAGAGGTTGAATTCGCTCAGCATCAGGCGGTTCTCATTCCGAACGGTCCCGTTGAAGGAGAAGCAGGCGCGGGCAGGCCATCCCTGTCCGCCGCTATCTGTAGCCGACCAGACGCATGGAAGAAACCGGCAAAGGGAACAAACCGCACGGATGTCGCATCCCCAGCCGGGGACGTCTGCCATGCGGCGTGCGGCATCGGGGAAGGGCGGGGGGAAAGAAGGATCATGCCTGTTCCCCGGCTGGCGTGCTGGCACGCTGGCACAGGTTGGCTTCGATCCGTTCAAAGACGGAATAGCATGCCTGCAGCTCCGGCGTGGAGATGCCCTGCAGCAGGCGGCTGGATACGGCCTCGACCGCATGGCGGACCTGACGGGCGGTGCGTTCGCCCTTTTCTGTCAGGCTGACCAGTTTGGACCGTTTGTCTTCGCTGTCGGGGGAACGGAACACCAGGTCGCGGCGTTCCAATACATCAAGCAGGCGCGCAACGGACGGAGCTTCGATTTCGAGGGCGCGGACAAGGTCGGTCTGGCGCACTGGCGGGGGCAGCAGGCCAAGGTACAGCACCGGCCGCCATGTCGCTTCCGTCAGGCCGTATTCGTGCAGGTCACGATCGACCTGCCGACGCCACGCGGCGCCAAGCCGGGCGAGACGGCGACCGAACGACAGTTCCTTCTCGTTGCGCTCCAAATCGGACATTCTGTTCCGCCAGCATGGACATACAGTTATTAAGCATACAAACCATTTGCGTGCTTAGTATCTTCGTAAGCTGCACGTTTCCAGAAAACGACAATGTGAGCCAATGCAATTTCAGCATGGATACTATCTGGCAATGACGTAGATCATTGCCAGATAGTTCGGGCCGGTGGCCCGGGCGGGTTATTTCCCGCGGCCTGTCATGGCCCTGAACAGGTTCCACACCGCCCGGCCGGTATGGCGGGTCAGCGGACCTGCAACCGTGGTGGCCACGGCGGACAGGGCAACGGTCTGCCGCAGTTCGTTCAGGGCGTGTTCACGTGCGAATCGCACGCGGATCTCTTCCGGTGTCATGTAGGAGCGTCGGCCCATGACCAGCCCCATGATGACCACCACAAGGTCCGCACCGAATACGGTGGCGGCCGAACCAAGGGCGCTGAAGCCCAGTGTCTGGTAACAGAAGGCCCACAGCAGCCCATGGCCCGAAATAACCGCAAAGAAGGCAAAGATGGCTGCCACAACCAGGAATGCGGCCTGACGACCAAGACGGATCGCCATCAGCTTGCGTAGGGTCAGTTCCCCTTCAATGATGGTTTTGCCGATTTCGCCTATTCTCATGATGCTCGCGTATCCTCTGGTTGCAGCAGGCTAGAAAGCCTTATTTCGTTGCGCGGCCAAGAAAATAGCCGATCACCGAGAAAATGGCGATAGCAACAAGCGAACGAGCGCGTGAACCGCTCTTCTTGGGTGCGTGTTCCGCAAGGTTTTCACGCGCCTGGCCCGCCAGCTGCTCGGCCTTGCTGGCAACATCGTGCAGGGCCTGTTTGCCGTGCGTGTGCAGCAGCTTTTCGATGTGACCCTTCAGGGCCTGCAGGTCTTCTTGCGTGACGTGCTTGATTGTTTCTGTCTTGCTCATGATCGTTTCCTTTGGGACGAATGAAGTCAATAACCCTCTGGTAAGGAGGCAACCATTGCTTATAACGCGTTATCTCCCCAGTCAGGTTTCTGTTATCGCATGTCTCCTTTCTCCATACGGCTGGTTGTCAACGCGCTCCGGGCCTTTTCCGGTGCGCCGGACCTGTCTTTTTCCGCAATGGCGGGTACGTGCCTGGCGGTTGTGAACGACCGGGCCGACTGCCTGCGGGTGCTGGCGGACATGCTGGCGGGTCACGCCCCCACCTTCGGGGGACAGGTCACGGTTGACGGTGTGGACGTGACCGCCGCGCCACCGGGGCAGCGGTCCTGTGCGCTGGTGGGCTGGCGTGACCCGCTGTTTGCCCACATGACGGTTCAGGCCAATCTGGCCTTTGCGCTGCGGGCGCGTGGCGAGGGGCCGCACGCCGTGGCGGCACGCGTGCGCGCGGCGCTTGCCCTGCTGGGGCTGGACGGGCTGGAACAGGCCCGCCCCGACACGCTTTCGCCCGAGCAGGCACTGCGTGTCATGATCGGGCGGGCGCTGGTGTTCGAACCGCCCGTGCTGGTGCTGGAGGACCCGTTCACGCCCCTGCCGCCTGCGGCCCGCGTGGCCATGCGGCGGCTGGTTGGTCGACTGGTGCGCGCGCGTGGCCTGTGCGTGCTGCTGCTGACGCGTGAGCGTGAGGACGCGCTGCTGCTTGGTGACATGATCGGCTACATGGACGGCATGGAGATCGTGCAGCTTGGCACGGCGCTGGACCTGTTCGACCGTCCGGCGTGCGACCGGGTGGCCACCGGCTTTGGCCATGCCAACAGCCTGACGGTGCGGGTGGCCGGTGTCGAGGACGATGTGGCCGTGGCGCACCTGCCCGGTGGCCTGCCGGTCGAGGCCATGGCCGCCACGGGGGTGGAGGCGGACCAGCTGGCCACGCTATGCATCCGGCCGGACCGGATCGCGGTCATGTTTCCCTCGCGGCCCGGCATGGTGGGGGGCGCCGATCCCGACGGGCCGCCCGTGCTGGAGGCGACCCTGACGGACATGCGCCAGATGGGCGATCACGTGCTGCTGCGATTCCGTCTGGCGAATGGGGAGGAACTGCTGGCGCGCCGTCCGCCCACCGCGGCCCTGCAGCGGGTGACGGCGGGGCAGGTGGCCATACTGGCCTGGCAGCCGGGGCAGGCAATTGCCTTTCCGTTCCGGGGTGAAATGGGGTAGCGTCCGGCATCCTTTGCCCATGCCTGAAAGGACTGTTTCCTGTCCGTGTTCCAGTTTGCGTTCCGTCCCCGTGTCCGTGCCGCCCTGTCCTGCCTGCTGGCGGCCGCGTCCGTCCCCGCCGTGCTGCCTGCCCCGGCGGGTGCGGCGGTTCCCGTGCGGCACAGGGCCGCGCTTGTGGTGGCCAGTACGGAGTCGCAGCTTGGACAGGCGCAGGATGCGGCCTTTCTGCAGCCGTTTGCGCGCAGCGCCCGGCAGCCGGTGGTGCGCAAGGCATGGAACGGGTCGCTGGTGGACCTCGACGCGCACGGCCTTCATGCGGGACGCGCGGGCACATGGTCGCTGGTCTTTGCCGAGGACAGCACCATACGCGCCGCCTGCGTGGGGGAACTGGTCATCCATCTGGCCGGTAGCGCCACCAACCCCGATGGGTGTGGCGTGCCGGGGCTGACCGCGCAGGTGGTGGTGGCATGGGACCAGACACGGCACAGGTCCGCGCCACGCTGGGCCGATTTCTGGGATATCGTACGCTTTCCCGGCAAGCGTGGCCTGCGTCGCGACCCGCGCACCACGCTGGAAATCGCGCTCATGGCCGATGGCGTGGCACCGGGCGATGTCTATAACCAGCTGGCTACCCCGCAGGGTGTGGACCGGGCCTTTCGCAAGCTGAGCCAGCTTCGCCCCTATATCACGTGGTGGTCCACCCCGACGGACGCCACCAGTATCCTCGAACGCGGGCAGGTGTTGATGAGCAGCGCACCCGACGATGCGGTGCACAACATTTCCGTGCGACACAGGAACACGATCGGCATCAATACCGACATGGCGCTGTCCTATGGCCTGTCATGGGGCGTGGTGGCGGGGCAGTCGGCCTTCCGGCTGGGGCAGGCGCGCAACCTGCTGCATTTTATTGTCCAGCCCGCGCAGCAGGCCGCGTTCCGTGTCCGCTATCCCGCCGCCACACCACCTGATACGGCGCACCCGCCCGTGGCGCTGCCGGTGGATGTGCAGTTCTGGCAGGTACATTATCCCGCGCTGTCACAGCGCTTTGATACATGGTTGCGGGATGCGGGCTGATGCTGCCTGACCTTGGTATCCGACCGGCTGGTCTGCTGGGGGTGGACGGGGCCTGTATCGCGCTGGGGCTTGCGGTGGCGTGCGGGCTGGTGGTGGCGGTGCATGTCGTGCTGTACCGCGCGTGGCCGGCATGGTGCGTGCTGCTGCGGGGCATGATGCTGTCCCTTGTGCTGCCGGGGCTGGGTCTTGCGGTCTGGTGGCCGTGGCTTGCGCATGGCAGCAGCATGGCGGGATGTGTCATGCAGGGGCTGTGTCTCGCCCCCGCCGCGATGTGGCCGCTGCTGCGGGTGCTGGACCGGATTCCGCCGGGCCTGTCGCGTACGGCCAGCGGGCTCGGGGCGGATGCGAAAATGCGGCTCCGGCTGCTTTGGCTGCCGCTGCTGGGTCTGCCGGTGGCGGGGGTGGTGACATTTTCCCTCGGCATGATCGTGCTGTGCGCAATGGCAGCGGTGGGCGGCCAGTAAGGTTTTATGGATATGATACGGCAGGACCACGACCATGACAGATGATACCCCGCCATTCTGGGAAACGACGCCTCTTGACCAGATGTCTTCTGCGCAGTGGGAGTCGCTGTGTGACGGGTGCGGGCGGTGCTGCCTGCACAAACTGCGCGAGGACGAGACGGACGAAGTCCTGTTTACCGATGTCGCCTGCCGCCTGCTGGACACCACATCATGCCTGTGTACCGATTATGAACATCGGCAGCGCCGGGTGCAGGACTGTATCAGCCTGACGCCCGAAATGCTGGCGGATATCGACTGGCTGCCGCCCACCTGCGGATACGTGCTGGTGCGTGACGGGGAACCGCTGCCATGGTGGCACCCGCTGGTGTCCGGCACCCGTGATACGGTGCATGAGGCAGGTGTGTCCGTAAGTGGCCGGGTAATCAGTGAACGCAGGGCGGGCATGCTGGAAGACCATGTGGTTGACTGGCCGGGCGAAGCCCCACGGGACGCATTCTGCCGCACGCGTCCGCCCCGCCGCTGATAAGAGTAGTAAAAGTTTCTGGGTACCCCCTTTTTGGAAAAGGGCGACGTTCTCTGAAGCTTCGTGAAAAAAGCTTCACCATAAACTTCCTTATGAATTGAGCAGGGTGTTTCGTGGGTGGACTTCTGAAACAGTCTTTAACGGCAGGGATGCGGTGACAGCCGGAACGGAGGTCGTGCCGATTGCATCCGGGCAGGTCACGGTAGGCTGGCGGACCTCGGTCCGGGCGCGGCGTATTTCCATGCGGATCGATCCGCGTAGCGGGCATGTCATCATCACCCTCCCGCGCGGGGCACGCAGGGCGGATGGGCTGGCGCTGCTGCGGGCGCATTCCGCATGGGTGGCGGCGGGGCTGTCGCGCCTGCCACCGCCTGTTGAACTGCACCATGGCGGCCATGTCGTGCTGGATGGGCAGCGTTATGAAATCCATCACTGTCCCGATGCGCGGCGTGGCGTATGGCTGGAAGAGGGACGGTTGCATGTCAGCGGGGCGGAGGAATTCATTCCCCGTCGTGTCAGTGCCTATCTGCGCGCGCAGGCACAGGCCCTCCTGCCCGGCCGCCTGCGCGCGCAGGCCGAAACCTGTGGCCTGAAACCGACGCAGGTCAGGCTGCGTGATACGAAAAGCCGGTGGGGCAGCTGTTCATCCGATGGGTCGATCATGCTGTGCTGGCGGCTGGTCATGGCCCCGCAGGAGGTGCAGCACTACATCATCGCCCATGAACTTGCGCATCTGCGGCACATGAATCATGGGCCGGATTTCTGGCTGCTGGTGGACCGGCTGACCCCCCACCGGCGTCAGGCCGAAAAATGGTTGCATGACAATGGTGCCAGCCTGCACCGGATCGCTCCGGCCTGATGGATCATAATGAACGTTTTTGGTGAAGCTTTTTGCAAAAAGCTTCCGAAAAACGCTGCCTTTTTGAAAAAAGCAGCGTCCAGGAAACTGTTGCCTGTTTTTTGGGGAAATCCCTTACGCAGTGAACTGTTCGGTTATGATCCGTTCCGACAGGCTCTGCCCCGGATCGAACAGTACGGTGGTCTGCAGTTCCCGCGCTTCGCTGATTTCAACAGAAATCACATCGCGCACTTCGGTAAAGTCAGCCACGGCGGCCACGGGGCGTTTGTCGGTTTCCAGAATATCGAAACAGACCTGCGCGGTGGAAGGCAGCAGCGCGCCACGCCACCGGCGTGGACGGAACGCGCTGATGGGGGTCAGCGGCAGCAGGTTGGCCGATAGCGGCACGATCGGCCCGTGCGCGGACAGGTTGTAGGCGGTCGACCCCGCGGGCGTGGAAATCAGGACGCCATCGCATATCAGTTCGGGCAGCCGCACGCGCCCGTCCACTCCGATACGGATTTTCGCCGCCTGCCGTGTCTGGCGGAACAGGAACACGTCATTCAGCGCAAGGGCATGGATGCATCTGCCATCCATTGTCGTGGCTTTCATGCGTAGCGGGTGCAGGATGGCGGTCTGGGCTGTGGCAAGGCGGGTGGGCAGGTCATCAGGCACGGCGGGGTTCATCAGGAATCCCACCGTCCCGCAGTTGATGCCATAGACCGGTAGCGGGCGGCCCAGCGTCGTATGCAGCATTTCCAGCATGAAGCCATCGCCGCCAAGGCAGACCAGCGCGTCTGCCTCATCAGGCGGGCACTGCCCGTACTGTTCCACCAGTCGCTCCAGCCATTGCTGCGCGCTTTCGTTGGGGGCGGCGGCAAAGCTCAGCTTCGTGGGAAGGTACCCATCGGTCCAGCCGGGGTACGACATGTCATTCATGGGGTATGGATGGACAGGCGGTGATGCGCCATGACCGGCATGCGTTCACGGATGCTGTCGGTTACCGTGTGGTCAAGGCGCGCCGTGCTCCACCCCGGGCCGTCCGAAACCTGGGCTACGACGGTGCCCCACGGGTCGATGATCATGGAATGGCCGTACGTGCGGCGCTTCTGGCTGTTTTCATCTGTATGGGTGCCGGTGGTGCCGCAGGCGACCATCCAGCACTGCGTTTCGATCGCGCGCGCGCGCAGCAGCGTTTCCCAATGGGCCAGCCCCGTTTCCACCGTAAAGGCGGCAGGCACCAGCAGTACGTTCGCCCCTCGCGCCCGCAGTGCATGGAACAGGGCGGGGAAGCGGATATCGTAGCAGATGGCCAGCCCCGCCGTCAGGTCCGGCGAAAGCGGGGCGGTCACGATATCGGCACCGGGTTCGTACGTATCGCTTTCACGGTACCCTTCGCCACCGGGGGTGGTGACGTCAAACAGGTGGATCTTGCGATAGCGCGCGCGCTCGCGCCCCTTTGCGTCAAACAGCAGGGAGGTATTGAACAGCCTGTCGCCATGTCGTTCCCCTATGGACCCACCATGGACGATCACGCCATGATCGCGTGCGATATCCGACAGGAACCGGTACAGTGGCCCCGCTTCCCCCGCGCCATCGGGGGCGGGCAGGGTTTCGGCCGCCGCGAACTTCATGTCCCGTGTTCCGCCAAGGCAGCTCCACATTTCGGGCAGCATGACGAGGTCGGGCTTGTCCGCGCTGATGGCGGCGGTGATCAGGGCGCGGGCATGCTTGATATTTTCGGGCGCGGATGCGCCGGGCGCCATCTGGATGACAGTGGTGCGCATCAGGACAGGTACTCCGTGGGCATTGCGCCCCGACCATAGGACAGGCAGGCCTGCAGCCGCAACCGGTATGGCCGGATCGTGCGCCCTGTTAAAAGCCGTGGCGGCACGATAGGATGCAGCCGGACTTCATATTGAAAAATCAATGGCGCATTCCTCATCTTCCCGAACTGTCATCTTCGCGGCCCTTGGCGGCAACCTGCTGGTGGCGGCAACCAAGTTTGCCGCAGCCTTCATGACCGGCAGCGCCTCCATGCTGAGCGAGGCCATCCATTCCCTGATCGATACCGGCAATCAGGGGCTGCTGCTGGTTGGCATGCGCCGCGCGACGCGTCCCGCCACTGCCATGCATCCGTTCGGTTTCGGGCTGGAACTGTATTTCTGGACCTTTGTGGTGGCGCTGCTGATTTTCGGTCTGGGGGCGGGCGTATCCCTGTATGAAGGGATCATCCACATCATCCATCCGCAGCCCGTGGCGCACGTTCTGGTCAATTACGTCGTGCTGATGGCCAGTATCGTGTTTGAAGGCTCGGTCTGGCTGATGGCGCTGCGGGCGTTCCGCAAGGAAGGCAAGGGCCGCCGTGGCTGGGTCGAGGCCGTGCAGATGAGCAAGGACCCTACCGTCTTTACCGTCCTGTTCGAGGATACGGCGGCACTCAGCGGCCTTGGCGTGGCGCTGCTGGGCAATATTCTTGCCGAATGGCTGGACATGCCGGTGCTCGATGGCGTGGCCTCCATCATCATCGCATGCATCCTTGCGGTGACGGCCACCTTTCTTGCGCGTGAATCCCAGTCCCTGCTGACGGGTGAAGGGGTGGCGCCGGAGGTGCTGGCGGCATTACGGCGTATGGCGCTGGCGGCCAGCGGGGTGGAACGGCTGAATGAAATCCGTTCCCTGCATTTCGGCCCGCGTGACGTGCTGGTGGTGATCAGCCTCGATTTCCGCAACGATATGACGGCGGGACAGGTGGAAGTCGTGGTCAGCGCGCTGGAACGCCAGATCAAGCAGGCCTATCCCGAAGTGACACGTGTCTTTATCGAGGCACAGGACAGCCGCACCCAGCCCCCGGGCACGGCCGACAGCGGCAGCATGCCTACGCCGTGACGAATTCGTCCGCCCGGTATCCTTGCGCGAACAGCAGGGTGCGCAGGGTGGTTTCATTAACCTGACTGGTGATTTCGCGCCGCACGGCGGGCTTGGCATGGAAGGCGATGCCCGCACCGGCCACGCGCAGCATGGCAAGATCGTTCGCGCCATCGCCCGTCGCCATGGCATCACGCATGTCCATGCCACCTTCCGCCACCAGACGGCGCAGGTGCGCAAGCTTGGCGTCCGGCCCGAGGATGGGCTGCCCCACCGTGCCCGTCAGCTGGCCATCCGTATCCAGCAGGGTGTTGGCATGGTTTTCATCAAAACCGCACAGCGCCGCCACCCTGCTGGTGAAGAACGTGAACCCGCCCGACACCAGCGCCGTGCGCGCGCCATGCGCCCGCATGGTGCGCACCAGTTCTACCGCGCCGGGATTGAGTTTCACGTCCTGCCACGCACGTTCCAGCAGGCTGACGGACAGGCCGCGCAGCAGGGCGACACGTTCGCGCAATGCAGATTCGAATTCGATTTCCCCGTTCATGGACCGCCGTGTGATGTCGGCAATCTTTTCCCCGATCCCCGCATGGGCTGCGATGTCATCCAGCGTTTCGCAGCTGACGATGGTACTGTCCATGTCGGCCACCAGCAGGCGCTTGCGGCGGTTGTCACGTGGCGTTACCAGCACGTCCAGCCCGCGTCCGGCAAACACGGCCCGCACGGCCCCGATGTCTGGCTGCACCCATGTCGCGGGGGCATTGCAGGCGATTTCGACCGCTTCCCCTTCCGACAGGGTGACGGGAACATCACCGCGCACCAGATCACGCGCGGCATGGATGTCAACCTGCGTGAGGGATGTGGCGCCACGGTTGGCCACCAGTACAAGGGTATGGGAGAAGGAAGAGGAATCAGCCATGGGGTCCGGGTATATGACAGGTGTGAGACAATGACACGCCCCCCGTCCGGGCGGGCGCGCGTGGCGGTGATCGTGGCGGGTCCGACCTGTTCGGGCAAGTCCGCACTTGCGCTGGCGCTTGCGCGGCAGGTGAATGGCACCATCATCAATACCGATTCGATGCAGGTCTATCGCGACCTGCGTATCCTGACGGCCCGCCCCGACGCCACCGAGGAAGCCTGCGTGCCCCATGCGCTGTACGGCGTGTTGCCCGCGGCCGAGCCCGGCAGTGTCGCATGGTGGCGTACGCAGGCCATTGCTGCGGCCCATGACGCATGGGACGCGGGCAGGGTGCCGGTCTTCTGTGGTGGCACGGGCATGTATTTCCGCGCGCTGACCGACGGGCTGGCCGATATTCCCCAGCCGCCTGACGCGATCCGCGCACAGGCGCGCGACATGGTCGATCGCCTTGGGCCAGAGGCCGTGCATGACATGCTGCGCCAGCGTGATCCCGAAACCGCCGCCACCCTGCGCCCGACCGACGGGCAGCGCATCGCGCGCGCATGGGAAGTGCGTGAGGCCACCGGCCATGGGCTGGTCTGGTGGCGGCGTGAAGCCGTGCTGCCGCCGCTTGGTGCGCATTTTGTCGCCATACGCCTGCATCCGCCACGCGATGCGCTGCGGGCCGCCATCGCCCGCAGGTTCCATGCCATGCTGGACCATGGCGCCGTGGCGGAGGTCGCCCGCCTGCTGGCGCAGGACCTGCCCCCCACCCTGCCGGCCATGCGCGCGCACGGCGTGCTGGAACTGGCTGCCGTGCTGCGGGGTGACATGGACATGGCGGCAGCCGCGGCGCAGGCGATCCGTCTGACCGGGCAGTATACGAAACGGCAGGCGACATGGTTTGCCCATCACGCGCTGGCGGCGGAGGTGGACACATTTTTATATGAAAAACGGTTTGAAAAATGCGATGTCGCGCAACAAATGGAAAGATCGAGTAATAAAATCATTTCTTTTGTTATTAAGCGCATTGACGCGGGCCAAGGCTTTCCGTAAACCCGGCCCCGGGATTTCGCCTCATGCGGCTGGCCGGATTGTCCCGGCGGCTTCGGGCGAAGGAGCAGGAACATGAACGCAGCATCGCACCAGACAGACCTGAAGCCTCACGCCGCCGGCACGGATACGACCGTCCTCAGCGGTGCGGAAGTGCTTCTGCGCGTATTGGTCGAACAGGGGGTCGAGGTTATTTTCGGCTACCCCGGTGGCGCGGTCCTGCCCATTTATGATGCGCTGTTCCGCCAGAACGCGATTCGCCACGTGCTGGTCCGCCATGAACAGGCCGCCGTTCACGCAGCCGAAGCCTATGCCCGGTCCACCGGCAGGGTGGGCGTGGTGCTTGTCACCAGTGGCCCCGGTGCCACCAACACCGTGACCGGCCTGCTGGACGCCATGCTGGATTCGATCCCGGTTGTGTGTTTCTCCGGTCAGGTGGGCGTGCCGCTGATCGGGACCGACGCATTCCAGGAAGCCGACACCACCGGCATCACCCGTCCGGCCACGAAGTACAATTATCTTGTCCGTCGGCCCGAGGACGTGGCCCCGTGCGTGCATGAGGCCTTTCATATCGCGCGCAGCGGCCGTCCCGGCCCGGTGCTGGTTGACCTGCCCAAGAATCTGATGGTCGGCCCCGCCTCCTACAGTGACGCGCCGCGCGTGCCGCATCCGTCCTATCACCCGCAGACCGAGCCGGGACGCGACGTGATCGCCCGCGCCGTGGCTGCCATGAAGGGCGCGCGCCGCCCGCTGTTCTATACCGGTGGCGGCATCATCAATGCCGGGCCTGAAGCCTCCACGGCACTGCGCCGGCTGGTGGAAAAGACGGGCTTTCCATGCACGTCCACGCTTATGGGGCTGGGGGCGATGCCTGCGGGCGATCGCCGCTTCCTGGGCATGCTGGGCATGCATGGTACGTACGAAGCCAACATGGCCACCCATGGCTGTGACGTGCTGATCGCGCTGGGGTCGCGCTTTGACGACCGGGTGACCGGGCGGCTGGATGCGTTTTCCCCCGGGTCATTCAAGATCCATGCGGATATCGACCCCAGCCAGATCAACAAGATCGTGCCGGTCGATGTCGGCATCGTGGGGGATGCGCGACGTGTGATCGAGATGATGCTGGAGGAATGGGACTGCACCCCCGCCAATACCCGCCAGCCGATCGATGTCGCGCAGTGGTGGCACCAGATCAGTGAGTGGCGGAAGATCGACAGCCTCGGCTTTTCGCAGGACATGGCGCCTGACGCGATCATCCGCCCGCAATACGCCATCCGTCGCCTGCATGAACTGGCGACCGCCACGGGGCGTGATACCTATGTCTCGACCGAGGTGGGGCAGCACCAGATGTGGGCGGCCCAGCATTTCGGCTTCAGCAAGCCCAATCGCTGGCTGACCTCGGGCGGGCTTGGCACCATGGGTTATGGCCTGCCGGCCGCCGTTGGCGCGCAGGTGGCGCACCCCGATGCGCTGGTGATCGACATCGCGGGGGAAGCGTCGACGCTCATGAACATTCAGGAACTGTCCACCATCGCGCAGTACCGCCTGCCGGTTAAGGTGTTCATCCTGAACAACCAGTACATGGGCATGGTGCGGCAGTGGCAGGAACTGCTGCATGATTCGCGCTATTCCGAAAGCTATAGCGCGGCGCTGCCCGATTTCGTGAAGCTTGCGGAAAGTTTCCACGGACGCGGCCTGCGGGCGACATGCGTGGGCGAACTGGATGGCGTGATTGCCGACATGCTGGCCCATCCGGGTCCGGTCGTGGCGGATATCTGCGTGGCGCAGGATGAAAACTGCTACCCCATGATCCCGTCGGGGGCGGCGCATAACCAGATGCTGCTGGGCCCCGATCAGGACGACGAGATCAGCGCAGAAGGCCGCATGCTGGTCTGATCGTCCGTCCGCCCCGGTGGCGTTCCCGCCGCCGGGTGCCTTTCCGTCCTTCCTGCCGGTATGCAGCCTGCGTGCCGGCGTCTTCAGCAGTCAGGAAACACCATCATGACCACGCAGCAGGAGAGCCCGGTCTCCGCGGTCATTTCCATTCAGGTCGAAAACGAAAGTGGCGCGCTGGCGCGTGTCATCGGCCTGTTTTCCGGTCGTGGGTACAATATCGAAAGCCTGACCGTGGCCGCGGTTGATGAAACCCGCCGCCAGTCGCGCATCAATATCGTCACGACCGCGACCCAGCGCGTGCTGGAACAGATCCGCGCGCAGGTGGAACGCCTGGTGCCGGTGTACCGGGTATCGGTCATGACGGCGGCGGACCCCCACGTCGCGCGTGAAATGGCGCTGGTCAAGGTGATCGCCAGTGGCGAACGCCGTGCCGATGCCCTGCGCATTGCACAGGCTTTCCGCGCCCATCCCGTTGATGCCTCGGCCACTTCGTTCGTCTTTGAACTGACGGGTGCGACCGACAAGCTCGATGCCTTTATCGACCTCATGCGTCCCCTTGGCCTGGCCGAGGTGTCGCGCACGGGTGTCGCCGCCATCGCCCGTGGCGCGGCAATCCTGTAAGGGTCGCGTTTTTACCTGATCGATTCGTCTATCATTCCCAAGGAGCAAGACCATGCGCGTCTATTATGATCGCGATGCCGATGTGAACCTGATCAAAAGCAAGAAGGTGGCCATCATCGGTTACGGCAGCCAGGGCCATGCCCATGCCAACAACCTCAAGGACTCGGGTGTGACCGACATCGTTGTCGGCCTGCGTCCCGAATCCAAGGCCGTCGCCAAGGCCGAAGCCGCGGGCTTCAAGGTGATGACCCCCGCCGACGCCGCCAAGTGGGCCGACGTGGTGATGGTGCTGACCCCTGATGAAGGCCAGGGCGCGCTGTACAAGGAATCGCTGGAAAAGAACCTGAAGCAGGGTGCCGCCCTTGCCTTCGCCCATGGTCTGGCGATCCACTTCCGCATCATCGAAGCCCGTCCCGACCTGGACGTGTTCCTGATCGCGCCGAAGGGCCCGGGCCACACCGTGCGGTCCGAATACCAGAAGGGTGGCGGCGTGCCGTCGCTGGTGGCCGTGGCCCAGAACGCTTCGGGCAATGCGCTGGAAATCGCGCTGTCCTATGCATCCGCCAACGGTGGTGGCCGCGCGGGCATCATCGAGACGACCTTCAAGGAAGAAGTCGAAACCGATCTGTTCGGTGAGCAGGCCGTGCTGTGCGGTGGCCTGGTCGAGCTGATCCGCGCCGGGTTCGAGACGCTGGTCGAAGCGGGTTATGCGCCGGAAATGGCTTACTTCGAGTGCCTGCACGAAATGAAGCTGATCGTGGACCTGATCTACGAAGGCGGCATTGCGAACATGAACTACTCCATCTCCAATACGGCGGAGTATGGTGAATACGTGTCCGGCCCGCGGGTGATCACGCCGGAAACCAAGGTCGAGATGAAGAAGATCCTGACCGACATCCAGGACGGCACCTTCGTGCGCAACTTCATCCTGGAAAACCAGTCGGGCAACATCGGCTTCAAGGCCACCCGTGCCCGCAACAACGAGCACCAGATCGAGAAGGTAGGCGAAAAGCTGCGCGCCATGATGTCGTGGATCGGCAAGAACAAGCTGGTCGACAAGGCCCGCAACTGATTTCACGACCGGGATCGGGGGTGGCATGCCATTCCCTGTTTCCAGACGCCAGCCGGGATTACCCGGCTGGCGTTTTTTTTATGTCGGCTTTTCCGGTCGTTGCCTGCATTTGCCGTGACATGTCCCTTGCCCCGGTGTCACCATGCGCGCCGGATACGAACAGCAGGAGCACCGTACCGTGACGGATTACGTGATTCCCCCCTACACCCTTCCCATTGTGCCAGTGGAGGGGAGTGCGGGTGTCTTTCCCGTCCGGCGGATATGGTGTGTGGGGCAGAATTACGCTGCCCACGCACGCGAAATGGGCAGCAATCCCGAACGGTCCGAACCTTTCTTCTTTTCCAAACCGGGTGACGCGGTGGTGCCGGGTGGTGGCCTGCTGACATTTCCCGTCAGTACGTCCGACCTGCACCATGAAGTGGAAATGGTGGCCGCGATCGGGCGCGAGGGAGAGGACATCCCGGTGGAAAAGGCGCTGTCGCATGTGTACGGTTATGCCGTGGGCCTGGACATGACCCGGCGTGACCTGCAGGCAGCCGCCAAGAAGGCGGGGCGCCCATGGTCACTGGCCAAGGGGTTTGACCAGTCCTGTCCCATTTCATCCATTGTTCCCGTATCGGTTTGCGGTCACCCCGAAGGCGGCGCCATTACGTTGAGCGTGAATGGCGAATCCCGGCAGAAGGGCGATCTGGTGGAAATGATCTGGTCCGTGGCCGAGATCATTTCCTGCCTCAGCCGTTTTGTGGCGCTTGCGCCTGGTGACCTGATCATGACCGGCACGCCTTCGGGCGTGGGGCCGGTCCGGCGCGGGGACGTGCTGCATGCGACCTGCGCCAGGGTGGGGGAACTGAACGTGACCTATACCGCCTGAATACCCGCGGCGCGTGTTGTTGTGCCATGCGCCAGTTGTTGGGAGACTGTTTGAAAACAGATGGTTTTTGGGAGCTGCCTTTTTTAGAAAGGCGGTATTCCGTGAAGCTTTTTGGAAAAAACTTCACCCGAAACGTCTTTCTGGTTTGCAGGCAGGCTTTTCAGACAGTCTCAGGATATCTTCACGCAGAAGGATTGAACAGACATGCAATACCGTCAGCTTGGCCGTTCGGGCCTGCGGATTTCCGCCTTTACGCTGGGAACCATGACCTTTGGCGGCAAGGGTGATTTTGCCAAGACGGGTGACACTGACCTTTCCGGTGCGCGTCGCCAGATCGATCTGTGCATTGATGCCGGGATCAACATGTTCGACACGGCTGACATCTATTCCACCGGCGTGTCGGAAGAAATCCTTGGCGCGGCCCTCAAGGGCCGCAGCGACGACATCATGGTTACTACCAAGGCCCGTTTCCGCATGGGCACGGGCGCGAATGACGCGGGCCTGTCACGCTATCATCTGGTCAGCGCGTGCGAGGCCAGCCTGAAGCGGCTGGGCCGCGATCATATCGACCTGTATTACCTGCATGAATGGGATGGGCAGACGCCGCTGGATGAAACGCTGGAGGCGCTTGATACCCTGACCCGCGCGGGCAAGATCCGGTATGCGGGGGTATCCAACTTCTCGGCGTGGCATATCATGAAGGCGCTGGGCACGGCCGAACGCAACCGCCTGATCGCGCCGGTAGCGCAGCAGATCTATTATTCCCTGCAGGCGCGCGAGGCGGAATACGAACTCCTGCCCGTGGCGGTGGATCAGGGCATTGGCGTGCAGGTATGGAGCCCCATGGCCGGTGGGCTGCTGTCGGGAAAATACCGGCGTGGCAAACCCCAGCCGGAGGGCACGCGACAGATCGAGAAATGGGGCGAACCTCCTGTTTATGATATCGAGAAACTGTATGACGTGGTGGAGGTGCTGGTCAGCATTGCCGAATCACGCGGTATCTCGGCAGCACAGGTGGCGTTGGCATGGGTGGCGCAGCGCCCGGCGGTGACATCCATCGTGATCGGCGCGCGGACCGAGGCGCAGCTGATCGACAACCTGAAGGCGGCGGACCTGACCCTGACGGCAGAGGAAGTCAGCCGTCTGGATGACGCCAGCGCGCCGCCGCTGATCTACCCGTTCTGGCATCAGGCCAGCACCGCGTCGGACCGTCTGTCGGCGGCCGACCTTCTGCTGCTTGGTCCCGCTATTGCCAGAAAAGGCAAATAGGCCAGCTGTTTGCGTCCCTGCCCGGACCGGGTGGGGACCATGCCGGTTTCATGCCGCCGCACCGTCTGGGTGAATGGCCGTTACGTTGATAAGACACGGCACCCTTGACCTGGATCAAGGTTGCAGACCCGCTGGCGATGATCAGCTACCTTTTATGGAAATCCGGGTTGCCCGGTGCGGTATGACAGGAAACAGGGGAAGGAAATCCACACCCGATATCTTGTAATAACATCCAGTTGATCCCATCTGGAATCCAGCGCCATGCCGTTGCCTGTTGAGGGACGGCGCAAAGGCACAACCTGTTATGTCGCCTGATTGAAAGGGACGAGGGAATAGATGAACATCGAGAAGTTTACAGAACGGTCGCGCGGCTTCCTGCAGGCGGCACAGACCATTGCCATGCGGGATTACAACCAGCAGCTGACGCCGGAGCACCTGCTCAAGGCCCTGCTGGATGACGATCAGGGGGCGGCCGCCGCCCTGATCCGCGCAGCCGGTGGGCAGGTTCCCGCCATTACGGCGGCGAATGAGGCCGCCCTTGCCAAACTGCCGAAGGTGCAGGGCAGCGGCGCGGGCCAGCCAAGTGCCACCAGCGAACTGGTGCGCGTGCTGGATGCGGCCGAACAGGCTGCGCAGAAGGCGGGCGATGAATATGTGGCGCAGGATCGCCTGCTGGCCGCCATCGCCGCATCCGAGACACCGGCCGGTCAGGCCCTGCGTGCAGGCGGGGCGACGCCACAGGCACTGGACAAGGCCATCGCCACCATCCGCAAGGGACGCACCGTGGATAGCGAAAACGCAGAAGCCAATTTTGATGCGCTGAAAAAATATGCCCGCGACGTGACCGAAATCGCGCTGCAGGGCAAGCTGGACCCCGTGATTGGCCGTGACGAGGAAATCCGCCGCGCCATTCAGGTCCTTGCACGACGCAGCAAGAACAACCCCGTCCTGATCGGTGAGCCGGGCGTCGGCAAGACCGCCATTGTCGAAGGGCTGGCGCAGCGTATCGTCAACGGTGACGTGCCCGAGGCGCTGAAGAACAAGAAGCTGCTTTCGCTCGACATGGGCGCGCTGGTTGCCGGTGCGAAGTTCCGTGGTGAGTTCGAGGAACGCCTGAAGGCCGTCCTGAAGGAAATCGAATCGGCTGAAGGCCAGATCATCCTGTTCATCGACGAAATGCATACCCTTGTGGGTGCGGGGCGCAGCGATGGCGCGATGGATGCCTCCAACCTGATCAAGCCCGAACTGGCCCGTGGCGTGCTGCACTGCATCGGCGCGACGACGCTGGACGAATACCGCAAGTATATCGAAAAGGACGCAGCCCTCGCCCGCCGGTTCCAGCCGGTCTATGTGGGTGAGCCGACGGTGGCCGACACGATTTCCATCCTGCGTGGGATCAAGGAGAAATACGAACTCCATCACGGTATCCGTATTTCCGATAATGCGCTGGTCGCCGTGGCAACGCTGTCCAACCGCTACATCACCGACCGCTTCCTGCCCGACAAGGCCATTGACCTTGTGGATGAGGCTGCAAGTCGCCTGCGCATGCAGATCGACAGCAAGCCCGAGGAACTCGATGAACTCGACCGTCGCCTGATCCAGCTCAAGATCGAACGTGAAGCCATCCGCAAGGAAGATGATCCGGCCAGCAAGGAACGTCTGGTCAAGCTGGAAGCGGAACTGTCGGAACTGCAGGAAAAGTCCGATGCGCTGACCGCCGCCTGGCATGCCGAAAAGGATCGCGTCAACGCGGTGCAGAAGCTGCAGGAGGAAATGGATCAGGTCCGTTCGGATATCGAGATCGCCCAGCGCAAGGGTGATCTGGCCCGTGCGTCGGAACTGATGTACAGCCGCCTGCCGCAGCTTCAGGCCCAGATTGCCAAGGCGCAGGAAGAAGCTGACCAGATCAGCAAGGGCGACGGCATGGTCAGTGATACCGTGACCGATCAGGGTATCGCCGCCGTCGTCTCGCGCTGGACCGGTGTGCCGGTGGATCGCATGCTGGAAGGTGAGCGCGCCAAGCTGCTGCGCATGGAAGACGAACTGCGCAAGAGCGTGGTGGGGCAGGAACCGGCGCTTAAGGCGGTATCGAACGCGGTGCGCCGTGCCCGTGCCGGCCTGCAGGACCCCAACCGTCCCATCGGTTCGTTCCTGTTCCTTGGCCCGACGGGCGTGGGCAAGACGGAACTGTGTAAGGCGCTGGCCCGCTTCCTGTTTGATGATGAGAAGGCCCTGCTGCGTGTCGACATGAGCGAGTTCATGGAGAAGCATGCGGTTGCCCGTCTGGTCGGCGCCCCTCCCGGTTATGTCGGGTATGAGGAAGGCGGCGTGCTGACTGAAGCCGTCCGTCGCAGGCCCTATCAGGTCATCCTGTTTGATGAGGTCGAGAAGGCGCATGAAGACGTCTTCAACATTCTGCTGCAGGTGCTTGATGATGGCCGCCTGACGGATGGACAGGGGCGCACGGTTGATTTCCGTAACACGCTGATCGTGCTGACCAGCAACCTTGGCTCTGAAGTGCTGGCCCACCTGCCGGATGGGGAATCGGTCGAAAGCGTGCGGCCCGAAGTCATGCAGGTCGTGCGGAACCACTTCCGACCGGAGTTCCTTAACCGTCTGGATGAGATCATCCTGTTCTCCCGCCTGCAGAAGGCGGATATGGGCAAGATCGTGGAAATCCAGATCGGTCGCCTGCGCAAGCTGCTGGCCGAGCGCAATATCCAGCTTCGTCTGGACAAGGGCGGCGAGGAATGGCTGGCGAATGAAGGGTACGACCCTGTCTATGGTGCCCGTCCGCTCAAGCGTGTGATCCAGCGTGCGTTGCAGAACCCGCTGGCGGGGCTGCTGCTGGAAGGAACCATCCATGATGGTGAGACCGTCACCGTTGATGCGAAGGATGATCACCTGACCATCAATGGGAACGAGATGGATGCCGACTGATTCTGGCGATCGGCACGTGCTTTGAGGAAAGGAGGGGCTTGCCCCTCCTTTTTTCATATATTTTTCATTTTCATGCACTTTTTTTGGTGCGGTTTGTGAACGGTTTATGGGTTTAGTGGCTGTTTTCCGTTCATTTTCTGTATTTTCAGGTCGGCGTTGACAGGGTGGGGGAATATCCGTAAAAGCCCCTTCACCGGACGGCGATGCCGCTTCGGCGGGTTCTTTGACAAGAGAATAGAGAGAGTATCTGGAAGGGATATGCTGGCGGCGCGATTGTTGCTCTTTAGGGGGTGATGATTGGCGGTCTGGACTGGGTGAG
>NZ_NKTX01000049.1 GCF_003207815.1 Komagataeibacter oboediens | reverse complement strand
TGCGTCCTCAACCGCATGGACATTGATCGCCTCGATCCGCATGCTCACACGACGGACAGCAAGGCATTGTCAAGCTTGAAAAACTTTCGGATCGGGCTCTGAGACGTCGATATGAAAAAATCTATTATATCTTGAGGAAGCAGGTTGTGGACTATTTT
The DNA here is from genome assembly GCF_003207815.1 of Komagataeibacter oboediens. GTDB lineage: Bacteria > Pseudomonadota > Alphaproteobacteria > Acetobacterales > Acetobacteraceae > Komagataeibacter > Komagataeibacter oboediens. The sequence continues at coordinate 15,203 of NZ_NKTX01000049.1, read as the reverse complement.
ACTGCGTTGCGCGTCTTCCTTCGGTCTGCCCAGATAGGGAGCTTCTCGGGGGTCGCTGCTGAACAGGGCATGGAGGTATCCACGGTATCACGCCATATTTCCCGGCTGGAGGCGGACCTCGACGTCGCGTTATTCAATCGTACGACACGTGGTCTCCATCTGACCGAAGCCGGTACGTTGATGCAGGAGCGGGCCAGTCGTATTCTTGCCGATCTGGATAATGCCCGCGAAGAAGTAACCTTACACAATTCTTCGCCGCGAGGCACATTACGCATAAATGTCCCTACCGCTTTCGGCCGACGGCATGTGATGCCACATATGTCAGCCTTTTTGACATCGTTCCCGGAAATCCGCGTTGACGTAACATTAACAGATACCACGGTTGATCTAATAGAAAGCGGGACTGATGTTGCGATCCGTATTGGCGCGCTTCCTGATTCTACCCTGGTTGCAAAGCGGCTGGCCGGTCAGTCACGAATTCTTGTCGGTGCTCCAGGCTATATAAAACACGCAGGCTTGCCTGTCTGCCCTGAGAACCTGACCGATCATAGCTGCCTCTTTTTCACCGTCCAGACGGGAAATGCATGGTATTTCAGGCCTGGTATCCGGCCAGACGCTCCGTTTGAAAAGCTTTCCGTGAGCGGGATCCTGAAAGCAAACGATTCCGAGGCTCTTCTTGAAGCGACATTGAGCGAGATTGGTCTGGCACTTTTGCCAAGCTGGCTGATTGGGGAAGACATCAAGGCAGGAAGACTTGTACGGGTTCTCGAGCAATTCGAGTGGGTTCTAGCTCCGGGAGCGGAACGGGCTATCTGGGCAGTTTATCCCCCCAAGAAAGTTGTTGCGTCAAAAGTAAAAAGTTTCATAAATTTCATGGCGTGCCAACTTAAGGACTCTCTCGGATGAGACGGGTATTACTAGGCGGCACCTATATACTTGGAACCGCCCAGCCGGTCAGCACTAGCTTACTTTTGCAGCATCTCCCCCGGTAACTGCCATTTCTGCGCCGGTCACAAGTGCGGCTGCGTCCGATGCCAAAAATACGGCCGTAGGCGAGATATCTTCAGGCTGGAGCCAGCCTACGCCAAGGGGAACGGTCGGCGCACGGGCGTCCCATGTTTCCTGAGCGGTAGGATACGCCGAAACTGCCTTATTTGACTGCGCTATCGCGGCCCGGAATCTTTGTTCGTTATAAGTGAGCGCAGTTCCAACCAGGCCCGGAAGAATAGCATTGCATGTTATATTGTAACGCCCAAGCTCCAGTGCCGCCGACTTCATCAGGCCAAGGATACCCCACTTAGACGCCGAGTAGGATGCACCGCTCATCGTGCCCATCCGGCCTTGCATGGAAGAAAGAAGAATCAGTCGTCCATATTTCCGTGCCACCATTTTTGGTGCGAACGCACGCACGGTATTGGCCGTACCGGTAAGGTTGTTCTGGATTTGATCCTCCCAGTCGTTGTCAGCCATTTCAAGCAGGGGTTTCCACCCCTGGATAGCCGCATTCGCGACAACGCAGTCGATTTTTCCGTAGGTCCGTTCAATATGGTCGGCCGCCGCGCGGAGTTGCTTGATCTTACGAATGTCGGCAACGATCGCCTCGCCACGGCGCCCATAAGCGCGAATCTGCGATACCGTTTCCTCCAGTTCGGTTTTTGTTGCGGGGGCAGCATCGGCTGTCGGGCTCACTGGCCCCGCGATATCCAGTGCGATGACGTCTGCGCCATTGGCTGCGAACTCAACTGCAATGGCGCGGCCTATACCGCGAGCTGCGCCTGTAACGACGGCAACTTTACCGGTCAGGTTTGTGCCGCGAGCGGGTTTTATCGGCCCTGCCGTTTTTTCAGGCGGCGGGACAGGGTAGGGCCCGCTGACCGGTTCCGAGACCGGGCGTTCGGATGCTGAAGCTGTACTGAGTGTAGATGCGGCCAGTCCGACTGCCGCGACGCCGCCTCCAAGCGCGAGGATGGAGCGACGGGCCGGGCTGCTCAGCGGATCATTCTGGTTTTGAGTAGGCATCAAATTATTTCCTTTCGGGCAAGTTACGGCTGGAAGTTGGCCGTCTGTAACTAGAAGAGGTCAGAAAGTCCGGGATCTGAAGGCAATCCGGCGTCCCGGGACGCAAGGAGCCCCAGGGCTGACCAATCGAGCGTTTCCCAACCTCGTGCCATCATGGCGACCATGCGGTCTCGCACGAGGCTTGCAAAAGGCATGGGGGTTGTGGCGCGTTCGGCCTCGGTTAAGGCGAGGCGCATATCCTTGAGCGCCAGCGGTACGACCATTCCGGCGGGACGGTAGCGTTCGTGCAGGATTTTTCCGCCATAGGCCTTATGGACTTTCGAATCAAAAAGTGAGTTCGTCAGAACGTCGAAACCGAGTTCAGCGGAAATGCCGCCCTTGCGGAGAAGTGCCAGGGTTTCTCCCATGCTTTCCAAAGTAGTTGCAATCATCACGTTTGCAGCCAATTTCATCAGGTTGGCATGACCAGGGTCATCCCCCATCAGGAAGATATGCTGACCCAGGTTTAGTATGATAGGAACTGCCGAGGCGACGTGATCGGCAGGACCTGCGCCCATGAAGAACACTTTCCGCGCCTTCGCGAGGTCAGGATTGCCAAGCACGGGAGAGGCAACGTAACCCTGACCACTACTTTGATGCAGGCCCGCCAGATGCCTTGCGATCGTGGGACTGACCGTGCTCGTCGAGACGTGAACAGCCCCTTTCTTCATGACGGTGATCAGGCCGGAATGGCCTTCGGTCACAGAAGAGAGAGCAGCGTCGTTAGGCAACGAAGAGAAGATAATGTCGCACTGAGACAGTCCGGCAAGGGAGTCAACCGGTTGTGCACCTGCGCATGCGTCCCGTTTGGTTGCATTGCGATCGAAAACAACCGTCTGGTAGCCGCAACTCACCAGATTCTGGGCAAACGCGGAACCCATATGGCCCAATCCCACAAGGCCGACGCGCGGGCGTGGAGAGCCGGTCCGGGGCACGTCCGTCTGGCTCCGCGAAACAGTTGACTGCGCAGACTGATTCACTTGATTCTCCTGTCGTTCATAGACGAACCTCACTGACATGTAGGCTCGCATCGACCTCTGGATTCCGGATTGGAGGGGTCGGTAGGCGAGATCGCATAGCGTGGAAGTTCACTGACTCTCCGGTAGGACGGATGGCGCGTCGCCACCATGTCAATTTTGGCAAAAGTCATTTGCCGCGCCTTAGGTAGCGGGAGCAATGCCAGGCCGGTTATCCAGAGCATCGCGTGCCCTTATCTGGCTCCGCGACAGAATGGAGAGCAAAAATGGATAGTCTGGTGATTGATCCCGGGACCGACGCGCGTGATACCGTCGCCCAGGGACAGTTCTATGAATATAGCAAGGCCGCCAATCCGATCCGGCCGACCTTGACGCCGCGTGTTCCCTACCACTTCTTTTCTCCATCGCTGTATGCGGGCGGAGAAAGTCGGATCGTTCCCCTTGATCTGAGCACAGCTTTGAAGTGTCCGGGCCCGGCAACAGGCCCCGGCCTGCTGGCAAGTTTTGTCCGCATCAACGCAGGCGATACGATCGAAATGGAGCCGAATGCGACATCGATCGTGTTCTATGTCATCCGTGGCCAGGGGCGCGCCGTCAACGGTGATGTTGCGTTCGAGTGGAGCCATGGCGACTTCTTCGCTGTTCCCGCGATTGACGGCGTCATGCTCACAGCCTCGTCTGACGCTGCGCTTTATGCAGTACACGATGCGCCGCTGCTGACCTATCTTGGTGCGCGCGTTGATACGGCCCGGTTCCGCCCGGTTCTGTTTCGGTCCGCGGATGCGAACCGAGAACTTGACCGGGTGAGGCGCTCACCAGCGGCTGCGGAGCGGAGCCGTATCAGCGTTCTGCTCGCCGCCGAAGAGTTTCCATTGACGCGGACTGTTACGCATACCCTTTGGGCGATGTATGGGACGATTGGTGCGGGTACCGAACAGAAGCCGCACCGCCATCAGTCGATTGCTTTGGATTATATCGTCGAGTGTGAGCCGGGCTGCTATTCCCTGGTTGGCACCGAGCTCGACGAAAACGGCCAGATCAAGGACCCCACGCGGGTAGACTGGGAATCAGGATGCGTTTTTGTGACCCCGCCGGGCTACTGGCACGCGCACTTCAATGAATCCGGTGCTGAGGCCCGATTGATTCCAATACAGGACGCCGGCCTGCAGACGTATCTCCGCACGCTGGATATCCGGTTCGCCTGAGGCCTGGAATGCGCAAGGAAGTCACATATTCTATTGCGCATCTTTCTGACTTCTTCAGCGGGAGGGTCTCAGGTCAACGCTGTTGCGCTCTCCCGTCCGTCATCTCCGCTGCAGTGTCCTCTCTATGAGCACCTGGTGTAATCGGAGTTGGCAACACGATTGGCATCGCTGAGACAGGGAGAATATTGAGATTGCGGCGCCAGATCTTAAGACATCTGCTTGACTGGTCGGGTCGTATGAAAATGAAAACGGATATGAAAGCCTTCGGGATATTGAGTCTGGTTGTGTTGCTGGCCGGCTGCACATGGCCTGCGGATGTCGATCAGGCCTATGATCGACGCTTGGTACAAAATCATTTCAAGCGTCTTTCATCCGACGAATTTCATGCGCAGTCGTGGTCCAAGTCTATCGAACCCAATACATTGCAGATGATGATGCTGAACGGGACTCCGGCTTACGTGTTTTATGATACTCACGTCTGTCACTGTGCTTTTGTTGGTGACAATTCGAGCTATCTTCAGGTGCAGGATTTTGCCCGTGCAGAAATGGCAAAGATCCAGCCAGATTCCACGTATGTTCAGTAGTGATATTACTATCCGGGAAATGTCCTGCCACGCTCTGCCCGGTTCGCGTTAATCCAATATGATACCGTCTCGCATGGCGATATCGCTATGCTCGGGCATGCTCGAGGTAATAATAGAGATACTGACACGAACGTATTGCTGGCGTTGGTTCATTTCCAAATAAAGAACCCTAGTCGTTTGTTGCGTCGTGCACGGAGCCTACGCTGTGCGGTTGATTGGCAGGTTCCAGGCGGGATCATGCAGATGACTGATATTTGTCTTCCGACGTGCCCTGAGAGTTTAAAGCACACAAAACCAGCCACCATCTCTTAAGGGAACTCCAGGATTAGCCTCACATCGCAATACGTTACGGCCATCACGCCAGCATCTTTTCCGGCCATGCGTCTCGCATTTCCATTCAATTCCGTATGATCAGGAATGCAGACATAACAGGTCCACAGGAAAACTCTGCTTCATTTGCATCATATTCAGAATGGATAACCGGAGCAACCGATGACGCCTTTATGTGCCTAAAACCGGGAGATCCGCGCTAATATCTTATGATCGGTTATTCATATTTTCGATTGTCTATATTTCTGCATAACTACACATATCCTATAAATAATACGCTTATAAACGCTGTTTATGATCTTATGTATAATCCCTCTTGGACGCCATGCGTCTGATTGATCTACTACGTTTTCTGGGACACCGGGGCATGCAGCGGCCTTTCAGGCCAGTTCATTGCACGGAACCGATATGCCGAGAACTTATTTGTATTTCTTTCTCTCGTCATAAGTTTTGGAAAGTATCGATGCAGTACGCACATGATCCAGCACTCCTTCTGGCGCGCTTTCAGTTCGCCTTTACCGTAGGCGTCCATATCATTTTTCCGGCCTTTTCAATCGGGCTGGCGGCTTATCTGGCTGTTCTGGAGGGGCTGTGGCTCAGGACCGGACGATCCGTATTCCTTGACCTGTACCGGTACTGGATCAAGGTATTCTCCATTGTCTTTGGCATGGGCGTCGTCTCGGGACTGGTCATGTCGTATGAGTTTGGCACCAACTGGTCGATCTTTTCCAAAAAAGCCGGGCCGATTACCGGCGTGCTGCTGTCCTATGAGGTCATGACCGCCTTTTTCCTCGAGGCAGGCTTCCTCGGCGTCATGCTGTTCGGCATGAACAAGGTGGGGCGCAAACTGCATTTTGCAGCCACATGCTGCGTATCGGTCGGCACCCTGATTTCCATGACATGGATCCTGTCCTCCAATTCATGGATGCAGACCCCGCGTGGTTACACCATTGACCCGACCACCGGGCGCTTCATGCCCGCTGACTGGCTGGCCATTATCTTCAACCCGTCCTTTCCGTTCCGCCTGGTGCATATGGGTCTGGCGGCGTTCCTGTCGGTTGCCTTCATCGTGGGGGCCACGGGGGCGTGGCATATGCTCAGGGCCCGCAAGGCCGGAAAGATCTCCAGCGAGCCGGTGCGGGTCATGTTCTCCATGGCCATGTGGATGGCGGCGATCGTAGCCCCCCTCCAGATCCTTGCTGGCGACGCGCATGGCCTGAACACGCTCAAATACCAGCCCGCCAAGATTGCTGCGATGGAAGGGGACTGGGTCTCGGAAGATCATGCGCCCGAACTGCTGTTCGGCATTCCCAACATGAAGACTGAGCATACGGATTATGCTGTCAAACTGCCGCTGGCCGGATCGCTGATCCTGACGCACCGCCTGAACGGCAAGGTGCCGGGCATGAAGGACTTTCCGCGTGACCAGCGGCCGCCTTCACCGGTCATTTTCTTCTCCTTCCGCATCATGGTGGCCCTTGGCATGCTGATGATGCTGGTGGGGCTGTGGTCGCTGTGGTTGCGGCGCAACAGCACCCTGTTTACCAATCCGCTCTTCCACCGTGTCGCACTCTGCATGGCACCTGCGGGCTTCCTGGCCCTGTTGTGTGGCTGGATCACGACCGAAGTGGGGCGCCAGCCATGGACGGTCTATGGCCTGCTGCGCACGTCTGACAGCGTATCGCCCGTTGCCCTGTCTTCCCTGGCGTTTTCAATGACGGCGTTCGTGGTGGTCTATGTGCTCGTGTTCGGGTCCGGGATGGGCATTCTGGTGCGCATGCTGGGCCGTGCGCCGCAGGAGGGTGAGCACGATACCCCGCCATCTCACGCATCCGGGATTCTGGCCACCAGCATGCATCCAGGCGTGATTGACCCCTCTGCTGGCAAAGGAGCCTGAGGCATGATGGACTTCGCATACTGGCTGCCCATCGTGTGGGCCGTCATTCTGGTGGCTGCCATTTCGATCTATGTGGTGCTTGACGGCTTTGACCTTGGCATCGGCATGCTGTTCGCGCTTGAACGCCACCCGGAGCGTCGGGATGTGATGGTCAACACCATCGCCCCCGTCTGGGATGGCAACGAGACGTGGATGGTACTGGGCGGGGCGGTGCTGTACGGCGTCTTTCCCGGTGCCTACGCCACCCTGCTGCCCGCCTTCTACCTGCCGATCGTGCTGATGCTGCTGGCCCTGATCTTTCGCGGCGTGGCGTTTGAGTTCCGGGTCATGACACGCAGCACGGGACGGGAAGGGATGTGGAATGCTGGCTTCATGGCTGGCTCCGCCATCGCCGCCTTCTGCCAGGGCGCGATCCTGGGCGGGGTGGTGCAGGGGATCAGGGTTGTGGATGGCGCCTTTGCCGGTGGCCCGCTCGATTGGCTGACCCCGTTCAGCATCCTGTGTGGCCTGTCCGTCATGTGCGGTTACGCCCTGCTGGGGGCAACGTGGCTGATCTGGCGCACCACTGGCGTGCTGGAAGCATCATGCCGCCGCTGGGCTGCCCGGCTGGCCCTGGGCCTGTTCATCGGCATCGTGGCGGTCAGCCTGTGGACACCGCTGCTGCATGCCCCCTACCTGCGCCGCTGGACCGACTGGCCGAACATCGCGTTCGTCGCCCCCGTGCCGGTGCTTGTGGTGGTGCTGGGTGCCCTGTTTGTGATGGGGCTGCGCAGGGGGCACACGAAGGGGCCGTTCCTGTGCGCGCTGGGCTGGTTCTTCCTGTGCCTGTCCGGGCTGGGGATTACGGTATGGCCCTATGCCGTGCCGCCGGGCCTGACGCTGTGGGATGTGTCCTCCCCGCCATCGAGCCAGTTCTTCCAGCTAATCGGCACCGCCATCCTGCTACCGATCATCCTGACCTACACGATCTATTCCTACCATGTCTTTCGCGGAAAGGTGACGGAAACCGATGGGTATCACTGATATTGTCCAGGGGAACGGCGATAACGCGCCACCACGCGCCGGGGCACGGATTGCATGGTTTGTTGTGATCTGGTCGTTGAGCACCGGCGTGTTTTTCGGGGCGGCATCCCTGCTGCACCTGATCGTTCCCAAATAAGACGGGCGGCAGGGCCGCCTGATATTCCCCGCCTTCCGATAAGGGATCTGGTCCAATGCTTTTTGACTTTGAACGTGACTTCGCAGGCTCCCTGCGGTGCATTCCAATGATCGCGCGCCAGAAGCTTGATATTGTCGGCATCAAACTAAGCCTGCGCCAGTGGAGCCGCTTTACACGCGAGGAAAGGGGTCAGCTTGCCGACCTGCCGTGCGAGACCGCGCCCGAACAGGCCGCCTACCGCATACTGGTCGCCCACCTGATCGCAACCCGCAGCGACGAACCGCTGCGCCAGCTTGCAACCCGTGGGCTGGAAGCCTGGCGCGATGCGGACCACATGCCCGATGCGGTCAGGACCCAGGCGCAGGCTGATGGCATAGCGCCCCCAACGCCTGCGCAATGGGCCGCCCTGCAGCCGCTCCAGCGATTTGCGCTGGTCAAGCTGGCCCGCTCAAAGCATGAAAATGAAAACTTCGTGCCCGCCATGCGGGAATTCGGCCTGCTGCAACACCATGCCGGGGTGCTACATGATGCGGGTGCCCACACACGCCTGCCCAACTGAATGAAGCCGAGAGGGTCAAGAGCATGAGCAACGAAAAAACGCCTGAATACAAACCCTATCATCATCCGGCAGGTGGGTGGGGGGCGGCCGGGGCCACCGCGAAAGTGCTGATGGAGCAGAGCGTGCTGGTCAAGGGATCGCGCGGGCTCTTGTCCATGAACCAACCGGGCGGTTTCAAATGCCCCAGCTGCGCATTTCCCGACCCCGATCATCGCAAGACGCTGGAATTTTGCGAAAACGGGGCCAAGGCGCTGGCGCATGAAGCCACAAAGGGACGTGTAACGCGGGAATTCTTTGAAAAATACACCGTCACCGAACTGATGCAGAAAAGCGATTACTGGCTGGAAATGCAGGGCCGCCTGACCGAGCCGATGCGCTACGATGCCGAAAGTGATCGCTACGTGCCCGTGGCATGGGATGACGCCTTTGCCCTGATCGGCCAGCACCTGCGTGCCCTCGACAGTCCGCACCAGGCCGAGTTCTACACATCCGGCCGCACGGCGAACGAGACCGCGTTCCTGTATTCAATCTTCGTGCGTGAGTTCGGCACCAACAATTTCCCCGACTGCTCGAACATGTGCCACGAGCCAACCAGCCGTGGCCTGCCGCCTGCCATCGGCATTGGCAAGGGCACGATCGTCATGGGCGATTTCGAGCATGCCGAAGCAATCTTCGTGGTGGGCCAGAATACCGGCACCAATTCGCCGCGCATGATGACCAACCTGGTGGAAGCCCGCAAGCGCGGCGTACCGATCGTGCTGATCAACCCGATGCCCGAGCGGGCGCTGATCCGCTTTACCGAGCCGCAGGACATCTTGCAGATGGGCACGTTCGGCTCGACCCCGATTTCCAGTGAATTCGTGCATGTGCGCATCGGTGGCGATCTTGCCATCTTCAAGGGCATGATGAAGGCGCTTTTTGAGGCCGAGGCGCGCGGCGAGAACGTGCTGGACCTTGACTTCATCCACGAACACACCGCAGGCATCGAAGCCCTGCGTGATGATGTCATGGGTTGTAGCTGGGCGGACATCACCCGCATCTCGGGCATAACCGAGGAGCAGATCCGCAAGATCGCGGATATTTACATGAAATCCAATGCCACGATCATCTGTTATGGCATGGGGCTTACGCAGCATCAGGAAGGATCGCGCCTGATCCAGCAGGTGGCCAGCCTGCTGCTGCTGCGCGGCAATTTTGGCAAGCCCGGCGCCGGTATCGCGCCGATCCGTGGCCATTCCAACGTGCAGGGCGACCGCACGGTGGGCATTGATGAAAAACCGACCCAGGCCTATCTGGACCGCGTGCGGGATGTCTTCGGCTTTGAACCACCGCGCGAGCATGGGCACCACGTGCTGGAAGCGGTCGAGGCGATGGAAGCGGGCACCGCCAAGGTATTTTTTGGCATGGGGGGCAATTTCATCCGCGCCGTGCCCGATACGGACCGCTCCTACGCCGCCATGCGCAACCTCAACCTGACGGTGGGCGTGGCGACAAAACTGAACCGGGGGCATCTGGTGCATGGCAGGGACGCGCTCATCCTGCCGGTTGTCGCCCGCTCGGAAATCATCCGCACGCAGGCAGGCGAGCAGTTCGTGACCATTGAGGATGCGATGGCGAATGTCACGGCATCGCGTGGCGTATTCGAACCCGTGAGCGAACACGTACTGCCAGAGACCGAGATCGTGTGCCGCATGGCTATGGCAACGCTGCCCAACTCCCGCACGCCGTGGGCGGATTATATGGTCGACTACACGCTGATCCGGGACAGGATTGCCGACGTCTATCCTGAAATCTATGCGGATTTTTCCGAAAGGATCAAGAACCCGCATGGCTTCCACCTCGACATTCCACCCCGTCGCCGCGTGTGGAAGACGCCTAATGGCAAGGCGAATTTCCTCGTGCTGCCGGGGCTGGAAGTCGATGTGCCGGTCAAGGACCCGGCCATGCTGCGTCTGGCCACCATCCGTTCGCACGATCAGTACAATACGACCATCTACAGCAACAGTGACCGTTACCGCGGCGTGTACAACACCCGCCTCGTCATCTTCATGAATAAAGAGGACATGGCAGAACGCGGTCTGGCGAATGGTGATGTGATCGGGCTGGAAACCTATAGCGACGACGGGGTCAGGCGCTATGTCGATGGCCTGAACGTGCTCGACTACCCCATGCCGCGCGGTGCCATTGCCGGATACTACCCGGAACTGAACCCGTTGCTGCCGCTGAACTATTTTGACGAGATCAGTGGAACGCCCGCAGCGAAATCCATTCCGGTCAAGGTTGTGGAAAGTGTTGCATCCGCACCGCCCATCCGGATTGCGGGCTGACAGGGCAGGCGGCCATGGATGACGATCAGAACAGCCGCGCGGCCCGCGCCGTGCCGCCTGTCGACCAGCTTGGCCGCCCGCTGCGTGACCTGCGTATTTCGGTCATGGACCGGTGTAATTTCCGGTGTCCCTACTGCATGCCCGAAGCGACCTATCACGAGGGCTTCCGGTTTCTTGGCCCGAAGGAACGGCTGGATTTTGACGAGATCGAACGGATCGCGCGGCTTGCCGCCGAACTGGGTGTGACCAAGATACGGCTGACCGGCGGGGAACCCCTCCTGCGGCCCGGTCTGCCTGATCTTGTGCAGCGCCTAAGCGCCCTGCCGGGCATTGACGATGTGGCGCTGACAACCAATGGCGTGCTGCTGCCGCGCTTCGCTCCAGCCTTGCGCCAGGCGGGGCTGCGGCGCGTGACGGTCAGCCTCGACAGTCTTGATCCTACCGTGTTCGCCCATATGAGCGGCGGCAGGGGTGATCTCCCTGCCGTGCTGGAGGGCGTCGATGCCGCATGTACCGCAGGCTTTGAAGGCGGCGTCAAGATCAACACCGTGGTTCAGCGGGGCGTGAATGATGCGGGCGTGCCGGATATTCTGGCACGCTTTCGCAATACGGGTGTAACGGTCCGGCTTATCGAATACATGGACGTGGGCAATCGTAACGGGTGGGAGCGTGCCGATGTCGTGCCCTCAGGCGAACTGCGCGCCCGCATTGCAGCACGCTGGCCCCTTGAAGCGCTGCCGCCCCGCTATCACGGTGAGGTGGCCCGGCGTTACCGCTATGTGGACGGGGCAGGGGAGATCGGGTTTGTCTCGTCCGTTAGCGCGCCATTCTGTGGTGCATGCGCGCGGGCGCGGCTGTCTTCTGACGGCAAGCTTTATACCTGTCTTTTCGCTACGACCGGCACGGATCTGCGCACGCTCCTGCGCGGGCGCGCCAGTGACGCGGAAGCTGACAGACAGTTGCGGGCAGCCCTGTCGCGGATCTGGCGCCACCGGACGGATCGCTACAGCGAGGAACGCACGCGTCAGCCGGCATTCTTGGTCAGCGGGGAAAAGGCATCCCGGCAGGAAAAAATCGAAATGCATTATATCGGGGGATGACATGGATTTTTTATGCGCATCCCAATCTTCTCCGGCCAGCAGGTCATGACGGCATTACTGTATGGGCTGGTCCTGGCCGGTGGTGAAAGTCGCCGCATGGGGCAGGACAAGGCGGCCCTGTCCTATGCTGGCCGCCCGCAGCTTGCCCGTGTTTTTGACCAGCTTGAGCGGCATGTTGGGCGCTGTTTTATCTCGATACGGTCTGATCAGGGCCATGATCCGCTTCGGGCGTCCTATCCCTGTATCATGGACGGGCAGGAGACCAAGGACATGCTTGACGGCGGGCCAATGGTCGGCGTGCTGTCGGCTCATATGGCTTATCCGGATGTGGCATGGCTTGTTGTCGCCTGCGACCTGCCGATGCTGGATGATATGACGCTTGCAACCCTTGTTCAGGGACGCGACGCGGATCTGGCCGCCACGGCCTATCTGAGTGAGAGCGACGGATTGCCCGAGCCACTGTGTACGATATGGGAGCCCGCGACACTGGCCGCCCTGTACAGGCAGGCGGCAAGGCAGAAGATCCGGCCACGCCAGATGCTCACCCATTCAACGGTTCGTCTCCTCGAAGTAAAAAAAACAGGTGCGCTGGAAAACGTCAATGCACCTGATGAACGTGACCGGGTGTTGAAACGCCTTGGATGTTCTGATCAGGAAGTAAAATGCCCAACATAGAGTTACAGTATTTCGCCCAGCTTCAGGATGAAGTCGGACGGGCACACGAAAGACGGCACACATCGGCCCCGACGGCCGCCGCACTGTATGATGAACTCCGTGCTGCATACGGCTTTGCGCTGGCGCCCGCCTGCATGCGTGTTGCGATCAACGCTGCCTTCGCCCCGTGGGAGCAGCCTCTGGGCGAAGGTGATCATGTTGTCTTCATACCACCGGTGACAGGCGGATGAGCGACTTCATCATGGCGGATGCGCCGGTTGACATCAGCGCCCTGCGCAGGGCGCTGATGGTTCCTGAAGCAGGCGGATTCTGTTCTTTTGAGGGATGGGTCAGGGAGACAAACGAAGGTCAGACCGTGTCCGGCATCGATTACAATGCGTTCGTCCCACTGGCGCTGACGGAAGGGCAGGCCATCGTGCAGGAGGTGAAACAGCGTTTTGCCATCTGCCGTGCAACCGCCATGCATCGGACTGGGTACCTGCCGGTCGGTGAAACGGCAGTATGGATTGGTGTCTCCGCTGCCCATCGCGATGCGGCTTTTAGTGCCTGCCGTTACATCATTGATGAAATCAAGCAGCGCGTTCCGATCTGGAAAAAGGAGCATTATGCGAGCGGTGAGGTCGGATGGGTGCCGTGCCACACCCTCTGACTACTGAACCGTGCCCACCTGAGTTCGAGGCTGCCGTAATGTCCACTCTTTTTTACTCGCTAGATGTCAGTGCCCTGTCCTGTCCGAATGAGAACTTCAGCCTGAACGTGGCAGAAGAAGTACCGGTCAGCCTCCTGTTCAACGGGATCTTTCCGTATGGCACAATGATGATGACGCCTGCAGATCTGGAGGACTTCGCCCATGGATACTGTATAACCGAACAGATCGTCGGTTCAGTCGCAGATATTCGTTCGGTGAACATTGTAGCAGCCGAAGACGGTCTGACCCTTGATATTTTTATAAAGGGCAGGGCGCTGACGCGACTCATGCGCCGTAATGTCCGCATGCAGACAGGGCATTCGAGTTGTGGCATATGCGGCAGTGAGACTGTACCGGAATATGACGCTGTAGCAGCAGCCCCGTTGGGGGAGGGGCCATCCCTATCGGTAACAGCAATACGCAATGCATTGCATGAACTGCGGAAGTGGCAGACGCTGAACGCGGCGACACGGATGGTCCACGCCGCTGCATGGGCGAATAATAACGGCAATATTCACATGATCCGGGAGGACGTGGGCCGACATAATGCGCTTGATAAACTGATTGGTGTGCGTGCGAGCCACCCCGACGTTTTCCACGAGGGTTTCTGTCTGCTGACAAGCCGGTATTCGTTTGAGATGGCGCTCAAGACAGTGCGGGCCGGTATTGCCGTCGTGGTCGCGATTTCCGCCCCGACGTATCGCGCCTTCCGTACCGCTGAAAAGATGAACCAGACCCTAATTGCCATTGCGCGACAGGACGAGCAGACGCTGTTCTGCGGCGGCAGGCGTCTTACGGGATTGTATCCCACATCCTGAACAAATAAAAAGCTTCCATTATCCTGTTCGTTCCGGAACATGAAGAAAATTATCACATCCATAGGGAAATGATCGCGCGCGCCGGTCGCCAGCGAGTATGTATTCGCGGGGTATGACATGTTTCTCAAGCAGCTGTACTATCTTCGGGAGATAGAAAAATTCAAGAGCTTCTCGCAGGCGGCGGCTGCATGCAACGTATCGCAGCCATCCCTTTCACGTGCCATACGTGTCATGAAGGAAGAGCTTGGCGTTGTTATTGTCGACCGGAAGAGGAAAGTGTTTGGCCTGACGCCGAAAGGTGTCCAGATCCTCAGATGGGGACATGAAATTCTGCGAGGAGTTTTAGAAATCCAGAATGTCGTCTCCCTATCTCATCAGAAGCTGGCTGGTACAATTAAAATCGGCGTAGTTCCAATTGCAGTTCATGTCATTCCTCTTCTGATGGATCTTGTGAAGGATCATATCGGGGATTTCATCTGTGATGTTCTGATTCTGTCTAAGAGCCTGATCCGAAAGTTTTTGAACAATACCAGCATGTTGTGATTCATCCGTCTTTGCGAAGAGATGGAGTGAATGGTGGCATGGACTGGTATTGCCCGACACGAACATAGCCGGGAGGGATTGCGATATCCATCGGATATGACGGATGCCGAGTGGGCTTTGATTATGCCGTTCGTGTCTCCGGCGAAACGGGGCGGACGGCCTCGCACGGCGGATATGCGCGAGGTGTGAGTGCTGGTTGTAATCTCCCCAAATGTGCTGGTTGAAAATTCCCCAGTTTGAGGACTGTGCGTGATCGTCATGGGGGCATGCCCCCATGACGATC
>NZ_NKTX01000048.1 GCF_003207815.1 Komagataeibacter oboediens | reverse complement strand
TGACCACCTCGCGCATATCCGTCGTGCGAGGGCGACCGCCCCGTTTCGCAGGGGGCACAAATGGCACGATCAAAGCCCATTCCCCGTCCATCATATCCGATGGATATCGCAGTCCTTCCCGGCTATGTTCACGTCGGGCAATACCAGTCCATGTCATCATTCACTCCATCTCTTCGTAAAGACGGATGAATCACAACAGACTGGTATTGTTCAAAAACTTTCGGATCGGGCTCTAAGACATTCCTAATAAATTTAAGAATTTTAATCCGAGACGATCCCTCTGCGGCATGTTACAGCAAGGGGGTCGGCTCGGGTGTACCGATTCGTTGCCCGATAGACGCATTAGGATCAGAATTCCTGAGTTGTTGGAGTATTTTTATATGATCGTTTCCCCCCGTCGCTTCCTGGCCGCCCTGTCCGCCGTTGCCGTCATGGGCGTTGCCGCCCCCGTCATGGCCCAGACGCCTGCCGAACCGACCACCCCGGCCGTTTCTGCACCGGAACATGCACCGGACGCAGCTGAAGGCGCTGCCCCTGCTGAAGCTGGCGCCAAGAAGGCGAAGCATCACGGTAGCCGTCACCATAGCGGCCGTCACCACGGTGCGAAGAAGGCGGAATCCACCGATGCGGCTCCGGCTGCTCCGGCGGCGCAGTAATCACTGCTGCTTTCCTGCTGGTGTCTTCATGATGCTGGCAGGAATAGCCAAGAAAAAGCCCGGTTATCAAACCGGGCTTTTTTTGTGGGCGGCGTCCGGGCAGGCCGGGAGACCGTTTAAAAAGTCTGCAGATGAAACATCCTGTAAATCTACAGGACGCTAGAAAACGCCGCCTTTTTGGAAAAAGGCGACGCCCAAAACTTCTATCTTTTTTATCAATTGGTTATTTGAAAACCATATTTCAGGTCGTGGTGTAACGGTCCAGGGACAGGTCCAGGCAGGGGATTTCGGTGCGTTTGCCGCTCATCCGGTCGGACAGCACGCGACCCGATCCGCAGGCCATGGTCCAGCCCAGCGTGCCATGGCCGGTATTGAGCCACAGGTTGGAAAAACGTCCTGCAGGCCCGATGACCGGCGTGCCGTCTGGCGTGCTGGGGCGCAGGCCCGTCCAGTATGCCCCCTGTGACAGGTCGCCGCTGGCACCGAACAGTTCTGAGAAGGACAGTTCCAGCAGTTCCCGCCGGTCACGGCTCAGGCGCAGGTTGTAGCCAGTCAGTTCCGCCGTGCCGCCAATGCGGATCCGGTCGCCCAGACGGGTGATGGAGACCTTGTGGGTCGAGTCACACACGGTGGATAGCGGTGCGCGCGCCGCGTCGGTCACCGGCAGCGTCAGGGAATATCCCTTGGTGGGATAGACCGGTAGATGTACGCCCAGCGGGCGCAACAGCAGCGGTGAATAACTGCCCATGGACACGACATAGGCATCCGCCGTCATGCGACCTGCGGACGTGCGGACGCCAAAGATATCCGTGGCCGAGGCGTCAAGCGCCTCGATGGTGGTTTCATAATGGAAGGTGACGCCCAGTTCCTGTTCCGCCTTCTGCGCCAGGCGCTGGGTGAACATGTGGCAGTCGCCTGTTTCGTCACCCGGCAGGCGCAGGCCGCCGCTGAACAGGTGCCGGTTTTCCGACAGGCCGGGTTCATGCCGGGTGATTTCATCCGGGCTGAGGAGTTCGTGGGCAATGCCCGCCTGATCCAGCAGGGCCATGTCGCGGGCGGCATGGTCAATCTGTTTCTGCGTACGGAAAAGCTGGATCAGGCCACGCTGTCCATCATCATAGGTGATGCCGGTGTCCTTGCGCAGGGCATCCAGGCAGTCGCGGCTGTATTGTGCGATCCGCAGCATGCGTGACTTGTTGATGTCGTAATCATGCATGTTGCAGTTGGCCAGAAGCTGCTCGATCCAGCGCATCATGGCGAAGTCGATACGTGGGCGGACCACCATGGGCGCGTGGCGGCTGGCCATCCACCGCAGGACCTTCACCGGCAGGGCCGGTTCCGCCCAGGGCGAGGAAAACCCCGGTGAAATCTGTCCGGCATTGGCAAAGGAGGTTTCCATGGCCGCAGCGGGCTGGCGGTCAACGACCGTGACTTCATGTCCGGCCTTTGCCAGGTACCATGCCGTCGTCACGCCCACCACACCGGCGCCCAGAACGATCACTTTCACAGTTTCATCCTTACTTCCATCATCGACACACCGGGGATGCGCCACGACGCAAGAATGGTCAACCGTTTCTGTTATGACAGGACCGGATGGCTGAAATCAGCCTGCCGGCACGCCCTTGCTGGTTGAATACTCGAAATGCAGCGCCGTGTCGGGGTGAACGATGGGGTGGATGGCATGGGCGGCCATCGCCCCTTCGGTAAAGCCCTGCAGGATCAGCTTCAGCTTGCCGGGATAGGTTGCGACGTCACCCACGGCGAAAATGCCGGGCAGGCTGCTTTCGCAGGTGGACGGGGTGACGGGAATGGTGCCGCGTATGGTGTCCAGCCCCCACTGCGCGATCGGGCCGAGATCGGTCGCCAGCCCGAAGAAGGGCAGCAGGTGATCGCACGCCACGTGCCGCACCGTGCCATCCAGCGTTGCAAGGTCCACGCCAGCCAGCTGCCCGTCCGCGCCATGCAGGCCATGCAGCTGGTAGCCGATGATCTTCTCGACTTCGCCACGCGCCACGGCTTCGTCAAGCTGACGCAGGCTTTCGGGGGCGGCGCGGAAGCGGTCGCGCCGGTGGACCAGCTTCACGCTGCGCGCGACGTCGCGCAGGGACAGCGCCCAGTCCACCGCGGAATCGCCACCGCCTGCGATCAGTACGTCCCTGTCCGCGAAATCGGCGCGGCGGCGGACGAAATATTGCACGCCACCGGTCTGCTCGAACGCGGCCAGACCGTCCAGCGGGGGACGGTTGGGTCCAAACGCGCCCGCGCCCGCGGCAATGATGACCGCATGCGCTGCGATGACATCCCCGCTGGAAGTGCCCAGCCGGAAACCGCCGCGCGTCCCTTCCAGGCTTTCCACCCGGCGGCCCAGCAGGCGGGGCACGTCAAACGGGGCGATCTGGCGGTCGAGCGCATCAATCAGTGCGCCACCCTCGATCGCGGGGTGGGCGGGAATGTCATAAATCGGTTTTTCCGGATACAGCGCCGCGCACTGTCCGCCGATTTCATCCAGCGCATCGATGATGATGCAGCCAAGCTTGAGCATCCCGCATTCAAATGCGGCGAACAGGCCCGCGGGGCCTGCGCCGATAATGGCGACATCGGTGGTGTGGGTGGGGGAAGGCATGGTCATGTCAGGTTCTGGTGTTCCGCGGTCCGTGATCGGGTGTGTAGGCATATGTTACGTACGGTTTTGCGTTGTTGTCGGCGCTGGCGCAAGCGCTTTGGTGCATCCTGTCCGTCGCCCCTTGTGCGTGGCCGCGATGGGGGGGCACAATCGGTTCATGACATATAATCGTGCAAAAGCAGGGGGCGGGATCATCCATGCGTGAAATTTCCCTGCCCGATGCGCAGGCGACTGCGCGGCTGGGCCACGCGCTGGCCGACGTGCTGCGTGCAGGTGACTGCGTGCTGCTGGAGGGGGATCTGGGGGCAGGCAAGACCACGCTGGCGCGTGCACTGCTGCGCGGCCTGTGTGACGATGGGGACATGGAAGTGCCAAGCCCGTCCTACACGCTGGTGCAGGTCTATGACGCCCCCGTGGCCGAGGTCGCGCATTTCGACCTGTGGCGCCTCGACGGGCCGGAGGGCCTGTATGAACTGGGGTGGGACGATGCACGCGAAGGTATCGTCGTGGTGGAATGGCCGCAGCGTCTTGGGGGGCTGACCCCGCCTGATGCATTACGTATCACCCTTGCGCCGGATGCGGCGGGCGGGCGTATCGCCCGGCTGGAAGGATGGGATACGCGACTGGCGCAATCAGCCGCTTTCGGGGCAGGAGAGGCATAATGGGCGTGAACATGCCACATACCGCCATGGTTTTCGCAGCGGGTATGGGACGGCGGATGCGGCCGCTGAGCGAATCGGTGCCCAAGCCGCTTCTGCGCGTGGCGGGACAGCCCATTCTGGATCACGTGCTGGACCGGCTGGAGGCCTGTGGCGTGCAGCAGGTGGTGGTCAATGCCCACTGGCGGCCTGATGACATTCACGCCGCCCTTGCCGCGCGGCGTGCAGCAGGCCGTGGGCCGCTGACCATTGAACAGCCCGAACCCACCCTGCTGGAAACCGGGGGCAGTGCCGCCGCCGCCCTGCGGGCGGGGCGGCTGGGACCGGGGGCGTTCTTCCTGCTCAATGGCGATGCCATGTGGCTCAATGGTCCTGTGCCCGCGCTGCGCCGGCTGGCTGCCGCGTTTGAACCTGATCGCATGGACGCCATGCTGCTGCTGGGCGCCATGACGCGCGCAGTGGGGGAAGTGGGCAATGGGGATTTCGCGGTGAACGCGCATGGCATGCCCCGCCGCCCGCGCGCGGGGGAAATCACGCCCTATGTCTTTACGGGCGTGCAGATCGTCTCTCCCGCCCTGTTTGATGGCGCGCCGGAAGGTGGGTTCAGCATGAACAGGCTGTGGGACCGCGCGATGGAGGCAGGCAGGCTGGGGGTGATCGTGCACGATTCGCTGTGGTTCCATCTGTCCCGTCCCGCCGACATACATGCGGCGGAACGCGTGCTGCATTCCGCCCTGAACCCGGATTCGGATAACGATATATGACCGGGCCTACGACTGCCTGTGTGCGGGGGCGGGCGGCAGTCGTGCCGTCCCATGTGCCGTTTGTCGACCAGATCGCCGCCCGCTGGCTGGAACAGGCTGGCCATGATGCACAGGCCTGCGGCAATGGCCTGATCCTGCTGCCCAGTCGCCGCGCCGCCCGTGCGTTGACCGAAGCCTTTGTCCGTCAGGTTGATGGCCGTCCCATCCTGCTGCCCCGCATTGCGCCCATCGCGGCGCTGGACGAGGCATCGCTGGCACTGTCGGGGTGCAGTGCGCTGGACCTGCCGCCCGCGGTGGACCCCGTGCGGCGGCTGGCGACGCTGACGCTGCTGGTCATGCAGGCGGGCAGGGCGTTTGGCGATGTGCAGGGCGTGGATCAGGCATGGCCGCTGGCGCGCGCGCTGGCGGACCTGATGGATGAGGCGGAATGGGCGGAATGCGACCTGTGCGAACGCCTGCCCCATGCGGCGGAAGGTGACTTTGCCCAGCACTGGCACCAGACGTTGAAATTCCTGTCCATCGTGACCAGTGTGTGGCCCGCATGGCTGGCGGAACAGGGGGTGATGAATCCCGTCGCCCGCCAGACCGGCCTGCTGCACGCGCAGGCCGCGCGGTGGATGGAGACGCCGCCACCAGCAGGTTACCCCATCTGGGCCGCGGGTTTTTCCGATGCCGTGCCCTCCACCATCGCCATGCTGCGGGCCGTGCTGTCCCTGCCCGACGGACTGCTGGTGCTGCCCGGCGTGGACATGGACTGTGCCGATGATGTCTGGCAGCGCCTGCCGCCCGACCATCCGCAGGCTGGCACGGCGCATATGCTGGCCGAACTGGGTGTGGAACGTGCCTGCATGGAACGGTGGGACACCATTGCCGATGGGGATGTGGCCAGCAGTCCCGTCTCCCGCGCCAGCCTGCTGGCCCGCGCATTGCTGCCCGCCCATGCGCTGGACCGCTGGCGCGCGCCCGACGCCCCGGTTGCGGCCGATGGCCTGTCGGTCCTGCGCAGCGCCGACCAGCAGGAAGAAGCCGCCGCCATCGCCATGGTGCTGCGGCAGGTGCTGGAACAGCCGGGCCAACGGGCAGCCCTTGTCACCCCCGACCGGGCGCTGGCCGGACGGGTGGCGACGGAACTGGTGCGCTGGGGCGTCATTGCCGATGACAGCGCGGGCGAAAGCCTGCTGACCATACCACAGACCGCCTTTCTGCGGCTGATCGTGCAGGCGGTGGATGGCGGCCTGTCGCCGGTGGCCCTGCTGTCCGTCATCAAGCATCCGCTGGCGGCGTGCGGGCTGTCGCCGGGCAACTGCCGCGCCAGTGCGCGGCAGCTTGAACGTCTTGTGCTGCGTGGGCCGGCACCGCCGCCGGGTATCGCAGGGTTGCGCCGCGCACTGGTGCGCGCGGCAGATGACCCGCATGGCGCGCTGGCCGACGCCCCGGATGCGCCGGAGGAAATAAACGCCTTCCTTAACCGTCTGGAAACCGCCTTTGGCCCCCTGCTGGCCCTGCCCGGCAGCACGCTGGTGCCGGTATCCGTCCTGCTGGCGGCACTGGTTGAAACCGCGCAGGCGCTGGCTGCGACCGACACCATGGATGGCGCGGACCGGCTGTGGGCAGGCGAGGAAGGGAATGCGCTGGGCCAGCATATGAGTGCAATGCTGGCATGGTGCGATGTCCTGCCCGATGCGCGTCTGGGCGCGCTGGACGGGCTGCTGGCCTCGTCCCTTGCGGGCATGACGGTGCAGGGAAGGCGCGCCGTGCGTGGGCGTGAGGGGACGGCGGTGCATCCGCGCGTGTTCATCTGGGGGCTGCTGGAAGCCCGGCTGCAGACGGCGGATACCATCGTGCTGGGTGGTCTGGTCGAAACCGTCTGGCCACCCGCGACCGATCCCGGCCCGTGGATGAGCCGCCCCATGCGCACGCGTGTCGGCCTGCCATCACCCGAATGGGCCATTGGTCAGGCCGCGCATGATTTCGTGTCCTGTGCCTGTGCCGCCCCCGATGTGGTGCTGTCGCTTGCGGCCCGGCGGCAGGGTGCGCCAACGGTGCCCGCGCGGTGGCTGGTGCGGCTGGATGCCTATCTGGCGGGGCATGGACACGGCCTGCCCACGCACCCGGCGCTGCGCTGGCTGGACAGCCTGGACCGTCCGGTCGGCGCGGCGGTGCCTGTTGCCCCGCCACGGCCGCGTCCGGCGGTGGGCCTGCGCCCGCGCAGCCTGTCGGTGACGGAAATCGAAACATGGATGCGCGACCCCTACGCCATTTACGCGCGGCGTATTCTCCGGCTGTGCCCGCTTGCGGATCTGGAGGAGCTGGCCGATGCCGCCGATTACGGGCAGATCGTGCATGCCGCGCTGGACCGCTGGTTCCGTGCCCATCCCGCTGACTGGCCCCATGATGGTGCCGCCCGCATGTGCGACGTCTTTGCCGATGTGCTGCGTGAGGCGGCCCTGCGTCCCGCCCTTGCGGCATGGTGGGCGCCCCGGCTGGAACGCATCGCCACGTGGTGCGCGCAGGCCGAGGAAACGCGCCGCGCCACTGGCGGTCCCCGAACCGTGCTGACGGAACTGGCGGGTCAGATGCGGCTGGAGGATCTGCCCGGTGGTCCGTTTACCCTGCGGGGGCGTGCGGACCGGATCGACCTGCATGGCGACGGCAGCCTGAGCCTGTTTGACTACAAGACCGGCACGCTGCCCACCCGGCGCAGCGTGATGGAAGGCTGGCAGTCGCAGCTGGTGCTGGAGGCGGCGATGATCGAATGTGGCGGGTTTCCGCCCCCCGTCGCGGGCACGGTGGCGGAACTGGTATACTGGCGCCTGACCGGCGGGCATGTCCCCGCACAGGTACTGGACGTGGCGCGGGGCACGGAACTGGCGGAACTGATCGCGGGCTGCAGGAGGGGGCTGCGCGACCTGGTTACGGCCTACGACAATCCTGACCAGCCTTATCTGTCCCATCCCTTCCCCGGCGAGGAACCCCGTTTTGCCGATTACGCCCATCTGGCCCGCGTGGCGGAATGGAGTGCCGCGCGTGAGGAGACTGGCGGATGAACAGGGCCATGATGAAGGGTGACGGCATGGCGTCCGCCATTGACATCGCCAATCGCAGCCAGGCGGAAGCATCCGACCCCCAGGCATCGGTATTTGTTTCCGCCTCTGCCGGCAGTGGCAAGACCAAGCTGCTGATTGACCGGCTGCTACGCCTCATGCTGCCGCGTGACGTGCCCGACCGCGATGGCGTCATGACGCGGGTACCCGGCAGCGATCCCGCCCGTATCCTGTGCCTGACCTTTACCAAGGCGGCAGCAGCGGAAATGTCCATCCGTTTGCAGAACCGCCTGGGCCAGTGGGTCATGCTGCCCGATGCGGATCTGGACCGTGAGCTTGACCGCCTGTCCGTGCCGGCGGGGGAAGAAACCCGCCGCGTGGCGCGCGAACTGTTCGCCCGCGTGCTGGACCTTCCCGGTGGCATGCGCATTGGCACCATCCATGCCTTCTGCCAGTCGCTGCTGCGGCGTTTCCCGGTGGAAGCCGCGATCAGCCCGCATTTTACCCTGATCGAGGAAACCGATGCCCGTCTGGCCCAGCGCGCGGCGGTGGAGGATGTGGTGGGGCAGGGTGGTCCCGCCGTCGCCATGCTGGCGGGACAGATCGGGGTGAGGGATTTTACCGCACTGATTTCCCGGCTGCAGGCCCAGTCGCGTCGCATGCTGCCGGTGGCGCGCCGCTGGGTGGTGGATCGGGCCGGGGTGGAATCGGCCCTCATGCGGCTGCTGGGCATAAGCGGGCGCAGTGTGGACGAGGTCTTGCGCAATGCCTGCGCCACGATCCCCGATGAGGACATTTTGCGTGACGGGCTACGGTGCGTGGCGCGGGAAGGATCGGCCAGCGTCCGGGTGCAGGCGGAAGCCATGCTGGCATGGCTGGGTCAGGATGTGGCCGTCCGCGCGGCGGACTGGTCCACATGGCGGGGTGGCCTGCTGACGCAGAAAGGGGAGCCGCGCAAACGTGGCGGCCTCAATCCCAAGATGGATACCGCCTGTCCCGGTCTGGCCGACCGTCTTGGTGCGGAAGCCGTGCGGGTCATTGGCGTTGACCAGCAGTTGCGCGCCATTACGGTGTTTGAACTGACCTGTGCCCTGTTGTCCGTGGCCCAGCCGGTGCTGGAACGCTACGCCACGCGCAAGGACGCGCAGGGCATGGTCGATTATGATGACCTGATCGACCGTACGCTGCAGTTGCTGGACGATCCCGGTGCCGCATGGGTGCTGTACAAGCTGGATGGCGGGATTGATCACCTGCTGCTTGATGAGGTGCAGGATACATCGCCCGACCAGTGGGCCATTGCCGGTGGCCTGACATCGGAATTCTTTGCCGGTGAAGGCACGCATGATGATGACGGCTGTCCCCGTACCATTTTCGCGGTAGGGGATTACAAGCAGTCGATCTATTCCTTTCAGGGCGCCGACCCGGAAGCCTTTCGCGCATGGCGGCAGCGGTTCCGCCGCAGCGCCGCCGCCGCACGGGCCATATGGCGCGAACCGGCGCTGACCGTTTCCTTCCGCTCCACCGCGCCCGTGCTGAAACTGGTGGACAGCGTGTTCGCCAATCCCGCCGCCGCCCGGGGCGTGGTGGAACCGGATGGCACCATTCCCGCCCATGTCACCGCGCGGCCGGGGCAGGGGGGATGCGTGGAAATATGGCCCCCCGTGCCAGTGGAACCTGATGAGACGGACATAAGCCCGTGGATGGCCCCCACCCACAATGCCGGGCAGTCCACGGCCCAGCAGCGTCTGGCCGATACATTGGCGGCCTGGATCGCCCGACAGCTGGGTACGCCGCCCGCACAGGGGGAAGCGCCGCTGGCACCCGGTGATGTACTGATCCTCGTGCCCCGTCGCTCCGCCTTCGCGCGCGCGTTGATCCGGGCGCTGAAAAGCAATGATGTGCCGGTGGCGACACTGGTGCGCACCGTTCTGACCGACCAGCTTGCGGTGCAGGACCTGATGGCGCTGTGCGCGGCGCTCCTGCTGCCGCAGGATGACCTGACGCTGGCCTGCGTGCTGACATCCCCGATCGGGGGGCTGGATGACGACTCGCTCATGCACCTCGCGACGGGGCGTGATGGGCAGCCGCTATGGGCGGTGCTGCGCATGCGCCATGCGGAACGGCCTGACTGGTCGGCGGCATGGCATATCCTCAATACCCTGTTCCGGCAGGTCGATTATGCAACGCCGTACCAGCTTCTGGCCGAAGCCCTTGGCCCGCTGGGGGGACGTGCCCGGCTGCTGGCCCGCCTCGGGCCGGAAGCGGTGGAACCGGTTGACGAACTGCTGTCCGCGGCATTGCGGTTTGAGGAAGCGCACGCCATTTCCCTGCAGGGATTCCTGCACTGGCTGCATGCCTCGGATGAAACCGTGCGGCATGAACCAGATGCATCGGCCAACATGGTGCGTGTCATGACGGCGCATGGGGCGAAGGGGCTGCAGGCGCGTCTTGTCATCCTGCCCGATACGATCGCAACGCCCCGTTCCGATACCAACATCCTGTGGGAAACCGATTCCGTCACGGGACTCGATATCCCGATATGGGTGCCACGGCGTGAACTGGCCACGGATGTGACGGCGTCCGTGCAGGAGAAGATACGCCGTGAAGCGGCGGAGGAATATAACCGTCTGCTGTATGTCGCCCTGACCCGGGCAAGCGACAGGCTGGTGATCTGCGGGTGGGAACCCCGGCGCGGCGTGCCTGATGGCTGCTGGTATGACCTGTGTCGGCAGGGGTTTGAAAGCGCTGGCGCCACCGCCCGGCCCTTTGACCTTGGCTGGGAAGGGAACAGCCTTGTGCTGGAGGAAGCGCGCACGGTCCCGCCCGCGCAGGCAGCGCGCGCCGGTCAGGAACAAGTTGCAGTCGCACCGGCGCATGACCTGCCTGCATGGATGGGCCATGCCCCGCAGTGGCGGCCCGTCATGCCGGTCACGGAAGGGCCGCTGGCCCGGCCGCTGGCGCCCAGCCGTCCCGATGATGTCGCCCTTGGCCCGCAGCCTGCCGTGCGGTCGCCACTGGCATCCGCCAGCACCATGCGCGATCGGGCTGATCCGGCGGGTCAGCGCGCCCGTGCCCTGCAACGCGGGCAGCTTGTACACGCCCTGTTGCAATATCTGCCCGATTGCCCGGAGGACGAACGGGCGGAACTCGCCTGGTCATGGCTGTCGCGCCCGGCGGCGGGGCTGGATACCGGGCAGTGCGAAGAACTGGTGACGCAGGTCCTTGCCGTCATGGACATGCCCCGTCTTGCCGCCCTGTTTGCCCCCGGCAGCCGGGCGGAACAGCCACTGGCCGGTATCGTGGGCCAGCAGGTGATCGTGGGACAGGTGGACCGCATGGCGGTCGGCGCGGATACGGTAACGGTGTGCGATTTCAAGACAAACCGTACCCCCCCGGCAGACGTTGACAGAACGCCGGTGCTGTACCTGCGGCAGATGGCGGCCTACCGCGCCCTGTTGCGTGGGGTCTATCCCGGCAGGCAGGTGGTGTGCGCCCTGGTCTGGACGGAGGGCGTGCGCGTTGACATCCTGCCTGCTACGTTACTGGACCGGTATGCGCCGGACATGACAGGTGCGGGTCAGGCGATGACTTGACCCCATGCGTCGGCATGGCCATGTCAGCACGACAGGGCGGCGGTTCTGGCCGCCATGAAGGAGTTTTGAGTGATGAGTGAAAACACGGTTGCGGTCAGCGATGACCAGTTCAAGACGAAGGTTCTGGACTCCAAGGAGCCGGTCCTGGTCGATTTCTGGGCGGAATGGTGCGGCCCGTGCAAGATGATTGCCCCTGCGCTGGATGAAATCGGCGCGGAATTCAAGGGCAAGATGACCGTCGCCAAGGTCAATATCGACGACAATCCCAACACGCCCAACAATTACGCCGTGCGCGGCATCCCGACGCTGATCCTGTTCAAGGACGGTGCACCGGTTGCCAGCAAGACCGGCGCCCTGCCCAAGAGCCAGCTCAAGGAATGGGTCAAGAGCAACCTCGGCTGACCTGTCCGGCTGTCAGGCGTGGCCCGTTATGAAGCGCGGGCCACATCCGTCCATGTGGTGGGCACGGTCCCCGAATGGGCGAGGCCGGAGCGGAAACCGGGCGCGCATAGCGTGCGGAATTCCGCCTCGTGCTCATAGGTGGGCATGAGCTTCTGCAATAGTTTGTTCTTTGCCGTGGCCGGGTGGAAATAGATTTCCGACAGGCCGTCCGGCAGGTGTGCCGCAAGGGCGGAGACGCGGTCGGTCGTCATGTGGCCGCTCCACGCCAGCCCGAAACACCAGTCATTCGTGACCAGTCCCGCCTTGTGCGCCTGATGGCGCAGCAGGCCGGTCCAGCGGCGGAGTGCCGCATCCCCCAGCGTATCTGTATAGGTGCCGGCGGCATAAAGCGGCTCGGGCGGTTCCAGCGGCACGCGGATCGCGCGCAGCCCGTGGCGCAGTCCACTTTCGATCATGTACCGACCCACGGTGGGGTGCAGGTGCATGTGCTTGTGCGCATTCGCGTGGTCCAGCGCAAGACCGGTCGCGGCAAAGGCGCGAAACTGGGCTTCGATCTCGGCAGCCAGTTCCCGGCGCACGGCAGGGCGGAAAAAATACTCTATCCCCAGCTTCAGCTGGTCAGACGGGAACTGCCCGTCCTGCGGCACCAGCAGCGGGATATCGGCAGGCGGCAGGGTTGCCGGTCCCTCGATCGCGACCAGATGCAGCCCCACGCGCAGGTCCGGCAGCTTTTTTGCACGGCGCACGGCGTCGGCCGCCGCAGGGCCGGATACCATAAGGCTGGCAGTCGACAGCAATCCGTCCCGATGGGCGATCTCGATCGCCTCGTTCACTTCTTCGGACAGGCCGAAATCATCGGCGGATATGATGACGCGCTTCATGATGGGAAACCGGGTGGCATGACAAAGGAAATGCCGGAACCCGAAGGTCCCGGCATGGGGTAATCGCAGGCAGCCCGATCAGGCGGCGCGGCGTTCGCGCAGGAACTGGAAGAACTCCACCCCTTCGCGCAGGCGGCGCTTCATCATCTGCGGGCTACGGACCATCTCGTTCACGATCGAGGCGATCTTGGGCGCGCGGAAATAGAACTTCCGGTAGAATTCCTCCACGCTCTGGAAGATTTCCGTGTGCGATAGATGCGGGTAGTGCAGCGGTGCGATCTGCACGCCGTTATCGTCGATCAGTTCGGCGTTCTTTTCATCCAGCCAGCCGTTCTCGGTTGCCTGCTTGTGCAGGAACGTGCCGGGATATGGCGCAGCCAGCGAAACCTGCAGCGTGTGCGGGTTGATCTCGGTGGCGAACTTGATGGTTTCCTGAATGGTTTCCTTCGTTTCGCCCGGCAGGCCGAGGATGAAGGTGCCGTGGATCTTGATTCCCAGTTCGTGGCAGTTCTTGGTGAACTCACGCGCCGTCTCGACGCGCATGCCCTTCTTGATGTTGTGCAGGATCTGCTGGTTGCCGCTTTCGTAACCGACCAGCAGCAGGCGCAGGCCATTGGCCTTCAGCACTTCCAGCGTCTTGCGGGGCACATTGGCCTTCGCATTGCACGACCACGTCACACCCAGCTTGCCCAGTTCCTTGGCGATCGCTTCGGCGCGCGGCAGGTCATCGGTGAAGGTGTCGTCGTCGAAGAAGAATTCCTTCACCTGCGGGAAATACTGCTTCGCCAGGCGGATTTCGGCAGCCACGTGCTCGGGGCTGCGGGTGCGGTAGTGATGGCCACCCACCGTCTGCGGCCACAGGCAGAAGGTGCAGCGCGACTTGCAACCACGGCCGGTATAGATTGAGATGTACGGGTGCATCAGGTACCCGATGAAGTAATCCTCGATCTTCAGGTCACGCTTGTACACCTCGGTCACGAACGGCAGGCTGTCCATGTCCTCGATCATGGCGCGGTCGCGGTTATGGACGATCTTGCCATCCGCATCGCGCCAAGAAATGCCATCGACATCCTTCCAGTCGCGGCCTTCCGCCATTTCCTTGATGGTGAAGTCGAATTCGTTACGGGCCACGAAATCGACCGGCGGGGCGTTCAGCAGGCTTTCCTCGGGCTGCACGGCCACCTTGGCGCCGACCATGCCGATCTTCACCTTCGGGTTCGCGTCCTTGAGCATCTGGGCTACGCGCACATCGGATGCAAAGGACGGGGTGGAGGTGTGCATGACGACCAGATCACGGTTGCGCACGTCTTCCAGGATCGGCTCCATGCCCATGCGTGCGGGCGGCGCATCGATCAGGCGGCTGCCTTCGACCATGGCGGCAGGCTGCGCCAGCCACGTCGGATACCAGAACGACTTGATTTCCCGCTTGGCCTGATAGCGGGAACCGGCCCCACCGTCGAATCCGTCAAACGAAGGCGGCTGGAGAAACAGGGTTTTCATCATGCTACGCGTATCCTCGGGCTCTGGCGGGGAAGAGGGTTCCCTTATACCCGTTCTTATTGACTACAGGGGTGGAATTCTCAAGCAGTTCAGCCTGCTGGGGGCGGGTCAGTCACCGGGGGAAGCCGGCTGCGATCGTGGTGTCATGACCGAATGTGGCGTGACATGCATCGTCTGCCCGCGCCATGCAACCCGCGTGCCCGTGACACTGCCCACCATGATGGCGGCCGAGAGCCAGTCACGCAGTGGCAGGAGCAGTAACGGCAGCAGGCTGCGTTGCGCCAGCGTCCGGTCCAGGATGAAGGAACACACGGCCCGCCATCCCCATGCACCAAGAAAGAAAAACCATGTCCAGGCCGCATGCGGTGCGACAAGCACCGCCACAGTGGCCCAGAACAGGGGCAGCTGGATGGCGGATGCAGCGTATCCCGCCGGTTCCAGCGTCTTGACGGTCCGGCCCCAGCGCAGTTCATGCGCCAGTACCTCGCGCATCGAGGTCTCGCCCACTGTGGTCCATGTCATGCACGCGGCAATGGCGATATCCTTGCCACGGTCGCGTACGTAGCGGCCCAGGATCGCATCATCGGCCACATGGGGCACCAGTGCTTCCAGTCCGCCAATGTCTTCCAGCATGGACCGCCGCAGCGCCATGGTTGCGCCCAGGCAGTCCTGCCGGCCGAGGTAGCGCGACAGCATGACGCCGGGCAGGAAATTGTGGTTGATCTGGCATGCGGCCAGCAGGCGCGGCACGGTGGGGGATGCCGGAAGCCCGGCATACAACGTGGTGACCAGCCCGACATTGGACGGCACCAGCGCGCCCACCACATGCCGCAGGTAATCGGGGGCGACGTGAATATCCGAATCGGAAATGACCAGAACATCATGTTTTACGCGGGTCATGATGTTGATCAGGTTGCCGATCTTGCGGTTGACGCCGTGAAAGGTGGGGTCAACCACCAGTTCCATGTTCACGTCCGGGTGGCGTTCCATCAGACGGTGTACGATTGGAATCGCCGCATCGTCTTCGGACTGTACGCCAAAGACGATCTGCATCTGAGGGTAGTCCTGCGTGCAGAAGCTTTCAAGCGCTTCCTCCAGCAGCGGTTCATCGCCGTGGAGGGGCTTGAGCACGGAGACCGGAGGCATGGGCACTGCCCGGTCCACGCGTTTTTCCTGCCACCGGAAACGCGAGACCAGAAAAGTGCCAAGCGCTGCCTGCATGCACCCGGCGGCCGCAACGGTTGCGGCCAGTCCGGCGGGTGAAACAAGAGCGTTGAAAACAGACATTATCTTTCCGGCAAGGTCCCGCGTATGGAGCAAGTTAGAAAACGGCGTCAGGTAAGTGTAATATCACTCTTCCGAGAACGTTTTGATTTTTTTCTGTAGCAGATTCGTCAGTTTCTGCACATTGCCACCCGACAGTGCGGAACTGAAATCGGCGCGCTGGGCGGCGACCTGGCTTATGTGGGCGTTCAGCAGTACATCAACGATCTGCCAGCCTTTCGGGCCGGAGCGCATGACGTAGTTGATTTCGGTCCCGCTTGGGTCATCGGACGATCCGATGTGTGTTACAACAATACGGTCATTGCCGGCGGGTGAAGGGGTTACGGTCGGGTCGATGGTGAAGCGCGCATCACTGCCGGGTTTGAAGCTGGACACATACCGGGCGATGGTGAACTGCCGGAATGTGGTCAGCAGGGTCTGCTTCTGGTCATCGCTCAGGCCCGCGTAACGTGGCCCGATGGAGGATGCGAGCACGGCCTCGATGTTGTAGGCGTGGTCGATCGCCGGGGCCAGCATCTGCGAACGCTGCTCGAACGAGCCGCTTCCCTTGGCCTGCACGCGCTCCAGCGCCGCATACAGGCTCTTGATCGGCTCCTGCACCTGCGCATCGGATGCGCTGGCCGCATGGGCTGCATGAATGGGGAGGACGGCAGGGACGACCGGTGCCGCCATCAGTCCGGCGCACAGCGCCAGCGAGGTGGTTTTCAGGACATGTTTCATAATGTTCATGATTTCGGTCCGTTTGCTGTCTTTAGCAAGGGCTGCGTCATGCTGATTCCGACACCCAGCGCCTCAAGGGCGGTATTGGTGATGGCCGCGGCATCCAGCCCGGCCTCATGGTACTGCGCGGCCTGGGTGTTGTGATCGATGAAGCGGTCGGGCAGGGTCATGGGGCGGAAGCGCACGCGGTCCAGCAGGCCGGTTTTGGCCAGATGGGTCATGACATAGCTG
>NZ_NKTX01000047.1 GCF_003207815.1 Komagataeibacter oboediens | reverse complement strand
ATATGTCGCCCGCTCGATCCGGCGTGAGGAAAACAACCCGTTCGCATAGCTGAAGATCAGAAGGGCCAGCATCAGGCGCGGATGGTACTGTGCCTTGCCACCCGTGCGCACTGGCACGCAGAACGCACTCATCGGAACCCGCTCAACGGCTGCGACAATGAAATGCGCCATATCGTCAGCAGGAAGCCACGACTTCAGATCAGGCGGCAGAAGATACGGCTGAGACCGGTCAAACGGGATGAAACTGCTCATCTCACCACCTTACAACCTTACCCCTTCACTGGGTACCCCAACCCGACAGGCTGCTAGACGGCGCGCGCGACACTGCGCCCGGTGGCCCCCAGATCGGCAAAGGACTGTTCCAGCCGGGCCACGATCCCCTGCTCACCAACCCGCAGCCACTTGCGCGGATCATACAGCTTCTTGGTGGGCTTTCCGGTGCCGGGTGCGATCTGGTGGCTGAAGGCTTCGGCATGTTCATGCACATAGCGGCCGATGCTGCTGGCGAAGGCAAACTGGATATCGGTATCGATATTCATCTTGAACACGCCATAGGACACGGCTTCGGTAATCTTGGCCTGTTCGGACCCCGAACCACCGTGGAACACCAGCGCCAGCGGCTTTTCGCCCCGGCCGGTGGCCTGCGCCACCGCCGCCTGCGAATTACGCAGGATTTCAGGCCGGAGCTTGACATTACCAGGCGCGTAAACGCCATGCACGTTGCCAAAAGACGCGGCAATGGTCACGAAGCCAAGCGGGGACAGCGCCTCGTACGCCTTCAGCACGTCTTCGGGCTGGGTATAGAGATGGGCGTTGTCCGCGCCGTCATCGACGTCGTGGCCCACGCCATCCTCCTCCCCGCCGGTAACGCCCAGTTCGATTTCAAGGCCGATGCCCAACGGGGCCATGCGACGCAGGAAAGCAGCGCATTCGGCAATGTTGTCGTCCAGCGGCTCGGCCGAAAGGTCGATCATGTGCGAGGAAAACAGCGGACGCCCTGTTTCCCTGACCGCTTCCTCGCTGGCATCGATCAGGCCCGAGATCCACGGCAGCAGCTTGCGGTCGGCATGGTCGGTATGCAGGATCACGCACACGCCATAGGCCGCCGCCACCGTATGGACATGACGGGCCGCGGCCACGGCGCCCAGTACGCGGGCCTGATCCGCATCCTTCATGCCTTCACCCGCGTAAAAACGCGCGCCGCCGTTGGACAGCTGGATAATGACATCGGCACGGTTGCGGGCGGCGGCTTCCAGCACGGCGTTGATGCTGTCCGTTCCCACCACGTTTACCGCCGGCAGGGCATAGCCTTCGTCCCGGCAGGTTTCAACCAGACGGCGGTAATCCGCGCCCGTCACCACGCCGGGCTTCAGTCCCAGCCGGTCGGACGCCGGGGTCGCTTTGTCGGTCATGTCGTTCCTCTATTGCCTGTTATTGTTGTTATGCAATGGATGAAATGCTCACCAGGTCTTGGTCTGGTAGTCGTGATGGCCCTCCACGAAACGGATGGTACCGGACTTGGAACGCATGACCAGCGAATGCGTGACCGTGCGGATCCCGCTGCGGCGGATACCGCGCAGCAGGGCGCCCCCCGTAACACCGGTGGCCGAAAACAGCACGTCGCCCCGCGCCATGTCTTCCAGCGCCAGCTTGCGAGAAGGATCCGCGCCCGGGTTCATCCTGCGCGCACGTTCAATCTGCGCATCATCTTCAAACAGCAGGCGGCCCTGCATCTGCCCATGCACGCAGCGCACGGCGGCAGCGGCCAGAACGCCTTCCGGCGCGCCGCCGGACCCCACGTAGATGTCGATTTCACTATCATCAAGGCAGGCGGCGATGGCCGCAGCCACGTCACCATCACTCAGCAACGTCACGCGCGCGCCGGCAGCACGGGCGCGGGTGATCAGTTCCTCATGACGTTCACGGTCCAGCGTGCACAGCATGAGGTCGGACACCGCACATTTCTTGGCGGTGGCCAGGGCCTTGAGGTTGGCTTCGATGCTGTTGTCCAGGTCAACCACGCCTTCAGGCAGGTTGGGACCAACCACGATCTTGTCCATGTAGATGTCAGGGGCGTGCAGGAAGTTGCCGCTTTCCGCCAACGCCACGACCGTCAGCGCGTTGG
The DNA here is from genome assembly GCF_003207815.1 of Komagataeibacter oboediens. Taxonomy (GTDB): domain Bacteria; phylum Pseudomonadota; class Alphaproteobacteria; order Acetobacterales; family Acetobacteraceae; genus Komagataeibacter; species Komagataeibacter oboediens. Next base: position 15,028 of record NZ_NKTX01000047.1, on the reverse strand, counting down.
GCAGGTTCTTGGCGCACAGGTTGGTGCCTTCCAGCGGGTCCACGGCAATATCCATGCCGGGGCCACCCGCGCCCACGTTTTCCCCGATGAACAGCATCGGGGCCTCGTCCATCTCGCCTTCGCCAATCACCACGGTGCCGTTGATGGCCACCGTATCGAACGCGCGACGCATGGCCTCCACCGCCGCGCCGTCGGCTTCATTCTTCAGGCCACGGCCGGTCCATGCCGATGCGGCCACGGCGGCCGCTTCCGTCACGCGGACAAGTTCAAGGGCAAGATTGCGATCCGTAACCTGATAGGGATTCTGCCGGATGGAGGTCATGAAATACTTTTCCTGTCTTCTTCGCTATTCATAGGTTACGCGGCAACGGTGGAACTGAGGGTGCGGCGCACCGCCACATGCCACCCGGCCACCATACTGTCGCGCTGGGCCTTGTCCATTGTCGGGCGGAACAGCTGACCGCGGCTCCAGGTGCCCTCCAGTTCGGCGATGCTGCTCCATACTCCTGTCGCCAGTCCCGCCAGGAAGGCAGCGCCAAGGGCGGTTGTCTCGACCTGTTTTGGCCGTTCAACCGGCGTGCGCAGCATATCGGCAAGGAACTGGCAGAACCAGTCATTGACCGACATCCCGCCATCAACACGCAGTGCGCTCAGTTCCTCGCCACCATCCTCATGCATCGCATCCATAAGATCCAGCGTCTGGTATGCCACCGATTCCAGTGCCGCCCGCGCGATATGGGCCGCCGTCGCATCCAGCGTCAGCCCGCAGATCAGGCCACGGGCATCGGGGTCCCAGTGGGGGGCGCCAAGGCCAACAAAGCCAGGCACCATGTACACCCCGTGGCTGTGCGGCACGCGGGTGGCCATGTCATCGGTCTGGGAAGCATGGGTAATCAGGTTCAGCCCGTCACGCAGCCAGCGGATGGCGGCACCAGCCACGAAAATCGACCCCTCCAGCGCATATGTCGTCTCATCCCCGATGCGATAGGCAATGGTGGTCAGCATGCGGTTTTCGGATTCGACCGGCGTGGTCCCGGTATTGAGCAGCGCGAAGCAGCCCGTGCCGTAGGTCGCCTTGGCCGTGCCGGGCCTGAAGCAGGCCTGTCCGACCATGGCGGCATTCTGGTCGCCCGCCATGCCCGCGACCTTCAGCGGTTCGCCAAACAGGTCGGCTTCGGTCTCGCCAAAGATTTCGCTGTTGGTGCGCACTTCGGGCAGGATGGCGCGCGGCACGTTGAACAGCGCCAGCAGGTCATCATCCCACGCGCAGGTATGGATGTTGAACAGCAGCGTGCGCGCGGCATTGGTCGTATCGGTGGCATGCACCCGCCCACCCGTCAGCCGCCACAGGAGGAAGCTGTCGATCGTGCCACAGGCCAGCCTGCCCTGTTCGGCCTTCGCGCGCGCGCCTTCGACATTGTCGAGGATCCATGCGATTTTCGTAGCCGAGAAATACGGGTCCAGCAGCAGGCCGGTACGTTCGCGCACCAGCGCCTCATGCCCTTCTTCATGCATGCGCGCGCACACGGACGTGGTCCGCCGGTCCTGCCACACAATTGCGCGGTGGACCGGTTTGCCCGTTTCCCGATCCCATACCACGATGGTTTCGCGCTGGTTGGTAATGCCGATTCCCGCGATCACGCCGGGGCCACCGGCTTTTTCAATGGCTTCGCGCGCAGTGGACAGTACGTTGGACCAGATTTCTTCCGGGTCATGTTCCACCCATCCCTGGTTGGGATAATGCTGGGCGAATTCAGTGCGGGAGACGGAAAGCGCCGTAATATCACGATCGAACACGATGCTGCGGGTCGAGGTCGTTCCCTGATCGATAGCGAGAATTCTGTTCTTCTTGTTCATTATCTTCTCCTGCCCGGACGGGCGGATACAGGTTCTGGCCGTGGGCGATGTTACGCCCACGGCCTGTTTGTCACGAAGCCGATTTTGCCGCGACCGGCTGGCGGCCACGCAGGTAGGTGTCAAGGCGGCCCGCATCTTCATCGGTCACATGCAGGCCCATACGCGAACGCCGCCACAGGATGTCCTCGGTCGTCTGCGCCCATTCGCTGGCGATCAGGTATTCCACCTCGCGCGCGGTCAGGCCGCCACCGAACTGTTCACCCATATCGGCCATGCTGCAGGCATCACCCACGATCTCGGTCGCGCGGGAGCCGTAGTTACGCACCAGACGCCAGCACAGCTGCGCATCAAGGAACGGGGCCTTTGCCGCAAGGCGGCTGACGGCGCCATCGAACCCGCCCTCACCCAGATCGCCACCGGGCAGCACCCGGTCCGCAGTCCAGCCCGGCGCGGACAGGACCGGCAGGAAGGGCTGCAGCTTCTCCAGCGCATGTTCGGCCAGACGGCGGTAGGTGGTGATCTTGCCCCCGAAAATGGACAGCATCGGCGCCTGGTTGCCCTGTGTATCAACATCCAGCACGTAATCACGCGTCACGGCGGAGGCATTCTTGGCCGCATCATCATACAGCGGACGCACACCGGCATAGCTCCACACCACGTCATCAGGCGTGACCGGCTTGGTGAAATAGCGGCTGACGCTGTCGCACAGGTAGCTGATTTCCTCAGGCGAGATCTCGACCCGGCCGGGGGCCTGCGTCCATGGCACGTCGGTCGTGCCGATCAGGGTGAATTTCTGCTCATACGGAATGGCGAACACGATACGCTTGTCCGGATTCTGCAGGATATAGGCCTGCGGGCCGTCAAACAGGCGCGGCACCACGATATGGCTTCCCTTGACCAGACGCACGTTCTTGTCGGAATCGACCTGCGCGCGTTCGCGCAGCACTTCGCTTACCCACGGGCCACCGGCATTGACCAGCACCTTCGCGTGAACGGTGGTCTGGCTGCCATCGCGCGTGTTCTCGATCACGGCCTCCCACAGGCCATTCACCCGGCGGGCCTGCACAAGGCGGGTACGGGTGCGGATGTCCGCGCCATACGTCCGTGCATCCATGGCGTTAAGCACGACAAGGCGGCTGTCCTGCACCCAGCCATCGGAATAGGCAAAGCCACGCGCCAGCGTGCCGTTGAGTGGCTTGCCCGCCGAGTTGGTGCGGAAGTCAAGCGACTTGCACTTGGGCAGCGTCATGTTGGGCGCAAGGTGATCGTACAGGAACAGGCCAAGGCGCAGCATCCATGCAGGCCGCGCCTGCGGGGTATAGGGCAGCACGAAACGCATGGGCCAGATAATGTGCGGCGCAATGCGCAGCAGCCGTTCGCGTTCGATCAGTGCTTCGCGCACCAGACGGAATTCATAATATTCAAGATAGCGCAGACCGCCATGGATCAGCTTGGTGCTGGCGGATGACGTGTAGCTGGCAAGGTCGTCCTGTTCGACCAGCAGGACGGATGCGCCCCGCCCTGCGGCATCGCGCGCGATGCCCGTGCCGTTAATCCCCCCGCCCACGACCAGCAGGTCAAGCGGACCGCCCTGTACCGCGGGGGTGCGGAATGTTTCGTCCTTGGACGCCATGGTAGATGTTCCTCCTGATACACATGTTCGTAAACGAACATCATGAGCGTTTCAATAGGGAAAGCGCACATCAAACCCGGATATTTCAGGACATGTTTTATGCATAAATATTGCCGGTTTTAGCCATAAATTCGCCACCTGCCGGTATTTATCTGTCAGGGCGGTTTTTGTGCATGTGCGAAAACGCACAGCACGGCCTGACACGATGCCCCTGTCGCTGCCCGGCATATGGCAGAACGACAGACCCAGAATCCGGCAGGTTGGAGATATTTCATGTCATATAATGAAATAAATGGAAATAATGAAATAAATGGAAAAAGGAGAACCTCACGACCCGGTCCGCGCGCACGCCTCTTCCCCACCCAGAAATGTTCGTTTAAGAACATGGCAGGGCAGGAAAACCGCCACAAGGCGGACAGCCCATTCCCATCGAACGATAATAAAAGAATAAAGTGGGTTAAAATGCTGAAGAACCGACAGTTTCTGGGCGAATTGATATCGGAATGCATCGCGGTCATGATCATTGTCCTGATCGGCGATTCCGTAGCCGCCATGTACACCCTGTATGATCCCAGCCCCTACAAGCTTTCCTACTGGGGGGTGTCCATTGTCTGGGGGCTGGGTGTCACCATCGCCATTTACGTGACCGGCAGTGTATCGGGCACGCATGCCAACCCTGCCGTATCGGTGGCGCTGGCGCTTTACCGTGGTTTTCCATGGCGCAAGGTGCCCGCTTACTGCGTGGCACAGGTACTGGGGGGTATTCTGGGGGCGGCCCTTGTCTATACGCTGTACCAGCCGGTCATAGACCATTACAACCAGTTGCACGGCCTGACCCGCGCCGATGGCGGGGCGGCGGGCGTATTCTTCACCCATCCCGGCGAATTCATCACGCCATTCCATGCCTTCGTGGATGAAACCATCCTGACCGCACTGCTGGTCGGCGGCATCTTCGCGATCACCTGCGAATATAACACCGTCGCCCCGCAGGCCAATTCCAGCGCGCTGATCATCGGCCTGCTGGTGGCCAGCATTGGCGCGTGCTCGGGCTATCTGGAAGCATGGGCCATCAACCCTGCCCGTGACTTCGGGCCACGCCTGTTCTGCTTCCTGACCGGGTGGGGCGGGTCCGCCCTGCCCTCGCCAGACAATTTCTGGTGGGTGCCGATCATCGGCCCGCTGGCAGGCGGCGTGATCGGCGCGAGCTGCTACCAGTTCCTGATCCGCCCGTTCATTCCGCGTCAGGGCAGCCCGGTCATCCCGCCCGTGCCGTAATCCCTTCCATCCCTTACGCTACAGCCCGGGGCAGGTCCCGCCTGCCCCGGGCGCCTGTCCGGGCCAGAATGCGCCCCAAACCGCAGGCAAATTATCGTGATGCTTCGTGATCCAGCGGTTTTCATCACTTTAGCGGGTACGCCGCCTTTTTGAAAAAGGCGGCACCCAAAAGCTTTTATCTCTATTTATCAAAGAGATATTTTCGAATCCGCAGCCTAACGCTGCACCACGGTGCGGATGGCGAAATTGCTCTGGATCCGGGCCACACCGGGCATGCGCGACAGTTCTTCCTTATGAATGCGTTCATAATCAGCCGCGTCCCGTGCCTCGACACGAACCAGATAATCGGCATCGCCCGTCATCAGGTAACATTCACGCACGTCGGCGCATTCGCGCACGCGGGCTTCGAACCGACGCAGGCATTCCTCCGTCTGGCGTTCCAGCGTGATCTGCACGATCACGGTGGTCATGCCATGGACCGAACGCTCATCCACCAGCGCGCGATACCCCCGGATCACCCCATCCTTTTCCAGCATCCGCACCCGCCGCAGGCACGCGGACGGGGACAGGCCAACCTTCTGCGCCAGGTCGGCATTGCTGATTCGGCCATCATGGCGAAGGTGGCGCAGTATGGCGTCTGTCAGACGGTCGAATGCCATGGTGAATTTTCCGCTTTTTTTCGTATATAATTGCGTACAGATGATCCGTAATTGCATGAAATTGCTTTAAACGACAGGACATTCTGTTTCTGTCAGCATACGATCAACCTGTTCCACCAGCCCGATGGAGTGCCCGCCCCATGTCCGAACTGCCTTCCCCCCCGCATGCGACCGGGTGGGCCGAACCCGGTGCGGGCGCGATGCTGGAAATCGACCTTGGGGCCATTGCCGCGAATTACCGTCTGCTCGACGCGCGCACGGGCACGGCCACATGTGCGGCCGTGGTCAAGGCAGATGCCTACGGGCTGGGTGCCCACCGGGTCGCGCCCGTGCTGGAACAGGCTGGCGCACATACCTTTTTCGTCGCCCATCTGGAGGAAGGCATCCGCCTGCGGTGCTGCATCTCCCGCTCCTCACGCATTTTTGTCCTGCATGGCCCCATGCCAGGCACCGAAGCCGAATTTACGCATCATGACCTGCTGCCGGTACTCAACAGCATGGAACAGATCGCCGGGTGGCATGCGCATGCGGGCCGGACGGGCACGCCCCTGCCCGCAGCCCTGCAGGTTGATACCGGCATGTCACGCTTCGGCCTGTCCGATACGGATATTGCAACGCTGTCGGCCCGTCCGGACCTGCTGGATGGTATCGATACACGGCTGGTGATGAGCCACCTTGCCTGTGCCGATACCCCAGCCAGCCCGGCCAACGCCATGCAGCGCGACCGCCTGCGCGCCATGGCGGCCCGCCTGCCCACAGCCCCGCTGGCGCTTTCGGCCTCATCGGGGATTTTCCTTGGGCCGGACTACCATTTCGACCTCGTGCGGCCCGGTGCCGCCCTGTATGGGCTGGCGCCCAACGAAAACGCGCCCAATCCCCTGCGCCCCACGGTGCGGCTGGCCGCGCGCATTGTCCAGCGCCGCGCCATCACCACAGGCGACGGCGTGGGCTATGGCCTGACATGGCGGGCCACCGGGCCGCGCCGGATCGCGACGCTTGGCATTGGCTATGCCGATGGCTTCCTGCGCCACGGCGCCGATGGCGGCGGCTGTGCCTGGCTGGGAGAATACCGGCTGCCGATCCTGGGCCGCATTTCCATGGATTCCACCACAGTCGACGTGACAGATGTGCCCGACAGCGTCATGGCGCGCGCCACGCATGTGGACATGATCGGCCCACGCCGCAGCGTGGATGATGTCGCCCGGTCCGCCGGCACCATCGGCTACGAGGTGCTGACGGCGCTGGGATCCCGTTTCCATCGCGCATACCTGACACAGGCGGCGTGATACGTTTCCACCTGCCAGGGAAGGCAACTGTGTAATGAAAATCATCGTTCTGGGTAGCGGTGTCGTCGGTGTGACATCGGCATGGTACCTTGCGCAGGCCGGACACGAGGTCACGGTCGTGGACCGCCAGCCTGAAGCCGGCCTTGAAACCAGCTTCGCCAATGCGGGTCAGGTCTCGCCGGGGTATTCGTCGCCATGGGCGGGACCGGGCGTGCCGCTGAAGTCGATCAAGTGGCTGCTGATGAAGTACCGCCCCTTCGTATTCTGGCCCATGCCCGACCCGCATCTGTGGAAATGGCTGGTGCAGATGCTGGAAAACTGCACCGCCACCGCGTACGACCGCAACAAGGGGCGCATGGTGCGGATTGCTGAATACAGCCGCGACATGATGATGGAACTGCGCACCAGCACCGGCATCACCTATGATGACCGACAGCAGGGCACGCTGCAGGTATTCCGCACGCAAAAGCAGCTTGATGACATTGCGGGGGACATCCGCGTGCTTGAGCAGTACAACGTGCCCTACGAAATACTGACGCGCGAAGGCTGCGTGAAGGCCGAACCGGGGCTGGGCACATCAGCGCACAAGATCGTGGGTGGCCTGCGCCTGCCGGGTGACGAGACGGGGGATGCGTTCCTGTTTACCCAGCGTCTTGCCGCGCTGGCGGCAAAGGCGGGTGTGGCCTTCCATTATGATACCCGCATCCGCACCATGACCAGCGATGGCGGCCGCATTACCGGGATCGAGACCAGCCGTGGCCAGATGGTGGCGGATTCATATGTCCTGTCACTGGGCAGCTATTCGCCAGCCATGGTACGCCACCTCGGGCTGGACCTGCCGATCTATCCGGTCAAGGGATATTCGCTGACCGCTGATATCGTGAATGAAAAACAGGCCCCTGCCTCCACCATCATGGATGAGACATTCAAGATCGGCATTACCCGCCTTGGCGAACGCATCCGCGTGGGCGGCACGGCGGAACTGGCCGGGTTCAGCACGAAGCTGCGCGCGCCACGGCGCGAGACGCTGGAACATTCGGTTACCGACCTGTTCCCCGGTGGCGGTAATATTCCCGCCGCCCGGTTCTGGACCGGACTGCGGCCGATGACGCCCGATGGCACGCCCATCATCGGCCGCACGAAATATGACAACCTGTTCCTCAACACCGGGCATGGCACGCTGGGCTGGACCATGGCCTGTGGATCGGGCCGGGTTCTGGCGGACATCATGTCGAACCGCATGCCCGAAATCCCGTACGAGGATCTGGGCGTCGTGCGCTACGGGCAGTAACCCCTATCCCCCCGCCAGCACCGGGGCGGGGGAAAACCCGTCAGGCGGAACATCCCCACGCTGGCGCACGACCTGATACACCGTCTGGCGCAGCCAGCGATGCACCGGGTCGCTGTCGCGCCGGGGGTGCCATGCCTGAAACGAATGCACCGGGGGCAGGTCGAACGGGAACTCGAATTCCTCAAGGTGCATGGAGCGTATGGGCAGGTAATCGATGGCGATACCCGGCAGTGGCAGGATCATGTCCGTCATACGCAGCGTTTCAACCATGGCGTAATAGGTGGGAACGACCATCACGACCCGGCGCTTCAGCCCGAAACGCTCCTTCAGCACCGTATCGATCGGCCCGTGCGGCCGCCCCCGGCGCGAGACACTTATATGTTCGTACCGCGCGACCGAGGCCGGGGTGATCCCTTCGGCCAGAATGGGGTGCCCAGCACGCACCAGTGCCCTGAACGAGGTGGGAAAAATGCTCTGGCGCCGTATTTCCGAACGCATGTCATCGGATGCGCCCAGATAGAGGTCGATCCGCCCTTCACGCAGGTCGTTGCTGGGTTCTTCATCCGTCTCCGGGGCAAAGGTAATGGTGCAGCCGGGGCAGTCGCGCCGCAGCGCCGCAAGGATTTCAGCACCGAACGCCCCCACGATCAGGTCATTGGCCCGCAGGGTGAAATGGGGCGACAGGCCCGCAAGGTCGAGGGTGTCCTGCTCCTCCAGCAGGGAGTCCGCGCTTTCAACCAGCGCCTGCACCCGTTCACGGATACCCAGCGCAAACGTCGTTGCAACCAGCCTGCGCCCCGACGCGACAAGGATGGGATCACCAAAGACCACGCGCAGCTTGGCGAGGCTGCGGCTCATGGCGGCCTCGCTCATCTGCAGCCTGCGTGCGGCGTGGGAGACGCCTTCTTCCTCGATCAGGGCCTGAAGGCTGCGCAGCAGGTCGAGATCATACCGTTTCCTCATACCCCTGCGTATCTTCCCCACCATGCAAACCGGAACGCGATCGTCCCGATTATCCTGAAAAAACGGATTTGACCAATCCGTAAAATGAAGGTGTCACCTTACGCGATCATGGGTATTCGCGCACGCCCCCCGCGCCGATCATGTGCCCGTTTTCCCATCGGGACAGATAAATGTGAACGCCGCCCACGCTCCCCCTTCCTATATTCCGCCCTTTGGCATCCGCACGGTCGTGGGGTGCCTTGGGGTGCTGCTGGCCGTGCATGTCGCCGGTTTCAACGAACACATCACGGAAATCGGCCTGCCCGATATCCGTGGGGCCATGCATATCGGCCACGACGAGGGAACGTGGTTCATTTCCATCTATGAATGTTTCAACATCGCGGCGATGGCGTTCACGCCGTGGTTCTACGTCACGTTTTCCATCTACCGCTTTACCCTGTTCATGACGGCACTGCTGGGGCTTCTGGCCATTCCCGCGCCCTACATGCCCGACATGACCACACTATGCATCCTCCGTGCGGTGCAGGGGCTGTCGGCGGGGTGCCTGCCGCCCATCCTCATGACCGTCATGCTCAAATACCTGCCTGCGCCGCTGCGGGTATTCGGCATTGGCGGGTATGCCATGAGTGCCACCTTCGGCCCCAACCTTGGCGGCCCGCTGGAGGCGATGTGGTTCGAACATGTCGGCTGGCGGTGGCTGTACTGGGAAACGCTGCCGCTGTGCGCGGTCGCGGTCCTCATGATCGGGTGGGGACTGCCGCGCGATCCGTCGCACTGGGAACGGTTCCGCAATTTCAACTGGCGCGGCTTCATACTGGGGGTTCCGGCCATCATGTGCGTGGTGACCGTACTGTATCAGGGGGACCGGCTGGACTGGTTCCGCTCCCCCGTCATCACGCACCTGACATTCTGGGGCGGGGCGCTGTTCATTGCCTTCCTTGCGCATGAATGGTTCCACCACAGCCCATTCTTCCGCATCCAGTTCTGGGGCAATCGCAACATCGCCATGTCGCTGCTGACGCTGGTGGCGTCCCTCATGATCTGCGGGCTCATGACGGAAATCCCGTTCACCTACCTTGCCGACATACGCGGCTACCGCCCTGTTCAGGCAGCCCCCGTCGCGCTGGTCGTGGCCCTGCCGCAACTGGTCCTGCTGCCGCTGACGGCGGCGATATGCAACATCCGTGCGGTGGACTGCCGGTACGTGCTGGCCATCGGCCTTGTATGCCTTGGGGTCGCGGCATGGCTGGGCACGTGGCTGACGCCCGACTGGGTGCGTGACAATTTCCTGGTCATCCAGATCCTCCAGGTGTTCGGGCAGCCGATGGTGGTGATTCCCACCCTCATGCTGGCCGCACTGGGGCTGGGGCCTGCGGACGGACCAATGATCTCGGGCATGGTGAACATGCTCAAGGGCATGGCCAACGCCATTGCCACCGCCCTGTTCGAAGTCATGCTGCGCCGGCGCGAGCAGTATCATTCCACCATGCTGCTGGACCTTCACGGCACGCATGGCACGGCGCTGTCGGGCATGGGCGATCCCATTTCCGGGCAGATCGCGGCCACATCGCCCGATGCCGGGCATGTGGCGCGCAACGCACTGCAGATTTTCCATACCTATGTGCATGAACAGGCCACCGTGCTGGCGCTGGCGGACATCTACCTGCTGGTCATGTGGATCTGTGCCTTTTTCCTTGTCCTGGCGGCCATCCTGCCCGGACGCGTCTACCCCCCGCGTGCGCCGGTCCCCGCACCCGCCGCGCACTGAATGATCGGGTCCGAAACAATGCCCCACAAGAAACCCATCATCCTCGCTGGTGCCACGGTCGTTGTCCTGCTTGCGGCCGCCTGGACCGCCGACCGGCTGGTATCGGGCAATGGCACCAGCGAATATACCAACGATGCTTATGTCACGGCGGATTTCACCACCGTGGCGCCCAAGGTACCCGGCCGTATCGACCGCGTGATTGCGCAGGATAACGAGGCCGTCCACCCCGGCGAGGAACTGGCCCATATCGAGGACGAAGACTACCGCGCCGCACTGGAAACCGCCACGGGTGAACGCGAGGCGGCACAGGGGGACGTGGCGAACCTTGAAGCCGAACTGGTGCGCCAGTCGGCCCTGATCGCGCAGGCCCGCGCCAGCGTCAGCGCAGATCAGGCGCAGCTTGTCTTTGCACGGCAGAATGCCCGGCGATACCACAACCTGGCGGCAGACGGGTCCGGCACGCTGGAACAGAATCAGGACAGCGCCGCCCGCCTTCTGGAAGCGCAGGCCCGCCTGGACCATGACAACGCGGCGGTCGAAGCCGAAACCGATCAGGTCGCGGTCCTGCACGCGCGTCTGCTGCATGCGCAGGGTGCGCTGGAACAGGCACGCGGGCGTGAACATACGGCGGGGCTGAACCTGTCCTACTGCACCATTCCCGCCCCGGTCGAAGGCGTGGTTGGTGAGCGTGGCGTGCGCGTGGGCGCCTATGTCCATGCGGGCACGGCCCTGCTGGCGGTGGTGCCGACACAGGCGGCCTACGTTCTGGCCAATTTTCAGGAAACGCAGTTGACCCATGTCCGCACCGGGCAGCGCGCGACCATATGGGTCGACACCTTCCCCGGTCATCCATTGCATGCCCATGTGGACAGTCTGGCACCCGCCACCGGCGTCGCCTTTGCCCCGATCCAGCCGGACAACGCCACCGGCAACTTTACCAAGGTAGTGCAGCGCATTCCCGTCAAGCTGGTGTTCGACCCCGGACAGAAGCTGGCGGGACTGGTCCGAGTTGGCATGTCGGTCGAAGCCCGGATCGATACCATCATCCCGCCGGACGGCCCCCACGCGACGGAGGCCCGCTATGCCTGGCAGTAACGCCACCATGCAGGCCCCCCGCCGCGCGCGGGCGCTGCTGGCCTGTGGCATGACCGCGCTGCTGGTCACCGGCTGCACGGTCGGCCCCAATTACCACCGCAGGCCGCAGCCCGCACCTGCCGCATGGCATGACAGCCTGCCGCCCGCCGAAAGCCACGTCACTGACGCCACGATTGGCGCGCAATGGTGGACCATTTTCAATGATGCCACCCTGACCGCGCTGGAAGCACAGGTGGCGCAGGACAACCTTGACCTGAAGGCCGCATCGTGGCGCTTCGCCCAGAGCATGGCCGAACGCCGTATTGCAAGTGCCGCGCAGTTTCCCCATGCCGAAGCCAATGCGTCCTATGCCCGCGAACGCGCCAGCACCAATGGCGTGCTGGGCCTGCTGGGCACCATGGAACAGCAGGGGGCGGGCACGATCGCCAGCGGCACGCAGGGCTTCGGCCCCACGGCCATGCCCGGATCGATCGGCAACCCGTCCTTCAACCTGCCCCAGTATGGCATGAGCGCATCATGGGAGGTGGACCTGTGGGGACATGTGCGCCGTCAGGTCGAAGCCGCCACCGCCGCCATGCACGCGACCGAAGACATGCGTCGCGGGCTTCTGGTCTCACTTATGGCGGAAACGGCGCAGGACTACCTTGACCTGCGTGGCGTGCAGGCACGCATGGCCATTGTCCGGCAGAACATCGACCTGGCCAGCCGCACGCTGCACCTGACCACGCGCCGCCTGAACGAAGGGGCGGCAACGCGCATGGACATGGCCGATGCGGCAGGGCAGTACGAGGAGTTCCGCTCCCGCCTGCCGGTCCTGCAGGATCAGGAAGCACACCTGCTCAACGCACTGAGCTTTCTGGTCGCGCGCGAACCCGGCGCACTGACCCAAAGCCTTGGGCCGGGGGGGGGCGTGCCGCCCGTGCCGCGTGACATTCCGGCGGGCCTGCCCTCCCAACTGGCGGAACGCAGGCCTGACATCCTCATGGCGGAGGAACGGCTGCACGCCGCCACCGCCAGCATTGGCGTCGCCATTGCCGATTTCTTCCCGCGCGTGACCCTGTCGGGCAGTCTGGATGTGCAGGCGCTGCAGTTCAGCGGGCTGGGAAGCTGGGCATCGCGCCAGTACGGTTTCGGCCCGACCGCGACGTTTCCCATATTCGAGGGTGGACGGCTGACGGGGCAGCTTCGCCTGCGCAAGGCGCAGCAGAAGGAGGCCGCGATCATGCTGCAGCGCACGATGCTCAAGGCATGGCAGGAAATCGATGACGCGATGGCCGACCTGTCATCGGCCCAGAACCAGCGCGACCGGCTGGCCGCCGCCGTGGACCAGAACCAGATTGCCGTGCGCACCGCACAGCGCCAGTATACCGAAGGTTCGGCCGCGTTCCTGAACGTGCTGGAAATGCAGGACCGGCTGCTGGATACGCAGTCACGCCTGATCGAGGCGGATGTCGCGGTCTCGACTTCCGTCACGCATCTGTATCGTGCACTGGGCGGTGGATGGGAAAGCCGTTATCCCCTGCCCCAGCCGCGTCGGAAAAAGGGCTGAAAAAACAAAATAGGGTTTTGGTGGCGCTCTGTTCAAAAAGCTTCAGTAGAACACCGTCTTTTTGCAAAAAGACGGCACCCGAAACCGTTTGTCGGTTCCCCGATATAACAGGGATTATTCCACTCCCGCCGCCATGGCGGCAACACAGGCGGTCGCCGTGCGGCTGATCCCGTCAAGGCAGGCCAGGACCTCCAGCAGTCTGCCATTGCCGGGATCGGCCTTTTCCATGCGGGCCAGCCGCCGGCGCGTGGCCCGGACCACGGCTATGCCGCGCGGGCTGACGGGCCGGTAACGCACCAGCGCGCGCAGCAGCGCGGTAATCACGTCTGACACCGTATCGCGCCGCTGCTGCTTGAGCTGGCGCAGCAGCAGAATATTCAGGCCAACGGACGAAAACATGAGCATAAGCCGGATACCGGATGCAGCGGTGGTATCCTTTTCGTGCGTTGCATGGCGCACCATGCGCCCGATGCGGTCCACGCTGGTGCCAATCCACCACTGGGGCGACGGTGGCAGGGGGACAAGGCACAGCCGCCGCAGTTCACCACGTATATGCATGCCAAAGCGCAGCCGTTCATCCCGCGCACGGAATGGCAGGACCAGCCGGAACACCAGCACGCTCAGCCCCACCGCCAGCACGGTATGGAAGGCGCCGTTCAGGAACGTGACTTCATCCACCCGGCTCTGGTTCCCGGGCATGAGCAGGTTGGGCATCAGCAGCCCGTACGCCGCAGCGGCCCCCGCCGTGCCCCGGTTGCATTTGGCAAGCCCGCCCACAAACAGGAATATGCCCAGCACGAAGGCGAATTCCTCATAGTCCGTCAGGTAAGGCAGTATCCATAAATCAAGACTGCCCGCCGCGATGGCTGACCACACGGCCCCCGACAGGAAGCGGGTCGTGCCCACGACCGGGTTTTCACGCGTGGCGAACAGGCCGCAGACCAGCGTGGTAATGGCAATGAACCCCATGCCACCGGGCCATGCCGTACATTCATATACAAAAGCCGCCAGCATGATGGCCGCGGCCCCCCGCAACCCGTTATAAAACGCCAGCCGGATATCGCGGTGTCCCCCCAGATGAAACCGGAAGCGGTCATGCGGCGGCGGGCTGAAAATGGCATGGCAGTGGTCCAGCGCCGTTTCCAGATCCACCATTGTCGCCGCCAGCACGCCATGGGTAATGCGGTCCATTTCCTGCCTGCCATGCGCCGCACGCCGCGCGAACAGGGCGCGCAGGTGCACCACCTGATCGTGCACGGCATCCAGCGCGCCGGATTTCAGCCGACAGGCCGCAAGCCGGTCGCATAAATGCAGCAGTTGCCCCCGCGTGTCCGCCAGCGCCCCATCATCCGCCAGCACCACCCGCTCCGCCCCGCCGGACAGACCGACAAGACGGGTCACAAGGATCGAGACCTCCGCCAGAACAGCACGGGCATGGTCGCCCGCATGCACCTGCCGCCCCATTTCTATGGCCGGGAATTCCAGCCCCTGATGGACCGATACCACCATGTCCGAAAATTCACCGGCATGGACCAGCGTATCGCGGTCATGTAGGGATCACGACACGAAAGTGTATTTTACGTACGCTTGGAGTGAACACCTGTAGAACTGGCCACATTGAGGTTCACGCAACAAGTAGGGATGCAGGTACC
>NZ_NKTX01000046.1 GCF_003207815.1 Komagataeibacter oboediens | reverse complement strand
CGCCCTCGTCATCAGCCAGATCCTCCCGCATCAAGAGAATCAGAGCCAGCGCCGTTTGTCACTTCACACACGAGTCAGTGGCTACGTCCTTTGGTATAACATGCACTTCGAAAAATATTCGAGTCTTATTCTCTATCATTGCACTTTAAATATAGCGTATCAGGAACAGGTATGGAAAGAACTTCTTCAGATAAGACATAGGTTGGTATCATGTGATCTGATGATTTATGTCTGTAGGCGATAGGATGGGTTCAGTTTACTTTCAGCAATCTATAAAAAATCTTGGCAGGCTGAAATGTATATTTCTTTGTCCTGATTGTTATGTTGCTTAAGTGGTGAGATTTTAGTGAAAAAAAAGATTTGGCTATACATTCTTCTTGTTCATGTGGCAGTGCTAGGAATCGTAGTATTGTTAGATCTGCCATATGGAGGAATAGGGGCTGCATCGTGTCAGTGGGATTGTGCTGATGCGTATAGGCGTATTATTCAGCAAGGATATGATCGGACGCCAACTCTTGCGGCTTATTGGTTAGGACAAGCGAACTGGGCATTTTTCCCTGCTTTTCCAATGGTAATGAAGGGAGTTATGTATCTGACAGGGCTATCAATGCCCAATGCAGGTATAGTAATAAATTCTATTCTTCTACCAATTCTGGTATATTTATGTTACGCATATCAAAGTAAAAAATACGGACCTATTGATTTTAGAATTTACGCTCTATTTTTTCTTACTTTTCCTCCGACTCTCTGGTTGAGAATACAATATACTGAGTGCATGTATGGACTTCTCCTTGTGGGAACGTCATGGTTTTTGCTTAAGAATCGCATTTATATTGCCAGTTTGTGTGCATTTTTACTTTGCCTGAGTCGTCCAACAGGCATTTTGTGCGTAATGGTTCTTGCCCCGTTTTATTTTTTCAATGAGTGTCGACAGACAAACAGGATTGGATTGATAGAAGGACGTTTTGAAAGATGGGTTCCTCCTGTTACGAATACCATGATGTTATTGACCGCCGGAGGGGCAGGTCTCTCATTGTTTATGATTTATCTTTATTATCTAACCGGTGACAGCTTAGCCTTTTCCCATATCCAGATTGGATGGGACCGGAAATTTCATATTCCCGGGTATTGGATGCTGTATCAGATTCAAAAGAAAAGCCATATAAACTGGGTCATATCGGCAGTTTTGGATATGCTGGTTATATATATGGGGTTTCGGAAAAAGCTTTATGTTGAAGCAACGACGTTGCTTGTTACGTTCATGTTTGCTTTTTCATCTAGCCTTATGTCTATCCATAGGATAATTATGGCAAATCCTTTCTTTTTTATGATTGTTTATGCATGTGTTATTGATATGAGCAAGACTGCACGTAATGTTTTTATATGGCTATTTTTTATTATATTAATGGGAATTACAGTTTTTTGGTCATATGGAACAAAGATATTATATTAGAAGTGTGGAGCAGGATAGATTTAAAAACATAGGTAAAAATATGCTTAAGAAGTACGTTCCTAGAATTTTCATTGTAATTATATTGGGGGCGGTAAATGTGTTTGCGCTCACGCTGTGTTTGCACCCGAATGTGAGTGAGAACTACTATAACTTTTATATTCTACAGAATATTACCATAGGGGAATATGAGGCGAATGAGATTCGCGGTATTTACAGTAGCCATCAAGACAGATGGAAACATTAATGGATGTAGCCCAAGAGCGTTTCTCATTTATCCTATCTGCCGGGTAGACAGGATGGATGCCCTGATTGTCTCAGCGATGTAACGGCAGCGGCCATGAACGCCCGGACCTGACGTCAGGAGACCGGGAGCCGCGCTGACATGGCGGCTTCCCGGATGGCTCCCTTAATGGGTTGCAGGCGGATTTTCGCCTGTCACCGTTTTGTCGGTGGACCCGGCATGCGTATCTGCCGGGGCTGGCTGTGCGGGTTGGGCTGTTGCGGGCGCATCCTTCGTCGTAGGTGTCCCGCTATCGTGTGCCTCACTAACGCCCTGTGTTCCGCCTGTTGCGGGCGGAGCCGGGGTTTCCGTCGGCTTCGTTGCAACGGTTGCCGGGGCTGGCGGCGTTTCTGTGGCCGGGGCATGATCCGCCGCTGTCGGCTGCGCGGCCTGTGCGGATTGCGCTGGCTGCCCGTCCGCCGCCGGTGACGGCGTATCCGCATGCTGCTCCGTGCTGGCGGCTGCGGCCGGGGCCGCAGGGGGCGTGCCGGATGGCGCGTTCACTGCAGGTGCGGCAGGGGGGATCTGCGTGGCCGATGACGGTGCGCTGGCCCCCACGGTCGACATCTGCGGCAGGATCGGGGTCGGGGCAACCGGGCGCGGGGTCAGGGTGACCGTGGGCTGGCTGTAGCGGCTCAGCGCATCATTATCACTCTGCACGCCATAGGGATTCATGGGCGGCAGGGGCTGGGGCGATGGCTGATCCGCCGCCGGGTTGCGGTCAAGTACGACACGCGTGTTCTGCGGATAGCGGTTCATCAGGCCAAGCAGCGTACCGTTGGTCCAGCCAAACCCGATCTGCATCGGGTATTCGCCGCCGCCCTTGCCGCCCTTGGGGCTGATGAACGGATTGACCACGTCATATTTTTCCAGCAGCACACCCGACTTTTCATACGTACCGATCACGCGGCCCATCCACCGTGCCGCGATGTCACTGGCCAGTTCGTCATAGCCGTACTGGTTCAGGCCCTTTACCGCCATCCATTGCAGGGGGGCCCACCCGTTGGGTGAATCCCACTGCTGTCCGCTGCCGCTGCGTTCGGTGGCGATCAGTCCGCCCTCCTTGAGCAGATTTTTGCGCACGGTTTCGGACACGGCCTTGGCCTGTTCCGGTGTCGCCATCTGCATGAACAGGGGCACAACGGTCGCACCTGACAGGATGGAGGTCGATTCCCCCTTCTTCCAGTCGTAATCAATGAAGGCGGCCCGGCGTTCATCCCACAGGATACGCTGCACCGCGTCGATACGCTCCTGCGCCAGGCGGTTGTAGCGGGCGGCCGCGTCCTTGTTGCCCTTCAGGTCATAGGCATGGGCCAGCGTCTGTTCCAGATGCGGGATCATGCAGTTCAGTTCGACCGTCAGCAGGTCGGTGGTGTGGATGGTGGACAGGGTATGCCCGTCCGCCAGCCAGCGGGACGAGAAATCCCACCCCGTTTCCGAACCCGCGCGCAGGTCGCGATAGACCTCTCCCTTCGGGCGTCCCGACTGGGCAGCCGTGGCGATGTCCTGCGGGTAGCTTTCGTCACGCGGGGTATCCAGATCATCCCAGTGGCGGTTCATCAGCGTGCCATCAGGCAGGCGCACCACATGACGGTACGCGCCACCGGGCGGGACGGAATCCTGCCCGTCCATCCAGTAATCATATTCCGCCTGCAGTTCGGGCAGGAAAGTGGTGTAGGCAACCTGCCCGTCATGCATGGCTAGCAGGTCAACCATCAGCGAGAAGAACGGAACCTGCGACCGGCTGAGGTAGTAGGTCCGGCTGCCATTGGGGATATGGCCGTACCGGTCGATCATGGACGCCATGTCGCGTACCATGTCGCGCATGAGGTCGATCTTCTGGTTTTCGTACAGCCCGATCATCGTGAAATAGCTGTCCCAGTAATACAGTTCACTGAAACGCCCGCCGGGTACGACATAGGTATAGGGCAGGGGAAGCTGCGATGAATACGCCACCTGCATGTCGGGCGGCCGGCTGAGGACTTCCCACATGCCGTTGATGTAGTCGCGCACGTTTTCATCCGGCGTGCGCTGGTAGGACACCGTCTTGCGCTCGGGCAGGGTGAAATGCCGCGCAACGAAGTCCTTCAGGGAAAAATCGGGTCGCTGCTTGGCGACATTGTATTCCGCCAGCAGGTCCGCCGGTGCTTCGTCGGGAATGGCGTCGGCCGCCGTCTTGGCGTCGGTATAGATATGGGCTTCCCCGATCGCCTGGAACAGTCCGTCCAGCACGACCGAAGGTGGCCGCAGATCCTGCACCAGTGCCGCGGGCGCGCCCGCATCCGACATCAGGGCGTCGGCTGGCGGTACGGGGCTGCTGCCGGTCGATGCGGGGCCGTCCTTGTGGACCGTCTGCACGGGTTCCGTACCCGGCGCGGGCGGAGGGGACGCGGCATCTGCATGATCGGAACCACCCGCCGCAGGCACGCCCGCGGGCGCTGGCGGGGTGATGGCGGGGCCGGATGTGCCGGTGCTGGCGGGCGGGGTGTTCGTGTCGGGTGTGGTGGCCGGGGCGGTGGCCTGCTGCGGTGGTGCGCCCTGATCGGCCGTCGTGGCAGGCGACGGGGGTGTGGTCACGTTGCCAGCGGGTACCGTCTGGGCTGCGGGCGTGGCGGGAGCCTGCGCAGGTGTGGCCTGCGGCGCTGCATCCGGTGTCACGCTGGTTGGGGCAGGCAGCATGTTTCCGCTCCCCGACAGGGGTTCAGGCGTTGGTACGGAATAGGTCTGGTCCGCCTGGTCCGGTGCCTGTGCGGCGGGTGTCGCACCAGCAGCGGAGGAGGACGGCGCGGCTGTTGTCCCATCCGTGCCCGTGGGGGGCGAGGAGGGGACAGCAGCGGTCGACGGCGTGGGAGCCACCTGTGATGCGGTTGGCGCTGTCTGGGCCAGGGCGGGCGTACCCGCGTAAAGAAGGCTGGCCAGCAACAGCCCGGCCTGACGGGGCGCGGACCGGGACAGACTAGAACCGCACAGGAGGGAAACTTTCACGAGACGACATTTCTCCAAACAATGAAAACCTGATTTTTGCACAATGCCCTGCCTTGCGTCCCTACCACAAAGGGAAACCATCCAGATGGAGGGAAGTTCATTTTCACGCATGGTACCTGTCATGAAGACAGACCAGCTTTTCCCCTGGGGGCAAAACCGTCTATGCTGCGTGCCCTTCCGGCCCGCAGCGGCCTGATCGTGCCCGTCTTCAATCCTGTTCCGCCAACCGGAGTCACCATTTCATGCCCTTATCCCTTCAGGGTCTTTCCCCGCTGGCTGCAACCGATACTCTGTTCTTTGAACGCGCGGGCGCGCGCCTTGGCCGTCCCGATGCCGAACGTCTGGTCCAGCATGCGCTGGAGGGAATGGATGATGGCGAGCTTTTCCTGGAATATCGTGAAAGCGAAGGGATCTCGCTGGATGAAGGGGTGATCCGGTCCGCCACCTTCGACACGTCATCCGGATTCGGCCTGCGTGCCGTGCTGGAGACGGAAACCGGTTTCGCCCATTCCGATGACATAAGCGAAAGCGCCATCCGCCGTGCGGCTGAAACCGTCAGCCAGATCCGGGCCGGGCGGTCGGGCACGCTGGCGGCAGGCCCGCGTTCGACCAACCACCGTCTGTATCCCGACATCAACCCGCTGGAAGAAGGGGCGTTTGCATCGCGGGCTGCCATGCTGTCGGAACTCAATGCCTATGCCCGTGCGCGTGACCCGCGCGTGGTGCAGGTCATGGCGTCGATTTCAGCGGAATGGCAGGCGGTCCAGATCATCCGCCCCGATGGGCAGCGCATGGCCGACATCCGTCCCCTGGTGCGCATGAACGTGTCGGTGGTGGTGGAACACGATGGTCGGCGCGAAAGTGGCGGCCATGGGCTGGGTGGCCGGTATTCCTATACCCGCCTGCTGTCGCCTCAGGTGTGGAAGGGCGCCGTGGACGAGGCCCTGCGCATGGCGCTGGTCAACCTTGACGCCCGGCCTGCGCCCGCGGGGGAAATGGAAGTGGTGCTGGGGGCCGGCTGGCCCGGCATCCTGCTGCATGAAGCGGTGGGCCATGGGCTGGAAGGGGATTTCAACCGCAAGGGCACGTCCGCCTTCGCCGGGCTCATGGGCAAGCGCGTGGCGGCCCCCGGTGTCACGGTGGTGGATGACGGCACCCTGCCCGAGCGCCGGGGCAGCCTGACCATTGATGACGAAGGCACGCCCACAGGACGTACCGTGATGATCGAGGATGGCATCCTGACCGGCTATCTGCAGGACCGTCTCAATGCGCGCCTCATGGGCGTGGCCCCCACGGGGAACGGGCGGCGGCAGTCCTATGCCCATGCGCCCATGCCGCGCATGACCAACACCATCATGCTGGGGGGCGACGCCACGACCGATGACATGATCCGCAGTACGAAGCGCGGGCTGTACGCGGTCAATTTCGGCGGGGGACAGGTGGACATCACCTCGGGCAAATTCGTGTTTGCCGCATCCGAGGCCTATCTGATCGAGGACGGGAAGATCACCACCCCCGTGCGGGGAGCTACCCTGATCGGCAATGGCGCGGACGCCATGACCAGGGTCACCATGATTGGCGGTGAACCCGCGCTGGACCCCGGTATCGGCACCTGTGGCAAATCGGGGCAGGGCGTGCCGGTGGGCGTGGGCCAGCCGACCCTGAAAATGACCGGCCTGACCGTAGGCGGCACGGGTGGCTGATGGATAAAAGCTTTCGGGCGCCGCCTTTTTGAAAAAAGGCGGCGTGCTTCGAAGCTTGAAGCTTTACCGAAAACGTCTTTGTTTTACGTCCGTGCTGCGGCGATGACCGCCTTCATGTGACGGATCACGGCAGGCAGCCCGTCAAAAATGGCCTGCCCGATCAGGAAATGCCCGATATTCAGTTCCATGACCTGTGGCAGGGCGGCAACCGGGCTGACATTGTCATAGGTCAGCCCATGGCCTGCATGGACCTCCAGTCCGCAATGTGCGGCATGTGCCGCCCCGGTGGCCAGACGGCCCAGCTCCACGGCGCGGGCTGCCGCATCCATGGCGTCGGCATAGGCACCGGTGTGCAGTTCCACCACGGCTGCCCCCAGTTTCGCCGCCGTCTCGATCTGCGCCGCATCGGGGTCAATGAACAGTGAGACACGAATTCCCGCGTCCCGCATGCGCGCAATGCGGGGGGCAAGGCTTTCGGTCTGTCCCCGCACATCCAGCCCGCCTTCGGTCGTGACCTCCTGCCGCCGCTCGGGCACCAGGCAGCACGCATGCGGGCGCAGGCGGGTGGCAATAGTGGTCATTTCCTCGGTCGCGGCCATTTCCATGTTCAGCGGGATCGACAGTTCCGCGCGCAGGCGTTCAAGGTCGGCATCGCGGATATGGCGACGGTCCTCGCGCAGGTGGGCGGTAATGCCGTCGGCGCCCGTTTCCTGCGCCAGCAGGGCGGCTTTGACCGGATCGGGATGCGTGCCACCGCGTGCGTTACGTACTGTGGCGACGTGATCGATATTCACACCCAGCCGGATGGGGGCGGGAAGGGATGCTGTCATGACCTGTTCCTGTGTTCGGCCATCTGCATGGCCATGTGCAATGCCGCGACAAGGCTGGAGGGATCGGCCAGGCCGCGTCCCGCAATGTCGAAGGCGGTGCCGTGATCGGGCGATGTACGGATGATCGGCAGCCCGAGCGTGGTGTTGACCCCCTGTGTCATGTCGATGGTCTTGAGCGGGATCAGCGCCTGATCATGGTACATGCACATCGCCACGTCGTACCGTGCGCGGGCGGCGGGGGTGAACATGGTATCGGGCGGCCACGGGCCGGTAATGTCCATGCCATCGGCGCGCAGGGCCGCGATGGCGGGAGCGATGATGGTCTGCTCTTCCGTGCCCATGCTGCCGTCCTCGCCCGCATGGGGGTTCAGCCCGGCAATGGCGATACGTGGCGTCATGATGCCGAAATCCCGCTGCAGGGCCGCATTGGTGGTGCGGGTTGCGGTGATGATGGCGTCGGTATCCAGTTCATCCAGCGCGCGGCGCAGGCTGACATGGATGGTAATGGGCACGACCCGCAGTTCGGGGCAGGCCAGCATCATGACCTCGCGCCCCGGCACATTGCACAGCGCGGCCAGGTATTCGGTATGACCGGGATAGGCAAAACCGGCTTTTTTCAGCACGATCTTGCTGATCGGACAGGTCACCACGCCGGCCGCCTGTCCGTTGCGCGACAGTTCCACCGCGCGCGCGATGGATGTGGTTATGGCGTTGGCATTGCGGCTGTCCGGCTGTCCGGGCCGCACGGGGGCGGCCAGGTCAACCGGCAGTACCGGCACGGCATGGACGAACGTGTCCGCCGCCTGTGCAATCGTCCCGATTTCGCGCACCGGCACGTCGTGGCGTGCGATCAGCGCCGCATCGCCCAGCACGGCAAAACGCACCGGGCCGTCCCGCAGGGCCCGCCACGCGCCCGCCGTGATTTCTGGCCCGATTCCCGCCGGGTCGCCCATGGTCAGGGCAAGAGGCGCATCAGTCATCTGTGCGTGCCATGGCGTGCAGGATGCGGACCCATGACCGTATGCCCTTGTGGAAGGACGTCAGGTCATACTTTTCATTGGGGGAGTGGGCGCGGTCATCATCCAGCGCGAAGCCTACCAGCAGCGCTGACATGCCCAGTATGCGCTGCATGTCGCCCGCGACCGGGATCGACCCGCCACAGCCAATGGTCACGGCGGGCGTATTCCATTCCGCACCCAGCGCGCGCAGGGCCGGTTGCAGGCCAAACGCATCATCGGGCACCGTGCAGGCCACGGATCCACCACACGGCGTAAACGTAACCGTGCAATCATCGGGCAGCATGGCGCGGACATGGGCGCAGAAGGCCTGGCGGATACGTACCGGGTCCTGTCCCGCCACCAGCCGGAACGAAACCTTGGCCACGGCCTCACCGGGCAGCACGGTCTTGAATCCTTCACCGGTATAGCCGCTGGAAATGCCGTTGATTTCAAAGCTGGGACGGCACCATGTCTGTTCAATGGCGGTATAGCCCTGCTCCCCCGCCGGGGTGGACAGCCCGACCTCGCCCAGGAATGCGGCGTTGTCGGGGGCGATCTCGCGCCACCGCGCGCGCAGTGCCGGGGAGGGGTCTTCCACGCCCGCGTAGAAACCGGGCAGCACGACGCGGCCCGTTTTGGCATCACGGATGGAGGCCAGCACGCTGCACAGCAGTTCCGCCGGGTTGCGCGCGGCATTGCCATATATGCCCGAATGCAGGTCGCGGCTTGCGCAGCGCAGGTGGACTTCCTCCCCCAGCATGCCGCGCAGCGTGGTGGTGATGGCGGGTACGCCGGGCAGCATGGCGGTATCGCAGATCAGCCCCACATCGGCGCACAGTTCCTCGCGATGCGTTTCCATGAAGGGAACAAGGCTGGGACCGCCGCATTCCTCCTCGCCCTCGATCAGCAGCGAGATGCGCACCGGCAGTGTGCCGGTCGTGGCGCGGATGGCCTCAATGAAGGTCATGACCTGGCCCTTGTCGTCCGACGCCCCGCGCGCGACGATGCGCGTGGCCCCATCGGCACCGGTAACCAGTTTCGGCTCGAACGGGCCGCTGTCCCACAGGTTCAGCGGATCGACGGGCTGGACATCGTAATGACCATAGAACAGCACATGCGGGCCGGCAGGTGGCGTGCGGTCATGGGCGACCAGAATGGGGTGACCGGGCGTCGCGTGCAGGGTCACATCAAACCCCAGTTCGTCAAGCTGGTCACGCAGCCACAGCGCCGCCTGCCTGCAGTCATCCGCATGTTCGGGCTGGGTGGATATGCTGGGGATGCGCAGGAACGCGAACAGTCGCTCCAGCGCCGCATCAAGTGTGCGGTCCGCCTGTTCCAGGATGGGAGAAAGGGAAGAGGGGAAACTGGTCATGCATTCTCCGTCATGTGACAGGCATCGGGCAGCCCGGAGGGGATGATGGGATTTTGCCTGTTATGGAAGCAAAAGCAACGTGTCCCTGCGCCACAGGCTGCATCCACCCGACCATAAGAAAATGTACCGGCTATTTCTGCAGAAATATTTTCAATCGACCGGGCCACGATCGGCAATGGAGGAATTGATCGTTCCCGGTGAATATCTATTATGTAGTCAGGATCGGAACAGGGTTTTAAACCGCCAATATGACATTATGGAAAAACGTAAAGTACCTATCGCTTTCTTTTAGTGCGACTGTTATTTCATACTTTTTTTATACCAGAATATTTTATAATGCCCCAGGCATCCTGAATATGATCATCAATTCGGACAGTCTTGTCCTGCCCCGGATGGGGTGGGAGATGTGGCATGTGCCGCACGCCTGGCAGCATTTCCAGTGGCCGCGCGTTCCCAGCCTGTTCCCGGACATGCTCTGGTTCTTTCTGGCCGAACGTGTCGGGCTTGACTGGCGTGCCGCTCTGGACGGTTTTTTCCTTCTCTCGCTGTGCCTGATGACTGTCTGCATGGCATCCGTTATCTGGCGCATGGGCAACCTGTTCTGGCTGCAGTCCCTGTTCTTGTCTTCCGTTACGCTGACGGCCTATGTGGCATGCGTTTCCGCTGGCGTGTACGTAAAGGGATTCAGGGACATGTCCGGCCTGCTGGAACTGTTTCTGCCCGCCTATCATGGCAGTTCATTCATGCTGTCGCTGCTGGCGGCGACAATGGCAAACATGGAATATGACCGGGGCAGCAGGATTGCGAATTTCTATCCTGCAGCCTGTCTGTGCCTTGTCGCTACCTTCAGTGATCCCCTGTTCGTGACAACATTCGCGGTTCCCTTTGCCCTGTCGACCCGCGTGTTCGCGCTGGTGCACAGGAAGGACACGACACCGGTGTGGAACGCCCTGAAGGAAGGGATTGCAGGCCCCGTGTTTCTGCTGGCGGCCTGTACCGTCGGGTTTATGGGGCAGGAACTGCTTTACAAGCAGAACCTGGGGGGAATGTTCAAGCACTTCCCGCTGGTTGCCCTGCCGGAAATTATATATTCCGCATGCTTCAGCATGCGGGCCTTCTGCTGTCTGGTCCTGTTCGCGCTTTCCATCATCCCGTTCATCAGGATATGCGCTAAAATATCAAAACATGGAATCGAGCCGCATAAAGAACTGTTATTTTATCAGGGCTATATGGCATCGGTAATAGCGTTATGTATATTGTCGATAACGTATGTTGACATATCACTTTACAGGTATGCCCTGCCGCTTACCTGGTGGTCGATCGTCTTCCTCGTGTCATGCATTGATCCTGTTTCCGTCAGGAAATTATCAGATTATGTCATGGTGGTCCTGCCCTGCGCGGCCATGTATTTCGTGTTGACCGGCAAACATGAAAACAGACTCTATGGGTGGCATTCCCCACTTGAGACCTGCCTCTCCCAGAACCATGACAGGCTGGGCCTGCAAGGCGGGCTGACGCATTACTGGCTGTCCAGAAAGGTGGCAGCGTCCTCGAACTGGACATTGCAGGTCGAGCAGGTGGCGGGCGGAAACCATATTTTCATCTGGGGCAACAATCCCGACCTGTACACGCATGACGTGCATGGTTTCGATAAGATGCCCGTATTCAATTACTTTATTGATGATGGGACGGAAGACCTGAAGGCGCTGTATAGCGACATGGGGCCGCCTGCCCATGTCCTGCACTGTCCTGAAGCGGATATCCTGGTGTTCGACCAGCCAATCAGGCTGCAGTAATCCTGCATATCGGGGCGGCCGGCTTTCCATACGGACTGCGACCGGGCCCTCCTGTCGTGCCGGGTGGCATGCGCGTCTAACATTGCCCGTGCAGGAACCCCAGCGCGGGCAGGGGGCGCCACGCGCGCGGCAGGTCCGCGCGGCGATAGGGACGGATGGTATGGCGGGGGATTGCGATTTCATTGCGTTCAAGGAAATTGCGGTAGGCGGCGACCTGCCGGTTTCGCCATTCGCAATCCGCCTCGGCCGCGGCGCGGGTGGGGTAGATGCTGGCGATGCGCGTCCCGCGCCCGGTGAACGCCACGACCGCCCACGATTCATCACGGCGTGCAGTGGTCCGGAATGTGACAACCTTGCCCATTGCTCTGTCCCTGTTCCGGTTTACGGTGTCTGTCATGCACGCAAGCATGGCTGTGGCCCGCAGCGCAAGCGGCACGCCGCATGAATTGATTTTCTTGCAGGTGCCGGGTGTTGGGGGTAGGGAACAAGGATCATGATACGTCTTTTCATCACCCTGCCCGTGATCGTGGCACTGATCATTTTCGCGGCCTGTAATCAGGCGCCGGTGGAACTGTCATGGCTGCAATGGAAATGGACGTCATCCCCCGGCGTGCTGGCGCTGCTGGTCGCTGCCCTGCTGTATGCCACGGGGTCTGCGAGTGTCTGGGTCGTGGTACTGCGCCAGATGCGCCGCGCCCGCCGCGCGGAACAGGAAGTGCGCACCCTGCGCGCCCGCCTGCCTGAAAATGACGTGGCCGCGCCCCGCGCCCCCGGTCTGACATCCGCCCCGGCCAGTTCCCCCATGGTGAAGGCATATGAGGCCGAACAGGCGGGGGCACCGCCCGCCGCCTCGGAACCCGTCGTGGTGACGCCGCCTGCGGGCACGACGGAAAAACCACCGGGCATCTGATCCCTTACGTCCCGAAACCTGTCATTACCTGCATACCTGACCATGGAGCACCGCCAATGTCCGGACGGTCCACGCGCCTGATTGTTGCCCTCGATACCAAGGATACGGCACAGGCCATGCGCTGGCGTGCCGAAAGTGCCGGGCATGCCGGAGCGGTCAAGCTGGGGCTGGAGTTCACCTATGCCCGGGGGCTGGAGGCCGTGCGCGATGTGGCGGGGGACAGCCCGCTGTTCCTGGACCTGAAGCTGCATGATATTCCCAATACGGTGGCGTCGGCCATTGGCAGCCTGAAGGCCGTGCGGCCCGCGATGCTGACCATCCATGCCGCAGGTGGCCGGGCAATGATCGCCGCCGCCCGACAGGCGATTGACGGGACCTTTCCCGACGGCGCGCGTCCCCTGCTGCTGGCCGTGACCGTGCTGACCAGCATGGATACGCAGGCCATGCATGAAATTGGCGTGGAGGGCAGCGTGGAGGCACAGGTCGTCCGCCTCGGGCAACTGGCCATGGAATCCGGCGCGGATGGTCTGGTCTGTTCCTCGCACGAGATTGCGCCCCTGCGTGCGGCGTTAGGCGAGGCGCCGGTGCTGGTCGTGCCCGGTATCCGCCCTGCGGGAAGTGCCGTGGGGGATCAGAAGCGGATCATGACCCCCGCACAGGCGCGTGCGGCAGGGGCGGACTGGATCGTGGTGGGGCGGCCCATAACCCGTGCGGCAGATCCGGCTGCCGCTGCCGCCGCGATTGCTGCCGAACTGTCAGACTGACGGGAACGGGGATATGACGGTCAGGGTCAAGATATGTGGCATCCGCGACCAGATGGGGCTGGATGCCGCATGTGCGGCCGGGTCGGACTGGGTCGGCTTCGTATTCTTCAGCCGTTCGCCGCGCTGTGTCACGGCACAGGTGGCCGCCCCCCTTGCCCGCGCCATCGCGAATGACGGTCCCGGACGCATTGGCCTGTTTGTGCGCCCCACGGATGACGAGATCCGTGCCGTGCTGGATCACGTCCCGCTTGACGGATTGCAGATATACGATGACGCGTCCCGGGCGGCAGCCATCCGCGACCGGTTCGCTCTGCCGGTCTGGCTGGCCGCCGGTATTGGCAGCACGGTCGACCTGCCTGCCTCCTGCGCGGTGGATGGTCTGGTCATTGAATCACGTGCCCCGAAGGGATCGGACCGCCCCGGGGGCAATGCCCATGCCTTTGACTGGACCCTGACCGCAGGCTGGACCGCCCCCGTGCCATGGCTGCTGGCGGGCGGGTTGCGGCCCGATAACGTGCGGCGCGCCATTGAATGCAGCGGGGCGCGGGCGGTTGATGTCTCCTCGGGGGTGGAATCCGCCCCCGGTGTCAAATCGCCCGAACTGATCCGCCAGTTCGTGCAGGCCGCGCGCGCCTAGCGGTAATAGCCGTAATAAGGCGGCGGTGGCGGTGGCGGATACCCGTAGACATAGGGCGGCGGCGGATAGGCATAGGCAGGATAGGGATAGCCATAATACCCGTAACGATAGGGCGACATCGCGAGGCCCATGGCCGTGCCCGCGGCAAGGCCCATGCCCAAGCCGCCCCAGCCCCAACCCCAGCCACCGCCGCGCCAGCCGCCTCCATGCCAGCCGCCACCCCAGCCGCCACCGCGCCAGGCATAGGCGGCGGGAGCGGGCATGACGCCGACCAATCCCATGGATACAGCCAGCAGAAGAGCTAACTTGCGCATCGGGTCGGTTCCTTTCCCGTAACAGTGTGCCAACAGATATTGGCACGTTCAGGCGGAATATCCAGCCTTCCCCGCTGGCGTGCACATGACAAAAGGGAAAGCTGTCCGTGTGTCACCCCGCCTCGTTCCGGGGAATGACAGCTGGCGGATGCCAGAAGGTTGCGCAAGGCAACCGCGTGCTGGAAATAAAAGTTTTTGGGTGCTGCCTTTTTTAGGAAAGGCGGCGTTCAGCGCAGCTTTTTGGAAAACGCTTCACCAGAAATGTCCTTGCAATGTGCCGGGCATCTCATCGGCGGCCGGGGCCACGCGGTGCAGTCAGCCAGCCACCAAGACGAGCAAGGGCGTCCTTGAGCGGACCATCAGGCATGTCATCAATCTGCACGGGTGCGGGGGCGGCCTGGCGGCCTGGCGGCGGGGTGGAAGGACGCGGTGGGGCGGTCAGGTCCTGGACCATTTTCAGCCGCCTGACCACGCCCTGTCCGCAGGTGGTGTTGATGCGCGCGATGACGGTGGGGGCCAGGTGCTGCAGTTCCATGGCTACGGGCCCGCGACACCCGACCGTCAGCGTGCCGGCGGACAGCCTGCGCGGCACGGTCATGCTGGCAAGGTGAGGGCCGACGATATCGGGCCAGTCCGTCATGACCTGAATGGCGGCGGGGGACTGCTTGCGAAAGACAGGCCGGCTGATATGCGGCAGCAGGGCCGCCAGGCTGCGCGTGCGCATGGCCCGGCGGGGTGGTTCGGGGGGCGTGGCGTCATTCTTTCGCTTGCTGCGGGTCGGCGGGTTCGTCATAAACGGGTCCGTGTTACCTTCTGCTACCGATCTGTTACGCTGGTATGACCGGCATCGCCGCACTCTGCCATGGCGCGCGCTGTCGGGCCAGAGCGCAGATCCCTATCGCGTGTGGCTGAGTGAAATCATGCTGCAGCAGACCACGGTTGCTGCGGTCATTCCCTATTTCGAGCGTTTTCTGGACGCCTTCCCCGATGTGACGGCCCTGGCCCGCGCGCCGCAGGACCGGGTCATGGCGTTGTGGGCCGGTCTTGGCTATTACGCCCGCGCGCGCAACCTGCATGCCTGTGCGCAGGCGGTGGCGGAAAATGGCGGCCGCTTTCCCGATACGGTGGCGGGCCTGCTGGAACTGCCGGGAATCGGTCCCTATACCGCTGCGGCCATTGCCGCCATCGCCTTTGGCCGCCCGGTCGTGCCGGTGGATGGCAATGTGGAGCGGGTGACGGCGCGGCTGTTTGCCATGACCGATCCGCTGCCCGGATCACGTAAGGCCATTGCCCGGCAGGCCATGACGCTGAATGCGGACAGGGCGGCCATCGCCCGTCCGTCCGACTTCGCGCAGGCCCTGTTTGACCTGGGTGCGGGGGTCTGTACGCCGCGTACCCCGGCCTGCGTGCTGTGCCCATGGCGGGAGGCATGTGCCGGAAACCGGCAGGGAATCGCCGCGACACTGCCATGCCGGGCGCCAAAGGTGGCGCGGCCGGTAAGGCATGGCGCGCATTTCTGCATGGTGGATGCGGCAGGCGGCATCCTGCTGGTCCGTCGGCCTGAAAAGGGGCTGCTTGGCGGCATGATGGGCCTGCCCGGCCCGCACTGGCGTGATGCGGCATGGCCACAGGCGGAGGCACTGGACCATGCGCCTACCGCACCCCGGCTACGCGCGAAATGGCAGCAGGTCGGGCAGGTGAAGCATGTCTTTACCCATTTCACGCTGATCGTGGATGTCTATGCGGCGCGCATATCCGCCTTTCCCAACAGCCTGGTCGGACAGGGCGGGCTCATTCATTACGGGAATGATGTGGATGTGGCGCTGCCCACACTTATGCGCAAATGCGTGGAACTGGCACGGGACAGCAATATTTTTGATTGACGCGGGCATGATATGCGCGGTTGACTGATCATTGTCCGATCAGGAAAGGGACCGTGATGTTCACTTTTGTCCAGATGCTTTCCCCAGTTGTCGCCCTGCTGGGGCTTGCTGGCATTGCCTGTTACCTGCGCGCACCGGCGCGCGCGTTGCAGCCGGTCCGTGTGCGGACCCGCCGCTGATACGTGGCATGCGCGGGTTGGCGGGGGATGACGCCCGCCAGTTTCTTTGCATCCCGGCACGGCTTCATGTAGCAGCCGTTTCATGACATTCATTACCGTAAATCGTGCGGCACGGCATGAAAATGCCCCGTCGCGCGCCGGGGTGCTGCTGAGCAATCTGGGCACCCCGGATGGCACCGGTTATGGCGCAGTGCGCCGCTATCTGGCGGAATTCCTGTCAGACCGACGTATTATCGAAGCCAGTCCGCTGATCTGGAAGCCCATTTTGTACGGGCCGGTGCTGACCTTTCGCCCCCGCAAGTCGGGGGAGGCCTATCACCGCATCTGGCACCATGACCGTAATGAAAGCCCGTTGCGGACATACACCCGCGCACAGGCCGAACAGCTTGGGGCGCGGCTGGCGGCGGATGATGTGCCGGTGGCGTGGGGCATGCGGTATGGCCAGCCATCCATAAAACAGGCGCTGCATGACCTGGTGGGGCAGGGATGCGACAGGATCCTGCTGGCGCCACTGTACCCGCAGTACAGCGCCACCACGACGGCAACCGCCAATGATCAGGCATTCCGCGCGCTCATGCGCATGCGCAACCAGCCAGCCATCCGCACACTGCCCCCGTTTGCCGATCATCCCGCCTATATTGCGGCCCTGGGCCGGTCCATTTCGGCCCGTCTGGCCACGCTGGATTTCAGACCGCAGATGATTGTGGCGTCCTTTCACGGGCTGCCGAAAATCTATGTGGAAAAAGGCGACACCTATGCCGCCGAGTGCCAGCGCACCATTGAGGCACTGCGTCAGGCCATGGGGTATGACGAGCAGATGATGCCGCTGACCTTCCAGTCACGTTTTGGCCCGGCGAAGTGGCTGGAACCCTATACGGCGCCCTTTATCGAATCGTTGCCCGCGCGCGGGATCGAACGCATTGCCGTCATCACCCCCGGCTTCATTTCCGACTGTATCGAGACACTGGATGAAATCGGCAATGAGGCGGGGGATGCCTTTGTCAGGGCTGGTGGCAAGGAACTGGCGTTGATCCCGTGCCTGAATGATTCCCCCGATGCCATCGACCTGCTGGAAACCCTTGTGCGGCAGGAACTTGGGGGCTGGGTGCCCCGGGCGGGTACGAATGTCGTCCCGCGCCAGGGCGCTGCGTCCTGACCACGGGCCTTAGCACTACTTTGGTAGAAAATTTGGAATAAGGATTCCCAACGGATGCGATCGGTGATTCATGGAAGACCAGCTGTAGTGGGAGCTGGCGATGAACACCGACTGGCGATCGGAT
>NZ_NKTX01000045.1 GCF_003207815.1 Komagataeibacter oboediens | reverse complement strand
TCGCAGGTAGTACCGCGTCCCTATCTCTTAAATCGCTCATGCTTCATAGCTGAACAAGACCAGAAGTATTCAGCAAGGCGTCAGTCGCCGGGAGCTTACGCTTGCCCTGCGTGGCTGGGTACAGGTGGTCTGGGGTCAGATCGTGCGCGAAATCGGATATGCCATCAGCCATGACCGCCTGCAGCGTCGTGGTATCCTGATTGAAAAGCTGGGGCATGGTCTGTTGTACCGTGCCCACCGCATGGGTCCGGCGCCTGGTCCCGATATGGGCAAGGCTGATCCCTATTCCCCGCCGCCACGCGCCTGAGGGCAGTGCGACGCCTGCCATGACCGCGCGGGCAGGCGGACAGGGTGACATATCAGAAAAAATTCATACGACTCTTAACGAGTCGTGGAAAACGCCCACCTTATCCCCGGTTCCCAACGGTTCTATCCACAGGGTTGCCCGGATATTCGTCCCCTGAATCTGTGGATAAGGTAAGGGTGGGAGCAGAAAGACGTTTTTGGTAAAGCTTTTTGCAAACAGCTTCAGGGAATGCCGCCTTCTTGAAAAAAGGCGACACCCAAAAAACTTTTATTCTTCTTGAACAGTCTTTTAACGATGTCCGGCAAGGTGCTGCATGTCATCGCCGACATGCCGCAATGCATCACGCACCGACATATGGCGGCGGTTGCCGGCTTCCGATACCACGGTCACGGTTGCCGTCATGCCCGCGGCCAGTACAAGGTCGGGTGGAATGTTGTCGATTTTTACGCGCACCGGAATGCGCTGCGCCAGCCGGACCCATGTATAGACCGGGTCCACCGCAGGCAGGCCCTGTATGGATGTCGCGGCATTGTTGCTGGCGATACCGCGCGTGATGCTTTCCACATGGCCGAACAGGGGTTCATGAAAGCCCATAAGGTCCAGCCGCACCGGCTCGCCCACCTTGATGGAATGGATTTTCGTTTCCTCGAAATACCCGTCCACCCAGTAGGAATCCGCATCGATGATCTGGATGTTTACCTGTCCCGCATTGGCGTAATCGCCCGCGCGCATGGTCAGGTTCGTGACGTATCCGTTGATCGAACTGCGGACTTCGGTGCGTTCCAGGTTGATTCGCGCCTGTTTCAGGTCTGCAAGGGCGGCTGCGTACTGGGCTTCGGCCTGCTGGGCCACGGCCTCGAACTGCTGCTTTTCCTCACCCGATACGGCAACGCCCGAAATCTTCTGGCGGCGTTCGTACTGCGATGTCTTGAACTCCAGATCCGCGCGGCGTTCATTGACGGCGGCATCGGCAATATCCAGCTTCACCCGGAAATCGAACGGGTCGATGACATACAGCACGTCGCCCTTGTGCACGAACTGGTTGTCATGCACGCGTACTTCATTGATCTGGCCGGAAATGCGCGGTGCGATATTGGCAACCTGCGCACGGACCTGGCCGTTCCGTGTCCAGGGGGAGGCCGTGTAGTAATCCCACAGCACGATGGCCACGATGGCCGCGACCAGCAGGATGACAGCGGTAATGGCCACACGCACAAGGCGGTTTGCATATGCGAACACGTCAGGATTCTTTCACAGGATCAGGGTATACAGGCCAACAAGGCAGATCAGCAGGCCGAACTGCGCCAGCGGCGGGTTCCAGACAAACCGCCACAGATTGAACCATGACAGCACGATGCGCAGCACCAGCAGCGTGCACAGCGCCAGCCCGAGGTTCATGACAAAGGCCGAGATCAGCACGCCTTCCAGATCGACAACCTGCCGCATCAGCCAGCCTTTTCCATTTTGATGATGCCGTAATGCCGCAACCGGGGCGCTGCCGCCTGCCACGCCCGCAGGACGGCGTTCAGTCCGGCCAGCAGGTTGACGGCCGCGGCCTGCGCCTGGGGTGGCAGCTGTGCCTGCGGGGCGGGGATCGCTGCGATGGCGTCGCGCATGCGCTGTTCCACGTCCCACGGCGCGTGGAGCGACAGTTCGCGTTGCGCCAGTTCGGCTGCGGGACGCAGCAGGGCAATCGCCTGTGCCTGCCTGGCATAGGTTCGTGCCCGCGCCAGCGCACCATCCAGTTCGGCAAAGGTCATGAAACTTTCCATCTGTCGTGCGCTGCTGGAATTGCCGGGCAGGCGGTCGGTCCAGAACTGCATCTGGGCCAGCCGGTCATAGGTGCGCGTCAGGCGGGTCGGGCCATCGGCTTCGCCATGGCCGGTCATCTGGCGTTCCAGCGCGCGGACGACGGTGGATGCCATCCAGAACCGCTGCCGCCGCGGTGATGGCGGAAACAGCAGCACAAGAATAATGAACGCCAGCAGGGCCGCCAGCAGGTAGAAGATGTTGCGGTTGAGGAATTCCGTGGGGTTGTAGCTCTGGTGATTGTCCAGACCCAGTATGGCGAAGAAGAATACGCCGTAATTGAACCCGATGGCCGCCGTTGACGGGCGCATAAGCAGAAGGCAGGCCAGGAATGTCTGCGGCAGCAGCGTCAGCGCCAGAAAGGGCATGTCCGCCCCATGCAGCAGCACGAAGAAGTTCAGCAGGGCC
This sequence comes from Komagataeibacter oboediens, assembly GCF_003207815.1. Classification (GTDB taxonomy): domain Bacteria; phylum Pseudomonadota; class Alphaproteobacteria; order Acetobacterales; family Acetobacteraceae; genus Komagataeibacter; species Komagataeibacter oboediens. The sequence goes on along the minus strand of NZ_NKTX01000045.1, from coordinate 15,145 downwards.
GCCGCCAGCACGCTGCATGGCAGGCCGATGATCGCCCCCATGCCAAAACGCGCCGTATCCACATTGGTCGCAGCCAGGGTCAGGGTCAGGGCGGTCTGGGCCAGTGCGACGGTCGCGCCCGGCAGGCCGGTAACCACGCAGACCCCGGCCGCGAACGAAAAACCGACCAGAACCCGCAGCGCCCCGATCAGGGCCAGCGGATAATTGGGCTGGACCGCGATATTGACCGTCCTGCTGTGGATGGCGCTGCCGGTGCCTTCGGTCAGTACTTCCTGCCCGGCATGCATGCGGGTGCGCGCGGTCAGCATGCGGGCGGCGCGTTCAATGGCGAAGGCTTCGTCTGCATTGGGCACATGGTCGGGCAGGGTCGCGCGCACGGTATCCAGTATATGCGTGGTGAAACCGGCCTGATCGGTGCGCAGGTCGGTCTGTCGTGCGACGCGGGCAATGGATTCTTCTACTGCCGGGTCGATATTGCCATGACCGGTATGGCGGCCCAGTCCGCGCGCGCAGTCCAGAATGGTCAGCATGGACACCATGGCCAGACGCGCCCCGTTGGCGCGTGCACCGCCCCGTTCCAGTTCCGTGCGGGCATAGGAGAGTGGCGTGGTCAGTGCCAGTATGCGCGCGCCCAGCCGGATGTCAGTCTGTGCGCCACGGTCGTACATGTGCTGCAGGGCAGCACGCGCGGTTTCGCTAAGCGGACGGATCAGCTGTTTCAGCCCATTGGCCAGCCCCCGCCATGCCTCGGGCGAGCCGGACAGGATATTGATCACCGCCACGGCAAAGACCCCGAGCGTGATGGCCGAAGCGCGGGACACCGCGATGTTGAAGACGTTCTGTGGCGTATCAATGCAGTTTACGGCCACAAGGGCGACCGTATAGCCCGACAGCAGGGCGGCATAGGACCGGAAATCGCGTTCCAGCGACCCCACGAAGGCACAGGCCGCAAGCCAGAGTGCCACACCCCCCAGAAAGGGACCACGCTGCTGGTTCCATATTGCCACCAGCACAATGGACACGCCCATGCCCACCATGGTGCCCAGCAACCGGTAAAATGCCTTGGACAGCGCCTGCCCGCGCAGGGGCTGCGCCAGGATCATGACCGTCACACCCACCAGCAGGGGATTGTCCAGTTGCAGCCAGAACGCCGTGGTCAGGCCGAGTACCAGCGAACACCATGTACGCAGGCTGAACCCCACCCAGCCCGCAGGCAGTCGGTCAGTCCAGGGCTGGAAAATGCGAATGATGCCGTGAATACGCCGCGCACCTGTTGCCTGTAGGTCTGGCATGGCCTCCCTGACCGTTCAGTGGCCTCATGGCGCTTGATACAATGGAAATAGCCGGGAATTCATAACAAAGGATGTACAGGCACAAGGTGCATGGCTGATATTCACGCAGGGGATATCACCCGGTGCCGGACCACTTCGCCCACAATAATCAGCGCGGGGCTGCCCACGCCGGCCTCTGCTGCCTGGTGCGCAAGTCCGCCCAGCGTGCCGGTCAGCACGCGCTGGTCCGCGCGCGTGCCGCGTTCGACAATGGCGGCAGGCCAGTCAGCGGGGAGGCCGTGGTCCATAAGCTGCGTGCACAGGGCGGGCAGGGCGGATACCCCCATATAGATCACCACCGTCTGTCCCGGTCGCGCCATGCTGTCCCATGGCAGGTGCAGCGTGCCATCCGCGCGGGCATGGCCGGTCACGAACATGCAGGCCTGTGCGCAGTCACGGTGGGTCAGGGGTATGCCGGCATAGGCAGCGCAGCCATTGGCCGCCGTGATGCCTGGGACGACCTGAAATGGAATGGCGGAGTCCAGCAGGGCTTCGATTTCCTCGCCCCCGCGCCCGAACACGAACGGGTCGCCCCCCTTCAGCCGCAGCACGCGCTGTCCCGCCTGTGCGCGGCGGACCAGTTCGGCGTTTATGTCTTCCTGCGGCATGGTGTGTTTGTTGCGGCGCTTGCCCACGAATACCAGTTCCGCATCGCGCCGCACCCGGTCCAGCAGGGCAGGGGACAGCAACTGGTCATACAGCACACAGTCGGCATTCTGCATGAGGTGCAGCGCACGCAGTGTCAGCAGGTCCGGGTCACCCGGTCCCGCGCCGACCAGCCATACTTCGCCCCGTGTGCTGGTGGAGGCAATGATGTCGTCCAGTATGGCGCGCGCACGTTCGTTTTCGCCCCACCGGGCCGCCTGCGCACCAGCCCCGTCAAGGAAGGTTTCCCATACCTGCCTGCGTCGCGATATGTCGGGACAGGCCGCCCCCACATGCTCGCGCTGCTGCTGCATGAAAACGGCAAGCTCCCCCGTGCCATCAGGTATGGTGCTTTCCACCTGTTCGCGCAGGCGGCGCGCCAGGACGGGGGCAGCCCCCCCGGTGGAGATGGCGATGCGCACCAGTCCGCGATGGATCTGGGCCGGGGTGATGAAGGTGGACGGCTGCGGATCATCGACGGCGCAGACGGGAATGTTCATTTCCTGTGCCAGGGCCGCGACTGCACGGTTGACCGTACGATCGTCGGTCGCGGCATAGACCAGGCGGCAGCCGGGCATGGCGGCGCGCAGGGTGGCGGTATCAGCCTTGCTGGCCACGTGGATGATCGTGCCGTCTTCCTCCCATCGCTGCATTTCCGGATCAAGGCGGGCGGCAATGACCTCGACCTTCGCGCGGTGGGCCAGCAGCAGGCGGACCTTGTTGGCCGCGATCATGCCGCCGCCAATCACCAGTACCCGGACATCGTCCAGCCGCAGTGCAATGGGAAACCATGCGGGTTCGGAAATATGGGTCATGCAGTCAAACAGCCGGTCATGCCGGCATCCTGTGGCTGGGGAAGGGCAGGTCTGGACGGAAACGCGTCTGGCGGTGGGGTGGTGGCGTCAGTGGGAAGTGACGTTTTTCACCCCTTCGGCATAACCCCAGCGTGTCCATGTCGAACGGTCCTTGACCGATCCCGGCGTGTTGGTGGCGCATGCGGCCAGTGACAGCACGATGGCACAGATACCAAGAACGGGAAGAAAACGGGCCAAAAAAACCTCCTGCACGACGCAATGGCCGACATAGCAGAAAAGCCATGCCTTCACCACGACCATATATGAATTGGCGCGTGCCCTCACGCCCCATCGCGCATGTCATGGAAATGATGATATGCACTCTGCCCGAAACCGGCCGCTGGTATCATGCCGGATACAGACAGGGAGGTAGGGGGAGACAGGATGGAAACGATCAGCACCGTAGCCGGATTGCGCGCACGTGTCAGGCAGTGGAAGCAGGCTGGCGCGCGTGTTGGCGTGGTGCCGACCATGGGGGCACTGCATGACGGGCACCTGTCGCTGGTCCATGCCGCGCGGGCACGGGCGGACCGGGTGATTACGACGGTGTTTGTCAACCCGATCCAGTTTGACAATGCCGATGATCTGGCGACCTATCCCCGCACGCTGGATGATGATGCGCGCCTGCTGGCGGATGCAGGTGTGGACATGCTGTATGCCCCCACCGTGTCGCAGATGTACCCGCCCGGTTTCGCCACCCGCATCAGCGTATCCGGCGTATCGGAAGGGCTGTGCGGTGGCACCCGCCCGGGCCATTTCGATGGCGTGGCGACGGTGGTGTGCAAGCTGCTGTTGCAGACACTGGCGGACTGCGCCTTTTTCGGCGAGAAGGATTTCCAGCAGGTGCAGGTGGTCCGCCGCATGGTGACCGACCTTGACCTGCCGGTTGAGATCATCGCCTGCCCGACGCGGCGGGAAGCGGACGGTCTGGCCCTGTCATCGCGCAACCGGCGTCTTACGCCTTCTCAGCGGGAGATTGCCGTTGCCCTGCCACGTATCCTGCAGGCCTGTGCTGCCGATATTGCGGTGGGTGCGGATGTTCCGGCTGCATTGGCGCGGGCGGTCCGACAACTGGCGGATGTGGGTTTCGATCCGGTGGAATATGTGGAATTGCGGTCGGAACTGGACCTGCAGCCGCTGGCCGTCCTGACCGACGGTATGCCTGCCCGGCTGCTGGCGGCGGCATGGCTGGGTGATGTGCGGCTGATTGACGGGATGGCCGTGCCATTGCCGGAATAAAAGAAGTTTTTGGTGAAGATTTTTTCAAAAAGCTTCGAAGAACGCCGCCTTTTTGAAAAAGGGCGGCACCCAGAAACTTTTATTTTCCAGGCTATCTTCAGGCATCCAGCTTGCGCGCTTCGTCGGGCAGCATGATGGGAATGCCGTCACGCACCGGGAAAGCCAGCCCCGCGCGCTTGCTGATCAGTTCACCGGCCTCACGGTCATAGACCAGCGGCCCCTTGGTCACCGGGCAGACAAGGATGGACAGCAGCCGGGGGTCCAGCGGTGGGGCAGGCGGCTTTTCGGTCATGGCGGCAGATCCCATGCAGGTTGCAGTTATTCAGGCGACATTGGTCAGGATGGGGATGCACCCTCATCGGGTTCATGTCCAGCCCCGTCCAGCAGATTGCGCAGGATCTGGGCGCGGGCGGCGGGCGTGGGCGCTTCCAGCATCATCTGGCGCGGCGCCGTGCCAAACGGGCAGATCATGGGCAGCGTGACCAGCAGGGCGGCGTCATCCATCTGGCGCAGCGCGTCCCATTGCGTGCTGACGCCCTGGGCCTCGCAGAAATCATGCAGGGCGTTGAGCAGGCCTTCACGGTCGAAGGGAATGTCATCCCCGCCATCCGTCAGGTCGGAAACGAAGGATGATGCGTCGATCCGTGCAACGCGGTAGCCACGGCGCATTTCCGTCTCACGCAGCAGGCGGAAGCGGGCAATGCCCGTCAGCGTGATGGCATAGGTGCCGTCCGTGCGTTCGGTCATGGCGGTGATGCGACCGATGCATCCTATATTATAGAGGGGTGGGGTGGTGCTGTAGCCGTCATCCATGTCGGCATCGGCCGCATCATCCAGCGGGCTGCCGTCCATGCCGTCCAGCGGGCGGGGCTGGATCATGCCGATCAGGCGGTTGCCGGCCAGCGCATCCTCCACCAGTGCGATATAGCGTGGTTCGAACACATTGAGCGGCAGCCGCCCCTGTGGCAGCAGCAGGGCTTCGTCAAGCGGGAACAGCCCCAGTTCCGCCGGGAAGTCCGCCAGCGTCATTTCCCCGATCTGCGGGATGCGGCGGGGGATGTCATCATGGATGATGATGGTCCCCCGTGGGTCATGCCGCGTCACGAAAACAGCAGCGACGACATGCGCCGCCGGGCGGCGACCGTGTCGGGATCGGTCTGGCCCCAGGCTTCGAACAGGCGGATCAGCTGCTTGCGCGCGCCGTCGTCATTCCATTGACGGTCTTCCTTCATGATGGTTAGCAGTTCGTCGGCGGCTTCCGCGCGCCTGCCTGCGGCATTCAGGGCTGCAGCCAGTTCGAAGCGGGCGGCGTAGTCTTTCGGGTTGGCGGTGATGCGGGCGCGGATTTCCTCGGCTTCCTCAGCAGCCTTCCGGCCTTCGCGCTTGAGTTCCAGCGCCGCCTTCGCCCCCGTGATCTCGGCATGGTTGGCAATGGATTCAGGTGCGTCGTTCAGGGCGGTTTCGGCACCTTCCTCATCCCCCATTTCAATCAGGGCGCGGGCAAGCCCGCCCCATGCGGCGGGGTTTTCGGGTTCGATTTCCAGCACCTGCGAAAACAGGCTCGCTGCCGCTTCGGCGCGGCCTTCCTCCATTTCCTTGCGGGCGGCGTCCACCAGGTCGGCGGCGGGCAGGGCGCCCCCAGCTGACTTCAGCACGTTTTCCACGAACCGGCGGACTTCGCTTTCAGACTTGGCACCCTGGAACAGGTCGAGGATCTGCCCCTGCCAGAAGGCAGCGACCAGCGGGATGGATTGCAGCGGCAGGCCGACCTGGGTCAACTGCTGCGCCAGCGCGCGGTTGGCGTCGACATCCACCTTGACCAGCCGGACCCGGCCGCCTGCGGCGCGGACCACCTTTTCCAGAACCGGGGTCAGCTGCATGCACGGCTTGCACCATGTCGCCCAGAAATCGACCAGGACCGGCATGTCGCGACTGGCATCCACCACATCGTGCATGAAGGTGTTCTGCGTGCCCTCCATCACAGGGTCGGGCCTGCCGCCCGCAATTGGCGGGCTACCCGCCGGGGCGGAACCGGCAGGGCGGGGTGTCTGGCCGATAATGTAGTCCATGATGGTCGTGTTCCTGTTGGTCTGGCGGCCAGCATGGGGACGGGGACAGTGCGTGCCCCTATGCCCATGCCGATCGGTTCACATGTTATGGTGATAGATTGGCATTCCCGGCCATCCCCGCAACCGCATTCTTCGGTGATGAAAAAAAACTTCGACAAAAGCATTTTAACCCCTTGCACGCCCACCGGGTTTGCCGTAAACACCGCTTCACCGACACGGAGCGCGGGCGTAGCTCAGGGGTAGAGCACAACCTTGCCAAGGTTGGGGTCGTGGGTTCGAATCCCATCGCCCGCTCCAGATTAAAGCAGTCGGTTTGCAAACGACCCTTCGGGGTCGTTTTTGTTTTCTGGCAGATTGTCAGGAAACTGTTCCCGGTCTGGGTTGCCGAAATCAGAAAATCAGGAATCATTGCAGGATTTCAGCCTGCCGGTCCGGTTCATGTGGAACGTTTCCTGCGCTGGTGCGCTTTGATCCCGCATTACATATTCATGCCGTTTTTCCATGTGAATATGACGGCCAGATAGCGGGTGCTGGTGCGCCCATGGAGAGGGTGGCAGGCGTGATCGTATCGAAACGGTTTCCTGTCTTTTGCATGCGGGTTGCCGGGGCTATGTATTGATGGCTGACAGGGTATGTAGGCAGGCAGAAAACAGGCGTTTAATGCGTGCTTTTCCGGGGCTTCCAGCTTTGTGGGACAATCAGGTTCTTACTGTATGGTCAGTCAAAGTGTGATCTGATAAAAGGCCCCTACGTTGCTCTTCATCTTTCCTGCCGAATGAATGTATGTAGGCGCGTCTGTCTGGCCTGAATTATATTCTCGATCATCACTTTTAGCTGCGGTGCCACATTGACCATTTCCTGTCTCCCGAAAAATTTGGGTTCAGTCCTACGGCATATTCGGAAGGGTCGGCATGTTGCTGTGGCTGGTGGAATGGTTCTGTTGCTTGCCGGGTGCAACACCCTTCCCGATAGTGGTCCTACGGAATACAAGATCAACCACGCCCAGAGTGATCCCAAGAGGAACAGCGTAGGCTACAACATTGTGAAGGTCAGCCCGGAACTGATCGGCCTGCTGGAAAGTCAGGAACCGCCTCTGTTCAGCAGCCTTGATGCGGATAATGCCCCGACGAGCGTGCCCAGGAATGATACGATCGGGCCAGGCGATGTCCTGCAGGTTTCGATATACGAAGTGGGTAGCGCCCTATTCAGCCCCAATAACGGGGGTATGTCCGCAGGGGGCAACATGTCCATGGCATCCAACCTGCCGCCACTGAGTGTGGATGGAAGCGGGAATGTTGAAATTCCTTTTGGTGGTCAGATGCATGTGACCGGCATGACCACCAACCAGTTGGCGGATGCCATTACGGCGCGATTGAAGCAGAAATCGCAGTCACCGCAGGTTCTGGTGCGTATCCTGTCCGATATTACCAATTCTGTCATTGTATATGGTGGGGTGCGGCGGCCCAGTCGTATTCCTCTGACACCAAACCGTGAGCACATCCTGGATGTCATTGCGCTGGCGGGGGGGGAAGACCGGACGGTCCAGTCGGATGAGGATTATATCGTTCGCCTGACCCGTAAGGACAAGATTGCGGAACTGCCGCTCAAGACCATAGAAAATGATCCGGCGCAGAATATCGTGATGCAGCCCGGCGACCGGGTACAGGTCGTGTATGAACCGCGTACCTTCTCCGTATTCGGGGCAACCGAACGAGTCACCCAGACGCAGTTCACGACCCCGACGCTGACCCTGGCCGAGGCCATTTCGCGCAGTGGTGGTCCGCTTGATTCCCGTGCCGATCCGAATGCTGTCTACCTGTTCCGCTTCGAGAATGCTGATGTCCTGAAACGCCTGGGCCTGTCGGTTGATAATGGGGCGACAACCGGACCTGTAATTTATCAGTTGGATATGATGAACCCGAGCAATTACTTTCTGGCGGAGCGTTTTATGATGCGCGATCAGGATATTATTTATGTCGCGAATGCCACCAGCAACAAGTTCTATAAGTTCTTCGGGCTGATCAGTACACTTATCGCACCGGGGATCACTGCGGCATGGATGGCAAAATAATGAAAGAATTTATGCGACAGAAATGCTGCGGATGCGTGTCCGGGCCGGCTTTCGGGTCTGTTGTGGGTTTCATTGGTGAATATGGTTCGGTGCATGTCACGGTTGGTACTCCAGGACGGAATTGCATATCATGAATGTTGATGTGTACCAGGAAGACAGAAATCAGTATCAGGGAAACGATCCCTCTTTCCTGACGCGGGTGGGGAACTGGTTCCGTAATCTAATACAGAACCATCTGCCCTTCATGATCTTTGTTGTACTGCCGACCGGTCTGGTGTTTCTTTACCTGACCCTGATCGCAACGCCCCAATATATATCAGAAGCGCATTTTGTCGTGCGCGGGCGGTCCGGTCAGTCTGGCATTTCGCTGAGTAACATCCTGCAGTCAAGCGGGGGGAGTGGCGCAACTTCCGAAAATACATACGTGGTGCAGGATTACATGCAGTCACGTGATGCGGCTGAACTGCTGGTCAAGCAGAACAGCCTGCTTGACGTCTATCGGCGGCCGGAAGCGGATTTTGTCGCGCGTTATCCGATGTTCGGGCTTCCGCAGGATTTTGAGCATTTTTACAAATATTATAAAAGACATGTGCTGGTAGAACAGGATTCGGAAACGAATATTTCCATCCTGACGGTCCGTACTTTCAGGGCTGACGATTCTCAGAAAATTGCCCGTGCTCTGCTGGATGCCGGTGAAAACCTGGTCAATGATATCAACCGCAGGCAGAGGGATAACCTGATTCACGCGACCTTGCTGGAAGTTCAGGCTTCTGAAGCCAAACTGCGGGACATTAACCAGAAGCTGGCTGAATACCGGAATGTGATCGCCCTGATTGATCCGATGAGGCAGTCCGTGCCGATGATCAGCTTTGTGACCACACTGCAGAATATGCTGACGACTACCAACATGCAGTTGGGCCAGTTACGGAAATCGGCCCCGAATAGCCCGCTGATCGCGGCGTATCAGCGTCAGGCGGATATCCTGACCGAACAGATTAAAAAGTCCGGTGGAGAGATTACCGGATCCAATGATTCCCTTGTCCCGAAGATTACCGGGTACGAGGATCTTATGGTGCAGCGTGAGATCCAGCAGCGGATACTGGTCAGCAACGTGACGTCCTTGGAAGCAGCCAAGCAGCAGGCCAACCAGCAGATGGTCTATGTTGATGAAGTTGCGCAGCCCAACGCGGCGGACTGGCCGGAATATCCACGTAACATTCTGGTTCTTATTATTACATTCTTCTCCACATTGGGTCTGTACATAATGGGCAGGCTGCTGGTTGCGGGGGCGCAGGAACGTAATATCCGATAATTGAAGGTGTGTTTCCGAAGGATGTCACGGATCATATGGTCCTGAGTAATCTGGGGGTTGCCATGTACGACAGAACAAAGAGTCCATAATGTTACGCTGCATTGATATTGTTAAAGATTATCATGTTGATAACGGGCATCGTCGTATCCTTGACGGTATTAACCTTCAGGTTGAAAAGGGCGAAAAGCTTGGCATCCTGGGGCGTAATGGCGCTGGCAAATCGACACTTATCAAGATTATTGGTGGTGTTGAACTGCCAACGTCTGGTCGTATAGAGCATACGATGTCGATTTCATGGCCGCTTGCCTTTGGTGGCGCCTTCCAGGGAAGTCTGAGCGGGCTGGATAATCTGAGGTTTATCTGCAGGATCTATAATCTCGATTACACCAGAACGCGTAAATATGTTGACGATTTTGCTGAACTGGGCAAGCAGCTTATGGATCCGGTGAAAACATATTCATCTGGTATGCGTGCGCGTCTTGCCTTTGCCCTGTCTGTGGTTATCGAATTTGACTGTTACCTGATCGATGAAGTGATCATGGTGGGCGATGCCCGTTTTTATGAACGTTGCCGGGAAGAACTGTTTGTAAAGCGTGCCGACCGCGCACTGATAATTGTTTCCCATGATATGCATTTCGTAAAAGAAATATGCGACAGAAGCGTCGTTATACATGATCGGAAAATGGTTGAATGTTCATCCGTGCAGGAGGGAATCGATCTCTATCATTCATTGTAGGGATATGAATGATCATTACGGCGCCTGTGTGGAATATTTGATGAATACGGATTTTTGTCTTGTGTCAGCAAGACGACGCATCGGAATGGTGGGAGATTTCATAGGGACGAACGGGTTTGTTTTCTTATCCCTGATATTTTAAAATGACGCGGAATGATGGAAAAAGCAGCCAGGCAGGTCGGTAGAATGGAAAACCGGTATTCCACGTATATATATGTTCGGGCATAACTGCCATTGGCTGGGGTGCAGTCCGCTCAGGGCATTGAAAAACAACGAGGAAGATCACGTCACGGCAGAATGAAGCCCTGATTTGTTCATAAAGCATATCATTGCCATATGCTTGCCCCTATGTTCCCGTATATATCTACCCTCTTGTACGCTCACATGAAGATAGGCGATCTACACCGGTGCTTTCGGCTGCTTCCCAAGGAATTGGTATGCATGTCAAGCTCGAACAGACTGATATGTAATGCTGAATATCTTACAGAACAACGCTGTGTCATCTTCCCGCCGCTTCCTGCTGCTTCAGGGGTTGATGGGACCTTTTTTCCATGAGATCGGGAAAGCGTTCCGCAAGGCAGGATACGAAGTTTACAAGATAAATTTCAATGGCGGAGATCAATTGTTCTGGCGCCTGCCGCATGGAATCAATTTCACGGGCAGTATGGATGAATGGCCCGGTTTCCTGACCGATGTCATTACGAAGCATGGCATTACCGATGTCATGCTGTTTGGGGACTGCCGCCCCCTGCACCGCAAGGCTGCGTCCGTGTGCATCGAACGTGGCCTGCGTGTCTATGTGTTTGAAGAAGGCTACATTCGTCCGGACTGGGTTACGCTGGAACTTGATGGGGTGAATGGCCATTCATCCCTGCCGCGGGATCCGGCGTGGTATCGTGAACAGGCCGCCCATCTTCCGCCCCTGCCGCCACATGTCCAGGTTCCATCCTCCTTCCGTCGGCGGGCGCTGGAAGCTGTGGCCTATAATGCGGCTGATCTGCTGACGCGCTGGTATTTCAAGAACTGGCATGACTACCGTCCATGGCATCCATGGACGGAAGGGGTTGGCTGGCTCAAGCGCCTGTGGCGCCGTGATGCAGCGCGCGAGCGTACGGAAAAAATCATGGCGGAAGTGGCTGACCACAACCTGCCTTATATGCTGTTCCCGCTGCAGCTTGATGCAGATGCGCAGATCCGGCTGCATTCCGATTTTGATGGCATAGCCGGAGCGATCCGGTTCGTGCTGGAATCTTTTGCAAAACATGCTCCCAAGGATCTCTACCTGCTGGTCAAGGAACATCCCCTTGATAACGGAGTTAAGGACTGGAGCGCCCTGACGCGGAAGATTGCGCGCAAGCTGGGCGTTGCCGATCGTGTCCGTTATCTGGAAAGTGGCGATATCGCCCAGATGGTCCGTGCGGCGAAGGGCGTGGTGACCATCAACAGTACCACAGGTACGCTTGCCCTGATCTGCAATGTCCCTGTCATTACGCTGGGACAGGCGATTTACGATCTGCCGGATATTACGGATCAGGGAACGCTTGATCATTTCTGGGGCGCGCCCACGCCGCCGGATCCCGTGACATTCGAGGATTTCCGACGTGTTCTGATCGACCGCTGTCTGATTGAAGGGGGCTTCTTTTCCCCTGAAGGGCTGAAGCTGCTGGTGCAGGGTACGCTCAGACGGATCAATCGTACGACGCCTTCCGAGGACGGTAAGGTGTTTACCATATCGCACCTCCAGACAAGTTCTTCTTCCCGGCAGTAACTGATGATGATAACGGACGCGCCACATATTTTTATGGATATATCCCGGTTGCTTTCCCGGGCGCGAAATCCGATCCCGACCGGCATCGACCGTGTCGAATATGAATATGTTTCTTACCTGCTGAAGAATGAGGCGCATCGCCCGACATTTGTCGCGTTCCATCCAGTTGGTTGCATAGGAACGTTGTCAACCCGGGCCGTATGTCACTTCGTGGATGCGATGGGCCAAGTATGGGATGGTGACAGGCCATTGCGGGATCGTCTACCCCGTATGGCGCAGCGCCTGACTCAGTCCGTACTCCTGTCATGCTGGACGATGTCCCGGCATCAGGGTGACAGCATCTATCTTCTTGTGTCTCATCATCATCTGACGCGCCCCGGACCGATCGAGAAATTCCTGTCCCATCATGGCAGCCTGTTCGTACCGATGGTGCATGACCTCATTCCGCTGGAATTTCCCGAATATGCCCGGCCGGGTGAACCGCAGCGTCATGCACGGCGCATGGCGACGGTTGCCCGTCTGGCTGCCAGCGTGATCGTGCCGGCCAGGGCGGTCGCGCATTCTCTGGCGCCCTATATGAAGAACCGCCCGGCCGAAAATCATGTGCATGTCGTGCCCCATGGACTGCATCTGCAGCTTTCCAGCCTGTCCGATGCACCTGTATCGCGCCTGCCGGATGATGGCAGGCCCTATTTTGTGTATCTGGGAACCATTGAGCCACGGAAGAACCATCTGTTATTACTGAATTTGTGGCGTGCCATGGTGGAAGAAAAGGGCGGGGCGGCACCTCGCCTGATTCTGGTTGGAAGGCGTGGCTGGGAAAATGAAAACATTCTCGACATGCTGGAACGCTGCCCGGCCCTGCAGGGAAACGTACTGGAATATAATGACCTGTCGGACCCTGAAGTGGTCAGCCTGTTACAGGGATCCCAGGGACTGTTATTTCCCTCCTTTTCCGAAGGGTTCGGGCTTCCCCTTGTTGAGGCCATGGTGCTGGGAACCCCCGTGGTCTGCAGTGATATTCCGGTATTTCATGAAGTTGCGGGAGAGTATGCGATATATCTTGACCCGACCGACGGCCCTGCATGGCGCAGGGTGATTGATGCCCTGTTGGAGAAGATGCCGCAAGACAGGACAGCCGTGGAAGCTGCGGGTATGAACCTGTTCAACTGGCCCCGTCAGGTTGCGGCAGGTATCGCTGTCGCTGATGAAACAGCAGCCTTTTTCCGGTCGAACGGACCTCGCGCGTCCTGATCCGTGGCGCTGCATAGCTATATGCGGCATGGACCCTTCATTATCCTGCGATAGGTAGCCACATCCTTCATGACAGTACGTGCACATGCTGAAAATGATGACCGCCAGCCTCTTTCAGACCTGACGATATGGCTGGATAGCAGGAATATAGGCAGGTCAGGTGGAACGGGAGTGGCCACCTATGTACAGGGAGTGCAGACCTGCCTGACCCATATGGGGTTTCATGTCCAGTATCTTTGGGATCATGATCCTGATAATGGCAGCACGCAGCCCAACAGCAGCTGGCAGCGGATTGTCAGGTTTTTGAAAGCCTGTCTGCCCGCCCGGTTGATCAGCCGTCGGCAGGGGGACACCACTGGCGGATCATACCCGTATATTTCAGATATTTACCGCGTCGCCCATATTCATTTCCAGATATGGAAGCGCCTGTTGTGGTTACATGGCCAGCAACCGCCAGATATTATGTTCTGGACGTATCCGTTACCGATTCTTGTAAAAAATACGATCAATATTGTGACGGTTCATGATTTGATTCCCATAACCCATCCGCATCTGACGGGAATCAACCCCCGGCGTTTGCAGCGCCTGCTGAGCCAACTGGTTACGCAGGCGGATATCTTGGTGACGGTGTCGGAAACGGTCAGGCAGCAGATCATTGAGATATTTGGTATTTCTGCCAGCAGGGTCGTCAATCTTTATCAGCTTGCGGGGGTCACGGCCACTGAACGTCGGCAATTGACAACTGCTCCGGTTGTGGCGCCTGCGGGCTGTTTCATCTGTGTTGGTCGGGTGGAAAGGCGCAAGAACATTGAACGATTGGTGGAGGCGCATGCACGAAGCGGCACGGAACGGCCGCTTGTGCTGTTGGGACCGGATGGCGATGATATGCCTGATCTCAGTCCCCGTGCGCCCCATCAGCAGGTTATCCGTGTGCCGTGGTGCAGTCGGGAATCCTTGCTGCGCAGTCTGGTGAATGCCCATGCCCTTGTTTTTCCGTCGCTGGCGGAAGGATTTGGTCTGCCTATTGTCGAGGCCATGGCCCTGGGTGTGCCCGTCATGACATCCCGTGGGGGCGCGACCGAGGAAATTGCAGGTGGTTCGGCGCTGCTGGTAGATCCCTATGACGTACAGGATATTGCCGATGTCATCGGTCGTCTGGATCGTATGCAGCCTGGTACGCCACAATGGGAGGCCCTGCGGCAGGGCGGGATGAAGCGGGCGGAAGTTTTTACGGAAGCCGCGCAGATCGGGCGTTTGCGTGCCTTCCATACGCATTTGCGTGAACTCTTTCCCAACCGTTTGTAACCGCCGCCATGAGATCTCGAAATATGATGTGATGGGCGCGGATCATCGCTTTTTCCAGGAGAAAAGTGATACCGGAAAACGGGCGTCAGGGCTGATTGTGATATGTGAGTGACAGTTCACACCTGCCGCGTCAGTTTCTATTATTTGGCAGAAGAGATTATAAAATAGACATATTCTTCACATACCTATCTCTCGAAGGATATGATATATATTAAATAAGAATATTTTCATATAATTCATAATATTTTAATAAGATGTATTGAGTCCACAGCACCTGGGCTATGGATATGATTGCTTTCTGTGTCCGCAGTGTTGCAGGATGATATCGAAGCATAAGTTAACTAATTGATATATAATATATAATTTATGCCCTCCTGGAGGGCGCAGTCGATCGTTCATGGAATGCAACTTCCTCGGAAGAGGACTGTTACTTTGGCATGGGATCGTTTTCATGCGCATTTAAGAGCCTGATCCGAAAGTTTTTGAACAATACCAGCATGTTGTGATTCATCCGTCTTTGCGAAGAGATGGAGTGAATGGTGGCATGGACTGGTATTGCCC